>DASXYY010000023.1:0-13448 GCA_036502225.1 Opitutaceae bacterium
CCCCACGCGCTTTTCCGCCTTAGGCGTCGAACAGCGCGTGGGGACCACGCGCTCCACCTTTCCGCTTTCGCTTTACGCCGCCTGCCCCGTAGTCCGTTGCCGAATCCGCGCCTGGTTCAAAAGATAATTTCCGACGGGCATGATCCGGTTCGCGTTGAAAAAGCGCATGAGATCCGCCGGGCTGCCTTCCACGAGGGGAGTGCATTGCGCCACGAGTTCCGGCGGGGCGTTGCGGACGCGACCCCCTTCGACGGTGATCTGCATGAATTCCAAAAGCGGCTTCTGCGTGTTGGTCGGCCCATAGAAGCCGGTGCAAAGCATGCAATCGAAGTCGTCCCGGCTCGGATTGAGATCGCCGGAGAAAAAGTACTTTTTCCCCTTCGCCTCAATGCGCTGCACGATGTACGGGGCGCTGCACGGGAGGCCGGCGATGCAAAACGAATCGAAGCGGTCGACCACGGCGTCAATGGCCCGGCGGCTCAGCAGGAAGGAGCAGAAGTGGGGCGGTCCCTCGACCAATGGTTTGGAGCAGGGCGCAACCGCGGCGAGACGCCATTGGGTTTTCCGATCGAGGATGAATTTTAGAATAGTGAACTGGATCGCTCCGGCGTTCACCGGACGCCGTTGGAAATCTTCGTCCGAGGTGTACGTGCGATATTCGGTGTAATCCCAATTCGAGGTGTACGGGCGGAAGGCTTCGATGAAAGCCAGGCGCATGATCGGAACCTTCAGATATTCGGAGATTTGATCGATCGAAGGGCCAATCATGTCCGGCGGAATGTCTCCGCCGAGCACGACTGATTTCGCCAGGAGGTGGTGTTGCTGCGTGTAGGGCTGAAGGCGGTAGCTGATCAGGTCGGCGGACGGGTGGTTGATGAACCGGTGGCTCAGAACGGGGTAGACGCAGGTTTCCAGCAGACGGAGGGCGTCCTCATCGTCGATCAGGATCAGGCTGGCTGACTTGAGCTTTTGGATCACCGACGAAATGGAGTGATACTTCTCCTGATCATCCCGCGGCATGAAGTAATCGTGAAAGACGAGGTCGGAAAAAAGGAGCGGCGCCGGCGGGCAAACCACGTGCTCGAAGCGCACCTTGCAGCCCAGCTTTTCCTCCAGCCGGGCGAGAAAGGCTTCGGTGATGAAGCTGGGACCACCCTTGAAGCCCAGTTTGACGCAGTCGACGAGCGCCACGATGCTGAAGACCTTTTCGTCGGTGGCACTGGGCGCTTCGGCGGGGATCGCCGCGGCCATGGCGCGCAGCGAGGCTTTCTCGTCATAGGCGATGCCGCTTTGCTCGCAGGCGATGCGAATCGAGATGGAGCCGAGGGAATCGAACACCTCGCCCACCGGGTGATCGAGGGAAGCGGACGGAAAGAGTTCAGCGATTTTTTCCAGAAAGCGTCCCGGTTGGGCCCGGCGCACCGGTGACGATTGGCTCTCCACCACCTTCTTCCAATCATCGAGCGTCTTGCTGCGATTGATCTTTCCGGAAGAGGTCTTGGTGATGAAGGCGGAGGGAACGAACCGGACTTCGAAATTTTCCAGGCCGGTGGCGCTGCGAATCTTCTCTTTCAGATCCTCATCCATCTGCCGCGACCAGAATGTGCCGTCTTCGACCAGGAAGAGCGCGGTTTCGGAGCCGAGGTGCTCGTCGAACTGCGCCAGCGTCGCAATCCGGCCAGCCGATTGGGGGAAGTGGCTCGCGACCGCGTAGTCGAGATCGCTGAGAATATATTTTTTGCCGGCGCTGACCATGATGTCGCGCTTGCGTCCGCAGACGACGACTTCGCCCTGGTCCAAGTAGCCCAGGTCTCCGGTGGGATAGTAGCCGTCGGGCCGCCGCAGGTCGCCGACGCCAAGGTATCCGGCCGCGGAGGTGTCGCTCCGCACGAAAAGCTCGCCGTCGAGCGACATCACTTCGGTGCCGGGAATCGGCGTTCCGCAGCTGACCCGCGCAACGCCATCGCTGCTCACAGTGCGGAATCCTTCCCCCCACGTGACGGCGAACACATTTTCGGCCATGCCGTAGCAGACGGCAATCGACTCCCGAGGAGTGCCGATGGCCGCGCAAAATTTTTCCATCGTCGCGGCGTGGGTCGGTTCCGAGCAGGACACCCACCGCCGCATGGTCGGCAACGGCGGCGCACCCGCGGCGCATTTCGCCAGGACTTCGAATCCGAAGTTCGGCAGGTAGGAAATCGTGCCGTCGTAGCGGGCGATGGTTTCCAGCAGGAGGCGCGGGCGCCGGACCCAGGTCATGGGATCGATCATCACCAATCGAACACGCAAGAGCAGCGGCATCAGGAAACAGGCGATGAATCCCATGTCGTGATACAGGGGCAGCCAGGAGACCACGACATCGCTCGAACCCAAGCCGAGCACCTGGTTGTAATTCAGAACGTGGCGCTCCACCTGCCGCAGCGTGAAACGGATGCCTTTGCGATGGCCGGTGGTGCCGGAGGAAAGCTGGATGATGGCTCCAGTCCCGATCTCTGGGCTGGCCCCCTCCACGCGGCCAAACGGCTGGTCCAACGTCAGTGACGGGGCGGAGGAGGGCAGGGTGGCCGGCAAGCTTCCCGGGACAATGAGTCCTTCCAAATTGCAGCTTTCAATCGCCGCCTCCACCGAGCGGTGCCAATATTCGACGCTCTGTTTGGCGGTCGGATATTGGAGCAGACAGGGCTCTTTTCCTGCGAGGAGCACGCCGAGCCACACCAGGATCAGTTCGGGGCTGGTCGGGTAGATGACGCCCAGGCGAGTTGCATCGGGAAAGTCAGCCTGGATGCGCGAAGCCAGCCATCGGACGGTTGCAGACTCTTCCGCCAGGTTGAGAATGTTCTCTGTGCCTTCGCCGACGAAAGTGATGGGGGGGATTTCTGCCAGTTTCAGCATGGGTGTGTTGACGTGCGCCGTAACTAGCAACTAGCGCTCCACTTACGGCGGAGGTAACGGAACGGGTTTAAGGATAAGTATATAAGTAACTTATTCCTGACGGAGTCGGAATGCGGCAATTTTGACCTACTTCGCATCCCATGCCCGATTAAAGATACGCAAAATGTTTACTGATAAAAATATACATACGATAACGCGTTCGTGGCCCGCGAAATGCTAACTCGGTCACCCACATGACTCGCGACACCATCGTGATTGTTTCGACGGCGAACCGGCCAGGCTTCCTCGCGACCAATCTGGCGTCGATCGCGCGCCAAACTGCCGCCGATCGAATCGCGGAAGTGCGTGTCATGGAAAATGGCGGCGACCGCCGGTCCGAGGCCGTGTGTCGCGACTTCGCCGGCAAGCTTCCGATCAATTACATTTATCGCGATCCGCCCCTGACCGTGATCGACCACGCCAAGGTGATCATCCAGGCCGAATTCGCCGCTCCCTACATCGCGATCCTGCACGATGACGATTGGTGGGCTCCGGAACATCTCGGTGCGTCGCTCCGCGCCCTGGAGGAGAACCAGGCCGCCGCCTGCTATTCCGCCCACTTTTACATGTCCGGAGAAGCGGCGCCGACCCAATGGCACGATAGCCTGATGTTCTGGACGGCCTCCCACTACCAGCCGCTGACGCAGGACTGGGTGATGGACATGACCGGAGCGCTGGTCGCCAACCTGGGCGGCACGCCGGGACATTATTCGACCGTGGTCGCCAAGTCCGAGGCGTTCCGCGGCTGCGCCGACACGCTGTATCAGGAGAATCCTTTCGACACGGATCGAATGCTTTGCGTGTGGCTGACGCGATTCGGCCGAATCGTCTACCGGCCGGTGCCGACCGCCTTTATCCGGGTGCATCCGAGCCAGGACAATCTCTCGTATACGGACGCCAAACGCAACGAGCACCACATGCGCACGACGCTCTGGATGTTCAAGGTGGCAAAGGAAAACGGGATCGACCTGATCGACGAGTTCCGCCGCCGGCTCGAGGCCTGTCCGGAGCCGCACCGCTATTTGGTCTTCATCCAGTACACGAAGCCGTTCCTGATCGCGGCCCTGGGCAAGCATCCGCGCTGCCCGAAGATCCTGATGGATTTCTGGCTGCAGCTCCAAAACCGAAACCGTGGCGAAGCCCGCGCCGCCTGAAATTTTTATTTCCATGATTGCCTCCGCCTCTTCCACCGAGACGTCGCCGGCCGCCGGCGCCGCGCAACCCGTCAAGCTTTCCGATTACGTTATGCGATTCCTGCAGGAGCAGGGGGTAGATCTCATGTTCCTGCTTACGGGCGGCGGCGCCATGCACCTCAACGATTCGCTGGGTTCTTCGGGGATCAGGTACGTGTGCAATCTCCACGAGCAGGCCTGCGCGATCGCCGCCGAGGGGTATGCAAAATTTGGACACCGGCTGGGGGCCGCTATGGTCACCGTGGGTCCGGGCGCGACCAACACCCTGACCGGGGTGGCCGGAGCGTGGCTCGACTCCACGCCGGTCATCTTCATCTCCGGCCAGGTCAAGACGGCCGACTTGAAGGGCCGGAGCGGCCTGCGCAATCGCGGCCCGCAGGAGATAGACATTATCGAGCTCGTGAAATCGATCACCAAGTACGCGGTGTGCGTGAGCGAGCCCGCCTCGATCCGTTATCATTTGGAAAAGGCGGTTCACCTGGCTCTGACCGGCCGGCCCGGTCCGGTGTGGATCGAGATTCCGCTCGACGTCCAGACCGCCAAGGTGACGCCGGACGAGCTGGATCGCTTTGAACCTCCGTCGGCGTCCGCTCGCAGCCTGCAGCCCGAGCTTCTGCAGGCGGCGGTGAAGCGGACCTTGGAGATGCTCCGCCAGGCGGAGCGCCCCTATCTGCTCCTCGGAAATGGCATTCGACTGGCCGGAGCCCTGCCCGAGATGGGCGAGCTGGTGGAGCGTTGGACGGCCCCGTTTGGCCTGACTTGGCCGGCGATGGATTTTGTCCCGGATGATCATCCGAATCTCGCGGGACGGCCGGGCGGCATGGCGCCGCGGTACGCCAATTTCACCCTGCAGAACTGCGACTTCTTTCTCTCGATCGGCGCGCGGCTCGACATCATCTGCACCGCCTTCGCACCGGAGCGCTACGCGCGCGGGGCGCAAAAGATCATGGTCGATATCGACCCGGCCGAGCTCGAGAAGATGCGTCCGCACGTTCAGGTGCCGGTCTGTGCGGATGCGAAGGAGTTTTTGCGCGAGCTGCTGGCCCAGTGGAAGCCCTTTGCCCCGACACAGTGGTCGCCTTGGCGCGAACGCTGCACGGATTGGAAACGTCGCTACCCGCTGGTCCCGGCGGATGCCCCTCGTCCGGCATCCGGTCCGGTCAGCATGTACGCGTTCACGGAAACGCTGGGCGATCAGATGTCCGCCGACGCCCTGGTCATTCCGACTAGCTCGGGTACCGCCATCGAAATTTTCCTTCTGGCGTTCAAGGCCAAGGCCGGACAGCGCATGTTGCAGACACCCGGGTTGGGCGCCATGGGTTTCGGCCTGCCTGCCAGCATCGGCGGCTGCCTGGCCAACGATTCACAGACCACAATCTGCATCGACGGCGACGGGGGATTCCAGATGAACATCCAGGAGCTGGAGACCATCGCCCGGCTCAAACTGCCGATCAAAATCTTCGTGATCAACAACGGCGGCTACGGCTCGATCGTCACATCACAGAATGCCTATTTCAAGCAGCTCGTCGGAAGCACGCCGGCGAGCGGACTCACTTTCCCCGAAACGCAGAAAATCGCGGCCGCCTATGGCATTCCCAGTTCGGTCATTGCCAACCACGCCGGGTTGTCCGAGGGCATTCGTCGGGCGCTGGCCGGTCCCGGCCCGCACATCTGCGAAGTGATGGCGGTCTACGATGAGCCGCGCCAGCCGCGCGTCAGCTCCTCCCAGTCGCCGTCGGGCAAGATGGTTTCCAAGCCGCTGGAGGATCTCTTTCCGTTCCTGCCGCGGGAAGAGTTTCTGGCGAACATGATCATTCCAGCGCTGCCGGAGTCGGCTTAACGAATAGAGACGAAGGTTGGATCAGCGACGAATTGTCCTGGCTCGCGGACTTACATCGCGGTCCCGCCCCGGCCCCTAGGTGAAGCGCCTGGGTTCACGTCCGGGAAAAATTCGGTTTCGACCCCAGGCGCGAGCCCCGATGAGTCCCGGACGCGCGGTGCAAGTAATTATTTGCAGAAGCAGGTCATTCGATCTCACTGAGTTGCTTCGGAGAGATGGATGGGAGGGTAAGGGCGCCAAGCTTTGTCCGTTGGATAGCTGTGATGACGAAGCTGACAAAAAGATTGTACTGACGAAAAAAAGACAAAAACTGCAGGCATGAACCTTATCATTCAAAGCAACTCCGACACCAGTCTGACCGTAAATATCAGCCCTACCGGTTCAGATACGACCGGTGACGGTTCGGCCTCGAGTCCTTGGGCTACGCTTCAATTCGCGTTCGATTCGATCAAGCTGTGGGTCATGCCCTTCAATTCGACAGTAACTGTACAGCTGGCCGACGGCACTTATGCTCAAAACGCAACTTTGGATCGTTCAATCGGGGGCGTGGTTGTGGTCAATGGCAACGCCACGACACCAACTAATGTGGTTTTGAATGGGATAATTACGGCGCAAAGCGGTGCCAATATCACGATTCAGAACATGAGCATTCAAGGAATCTATTCGAAATGGGGTTCCTGGATGACGATCGGCGGCGGCATCACGTTTCCAGCCTTCAGCGGAGGCGATCATATCCAATGCGGAAACTGCGGAAACGTATATGTTACCAACAGCTACACAATCAGCGGATCCGCGAATCGCCACGTCAGCGTGGGTGATTCCTGCAACGTTGATTACCTGAACAATTTGACCGTTACTCTGACGGGTACTCCTGCGTTCAGCACTTTTGCCTCGCTTTATGGCTTATCCTTCGTCCGTTTCCATTCGTGGGGAACTCGGGTATCGTGGTCCGGAGCGGCG
Source organism: Opitutaceae bacterium (assembly GCA_036502225.1). Classification (GTDB taxonomy): domain Bacteria; phylum Verrucomicrobiota; class Verrucomicrobiia; order Opitutales; family Opitutaceae; genus Palsa-1447. Next base: position 6,925 of record DASXYY010000023.1, read on the forward strand.
ACGGGGACCAGGTATGGAGTCCAGGCGGGCGCCGTGCTGGACACCAATGGCGGTGGCGCCAATTATTTGCCTGGAAACGTTGCCGGAAGTGCGAATACGGGCGGCCAATATTACTGATTCGAACGACGATCGAAAACGAGGTGATCGCCGTCTGCGATCGGTTTTCTAACGGTCTTCGCCGAAGGCGGCGTCGCAAGTACCGGGGTCACCGCCCCCGGCTACAGCTTATCGCCGTTGGAACTTGGTTTTCGGCCAAAGGGCAGCGGTGCGCCGCGTCCCTTTACCTCAGGCGGCGGTCCGGTGCAGCGTGTCAGCCGCGCCCCAGGCCTTTTCGAGGCGGGCCATGGCCTTCCAGAAGCCTTCGCCGTCGTTGATGTGGCCCTGCCAGACCTCGGGAATGAAGCTGGCGGTGGGGCACAGACGGTCAAGGAGGCGCCCGATCGATTCGAAGTCGATGTCGCCTTCGCCGACCTGCAGGCCTTCGCCGTCGAGGCCGCGGGCGTCCGCCACGTGCAGGTGCGACGCGTAGGGGGCCACTTGCGTGAGGAAGGCGGTGAAGTCTTCGCCCGCGTGGCGGCAAGCCAGCGCGGAGTGGGAGAGGTCGAGACAGATCTTGAAGCCGAACCGCTCGCAGAGCTCCACAATCTGGGAACCTCCGAGCATCAGGTTGTGGTAGCGCTGCCCGCCGAAATGCCAGGGGAAGGGAGGCATGGTCTGGGGCAGCAGCGCCACACCGGCCGTGTCGAGCTCCTTCAAGCTCCGTCCGAGGAGATCGACGCGCTCGGTGGTTTCGGCGGCCGAGAGCGGCGCATTCAGGGAAAATCCACCGAGATTGACGATGATGCGCGGCAGCGTGCAGGCGGGGAAGAAATGCCGGGTCGTCCGCGTCAGATCGATCACCCGCTGCAGTTCGCCCACGGAACGTTCGCGGTAAGCGGCATCAGGCGAGGTGAGGTCGAGAACGTGATCGCGCGCGAAAAGCTCGGGCGCATGGATCACCAGGTCGAGGCCGCGCAGGGGCTCCTTCAGGCACTCCGCCACGTTCAGATCCAGGTCCTTGAAGCTGTGGTGAAACTCGATGAGTGTCAGATTGCTCTTCGGCCGCAGTGTCGCGAGGTCGTGATAGCGGGCCGGCACGCCCCATGGACGGAGCATTTGGTAGGGCCGGGCCGACTCCACCTGCTCGCCGACGTCGCACGGATAGAAAAAGTCGCCGCGCTTGATCGATCGAATAGCCCGGCGGCCGACGAGTTCCGGTTTGCGATTGGGCTGCAAGCCGCGGCCGGGGCTTTGCACGACGACCGAAGCGTCTTCGATGATGTCTCCGGCGGCGATGTTGCGGCTGGCGATCAGGCTCTTCGCCAGATTGCTGCGGTTCATCATTTCGCCCTGGGTGATCGTGCGGGCCTTGGCGGCGCCCATCGAGGCCTCGATTTGACGGATGGCCTGGACCATCGTTGCGAATTCTTCGGGCAGCAGGCTCACCTTGTGGTCGCTGCCTTCCATGTCCCGGTCGATCGTGAAATGCTTTTCAATCACCTTGGCGCCCAGCGCCACGGCGGCGACGGCCACGTTGATGCCGCGCTCGTGGCCGGAATAGCCGACCGGGCCGCGTCCGATTTCCTTGAGGCGGTTGAGATAGCTCAGGTTGATGTCCTTGTAGGGAGCCGGATAGGTAGAATTGCAGTGGAGGAGGACCACCTGATGGCTGTGGCTCTGCAGCTCGGACGCGGCGGCGATGATCTCGTCCTCGGAGCTCATGCCGGTCGAGCAGAACATCGGCTTGCCGGTGGCGGCGATGGCGCGGAGCAGGTCGGGATTGGTGAGGTCGGCCGAGGCCACCTTGTATCCGTCGATTCCGTACTGTTCGAGCAGTTCCACGCTGCGGAGATCCCACGGGGTGCAGAGCGGGGCGAGGCCGTGCTCGCGGCAGCGGTCGAAGCAGCGATAGAGCTCCTCCGGCTTGAGCTGGAAGCGGTCGAGCAGGGAGCGGGTGTACTCGGCTCCGAGGTCTTCGGCGCCGGCGCCGGCGGAGCGGTAAAGGGTGGCGAGGTCGCGGAGCTGAAACTTGGCGCAGTCGGCGCCCGCCTCGGCGGCCAGATCGATCAGCTTGAGCGCGAGCTCCAGGCTGCCGTTGTGGTTGTTGCCGATTTCGGCGATGATGAATGCGGGGCTGTCGAATCCGATGGAGCGCTGGCCAATCTTGATCACGTCGGTCGGCAGCGTCTGGCGCGCGAAGGCGACCAGGTGGCCGCGAGCATCGGTCAGCGGGATGCAGGTATGCGAACCCATGGCGGCGACGATCGCGTCCGGCTCGGCGTCGGCCGGCATGCTCCGGAACGTGCGGTTCATGATCCGGGCCACGGGCCGGTTGACGTCGAAATCGGGATTGGCCGCCAGCCAGCGGCGAAAATCGCCGTTGGTGAGAACGCCCTCGAGGAGCCCGCGCTCGCTGACCGCAAAGACTACGCGCCCGACGTTGCGGCTGATCTTTCGGAGGGCTTCGATGATGGCGTCTTCCGAAAATACGATGTAGGGCAGGAGGTTGCGGTCGATGAGCATGACGGGTGCGAGGCTATAAGCATGGGGCAGGCCAGGATGGTTTATTATCGTGTAAGATGCTTATGTGTAATATCATAAGATTCATATTCCGGCCCGATTTGAGCTGGAGGCAAAGATTGCCGCTTGCGCCGATCGCGAGGTGGAGCGCGTGGTCTCCACGCGCTCGGGCGACAAACGCGGATGGAGGTCAAAGCGCGTGGGGACCACGCGCTCCACCCGCTAAAGGGCGCGGTAGGTGTAGGCGTGGCAGAGCGCCACGGCGGCGGCGTCGGCCTCGTCCCAGGCCAGGATCGCGTCGAGACCGGCGAGGGTTCGCACGGTGCGGGCGACCTGCTCCTTGCTGGCGCGGCCGACGCCGACCACCGCCTCCTTCACCCGCAGGGGAGGGTATTCAAAGACGGGGATGTCCAGCAGCGCCACGGCGGCGATCGCCGCGCCGCGGGCCGAACCCAGGATGAGGGCCGTCTTGTGGTTCTGGACGAAGATGCTCTGCTCCAGCGCCACGTGGCGCACGCCGCCGTGTCCGATCATCGCCGTGACCGCGCGGTGGATTGCGGCGAGCGCCTGGGCCGACGATTCGCGCGGGGGCACGCGCACGGTGTCGGACTTTAGGATACGCGGCGCGGCCGAGCCCGCGCTGAATTCCAGCAGCGCCAGGCCGGTGGCGCGCAGCGAGGGGTCGATGCCCAGGACGCGTCCGACAAAGGCGACCCGCTGCAGGCTGATGGGCGCCGCCGTGGCAGCAAGGGTTTGCCCGGCGAGTTTCGCCTTCCAGAGCTGGCGCACGTGTGTTCGGCCCACGGAGGGATGTTCGGGGGCGCGGGGCGTGGTGTCCAGACTGGGTGGAGCACGTGGTCCCCACGCGCTTTGACGTCCGCCCGCATTTGGCGACCAAGCGCATGGGGACCATACGCTCCACCCGTCTAGAGTGCCGGCATGAACTTGCCGGCGGTGGCCTGAAACACCTGCCATTCGCCGAGATCGCGGTCGGGCAGGCTCGTGCCGGTCGCCAGCACCTGGCAGTCGGGATCGAGCGCCGACCAGAAGCGACGGCGGCGGTCGGGATCGAGCTCCCCCAGGACATCGTCGGCGAGAATGACCGGGCGGGCGCGGCTCTTGGCCTGGAACCAGGCGGCCTGGGCGAGCCGCAGGGCCAGGACGAACGATCGCTGCTGGCCCTCCGAAGCAAAATCGCGGGCCAGCTGGCCGGCGATCAGCAGGCCGAGATCGTCGCGATGCGGGCCGCGAAGCGTGCTCCGCAGGCGGATATCGTTCGCCCGTCCCGAGGCGAACGTTTGTATCCAGTAGCCCGGTTCGCCGGAGCCGGCGGGAGCCTCATAGCCCAAGTGGGCGGCCTCGGCGGCGCCGCTGACGGTCCGGTAGCTGTCGGCCACCGCCACGCCGATTTCCGCCAGTCCCGCGACGCGCAGCCGCTGGACGGTCGCCGCCGCGGGCGCCAGGACCTGCTCGAACGCCGCCAGTTCGGCGTCGTCGGGCGACGCCGATTTGAGCAATTGGTTTCGGCCGGCGAGAGCGCGGGCGTACGTCTGCAAGGCCTGGAGATAAGCCGCGTCCATGGCCGCGAGCGTCAGGTCGAGCCAGCGCCGGCGCAGGGCAGGCGACCCGCGCAACAGCTGCAAATCGTGCGACGAGAATGCGACGACCGGGAAATGACCCAGATGATCGCCCAGGCGCCGAACCTTTTCGCCATCGGACCACAGCTCCTTTCCCTCCGAGCGAAATAGGATGCGCAGGGAGGTCGCGCCGCGATGTTCGTGTTCGAGATCAGCGGCGATCGCCGCCTCGGCCGTACCGGAGCGGATCAACGCTTTCGTGTCCGAGGTCCGGAACGAACGCAGGGCGGTCAGGCATCCGGCCGCTTCCAGCAGGTTGGTCTTGCCCTGGCCATTGGCCCCGAGGAAGAAATGCCGCCGGCCTTCGAGCCGGACCCGCGCTTCGGCGATATTGCGGAAATCGCGGAGGCCAAGCGTCGTCAGGCGCATGTTTCCAGCTTCCCGGGGCGCCCGCCTTTTTGCAATGGCCTCGGCGCGTTTCACCCGTCAAACCTGCCGGAATGACTTTCGAGGAGTGCCTGGAGAGTACCACCCGCACGCTGCAAGCCTTGACGGAGATCCGGCCGGCGATCGACGCCGCGGCGGTGATGATTCTCAACACGCTCCGAAGCGGCGGAAAGATCCTGACGGCCGGCAACGGCGGTTCGGCGGCCGAGGCCTCGCATTTCGCAACCGAGCTGACGGGGCGTTATGCCAAGAACCGGCGCGGGCTGCCCGCGATCGCGCTGTCGGCCGACGGATCGCTGGTGACCTGCATTGCCAATGACTACGGCTACGAGGCGGCGTTTTCACGGTCGCTTTCGGCGCTCGGCCGGCCGGGCGACCTGTTCATTGCCTTTACGTCCAGTGGAAATTCACCGAATGTCCTGGCGGCATTGAAAACTGCGCGCGACCTGCGGCTGGGCACGGTGGCTTTTTTGGGCCGGGGCGGCGGCACCACGCGCGGCGTGGCGGACGTGGAGTTGATCGTGCCGGGCCTGCGCGGGGCGGCCGCGCAGGAGGCTCACCTGTTTCTGATCCATTATTTCTGCGAGCTGATTGACACCGAATTCGCCTGACATGCCGGCCGCTCCCTCCATTCCCCCGTTTCTGGCCGAGTTGCTTGAGTCCCGTTCGCCCTCCGGTTCGGAATTCGAAGCGCAGGCGGTGTTCGACCGCCATGTAAAGCCCGCGGCGGACGACTATGCCAAGGATGCGCTTGGCAACCGCCGGGCCACGCTGAACGGCGGCGGCGATCCGGTGCTGATGCTGGCGGGGCACATCGACGAGATCGGGTTCATGATCACGTTCGTGAACAAGGATGGGTATCTGTACTTCCAGAACATCGGGGGCCAGGACCGCATTCTGATTTCCGGCCGGCGCGTGGTGATTCGGACCGCAAAGGGACCCGTGCGCGGCGTGACGGGCAAACGCGCCGTTCATCTGATGGATGAGGCGGATCGCAAGAAGGTGCCCGAGATGCACGAGATGTGGATCGACATCGGCGCCGGCTCGAAGAAGGAGGCGCTCGAGCGGGTCGCGATCGGCGACGTGGCGACGTTTGCGGATGGATTCGAGTTGCTGCACGGCCGCATCGGCGCGGCCCGGGCGTTCGACAACAAGGTGGGCGCCTACATCGTCGGCGAGACGCTGATTCGTCTTTCCAAGGAAAAGCGGAAGGCCGCGGCGAAGGTGGTCGCCGTGGCGACGGCGCAGGAGGAGATCGGCGTCCGCGGTGCGATCACCTCGACCTATGCGGTGGATCCGCACATTGCGGTGGCCGTTGACGTGAGTCATGCGACGGATCATCCCGATTGCGACCATCGGAAGTTTGCCGACTTGAAGCTGGGCGGCGGGCCGATCCTGGGGCGCGGCCCCAATATCAACCCGAAGATTTATGATCGGTTGGTGGCCGCCGCCGACAAGCTCAAGATCGAGTACCAGGTCGAGGGTGAGAAGGGGCCGACCGGAACGGATGCTCGGGCGGTGCAGATCTCGCGCGGGGGCGTGGCGACCGGACTTGTCTGCGTGCCGCTGCGATACATGCACACGCCGAGCGAACTGGTGAATCTGGACGACGTCGAGGGGTGCGTGCGGCTGCTGGTGCAGTTCGCGAAGGATTTGGACAAGGGGGATTACGGGCATTTTTAAGGGGCGGAGCGCGTGGTCCCACGCGCTTTGACGTCCGCCCGCGTTTGAGGCCGAAAGGGCTGGGGGACCATGCGCTCCGCGGTTTCGGTTTCCGCATCGCAGGTGCCGGGGTCGGCGACCCCGGCTTGTGGCTTGAATTGCTGTCTAAGAGAGCAACCCGTCGGGACAGAAGGTTCGGGAAGCCCGCACCCCGGCTAGTGTCCGGAACACGTTTGTAGATTGGCCCTGAACCTTCTGCCCCTGCGGCGTTGAGACCGC
>DASXYY010000024.1:0-20467 GCA_036502225.1 Opitutaceae bacterium
CCGCCTCGAACTGCTCCGCGCTCCAGATTATCCCTTGGATCCTCGCCAACCGCTCCAACTCGCCATCGCCGGCTTCGTCTTCAGCAGCCGCGAAATCGGTCAGTGGACGATACTCTGACGATCTCTATGGGACGGCTGTGGTAATTTTTTATGCACGAAAAGACCCCTAAAGATCATCCCGAAGAGGCCCTTCAACACGTATTGTACGAAATCGAGATGGCGCTTGAAACTGTTCAAGCAGTAGCGAAAACCCCGAGGGGCTGGCAGCACTCAGCCTTCCTTGAGAGCTTTCTCATACATATTCGCTGTCTTGAGGAATTCTTTACCGACCCCGCAGGCACCCCAAGGCCAGACGACATGCGCCCGCGCGATTTTGTCTCAGACTGGGTTGAGAAAAGCGTTGAACATCCGGAAGTGAAACGGATGCACAAGGAGGTCGCGCATTTAACGTATTCTAGAAAGCGGCACGTCCTGGATGGTGCTTGGTCATTGGGGCCCACCGCAAGGCCGGTCTTCGAGGAATGTGAAAGTTTTCTGAGTGCCGTGGCGGGAATTTCCAATTTGATGTCTTTCGGCGACAACATGGTTGAGGTTCTAAAACTCCGTCTCGGCTTGGCTCAGTATCTGCGTCCCGTTGCCCTTGGCTCCCATAGCGCTTTGAGTTCCAGCAAGGGTTGCACGGGCCCCGCCGCGCCGCAAACGGGGCAAACTGGGTTCACTGGACCGTATCCTTCCGGGGGAGTAGGACCGCCGCATTAGTAAAGAAGCGTACACCTTGCACATGAAATCTCGTGACGCGTCGAACAACGAGCGCCAAGCCATCGATACGTATATTGAGGCTCGGTGGTCAGGGCTTCGTGCCACCTGGACTGCGACGCTCGACCGTGTAGTCGGGTATCTGTTCACGTTGAATGCGGGGGCTCTGGCCGGCACATTGGCATATGTTGCCGCGAAAGGGTCATCGCCAGGGGTCACCCGCGCTTTGTGGGCTTTTGTGCTTGGGACGGCCGCGGTCGTAATTAGGGGAGCCTTGGACTACTATTCGACGGAGCGCGCGTTCGTTGGCTTTCGGCGCGACGTCGAGGCGTTTCGTCGAAATGAAATGGAGTGGGAGCGCGTTATCTCACGAGACGAAGGTCGGAATCCTCGCGACTGGATTTTTCACGCCCTCGGATGGGTGTCGGGTTGCTGCTTCTTTCTCGGCATCGTCTTGGGCTATCCTGCGCTTAAGTAGCCGCAGGGCTGTTGAGACCGAGAGGCCCATGCGTGCGACCAAGCGAACGGGGTCGCGAACGGTCAGCAGCACTCCTCGGCAATAGCGTTGATCGAGGCGAGGTGAACGACGTCGTTCGGTCGATGGCCGCGAGTCAAGCTGCGGCAGAATTGGAGTTGCCCCGGGAGGACTCGAACCTCCATCTTCCCCTTAGAGGTACCCTCCGGTACTGAGGAGCTCTGTCCTCTTGAGCTACAGGGCATATCCCCGGCTTCGCGATGACACGCGGACCGGGGAAAATTGTCTAAAGAACGCATCCAGAATCCAGCAATTCCGCTGCGCGTCGATTCGAGATTTGTATTAACGCGCCCCGAGTTCACTGTGGCCCAATAGAACTGCAAGGGGGAATTACAGCAGTAGTAATATAGGCGGCCAATAACCACAGCAACCCGGCGTCCTCCTATGGAAAAGGGGCGAATTCGATTGTGAAGAACGTTGGTGAATTTGCGCGTAACTTCTGAAATTGACCCCCGGGCTTGCAGACCAATCGGAAACTTCGCATCCTTTGATCATGGAATCCGCCCTAGTGACTGTGCTTGTGTTGCTGGTGGTTTGCCCGGCGCTCAGTCGGTGGTCGGGCGAGCGGATCCGCGGCATCGATCGCCGCCGCGAGGAGTACCGTCGGCGTCGTGGCTTTCTGGGCTGACTGCGTTGCACCCCGGCAATAATCTGGCGAGCGGTCAAGGTCTGAAAATTTTGGAATCCACATCACTCGGATACAGATCGCCAACACCGCAGTTACGCGCTGGCTCGTGCATTTATCGACCGAATTTGCGGATCAATCAAAGCCCCAGGTAATTCTGAACAAGCTCGGCCAGAGCGATTCGCTACGGAGATGGCAGGCTCAGCCCCCTTGCGCTTTCGGCGCAATTCTTCATCTTCAAGGAAATTGAATCGACCGCATGAGCGCCGTGTTTGAGACTACGCCCAAGGGATGCCCGGGAGAGGCTCTGGATCACGTTCTATACGAGATGACGATGATGCTGCGGGCGAAGGCGGCCACGGAACAAGCTGACCCCAAGACGTTCGAGCATTCCGCTTTTCTTGAGAGCTTCGTCATTCACGTCCGAGCGCTGGACGAGTTTTTTACAAAGCCAGACAAAAAGCGAAGGGACGACGACATGGCCCCGGGTGATTTTGTGGCTGGTTGGGTGGAGAAAGTCGGTCGAGATAGTGACGCAGACCGGATGCATAAGGAGATTGCGCACCTCACGTACGGTCGTAAGCGAAAGGCCGGCGACGGCGGCTGGGATCTATATGCGACCGCCTGGCCCATTGTTCAGGAGAGCATCAGATTTCTGGTAGCCCTGAAGAATGAGGGAAGGCTCGTGGGCTTCGGCGACAACTTCACGCGGGTTGAGCAGCTTTTGCTGCAATTCCGTGGGGTCGGCCTGACGATAGCTCTTGGTCCGAGCACCGTCGGAGTGACGTCGTCGCCCGCCATCACCGGGTGGACGGGCTCCGCGGCACCGACGGTTCCGTCGTCGTTCGTTCCGAACCTGAGGGCAGGATTTCACAGCACCGCGCTTCCTCCTAGTGCGGTCAGCGGCTGCTTGTCGAAAACCCAGTGAGCTTCGGGAGCGTGAAGCGCAGCTGACCGGGTATGGGCTCTTCCCGACGGAAGCCTGTCCACGTTCATGCTCGAGCGATCTGGTTCCACGTTTCCGGGGTCACGTGCGCCAACTACGACGGGTCCCGGCGTCAGGATCTTATCCGGTTCTACGCAGCTTCGGGCAAAGAGGTCATCTTAGCCCAGGACTCCGGCAACCAGTACAGCGAGGCCGCGTCGCCGTGTCGATTGGCGGCCGGCGTATCGGCATGGTACCGGAGAGCTTTTCCGATCAAATCCACCGGTACCTTGAGCACGGGTACGAATGGCAGGCCCGGGTGCTCGACGAGTCCTGGGCGGAACGGATGAAAAGCCCTCGCTCGGGGTCGTCGTGGAGGCCGTGTTCTGGAAGGGCTATCGGCCCGCTCGGCCATTTCGAGAGGGTTACAAGAGCCGGGGGATCGAGCGGCCGCATTTCGGCTCGAATCGGTTCAAGCCCGAGACCGCGATCGATGACGCCAGCACGCGCCGTGTCGGCTGCTTTGTGGCGACGATTTTCATTCTGCCTGTTCTCGTCGCCGCGGCTTACGTCGTTATACGGCTGGCCAGACGATAGGCCACCAGTCCCTGTGCGAGATTTTGTCGCACGCTGTCGCCCTTTGTACGACAAAAACGGATACGAAATATGCTCGACACGGAACGATCAGCGGCTAAGGGTGGCGTCCGTTCTGATTGCAGTGGAATGCGATCGAAACGCTCAAAGAACGTGAAGACGCAGCATTTCCGGTTTGGCCTCGGCTCTCGGGACCGTCTCGCGACGGGCGGCCGCGCTGCGCGACCGCAATTCCACTCTTGGGGGCCGGGGTCCCGGTTTGAGAAGGAATGAAGTCATGAAACGCAAAGGCCACACCGCTTGCCGCTCGGTGAGCGTTCTACTGCCCGAAAAGCTTGTCTGCCGCTTCGAATCAGCCGACATCCAGGCCATCACGGGCGCCGCGATGGCGGCATACATCATGAGTCCCCGGCACTTCAGTGGAATGCGGGCGCCCCGACCGGGGCGTCGTCGTAGGTTCCGGTTTCCGGTGAAAGCAGGCAAGTACCTCCTGTGGACCTGGGTCGCTCGGCACGCCCGACGTCCGGGGCTCTTGAGCCAGGTGACCGAGCAGGTGCTACGCTGGGCTGCTAGGTGACGGGGTTGCCTCGGCCCCGCCATTCCTGGGCCGGCCGGCGCGAAACGGCCGGGTTCCGGGTTGGGCGGTAGCACAATTTGGGAGTGGTCGCCTGCGCCCGTGTCGGCGATAAACTAGGCATGACCGCAAAACCTTCATCTAAATCGATAGGCGGCGGCCCAATCTGGACCCGCATATCGATACCGTTATCCAACGTGCCCGAAGACCTTACCCGACTGGCGCCGCTTCCGCTACGGTCGGCTCCCTTGGCCCACCGAGCTCATCCTGCGAAAAAGCGCCGAAAGGGCCCCGCGCAATGACTGAGAAACCGGAGTTGCTCCCCGGGCTCCGCACGAACCCATCGGTTCTGATGAACGGGGGAGAGCTGGCCTATTTGGCCGGGCCTTGCGTTAGAGCGATCCGCACCAATGCCCTGAGGGGCGCCGGGCCAAACTGAGGTCGAATTTTCAATGGTTTCCGCCAAACCGCTTCCGTCCGTGCTAACGACCGAGGAATTTGCTTTCCTCGTTCGCTACCACGTCGAGGTGGTGCGCCGGCTGATCCGGCGGCGGAAGATCAAGGCGTACGGCAACCCGAAGCGGATCCCGTGCCGCGAGCTTGAGCGGTACGGGGTCGACCTGGGCGACGCGGCTATCCTGCTTGCTGGCCGAAAGGGACCACCGGAGCCCCAGCTGCAAGTTGATCAACCGTCTGCGGCGTGATGGTCCAATAGAGCCGGGCCTGCTCTCGTTTAGCGACGCCGTTGTACCGGGCCCAGAGCATCTGCTGCCCGTGGTGGCACAGCATGGTGGCCGTCTTGCCGGCATCACCGAACGCGGCGACATGATAAGTTGCCGCACCGTGTCGAAGGCAATTCTTGGGGTGGACGACCTTAGCCTGCGTGAATAGGTCGCTCTTGAGGTGCCTGTACTCGATCTCCGTCATTGCCCAGCAGGCGTCGTTGGTCTTAGGAAGCCAGGACCAAACCGTCTCGGGCATTTCAGAAATATTGAACCGCCGCCTCGTCTTTACCTTGCGGGCGGGCAGCAGGATTGAGCGGTCGGCAAAGTTGATGTCGCCCTTCACAAGCTTTGCCGCGGAACTGAATCGGAGACCCACGAACGCTTCGCACGCGAGGCGCCCAATTGCTTCAGGGTGGTGTTGCAGTGCGTAGGCGAAGAGGCGAGCCGTCTCTTGGACGGTGCGGATCTTGACCTCCTCTGCCGCGTCGCTGCGTCGCTTGAAGTCGTCGATAGGGTTCCGGGGCACTTCGCGATCGAAGGCCTCGAAGAATGCGCCGATGTGTTTCCGCCAGTCGTTCACCGTGTGTGGATTCTCCAGCTCTTTGACGTCGTCGATCCACTGTTCGATCGCCTCCCCGCGAATTTGGGTCAGCAACTGCGAGCCAAAGCCCTTTGCAAACTCTTGGATCCGGTGCCGCTTGTTGCGAAATGTCGCGGCGTCGATCTCCCTTCGGTCCAGGCGGGCTTGTTGCGTCGCCAGATACTTTGTTGCGGCGGCCGCGACGGTGATCGTGCAGGGCTCCGCTCCCGTTGCCTTTAGGTTGGCCCGGTACCCGGCAAGTATGTCTTGCCAGGCAACTCCGGCGGCGGCGGCTTTGAAGGCCCGCCATTCGGTGAGTTCCTCACGGTCGGGGATGTCGACCAGCAGGCCCTTCTTCCGGGCGCCGGCGAGTTCTCGAGCGCGTTTGTCGCGGTCCTTCTGCTCCGCGTACCATTCGCTCCGAAGCTTCCCGTCGACACGCCACTGCACGCCATATGGGCTCGGCCGGTCGGGCCGTTCGAAGCATCGAATTCCGCGCTGCTTCGGCGCCCCTTGGTTCGCGTTTGGATCAGTTACTGGATCGCTATTGGAGCGGGATTTGGGGTGGTTCATGGTAGTAAACCGTTGCCCCGAGTATTCCGTTCTCAGAGTGAAAATCGAACTTTTCCTCTGAGGGGTTTGTAAAGTGGCGCACCCGTAGGGAGTCGAACCCCAAACCTTCTGATCCGTAGTCAGACGCTCTATCCAATTGAGCTACGGGTGCGTGACAGAAGGTGAGAAAAAGCAGGCATTTTGGACTAAGCGCAAGCCGATTTGTTCGACGTGGGCGGAGCGCATGGGGACCATGCGCTCCACCTTAGTCGCCGCGGAGGGCGGCGGCTGGGGACAGGGTGGCGGCGCGGCGGCTTGCGATCGCCACGGCGATGCCGATGGGGAGGCCCAGCAGGGCCGCTACGGTCAAGAGGAGCGCAATGCTGGCGGGCAGGCAGTCGGGCAAGTAGGAACGCAGCAACTGGACGCCATACCAGGCGCCGACGCTGCCGGCGGCGGCGCCGAACAGGTAGGTCCCCAAGCCGATCCGAGCGAAGTGACGGAGGATGTCGGTTGGCGTCGCGCCGAGGGCCATGCGGATGCCGATTTCGGTTCGACGTTGGCGCACGATGTAGCTGAGGACGGCGAAGGCCCCGCCCGTGGCCAAAAGGAGGGCGGCGAGGCCGAAGATGCCGCCCAAGGATGCGACCCAGCGCTGCTCGGCCGTCCCCTTGGCGGTTCGGTAGGTCATCGGTTGGACGTCGTCCAACGCGACTTCCGGGTCCGATGCGGCGAAGGCGTGCGACAGGGTGCGTAGCGACGGCGGTTGACCGTTCGTTCCGCGCACGACGAGCCAGAATACGTTCGGCTCCAACGGCCCAAAGGGCACGTACAGGGAACCGTGGTTTCCGTTTTCGATGATCTTCGATTGGCTCACGTTGCGAACGACGCCGACCACGGTGTAGGCCAGGCTTTCCGTGCCGCTGGAGCCGAGATAAATGTGCTGCTGAAGCGCGTCCTTGTCCGGCCAGAGCTTCCCGGCCAAACGCTCGTCGATGACGCAATTGCTTCGGTTGTGGGCGACATCGTCGCTGTTCAGCTCGCGGCCTTCGACCGTTACGATGCCCAGCGCCTTGAAGTAGTCGGCCGAAATGCCCAGGACGTAGTCGAGCGGCTTGGCGAGCTGCTTGTCCAGGTCGCTCTGATTGGCGCTCACGGATTGTTCGGTCAGCGAACCGAACGGCAGGCCGGTTGAAATCGCCGCCTGTGCCACTCCCGGCGACTGCCGTACCTGGTCGAGCAGGCGATTGATGAAGCGCGTCGCTGCGGCGGGTTTCTCCAGGTAGCCTTTCCATGGCAGGGAGACCGCCGCGGTGACCACGCCCGCGTCGCTGTAGCCGGGATTCGTTTCGATCATTTGCCGCAGGCTCAGCGCGGCGACCGCTTCGCCGGCGAGCAGGACGAACGCTAGGAGAATTTGGCCGGAGACAAACACATGGCGCAGAAATTGCGTCCGCCGATTTGCGGTGCCGTCGCGGCCTTCGCTTTGAAGCGCGCTCGCGATCTTCGTCCGGAGGCAAAGGACCGATGCCGGGATCATGAAGAGCGCGCCGAACACCAGAGCTACGGCGATGCTCGCCCCGAAGACCGCCGGCGAAATCCGCAGGTCCGCCGCGCGAAGGAGTTCATCGGTGCTGCGCGCATGGATGATCGGCAAAACCTGCTGCGTGATGAACAAAGCCGCGCCCCAGCCGACGGCCAGAAGCAGGATGGCTTCGGCGTTTGCTTCAAAGAGCAAGACCCAACGCCCCGCGCCGAACGATCGGCGAAGCGCCAATTCGCGGCGCCGGGCCAGCAGGCGGATCAGCTGCAGGTTCGCCACGTTGGCGGCGCCGATGGCGAGCAGCAGCAGCGCGCCGCATTGCAGCGCCAGGAGCAACGGAGCCAGGTCGCGGGAGTACGATGCCAGCAGCCCACTTGCCAAAATTTGATAGTGGGCGCTCTTCAGTCCTTCCGCATCCGGATCGTTCGCCAATTCGGCTTGCGTCATCGCTTGCAGTTGCGTGCGCAGCTGCGCCAGCGTGGCGCCATCGGCCAGGCGCCCGATCATCGCGCACACAATGGCGTGGCGCTTCGCGATGCTTTCGTCGTCACGTGAATGGGAAAACGGCCGGAAGATTTGCCCTCCCGTTGAAAGGTAGGTGAAGCCCGGCGGCAGCACGCCTTGGACCACCACCGGATCGTGGTCGATTTCCATTTGCCGTCCGATGACATGCGGATCGGAGCCGAAATAGGCTTTCCAAAATTCCGCCGTGAGGATGACGGCGTTGTCCGTCCCCCAGCGAAGTTGGTTCGCATCAAAGGGGCGGCCGAGCATGGGTCCAACGCCGACCGTCTGGAAGAACTCCGGGCTGACCCGCAGCCCTTGCACCCGGCGAGCCTCGGCCCCGGTTTTGACGATGTAGGTTGCCGATTGGTAGATCGAGAGCGACGAGAGCGTGCTGAGGCGCCCCTTTCGCTCGTAATAGTTGGTGATGGACGTTCCCGCGAGCGCGACGCCGGCGCCCGGATAGCTGTCGTTGATCGCCACGAGGCGGTTGCCCTGGGGGAAGGGGAGCGGCTTCAGCATGACTGCGTGCACAATCGAAAAGATCGTGACCGTGATCGAGATGCAGGCGATCAGCGTGACCAGGGCGGGCAGAAAGAAAGCCCAGTGCTTGCGCAGTCGGCGGGCCGCCTGGATGAACGTTGGCATGGACTTTGAGGGAATGAGCGCGCGACCGACGTCAATGGTTGGCGAGCCACTGCAAGTGCGCGGTCTGGGTTTGCGGGTCGGCACTGACGACCACGACAGGTAGATTGGAAAAGTCTCGGGTGAGGGGCTTGTCCTTCGGCCCGGCGACCAGGAGCTGGTCGTGGTACATCAATTGAACGGTTCCGTCATCGCGCACCTTTACCAGGCGAAAGTCGCCGTCGAACGCCACGGGGCTGGCAGGGCTGAGCACGAAATCGTGCCAGCCGTAGGCTGCGGCCTGGGCGGGCCGGGCGGCCACCGGCGGCGGCCCGGACACAGGAGGAGTTTGGGCGCAGCCGCCGGCCCAAGCCAGCGCAGCGACAACGGCAATGAGTTGGACTCCGTTCCAACAGCGATCGGGGGGCGTCATCTTCCGGATTCGGAAGAAGGCGACCGCGAAGCGAGCGTGATGGTTCCCGGGATACTCCACGCGTTGGCGATCAGCCCATCGCGGATTTCGTAAATCATCGCCACTTCCAGGGTCCCCGGGCCTTCAGGGAACGTGCGGGTGACGAGCTCGTGATCAATGACCTTGTTCGCCAGCACAATTCGTTGGACCACTTGGGCGTGCAGATTCGGCTCGGCGAATCGGTCCCGGAACAGCCGGCCCATGGCGTCTCGTCCTTGCACGACCAACTCCGACGGGTGCCGGTACATCCGGGCATCCGGCGCATAACAGGCCAGCAGCGCATCGACATCCCGCGCGTTGTAAGCTTCGAGCTGCCGCCGGACGAGCGCTTCCGCCTCGGACATTATTTCGTCGTCAGTTCGACATGCGAGATCAGCGCCACGTCCGGGTTGGCCGGCTGGTGGGAGGTGAAGCCGATGCCGACGTAATAGGGCGCGTCGAAATGCAGGGTGGTGGAACCAGCGGCGTGAAGCGGTTCGCCGTTGAGGCTGACCAGCAGCGTGAACGTGTCGCCGTCCTTGACCAGGCCCAGGCGCTCGTGGCCGTTGCGCTGGTGATCGACATGAACGGCCTCCTTGAGGTCCGCGCCCTTCTCAGGGCGAACGGCCAGATGAATCAGTCCGCGGGCGTGCAGCGCTGCCATGGCTTCCTTGGCGTTGTCGTCGAGGTCCTGGCGGACCACCAATACGACCTTTCGATCGTCGAATCCTTTCGGCTTTTCAAACGTGATGTCGGCCGCCAGACGAAAATCGCCCGACATTTTCTTCCACAGGAAGCGGAATTCGTCGCGGAAGTACCAGATGTTGTAGCCCGCCGCCTTGATTTTGTAGGTGCCGGTACCGGAATTGTACCAGGCGCTGCCCGACGTGAACGGTCCCCCGATGTCGGACTGGCCTTCGAAAAGGCCGATCGGTCGATCGAACGTGACCGTGTCGCGATGAAATCCGGCGGGCGGCGGAACCTGACGGTGGGTGGAGGAGCCGGGCAGGGCCCAATCGGGCACGCCGGGGGTGGATTCTGCGGCCAAACTCGAGGCGAAGAAAACGGCCAGCAGCAAGGGGGTGATGCGGTGGGTCATAGCCTGAGTCATCCTACCCGGGCTGAGTGTTTACACGCAAGCATCGCTGCTTGGCAGTCAGGGGTTTACCCGATTGACTCGTCGGGTGGATCGCCGTGCAGAGAAGAGCCGATTGGTTCGTTCGATCGTCGGCCTGTTCCTGCGCCCCTCGGCCAAACGCCCGGTGCGTGACTATGCACTGCTGTTTTCGCTCGTCGCGCTCGTCAGCGTCGCCAATCACTTCACCGGCCAGGTCATATCCCTGACAACTTGTTTTCTCGTTCCGGTGACGCTTGCCACCGGCTGGTACGGCTGGCGCAGCGGGCTGGTGATGATCGGATCCACCATTCTCGCGCGCCTGGCCGACGATTGGTGGCTCTACGCGCCAAAGCCGGTGCCGCTGCGCTCGTGGTGGGTGGTCCTGATGTCGACGATCATCTTTTCTTTCATCGTCGCTTTGCTGGACGCCCTGCTCGTGCTGCACCGCGAATTGGAGGCCAAGGTGGACGAGCGCACCAACCAATTGCGCGAGTCGGTTGTCCTGCGCCAGCGGCTCGAGCGGGAAATTCTGGATGCGGGCGCGCGCGAGCGCAGCGCGATCGGGCGGGAACTGCACGATGAGCTGGGCCAGCACCTGACGGCGACGGCGCTGGCGGCGCAGACCCTCGTGCTGCAGCTGGGTGAACGCCCCGAGGCCAAGAAGGCCAAGGCGATCGTGCGCTGGATCGAGGAAGGCACGGACAAGGCGCGCAAGCTCGCGCGCGGACTCCTCCTGGAGGAAATCGAACCGCAGCGGCTGCCGAAGGAACTGCGGGAACTGGCGCTGAGCGCCGGCCGCGGCGGCATTCGCTCCAATTTTCAACATGACGGCCCCACCGTCGGCGTCGACGGACCCGACTGTGCGCACCTGTTCCGCATCGCCCAGGAGGCGGTGGGCAACGCCCTGCGGCATGCGAATCCGCAGGGGATCGATATTTCCCTGCGGAGCGGGGAACATGAACTTTGCCTGATCGTGCAGGACGACGGCCGCGGCTTTGCCGGCCCGCAGGGCAGCGGCGAGGGCCGCGGACTGCAGATCATGGAACACCGGGCGCGTCTGATTGGCGCGACCGTCACGTGGGTGACGGCGCCCGGAGAAGGCACCAAAGTCATATGCAAACTACCCCAAGCCCCCTGATGGAGACCAACGAACGCGTGAGCGAACGGACCAAGATTTTCGTCGTGGACGATCATCCGATGGTCCGCGAACTGTTGACGGATTATCTGAAGGCCCAGCCGGACTTCGACGTGCTGGGCACCGCGGAAGCCCCCGGCCCGGCGCTCGCGGCGATGGAAGCGTCGCCGCCGGACGTGGCGGTGGTCGATTTGACGCTGAAGAAGGGATCGGGCTTGGACCTGATCAAGGATCTGCAGCGCCGCCTGCCGGAGGTGCTGGTCGTGGTCCTGTCGATGCACGAGGAACTCACGGACATGGAGCGCGCATTTCGCGCCGGCGCCGTCGGCTATGTGATGAAACGGGAGTCCACCGGACAAATCGTCGACGCGATTCGGCAAGTCCGCGCCGGACGGATTTACGCCAACCCCGATTCGATGGTGCAGCTGACGACGCGTTACCTCGGCCGGCCCGCCGACACGGGCGCGAATCCGTCCGAGCTGCTCAGCGACCGCGAAATGGAAGTGTTCCGCCTCCTCGGAGCGGGGCGCTCGACGAAGGATATTTCCGCGAGCCTCGGCGTGGGTTTGAAGACCGTCCAAACCTACTGCGGTCGGATCAAGCTCAAGCTCGGTTTCAAAGATGGTGCCGAATTGAGCCGCGCCGCCTATCGCTTTCAGGAGAATCGGTACTAAGCTCTACGTAGTACCAGATCGGAGCGGGGTTAAGTCCTGGTAGCACCGCCGTTTGCTATATGAGCGGACAGACAGGCGAGCGCGGTTTTCGGTAGAGTGGGGGCGTGCTGACCCGAGATCTCTATTACCAGCTGAAGCCGCATTCCCCCTGGCGCCTTCGCCTCGCGGCCCGGCGATTCATTGCGAGGCGCAAACTTGATTCGATCGCCGACCGCTGGCCGATATCCCCGGTGGCCGGCACCGTGCCGGTCGGCTGGCGCGGCTGGCCCGAGGAAAGGGAATTTGCCTTCGTCATCACGCACGATGTCGAAGGGCCCGAAGGCGTGGCCAAGTGCCGGAAGCTGGCCGAACTTGAGGCGGATCTGGGCTTCCGCTCCTCGTTCAATTTCGTGCCGGAAGGGAGCTATGCGGTTGCGCCGGAGCTGCGCATCCGCCTCGCCGCCGAAGGCTTCGAAGTCGGCATCCACGATCTGCACCACGACGGCAAGTTGTACGCTTCGTCCGGCCGTTTCCAAAAAAATGCGAAGCGCATCAATCAATACGCGCGCGAGTGGTGCGCCGCGGGCTTTCGCTCCGGCTTCATGCTGCACAACCTCGATTGGCTGCATGAACTGGAGATCGAATACGACGCTTCCACGTTCGATACCGATCCGTTCGAGCCGCAGCCCGAAGGCGCCGGCACGATTTTTCCTTTCCTCGTTTCACGTCCCGGCGCCCCGGGATATGTCGAACTGCCGTACACGCTGCCGCAGGACTCGACGCTGTTTTTAGTGCTGGGCGAAAAGTCGCCCGCGATCTGGATGCACAAGCTCGACTGGGTGGCGCAGTGCGGCGGCATGGCACTCGTGAACGTTCACCCGGATTATCTTTGCTTTCCCGGCGAGAAGCCCAGTGCCCGGACCTTTCCGGTGGAGCATTACGTCTCCTTGCTGCAGCACGTGCGCGATCGCCATCGAGGCTGCTATTGGCACGCGTTGCCGCGTTCGGTGGCCCGGTTTATGCGCTCCACTTCGCAAAATCCCAAGGTTCGCTCGAGGCGGTCGGGCCAAAGGGCCGGAGCCCCTATCAACTCGACGGCCGCCGCGTGAACCGCGGCGGCCGCCAAGATGATGGCTATGACTATGACGTTCTATCTAATCCGACCCCGCTTGGTTCGGGCGGTGATGCCCTACCGTGGGTCGCCGCCTTTTCCGAACGAGATCGGTCTCACCTGACAAGGGGTACATCGGCGACAGTGGGCCGTTACTTCAATTCATCGGCGTCAGGAAATTCCTTAGATCGGCGCCATCGCCTTCCTTAGGGGGTTTCCGGTTCGATTGGCCCCTTCTATGGTGTCACCCTCCTCTTCTGAATCCGCCAGCGCACCCGCTGGAAACCGGGGCCTGGAGGCTGTCCCAGCGGCGGTCTTCGAGACCAACGCCTGGGGCGCGATCACGACTTTCAACGCCCAAGCGCAGGCGATGTGGGGCCGACGACCGCCTTTCGCCGCCCAGGACGACGCCTTTTGCCGCAGCTGGATCGTTCGCGATCAATTCGGGGTCGTGATCCCCTTTGAGGTGTCATGGCTCGCGCAGGTGACGAGCGAGCGTCGGGCGCTCAGCCATTATTCGTGCTCGGTGCAATTTGGGCCGGCCAATCGCCGGGACCTGCTGATCTACGCGAAACCGGTTTCAGACGCGGGCGGGCGTTTTGCGGGCGGGGTGCATCTGCTGGTTGACGTCACCGACCTGCGGGGAATCGAGAACCGCCACCGTGCGCTGCTGGCCCGCTGGGCCGAAGTGGGCAAACAAGCGCGCGGATATGCGCATGATTTCAACAACCTGCTGACGACCATCATGGCGAATCTGCAGCTCATGCAGATGGACCATGCCCTGGCTCCGGCGGACAGCGATTGCCTCACGGAAGCCCTGGCGGCCGCCCGGCGGGCCCGGGAGTCCGTCAGCCATATGCTGGATCTGCGACCATCCGAGCCGTCGGACAAACCTTGATGACGCGCCCGGCAGCCGCCATGATGGCGGGCGTCGGCATGTCGGCCGAGCGGATTCCGCCTGCTCCGGCCACCTCGATGACCCTCCAGCGTAAGTTGATGGGCGCGTTCGTGATGCTCTCCAGCATCACCCTGGCGGGCTCGCTGTATATTTTTCTGTCGCTCGGGCGGAATGGGAACGTCGATTCGGTGCGGGGATGGGTGCTTTTGACCGGAGCCGGCTGCGCGGTGCTCACGATCGCGGCGGGCCTCTGGACGGTCCGGCGTATCGGCGTTCCCCTGACATCGCCCCTCGGCGGCGCCGTCGCCGCCCTGCGGGCCAGCGAAGCGCGGCTGCGGCTGCTGGGCGACAACCTGCCCGGCTGCATGGTCTACGAGGTGCTCCGCGAGCCGGGGTGTCCGCCGAGGTTTCTCTACGTCAGCGCCGGGATCGAGCATCTCCACGGCGTGTCGGCCCCCGCGGCGATGGCGGACCCGAACTTGATTTTCGACCAGATCCTGCCGGAGGACCGGCCCGCCCGCCGGGCGGCGGAGGAGGCTGCGATCCACGGGGGCGGGGTGTTCCATATCGTCACGCGCATCCGGCGCCCGGATCAGGCGCTGCGAACGGTCAGCGTGTGGTCGCAGGCGCGGCGGGACGAGCAGGGCCGCTGGGTGTGGGACGGCTTGGAAATGGACGTGACCGAGCGCGTGCGCATGGAGGCGGAGCATGGGCGGCTCGCCCGGGTGATCGATTCGCATCGCGACGGGGCCTATTGGATGGATTCGAGCGACTGCATTCGCTACGTGAATGACGCCGGTTGCCGCGCCGTCGGCTATGCGCGGGACGAATTGCTGGGGGCGCATATCTCCCTGATCTCGCCGCGGGCCACCTCCTCGCGGCTCAAGGAGGTGTGGGCCGCCATCAAGCGCGACGGCACGTTCACGGCGGAAAGCATCCACCGGCGCAAGGACGGCTCGGAATTTCCGGTGGAAATCATGGCCGCGTACGTCAACCAGGACGGGGAGGATTTCTACTGCGGCTTTGCCCGCGACATCACGGCGCCGAAACTTGCCGCGGACGAATTGCGGGCGCAGCTGGGGGAGCTGAAACGCTGGCAGCAACTGACGTTGGATCGGGAGTCTCGCGTCCTGGAGCTGAAGGCGGAGATCAACGCCTTGTGCGAGCAGTGGGGGCAGCCGGCCCGCTACGCCAGCGCGCTCGGCGTCGAATTGCCGGCGGAATCCGACCGATGAGACCGCGGCGCATCGCGGCCGCCGCCGGCTGCACGCTGGCCTTCGCGGTGGCGCATTTCTATTCGTATTTTCCGCAGGTGGCCGGCCACACGATCACGCCGGTCTGGCCGGTGTCGGCCCTGGTGCTCGGACTGCTGCTGGTGCGCCCGCGCCAAGATTGGCTGCCGCTCGTCCTGATCGCCTCCGCGGTGTCGCTGGCCTTCGCGCGTTGGTACTCGATTGGCGGCTGGCCGCGCAACCTGTACATGATCGGGGTCAATGCGCTCCAGGTCGTGGTTTGCGCGCGGATCATTCTGAGCTGGTGCGGGCCGGGAATCACCTTCCGGCGCCGGCGAGAGGTGCTGGCGCTGGTGGCGGCCTGCGCGCTCTGCAACCTGGCGGCGACGATGGCGCTCGCGCCGGTCGCGGTGGGATTTCATGGCGCGGCGTTCCTGGCCTATTGCCGGCAGCGCTGGATCAGCCAATGCGTCGGGATGATCGCGCTGGCGCCGCTCGTCGTTGCGGCCAACTGCTGCGTCGGTCCCCACCGAGCCTGGCGGCAGCGGCGCGTATTCGAAGCGGCCTGGCTGGTCGCGGCGGCGTGGATTTTGGCGCGGATCGCCTTTACCGCGCAGCCGGCCTACGCACCGTTTCTGCCCGCGCCCTACCTGGCGCTGCTGCCCGTCGTGTATGGGGCGCTTCGCTTCGGGCTGCCCGGGGCGAGCGCCGCCCTGTGCGCCGTCGGCCTGTGCGTGACGTTCGGGATTCGCCAGCCGGGCTATTGGCCGGACGCCGGGAACATCACGGTGCGGGTGGCGGCGTCCCAGCTGTTCCTGGGGGTCGTTGCTCTGACCGGCCTCGTGCTGGCGGCGGTGATCGGCGAAAAGGAATCGGCGGCCCTGACTTTGGCGGAGCGCGAAGAGCGCTACCGCGGCATGTACGAGGAGCGCGAGCGCGGTGAAGGCGAACTGCGGCGCGTCAATCGGATCCTGCGGACGATCAGCGCCTGCAATGTCGCGCTGGCGCGCGCGGCCACCGAAGAGGAGCTTTTGAGCCGGATCTGCGAAGTGGTCGCGGCGAGCGAAGGCTTCACCATCGCTTGGGTGGGAATGGCGGAGCCGGATGCGGCCAAGACTGTGCGGCCGGCCGCTTCGGCCGGGATTTCTTGGGGGGCGCTGGACGGATTGATGATCAGTTGGAACGACGGCGCGACGGGGCAGGGTCCGGCCGGGCGCGCGATCCGGACCGGGGAGCCGTCCGTGTACCGCGACGTGGCCGCGGAGGCCACCGGGCCGTGGCGCGACGAAATGCTGCGCCAGGGGGCGCGCTCCGGGATCGGGCTGCCGCTGCGGTTCGACGGCCGCGTCCATGGCGCCCTGTCGTTCTATTCCACCAGCGAGGACGCTTTCAGCGACGAAACGGTCAAGCTGCTGCAGGAGATGGCCGATAGCGTCGCCGCGGGCATGGCGGCCCTGCGGGCCAAGGAACGGCAGGTGCGCGCGGAAAGCGAGGTGCGGCGGCTGCTGTCGGAGGCGGAGCTGGGCCGCCGGACCCTGCTGAGCATTCTGGAGGACCGCGACCTGGCGGAGCGGGACAAGGAGCGCAGCGAGGAGCGATTCCGGAACGCCATGCTCAACGCGGCGATCGGCATGGCGCTGATTTCGCCGACCGGCCGCTGGCTGGAGGCGAATCCGGCCTTGTGCCGAATTATTGGATACACCCGGGACGAGCTGCTGGCGATGGACTTCCAGGCGGTCACCTATCCCGACGATCTGGAGGAAGACCTGCAGCGCCTCCAGGGAATGCTGGGGGGGACCATGACCGCGGTCGAGGCGGAGAAGCGCTACGTGCACAAGAGTGGCCGGCCGATTTGGATCCGCTTCAATGCCGCCCTGATCCGGTCGCCGGACGGCCGGCCGGAACACTTCGTCACCCAGATCCAGGACATCACCGCGCGGCGCGACGCGGAGGCGGCGCTGGAGGGCACCGTCGACCGGCTGCAGCTCGCCCTGCGGGCGTCGCGCCTGGGGATCTGGCGCTACAATATCCAGACGCGGGCGGTGGAGTGGGACGGGCGCATGTTCCAGATTTTCGGACTGCCGCCGGCTGCGCGGGCGCCCACGCCGGAGGAAGTGCTGTCCCTGGTGGCCGCGGAGGACCAGGCCGCGGTGCGGCGGTCCATCGCGAAGCTGCCGCCCTCGCACCAGAGTTATGAGGTGCGGTTCCGGGTCGGCACCGGCGAGACCGAACGTCACGTGGAGCTTCACGGGCTCATTCGCCCCGATGGACGGGGGCGGCCGGAATGGGTCATCGGCGTGGCCCGCGACTTGAGCGACATCGTGCGCGCGACCACGGAATCGGAGCGCCTGCGGGCGCAGCTTCTGCAGTCCCAAAAGATGGAGGCCTTGGGGACGCTGGCGGCCGGCGTCGCGCACGATTTCAACAACCTGCTGACCGGCATCAATGGGTTTGTGGAGCTGGCGTCCGCCACCTTGGGACCCGGTCACGAGGCCGCGGAACTGCTCAAGCAGGCGAGGCGCGGGGCGCTCAGCGCCCGCGACCTGGTCCGCCGCATCCTGAGTTTCTCGCGCAGCAATCTCGCGGCCAAGCGGGCGCTGCTGGAGCTGGCTGACATCGTTCGCGACACGGCGCCGCTTGTGGCCGCGGCGCTTCCGGCCAACGTCTCGCTTTCGCTGGCCATTGCGGCGGAGCGCGTCGCGGTGCTGGCCGATGCCGGACAGCTGCAGCAGATCCTGATGAATCTGTGCACGAACGCGGCTCATGCGATTGGCGCCCGCGCCGGACAGATCGAAATCGCGGTCCGACGCGCCGTGGAAGCGGACGCCGATTGGGTCGAGCTCGCCGTCGCCGACACGGGCTCCGGCATCGATGAGGCGACTCGCAAGCGCATCTTTGAGCCTTTTTTCACGACCAAGGAACCGGGCATCGGCACCGGGCTCGGTCTCGCGATTGTCCGCGACATCGTCAAGGCGCACGATGGGCACCTGACCGTGGAGAGCCGCGTGGGCGAAGGTTCGGTCTTTCGGGTGCGGTTTCCCGCGGCCGATCTGCAGTCGCGCGAGCGGGCGCCGGTGGAAAAGCGGGTCGCGGTGCGCGGCCAGGGCCGGCGCGTACTGGTGATCGACGATGAGCCCGCCATCGGGATGGTGGTGAAACTCGCCCTGGAGAAGCACGGATTTGCGGCGGACGTGCACGCCTCGGCGGTGGGGGCGTGGGAGCAATTTTCGGCGCAGCCGAGGCGGTGGTCGCTCGTCCTGGTGGATCAGAACATGCCGGACCTGACCGGAGCGGAATTGATCGAGCGCATCCGGGGCGCGGAATCGTCGGTGCCGGTGGTGATGATGAGCGGCCGGTTTGAAGCGTCCGGCTTCGGCGAGGGCGACCACATCGTGCAGCTCAAAAAGCCCTTTGAAATCGCCGAGCTGATGAACGCCGTCCGAGCGGGCCTGGAGCGCTCGCCGGTCGCGGAAATTCAGAGCTGAACGAGCTTCTCCTTGAGCGCGATGCGGGTCAGGTCGATGACATTGTTGACCCGCAGCTTCGAAAAAAGATTGAGCCGGTGGACTTCGACGGTCTTGGGGCTCAGCCCCAGATCCGATGCGATTTCCTTGGTGCCCCGGCCCTCCGCGATCAATTGCAGCACTTCCCGCTCGCGCGGCGTCAGCAGGTCGTCGAGCGAAGGCAGCTTGCGCCCCTCCATCATCGCCTTGAGCCGCGGGCTCAGCCAGATTTCGCGCCGCCGGGCCGATTCGATCGCCTCGACGATCTCGCCGAAGGCGTCGTCCTTGTGGATATAGCCGTTCACTCCGGCTCCGAGCGCGCGAGCGACGACATGCCGCTCATCGTGCATGGACAGCATCAGGATGATGCCCTTGAAGCCGGCCGCGCGAAGCTGGCTGGTGGCGTCGATGCCGTTCAGTTCCGTCATGGCCATGTCGGTGACCACCACCTCGGGGTTCAAGGCCAGGACCTGGGTAACCATGGTCCGTCCGTCGGAGGCCTCGCCTATAACCTGATGATTCCCGCTCTTTTCGATCAATACGCGCAGTCCGTCCCGAATGATCTTGTGGTCATCGGCCACAAAGAAGCGCAGTTTCACCGCTGGGCACTCAATCGGTTTCCGCGCCGTCCTGCAATCCCCTGACGTGGTTTCGGGCCGTCCGGGTTCCTATTAGGCAACCCCTTTTCCTGCCATGAAATCCACCGTTAGTCTCATCCTCGCACTCCTGGCCGCCACGACCGTCTCCGCCCAATTGATGATGCCGGTCCGCCCGGAGGCGCACACGACGGAGCCCATGCGGGTCGACAACGAGGTGGTGCCCGTTTTTCCGCGGGAAATGACCCTGATAGGGGTTCGCGACGGCTATGCCCTGATCGCCTTCGGGGTCACCGCCGAGGGCAAGGTGGACGACTCCGTGCCCGTGGCCTATTCCGACCGGGCATTTGCGGACGTCGCGCTGGGCGCCATCAAGGGATGGACCTTCCATCCGCTCTATATCGACGGCAAACCGGTGGCTTCAACCAGCCAGGTCACGTTCTCGTTTAAGACGGATGGGACCGTCCTGGTTATGCTGTCCGGCGGATCCGACGATGTCGAGATCGCGAGAACCAAGCTTCCGCTCCTGGGCCGGGAGAAATTCCAGACCCAAAACCTGCGGGACCTGGACGCGATCCCGCGGCCCATTTCCGCCGCGGCGCCCAATTATCCGGCTTCGTATTTGAAGCAGGGCGTGAGCGGAACCGTAAGAGTGGATTTCTTCATCGACCAGAATGGCGCCGTTCGTTTGCCCAGCGTCGATCCCTCTGCGGATCAAGAACTCGCCGCCCTGGCGATCGCCGCGTTGCAGACCTGGCGCTTCGAGCCGCCGACCATCGGGCACCGTCCGGTGCAGGTCCGGGCGAGCCAGCTCTTCCGCTTCGGACCGAGCAAATGACCCCCAGCTTCATGGGGGTGGTGTCCGCGGCCTGGAATTTGGGTATAGGTTAGCGCGAATAGTAAGTTAGCTCAGAATAGCTAGAATGCTGAGTGGTCTGAGGGGGCATGTCGGGCGACATGCCCCCTCTTTTTTGAGGGTGGAGCGCGTGGTCCCCACGCGCGGTTCGACATCGAAAACGGAACTGCCGGGGGTCAGCGCCCCCGGCTACCTCGGACGTGGTTGGCGTGCGCAGTCGCTCAGCGCATCGGGACGATGCGCTCCAGTGCGTCATCAAATACATGAACTCAGGATGTGAAAGTCAGACCCCGGTATCGGCATGGATATCGGCAGCGGAAGGAAACTGCGCCGCCGCGAGGCGGGGTGGGAAGCAACCGGAAGCGGACCTGTCGGCCT
>DASXYY010000025.1:0-56801 GCA_036502225.1 Opitutaceae bacterium
AAACATAAAAGGCAAGGGGGCAGGTCTCGGCACGCGGCATGCCGCGTGCCGAGACCTGCCCCCTTGCCTTTTATGTTTTGCGGAGAAGGGTGAAGGCGATGTCGGTCCCGAGGCCGAGCACCCGGCCGAGCTGGATGTTGAGGAGGGAAAGCGGTTCGAGATAGCGGGCGTTGGCGAGCGGTCCCGCGTCGATGGGTTCGAATCCGAGGCGCCGGATGAGGTCGATGATCTGGGTCTTGGCCGGTTCGTGGTCGCCCGCGGCGAGCACCGTGATCTTCTGGCCATGGATCTCGGTGCGGCGCGCGGCATAGATTTCCGCGAACGTGGCGTTGAATGCCTTTACCACCTGAGACTCGGGAAAGCGCCGGGCGATCTCTTCGGCGCCGGAGGTGGAGAAGCCCATGGTCAGGGCGCGGTGGTCGGGTGTGATCGGATTGGATACGTCCACCAGGATCTTTCCCCGCAAATCGGCGGAGAAGGGGGCCAGGCTGGGAATGATTTCCGCAAAGGGAGCGGTCAGGAGCAGCAGGTCGCATTCGCGGGCGAGCTCCGCCAGGGGCAGGGCGCGCGCTCTGTGGCCGGCAGCCCGCGCCGCGCGCTCGGCGGAGGCTTCGTGCTTCGCGGTGAACGCCACACTGTCACCCTTGGCCGCCGCCCAGGCGCCCAGCGATCCGCCCACCTTGCCGCTGCCGAAAATGCCCAGTTTGATCATGCGCGTTCGCCTATCATCGTCGCGGGCGGCGAGCGAAAGTTCCGATCGGGGCGTGCGTCGGACTCCATATGGTTCCGCCGGGGAAATCCCGAAGGAACTGGCTGGACGCGAGGCGGACGAAATCGGCATGAACACGCGTAATACCATTTCTCGTACCCTGGCGGTGGCGGCCCTCGCGGTCGCTACCGGCTCGTTTTCCATGCTGGCGGCGGCCCCGAACCTGAATTTGCCCTTGCTCCCGCTACAGGGCGGGGGCGGGGGGGGAGGAGGAGGCGGCGGGGGTGGCGGCGGCACCGGCGGGGGTGGCACCGGTGGCGGAGGCGACGGCAGCGGCGGCACGGGTGGAGGCATGGGCGGTGATCAAGGCAACGGCGGCCAAGCCAACCCGAGCCAAAGCCCAAGCGGCAGCGGCGATCAGGGCAGCCAAAGTCCGAGCAGTGCGCCCAGCAGCAGTCCGAGTGACAGCCCGAGCAATAGCCCGAGCGACAGCCCCAGCAGTAGTCCCAGCAACAGTCCGAGCTCGAACGGTCAGAACAGCACGGGCAGTTCGCCGAGTTCGGCGCCGAACGGGTGAGGCGGACAAGCGAACGATTTCGGGGGTGGAGCGCATGGTCCCCATGCGCTTCAGCGCTGCCCGCGATCGACATCCAACGGGGGATTCGCTGCAGCCGGGGGCGCTGACCCCGGCACCTGCGACGTCGAAAGCGGGCGTCAAAGCGCGTGGGACCCACGCGCTCCGACCGTTCAGATTTGCTTGCCGCGCATTCTGGCGGCCATGGCACGCTGCTCGGCGGTGTCGGAGGCTTGGAGGCCGTTGCGGACTCCGACGCGGTCGGCTTCGGTCCGGTTTTGGGCAAGCTTCCATTTGCCTGCCAGTTTCGTGATGGAAATTTCGATACCGACAATCGCCGTGAGTTGCTTGTCGATGTAATCGGCGGGGGCGTCGGTCACCTGCCATGGGACGGGGCGCGAGGATTCGTGGCGGGCGGTGAGGCGAGTCACGAAAGCTCGCAGCCATTCGGAATCGTCGATCACCTTCAGTGGTCCGTGGGCGTGCACCACGCAGTAGTTGTAGGTTGGGACAACCCGGCCGGTTTCCCTTTTGGTTTCGTACCACGACGGGGTGATGTAGGCCTGCGGGCCTTGGAAAATCACGAGCGCTTCGGTCGTCGGTGAAAAATCGCGCCACTGCGAATTGGCGCGCGCGACGTGGGCCGAGAGTTTGCCGCCGGGGGCGGGCGGACCCTCCAAGAGGAACGGAATGTGGTTGGCCGTCAGTCCCGTGGAACCGAGGGTAACGAGCGCGCCGAGAGGGTGGGAGGAGATCAGCTCCGTCAATACGTCCGGACGCGTTTCCTCGAAAGCGGAGGGCAGGTACATGAGGCGGCCGTTGGCGAAAAGACCCGGGGTTGCGCCCGACGGTTCAGGCTTGGACCACCGGCCCCGTATCGCCTAGGCGCTTATCCGGGACGAGATAGTCCCGGACGTAGTCTTTGACCGCCTCCGCGAGGGGTGTCATCGGGCGGGTGTAGCCGCTGGCGCGGAGTTTGCCGATGTCGGCTTTTGTGTAATACTGGTACTTGCCCCGCAGCGCCTCGGGCATGTCGATGAACTCGATTTTTGATGGGCGATCGAGGGCGCCGAAGAGCGCGGCCGTCAGGCTGAGCCAGGTGTTGGCTTCGCCGCTGCCGAGATTGAAGAGACCGCTGGCGCCCGATCCGGCTTCGGCGAAATGGAGGGTCATTTCCACCGCGTCCTTGACGTAGAGAAAATCGCGCATCTGTTCGCCGTCCCGGTAGCCGGGGTGATGGCTTTTGAAGAGGCGAACCTGGCCGGTCTGCTGAATCTGGCCGAAGGCCTTGTTGACGAGCGAACGCTGGTCGGCCTTGTGGTCTTCATTCGGGCCGTAGACGTTGAAGTACTTCATCCCGACGATGCGATCGAGCCAGCCCTGCCGCTGCGCGTATTGGTCGAAGCGCTGCTTCGAGTACCCGTACATGTTCAGCGGACGCAACCGGTCGATGTCCGGATCGAGGTCGGACATGCCGGCGGAGCCGTCGCCGTAGGTCGAGGCGGACGAAGCGTAAATGAACCGCGAGCCGTGCTTGAGCGCCCACGCGGCCAATTCCTGGGTGTACGCGATATTGTTGTCGGCCAGGTAGGACGCGTTGCGCTCGGTGGTGGCCGAGCAGGCGCCGAGATGGAACACACACGAAATCGGCCCCCAAGTCGTCGGGGTCGCCGCCAGCGTTCGGCGGAATCGCTCCGCCTCGATATAGTCGTTGAACCGCAGTGGCACCAGATTGCGCCACTTCTCGTCCTGGCCCAGGACGTCCGTCACCAGAATGTCCGTGATCCCGCGCTGGTTCAGCGCCCAGACCACGGCGCTGCCGATGAAGCCGGCGCCACCGGTGACGAGAATGCGGCCGTCCAGGTTTGCCATATCAAATCAGTCGCGCGACATCTCTTCGGCCCGGGCGCGGGCGGCCTTCACCGTCTCGGCGATCAGCTCGCGAAAGTTGCCCGCCGCCAGCCGCTTCAGGCCGGCGAACGTGGTGCCGTTGGGCGAGGTGACTTCGTCCCGCAGCTTTTCCGGAGCGATCGCGCGCCGCGCCATCAGCCGGCCGGCTCCGAGGATCGTTTCCATCGCGAGCGTTTCCGCCAGCGCCGGGTCGAGGCCCTGCGCCACTCCCGCGTCGCGCAAGGCGGCGGCGAATTCAAAGACATAGGCGGGGCCGCTGCCGCTCACCGCGGTCAGCGCGTCCATCCGGTTTTCCGGAATCTCGATTTCGCGGCCCATCGCGGCGAGCAGATTCTGAACGAGATCGCGATCGGACGGGTCGAGCGCCCGCAGCGCGCACCAGCCGGTCATCCCCGCGCCAATCCGGCTGGGCGTGTTGGGCATTGAGCGGACGATATTGCGCGCGCGAGGAAAGCTCCGCTCGAGCGTGGCGAGCTTTTTGCCGGCCAGCACCGATAGCACCAGCTTGCCCTGGCTGAGCGCGGCGAGCTTCGGGTCGGCCGAGGCGAGATGCTGCGGCTTGAAGGCCACGACCAGCACCGACGCGGAGCCCAGCAATTCTTCGAGGGTGGCGGCGACCCGGATCCCGGTGCGCTGTCCGAGCGCCTGGGCGGAGCGCCCCGAGGCAGTATGGCAGATCAGCGCCTCGGGCCCCCGCGAGGCGAGCAGGCCATCGACCATCGCGGCCGCCATGTTGCCCGCGCCCAGAAAGGCGATGGTGGGGCTCACAGCGGCAGGCCGGTGGAAAACGCCTCCGCCTGGTCGTTTTCGATCGGGGCCCTGGGCTGAAGGGGATGGAGCACGACGGCCGTTGCGCCGCCGCCCGGGCGATTGATCACGGTGACTTCGCCGCCCAGGTTGCGCAGGGCATGGCGGGCCATCGTCAGGCCCATGCCGACGCCGACGGTCGCCTTCGAACTCACAAAGGGCTCGAACATCTGGTCGGCCATTTCCGGATCGATGCCGCGGCCGCGGTCTTCGATGAGGATTTCGGCGAAGCGCCCGTCGCCCGGTCGCTCGACCAGCCGCGCGCCGATATTGATCGTGCGCTTCTCCGCCGATTCATCGCCGTACGCTTCCCACGCGTTGATGAGAATCTTGGACAGGGCTTCCTCGACGAGCTCCGTGTTCGTCTCGAAAGCCACATCGGGCACCTGCGGATCGACGACCACCGTGGCATCGCGTTGGAAATCCTGGCGAAACCGGTCGACGCTGCCGCCAATGAGTTCGCTCAGCCGGCATTTGACGAGCGGGGGGCGCGCCTTGACGACCAGCGAGGTGAGCTGGCGAATGATCGCCACAATCCGCTGCAGCGCCTGATCGACGTGCTGGATATGCTGGCCGCACTGCGTGGCCTGCTCGGGCCGGCCGATCGAAACCTTGATGAGATCGAGGTACCCGATCGCGACGCCGAGCAGATTATTGAGATTGTGCGCGATGCCCTGCGTGACCGCGCCGATGGTCGCCGCGCGGCGGGCTTCCTCGAGCCGGCGCTGAAGATCGACCATTTCGCGGTTGATCGCGACGAACCGAAGCTGGGTCTGGACTCGGGCCAGCGTCTCGTCCAAGTCGATCGGCTTGGTGATGTAGTCGACCGCCCCCACTCCGAGACCCTCCAGTTTGCTCTCCTTGGTGGTCCGGGCCGTGATGAAGATGACCGGGATCGCGCGGGTCTCCTCGCTGGATTGCAGGCGCTGGCAGACTTCGATGCCGTCCATGTCGGGCATCATGACATCGAGCAGGATCAGGTCCGGCTTGTCGCTGTGGATCCGCTCCAGGCCTTCCTTGCCGCTGTAGGCCGGAATGACCTGCAGGTTTTCCCGCTCCAGCTTGCGCTTCAGCAGCTGGACGTTGATCGGCTGGTCGTCGATGACCAAGATTTTGTGCGCGGACATTGGAGCGGTGGCCGAATTTGAATCGAAATCAGGGGGCCGATGCAACCCGCGCCTTGACCGTGTTTCGCATGAGCATGGCGACCGTCATCGGACCGACGCCGCCCGGGACCGGAGTGATCTTGGCGGCCTTGGGCGACACGGTGGCGAATTCGACGTCGCCGACCAGGCGATAGCCGGATTTCTTCGACGCGTCGGGCACCCGGTTGACGCCCACGTCGATGATGACGGCGCCCGGTTTGACCATGTCGCCTTTGATCAATTCGGGGCGGCCGATGGCCGCGATGAGCACGTCCGCCTGGCGGGTGATGGCGCCCAGGTCCGCGGTCCCGGAGTGGCAAACGGTGACGGTGCCGTTGGCTCCCGCCTTTTTCTGCATGGCGAGCAGGGCAGCCGGCTTGCCGACAATGGTCGAACGGCCGACGACGACGACATGGCGGCCAGCCAGATCGACTCCGCTGCGTCGAAGCAATTCCATGATGCCGGCCGGCGTGCAGGAGACGAAACCGGAGGTGTCCTCCTGCGCGATCTTGCCGAGGTTGAGCGGATGAAAGCCGTCGACATCCTTGGCCGGCAGCACCCGCGCAAACGTGGCGCGTTCGTTGAGCGGGGCCGGCAGCGGGGATTGAACCAGGATGCCGTCGACCGTCGCATCGGCGTTCAAGTCATCGACCAATTGGTCGAGCTCCGCCTGGGTCGTTCCGACCGGGCGGAGAATCACGCGGCTTTCGATGCCGATCGCGGCGGCGGTGACCTCCTTTTTGCGAACATACGAAACCGAAGCGGGGTCGTCACCCACGCGCACCAGGGCGATGCACGGTTTGCGCCCGGCGATGCCGGCCACCTGCTTCTTGAGTTCCTCGATAATTTCCGCGGCGATGCGGTTGCCGTCGATCAGTTCCATGCTAGCGAAGTTGCAGGCTTTCGACCGTCACGACCACGTCGTGGTGGTTGGGGATGGGGGCGATGGTGCCGTAGACGCCGACCGTATGGCCGATGTATTTTTCCATCTGTTCGGTCAGGAGAAGCTTGTGCACGTCCAGGTAGGCGAGGCGCGTGCCGCTCGAGTCCACGAGCTCCCAGTCGTAAGGGCGGGAGGGTCCGATCCAGCGTTTGGCGGAGGCGAAGCGGCCTTCGAAATATTGGGCGCCGCCGAGGTTGGTGGAGGTGTCCACGGGGTGGCCGGGGCCCGAGGCTTCGGCCGGAGCGGCGGCGGGCGCGGCCGCCGCTTGGTTTGAAGCCGTTGCAACGTTACGCAGCGCCGGGGACGGCGCTTCCATGGCGGCGGTACTGGTTGAAATATAGCCGGTGATGCTCTGGTTGAGGCTGATGCGGGCCCAGCGGCCCAGGATTCCGGTGATTTCGACCTTGTCGCCGCGGGCGGCGGTGGCGATGACGCCCGCGTCGGCGCGCGGGGCATTGTAGATCGAGGCGCCGGGCTTCACATCGAGGCTTTTGGTCAAGGACGAGCTCGGCACGTAGGCCGTGAAGGGTCCGGGCACCTTGACGGCCAGCCAGCCGTCAGGGGCGGGCCCGGCCACATCCGGCTCTGTGCCGGCTTTCAGCACACCAACGGCCGGCGCATTCGCGTCGGGCCGGGCCATTACTGCCGTGGTGGCGGTGAGCGGGGCGGCCCGAAGGCCAGCCATCGCAAAGAGAAACAGACAGAGGCAACGGAGTTTCATGGATTACGATGCGGGCTGCGCGATGGCGGTCCATTCTGCGCGCGGCGTTCGCGGTGATCGAAAGAGAAGTTCAATCTCCTTCGTAGAAAGTTGTTTGCCCCCGCGCAATGGGATTCCCTGCAAGCGGATTGCGCCAATTTGATACCGGCGAAGTCGGCGGACATCAAAACGCAGGACCGTGAGAAGCTGGCGGATTTCGCGTTTCTTTCCATGCTCCATATGCAGATCCAGGTCGCAGGACTCGCCGCCGACGTTCGGATTGACCAGCGACGCCCGCTCCACTTTGAGCCGTTCGCCCTCGACGACGATGCCGCGGACGAGAACGCCCAATCGAGTGGCCGGAAAAGGGGTCTTGAGCGAAACGAAATAGCGTTTCACGACCCGGTGCGACGGGTGCATCAGCCGGTTGGCCAGATCGCCGTCGGTGGTGAGGATGACCAGGCCCTCGCTGTCCTTGTCGAGGCGGCCGGCGCAGAAGAACCGAAACTTGGTCAGTGCGCGCGGGACCAGGCTGAAGACGGTTTCCGGGTTGTGCGGATCGTCATTCGAGCAGATGAGACCCCGGGGTTTGTTGACCACCAAGGTGATCTTGGGCTGCGCGGTGGTCCTCACGGTCTTGCCCGAGAAGGTCACCCGGTCGACGCCCGGCGTGACTTTTTGTCCGGTCACGGCGGCCTTGCCGTTGACCCACACCTCACCCTGAGCAATCAGGGCTTCGGCGGAACGCCGCGAGCAAATGCCCGCATCGGCGAGATATTTTTGGAGCCGGATTTCGTCCGCCATCCGAAGAGGCTGACGGCGAATTTTGACCTTTTCAACCCCCCGCTTTAAACCTATGGCTGACCGTTCGTCCCCCGATGCCTGGGGCCTGCCGCCGTGTCCGCTTACAACAAAGACAACCCATTTCCCGCCCGGATCGTCGATTCGCGCTTTTTGAATCGGCCGGGCACCGCCAAGGAAACGCGGCACTTTGCAGTCGGCATCGTCGGCAGCGGGATGCATTATAAGGCGGGCGACTCGCTCGGCGTATTTCCGGCCAACCGCCCATCCGAAGTGGACGAACTGCTGCAGCGGCTCGGCGCTGCGGGAAGCGAGCCGGTGATGCTGCCCAAGGCGGCGGAGGCGATTTCGCTCCGCGAGGCCCTGACTTCCCGGCTGGCGCTCAACGGACCGACGCGGAAGATCGTCGAAACTCTTTCCCACAAGGCGACCGACCACGGCGAACGGGCTCGGCTCGGCGGACTGCTGGCTCCGGAGTCGAAGGATCTGCTCACGGAGCATCTCGACGAGCGGGAATTCGTCGACCTCCTGTCCGAGACCCCCAGCGCCAAGCTGTCCCCCCAGGAATTGGTCGATCATCTCCGCAAGCTGATGCCGCGGCTTTATTCGATCGCATCCTCGCCGCGGGTGTTTCCGACGGAAGTGCACTTGACCGTCGCGGTGGTGCGCTATCGCACGAACAACCGCGACCGCGTCGGAGTCTGCTCGACGTTTTTGGCCGACCGCGTGCAGGTGGGCTCCACCGCGGTCCCCGTATTCGTTTCCCATTCCCATTTTGGTCCGCCCGAAGATCACTCGCGCGATGCGATCATGGTGGGGCCGGGCACCGGCATCGCGCCGTTCCGCGCCTTCGTGCAGGACCGCGCCGCGGCCGGCGCGAAGGGCCGCAATTGGGTTTTCTTCGGCGATCAGCACCGCGCGACCGACTTTCTTTACGAGGAAGACTGGAAGCAGTTTCAGGAGCGCGGCGTGCTGCACCGGCTGGATACGGCCTTCTCGCGCGACCAGCTGCAAAAAGTTTACGTCCAGGACCGCATGCGGGAGAACGCGGCCGAAATCTGGGCCTGGCTGCAAGGCGGAGCCTGCTTCTACGTGTGCGGCGATGCCAAGCGCATGGCGAAGGACGTCGATACGGCGCTGCACGATGTCGTCGCCGGCCAAGGCGGCCTGGACCCGGCCAAGGCCGCCGAATACGTCAAGCAGCTCAAGAAGGACAAGCGCTACCAGCGCGACGTGTATTGAGGCCAAGCCTGACTATTTCATGAATACGCCTCAAGTATCTACGAGGGTGGAGCGCATGGTCCCCATGCGCTTTGAACTTCATCCGCGTTTGGCGCCAAAGCGCGTGGGGACCACGCGCTCCACCCAACTTTTGTTTTTATGATCACTTTTAACTCCCGCACTGCGTTGGTGACCGGCGCCGGCCGAGGCATCGGCCGAGCCATTGCCGAGACGCTCGCCCGCCAGGGGGTCACCGTGATCTGTGTCTCAAAGTCGGCCGAATCGTGCGGCTCCACGGCGGCGGCGATCGTGGCGGCCGGCGGAAAGGCCAAGGCGATGGCGGTCGACGTGGCGGACGGTGCGGCCGTGGCGGCGGCGGCGGCCAGCTTGCTCGGGGAATTTCCCGCGATCGACATCCTGGTAAACAACGCCGGCATCACCCGGGACGGCCTGCTTTTCCGCATGAGCGACGCCGATTGGAACGACGTCCTTTCGACCAACCTGACCAGCTGTTTTCATTGGTCCAAGGCGATCGCGCGGCCGATGACCCGGGCCCGTTGGGGCCGGATCGTCAATATCGCCTCGGTCAGCGGGATCATGGGCAACGCCGGCCAGGCGAACTACTCGGCGGCCAAGGCGGGCATGATCGGCCTCACCAAGACATTGGCCAAGGAGTTCGCCTCCCGCAGCGTCACCGTCAACGCCGTGGCCCCCGGTTTCATCAAGACCGATATGACCACGGAATTCGTCAACCACCCCGAGGCTTCCGCCAAGATTCTGGAGGCCGTTCCGCTGAAGCGGTTCGGGGAGGCCGCCGATATCGCCACCATGACCGCCTTTCTCGCCTCCGAGCAGGCTGGATACATTACAGGACAAGTTTTTACCGTTGACGGCGGCATGGCGATGTGAAGTGTCCGGACAGCCTGTTTCTTTCATCTTTCCCGCCAATGGCCGACCAAAAATCCATCGAACAACGCGTCAAGGAGATCATCGTTAACCAGCTCAATGTTAACGAGGAGCAGATCACTCCGACGGCCTCCTTTCTCGACGACCTCGGTGCCGATTCGCTCGATACCGTTGAGCTGATCATGGCATTTGAGGAGGAGTTCAAGGACGAGATCAAGGGAGAGATTCCCGAGTCGGACGCCGAGAAGCTCCAGACCGTGGGGCAGGTCGTCGACTACATCAAGGCCAAGGCCGGACAGGCCTAAGGCTGGTTCGACTTATTCCTGTCGTAGATTCCAACCGCAGGGTCGTGGTGACCGGATTGGGCGTCGTCACGTCCATCGGTCACGATGTCGATAGCTTCTGGTCCTCGCTCGTGGCCGGCCAGAGCGGCGTGCGGCGGGTCACCCTTTTCGACACGACCGATTTCGCCTGCCAGATCGGCGCCGAGGTCCGCGACTGGGATCCCTCGAAGCTGTGGGATCCCAAGGAGGTTCGCCGCAACGACCGCTACACCCATTTCGGCTTCATTGCGGCGAAGCAGGCTGTCGCGGATTGCGGCATCGACTTTGAGAAGGAGGACGGCGACCGCGTCGGCTGCCTCCTGGGCTCGGGCATCGGCGGCATGCACTATTACGAGACCCAGCTGCGCAACCTGTTCGAGCGGGGCCCGCGCAAGGTATCCCCTTTTACAATACCGGCCCTGATCATCAACATGTGCTCGGGGCTGATCGCCATCGAATACGGCGCGCGCGGGCCCAATTTCGGCGTGGTCTCGGCCTGCTCCTCCGGCACGCACGCCCTGGGCGAGGCGGCCCACATGATCCGCCGCGGCGACGCGGATGTGATGATCGCGGGCGGGGCCGAGGCGGCGATCACGCCGTTCGCGTATGCCAGCTTCTGCGCGATGAAGGCCATGAGCACGCGCAACGACGCGCCCGACAAGGCCAGCCGGCCCTTCGACCGGCAGCGCGACGGCTTTGTGATGGGCGAGGGGGCCGGCATCCTGATTTTGGAGTCGCTGGAGCACGCCCGGGCCCGCGGGGCGCGCATCTATTGCGAACTCGCCGGCTATGCGGCGACCTGCGATGCGTTCCACATCACCCAGCCTGACCCGGAGGGGCGGGGCCTGTCGCTGGCGATGCGGCGGGCGCTGGCATCGGCGGGCGCGGCTCCGACCGACGTCGACTACATCAATGCCCACGGCACCTCGACCCCGTACAACGACAAGTACGAGACGCTCGCGATCAAGCGGGTGTTTGCCGAACAGGCCTCCAAGGTCGCGATCAGTTCGACCAAATCCATGACCGGGCATCTCCTGGGCGCGGCGGGCGCCATCGAGGCGGTCACCGCGGTCAAGGTGATCCAGACGGGGCTGATTCCTCCGACCATCAATTTGGAAGATCCGGATCCGGATTGTGATCTGGATTATGTACCCAATTCCTCCCGCCAAACGTCTGTCCGTTGCGTGCTCAGCAACAATCTTGGCTTTGGGGGGCAGAATGCCGCGGCGGTATTTCGGGCTGTTTCCTAAGAGCTTTTTAGTCCAGGCTATAAGGGTTTCCCCGGGAAGTGCGCGGCCGGCCCTGGTTGGGTG
Source organism: Opitutaceae bacterium (assembly GCA_036502225.1). Classification (GTDB taxonomy): domain Bacteria; phylum Verrucomicrobiota; class Verrucomicrobiia; order Opitutales; family Opitutaceae; genus Palsa-1447. The sequence goes on from DASXYY010000025.1 coordinate 11,354, forward strand.
CGAACCGGAGGTGTGGATCTCAAATCATCTTAAGTTATGCCCGTGAATTCGTCCCCAAGCAGTCCCCGCCGCCATGGCTGGGTCTGGGTCATCGTCATCTTGTTGGCGATTGTCCTGATCGTTCTGATCGTCCGGGGCCTGGCCCCGCAGAAAAAGGCCGCTTCGCGCCCGCAGTCTTCGCGGGTCGCGGTGGCGACCGTGCGCGCGGGCGATCTGCCGATCACCCTGGATACCTTGGGCACGGTGACGCCGACCTACGTGGACAATCTGGTGTCGCGCGTCGGCGGCGAACTCACCGCGGTCGACTATCAGGAGGGCCAGCAGGTCAAGAAAGGCCAGCTGCTGGCGGTGATAGATCCGCGACCCTACCAAGCGGTCGTGGATCAGATGAAAGGTCAGCTCGCCAAAGATCAGGCCTTGCTCAAGAACGCGCGCCTCGATTTGGCGCGATATGAAAAGGCCTACGAGGCCCACGCCGTCCCGCAGCAGCAATTGGCGACCCAGCAAGCGGTGGTCGATCAAGATTCCGGCACGATTCAGGTCGACCAGGCCAACCTGGCGGCCGCCGAATTGAACGTCACCTACACCCAAATTCGGGCTCCGATCGACGGCCGGGTGGGCCTGCGGCAGATGGACCCGGGCAACCTGGTGATCGCGAATAGCGGCACGGTCGTCACGGTCGCGCAGATCACTCCGATCACGGTGATCTTCACGCTGGCCGAAGATCAGATCGATTCGGTGTCGGCGGCGATGCAGTCGGGGCAGCCGGTGCGGGTCGATGCGCTCGACCGAACTCTCGATCACGCGCTCGACCAGGGCACCCTGATCACCATCGACAATCAGATCAACACGTCGACCGGGACCGTGCGCGGCCGAGCCACGTTTCCCAACGCGAAAGGGGCCCTGTTTCCCAACCAATTTGTCAACGCCCGCCTTTATCTGCGCACACTGACGAATGTTTCGCTGGCCCCGCTGGGCGCCGTGCAGCGCGACAACGACAAGGCCACGGTGTACGTCGTGGACCTGCAGACCAAGAAAGCGGAATTGCGAAACGTGAACGTGCTGGCCGTGGAAGGCAATCGGGCGGCCTTGTCCGGCGTCAAGCCCGGCGAATCGGTGGTGACGGACGGATTCGACAAGCTTCAGAACGGCGCCTTGGTGCAGATCGGCGGGCAGGCGAACGGCGGCGGAGCCGGCAACGCGCACCCGGGCGGAAACGCGGCTGGCGGCGAATGAATCCATCCCGGCCGTTCATCCTTCGGCCCATTGCGACCTCGCTCCTGATGGTCGCGATCCTGCTGGTCGGGCTGATTGCGTACACGCTGCTCCCCATCGCCGCGCTGCCCGAGGTGGACTACCCCACCATGCAGATCACGACCTTTTACCCGGGAGCGAGCCCGGACGTGGTGGCCTCGGCGGTGACGGCGCCGTTGGAGCGGCAACTGGGCGAGGTGCCCGGGCTGAATCAAATGCTCTCCACCAGCTCGGAGGGCGCTTCGGTCATCACCCTGCAATTCACACTGAGCCTCAACATCGATGTCGCCGAGCAGGAGGTGCAGGAGGCGATCAACAGCGCGCAGACCTTCCTTCCGGCCGGACTGCCGCAGCCGCCGATCTACAGCAAGGTCAACCCGGCGGATGCGCCGATCCTGACGCTGGCGCTGACCTCCCAGGCGATGCCGCTGGCGAAGGTCGAGGACCTCGCGGATACGCGCCTGGCGGAGAAGATCTCCCAGTTGTCGGGCGTCGGCGCGGTGACAATCAGCGGCGGGCAGAAGCCCGCGGTGCGCGTGCAGGCCAATCCGGTCCAGCTGGCGGCCTATGGGCTCACGCTGGAGCAGCTGAGGACCGCGCTGACGAACACGAGCGTCGACTCGGCCAAGGGGAGTTTCGAAGGCGCGACGCAGACCTACCAGATCGGGGCCAACGATCAATTGACCACGGCCGATGAATACCGCCAGGTCATCGTCGCATATCGCAACGGGGCGCCCGTTCATTTGAGCGACGTCGCGAACGTGCTCGATGACATCGAGAATACGGAGGAGGCCGCCTGGATGAATCGCACTCCGGCGGTGATCATGAACATTCGGCGGCAGCCCGGGGCCAACATCATCCAAGTGGTCGACCGGATCACCTCGCTCTTGCCCAAGCTCAAGGCCACGCTGCCCGCCTCGGTGCACCTCGAGGTGCTCACGGACCGCACCATTTCCGTGCGGGCCTCCGTGTCGGACGTGAAGTTCGAACTGATCCTGTGCATTGCGCTGGTCGTGGCGGTCATCTTCGTTTTTCTGCGCACGTTTGCCGCGACGGTCATTCCCAGCATCGCCGTGCCGCTCTCGCTGATCGGCACGTTTGCGGCGATGTACGCGCTGGGCTACAGCCTGAACAATCTGACGCTGATGGCGCTCACGATTTCGACGGGGTTCGTGGTCGACGACGCGATCGTGATGATCGAAAACATCACCCGCTACGTCGAGGAGGGCGAAAGCGCGCTCGACGCGTCGCTCAAGGGCGCCGAGCAGATCGGCTTCACGATCATGTCGCTGACGGTTTCCCTGATCGCGGTGCTGATTCCACTGCTGTTCATGGGCGACATCACGGGCCGGCTGTTTCGCGAATTCGCGGTGACCCTGAGCGTGACGATCATGATCTCGGCGGCCGTGTCGCTCACGCTCACGCCCATGCTTTGCGCCAAGCTCCTCAAGCACCAGCCGGAATCCGAGCGGGGGCGGTTCTACCGCTGGTCGGAGCACGTGTTCGAGCGCATCATCGCCTTTTATGCGACCACCCTGGACTGGGTGCTGGCGCGGCAGCGGCTCACGCTGGTGATCGCCGCGGCGACGCTCGTGGTGACGGTGCTCCTGTATGTGGCCATTCCCAAGGGATTCTTTCCCGTGCAGGACACCGGCGAGATCCAGGGCGTGTCGGAAGCGGACCAGAGCGTTTCGTTCGAGCGGATGTCCGCCCTGCAGCAGCGGGTCGCCGACACGATCCTCAAGGACCCCGCGGTGGAGAGCCTTTCGTCCTTCATCGGGGTGGACGGAACCAACACGACGCTCAACAGCGGCCGCATCCAGATCAACCTCAAGGATCTCTCGGACCGCCACCGTGAAAACGCCACCGAGGTGATTCGCCGGCTCAATCAGAGCCTGGCGGAGATCGACGGCATCACGCTGTACATGCAGCCCGTCCAGGACATTTCGGTCGAGGACATCGTCAGCCGCACCGAGTATCAGTACACGCTCGAGGATCCGAGCCTGGACGAGCTGGAGAGCTATTCGACGGCATTCGTGAAAAAACTGAAGGCGCTGCCCGAATTGGCGGACGTGGCGAGCGACCTGCAGACGCGCGGCCGCCAGACGGTGCTGAACGTCGATCGGGCCACGGCGATGCGGCTGGGCATCAGCCCAACGGACATCGACAACAATCTGTACGATAGTTTTGGCCAGCGGCAGGTTTCGACGCTCTTCACCCAGCTCAACCAGTATCATGTCATTCTGGAGGTGCCCCCCGCTTTTCGGCAGACGCCGGCGGATTTGGACAACACCTACGTCCAAGCTTCCACCGGCTCACCGGTGCCGCTGGGGGCGATCGTTCACTCGCAGGACATCCTGGCGCCGATCCTGATTTCACATCTGGGACAATTTCCCGCCACGACGATTTCCTTCAATCTGGCCGACAAGGCGGCGCTCGGCACCGCGATCAAGGCGATTGAAAAGGTCGCCGCGGAGCAGCCGGCGCCACCCGCGATGCAGGCGTCGTTCCAAGGCACGGCCCAGGCGTTCGTCAGCTCCCTGACCAACGAACCCATCCTGATCCTGAGCGCCCTGGTGACCGTCTATATTGTCTTGGGCGTGCTCTACGAAAGTTACATCCACCCGATCACCATCCTGTCGACGCTGCCGTCGGCCGGGGTCGGCGCCCTGCTGGCCTTGCTGCTCTGCGGCAGCGAGCTCACCGTCGTGGCGATCATCGGCATCGTGCTCCTGATCGGCATCGTGCAGAAAAACGCGATCATGATGATCGACTTCGCCCTCGAGGGCGAACGCCAGCGGCACAAGCCGCCGCTGGAGGCGATCCGGGAGGCCTGCCTGCTGCGCTTCCGTCCGATTCTCATGACGACGATGGCGGCGCTGCTGGGCGCGGTCCCGCTGGCGCTGGGACGCGGCATCGGATCGGAGCTGCGGCGGCCGCTCGGCATCACGATCATTGGCGGACTCATTTTCAGCCAATTGCTGACCCTGTACACGACGCCGGTCGTGTATTTGTTCTTCGATCGAATCGGACGACGCCTGAGCGCAGGCCGAAAGGCCCAGCCTTCCGGCGAAGCCGCGGAATTGCCGCCGATCGAAGCGCGCCCCTAGGCCCATGAATCTTTCGAAGCCCTTCATTTACCGGCCAGTGGCGACCACGCTACTGACGATCGCGGTGGCGTTGTCGGGCATCGTGGCGTTCAAATTCCTGCCCGTTTCGCCGCTGCCGCAGGTGGATTTTCCGACCATCACGGTCGGAGCGGGGCTTCCGGGCGCGAGCCCCGAAATCATGGCCTCGTCGGTCGCGACGCCCTTGGAGCGGGAATTCGGGCGGATCGCGGGCGTCACGGAGATGACCGCGACCAGCACGCTGGGCCAGACCGGCATCACGATGCAGTTTGATTTGAGCCGCAATATCGATGCCGCGGCCCGCGACGTCCAGGCGGCCATCAATGCGGCCCGCAGCAACCTGCCCTCGGACCTGCCGAGCACTCCCACCTACCGCAAGGTGAACCCGGCGGATTCGCCGATCATGATTGTTTCGCTGACGTCGGACACCGTGTCTCCGCCGATGCTGTACGACGCGGCCTCGACCATTTTGTCGCAGAAGCTGTCGCAGATTCCCGGAGTGGGCCAGGTCGTGGTGGGCGGAAGCTCGGCTCCCGCGGTCCGGATCGACGTCAATCCGCTGCAGTTGAACGGGCATGGCCTTCAGCTGGAGGCCGTGCGCTCGGCGATCGCCGCGCAGACCTCCAATCTGGCCAAGGGCTCGTTCTCCAATGCCCAGCAGCATTGGATGATCGCGTCGAACGATCAGCTGCTGAAAGCGGCGGATTATGCCCGGATCATCGTTTCTTACCAGAACGGGCAGCCCGTCCGGCTTTCCGACATTGCGGATGTGAGCGACTCGGTGCAGACCGTGCGCTCCGTCGGTTACGTCAATGGCAAGGATGCCGCCTCCCTGATCATTTTCCGGCAGCCGGGCGCCAACATCATCGACACCGTGGACGGGATCCGCGCCGCGCTGCCGCAGCTCCATGCGGCGGTCAATTCGGCGATCGGCTTCACGATCGTCATGGACCAGTCGCAGACCATCCGGGCGTCCGTCCGGGACGTCGAGCGCACGCTGCTGATATCCATCGTCCTCGTGGTGTTCGTCGTGTTCATCTTCCTGCGGGAGGTGCCTGCGACCATCATCCCGAGCGTGGCCGTGCCCGTGTCGCTGATCGGCACGTTTGGCGTCATGTATCTCGCCGGATACAGCGTCGACAACCTGTCCCTGATGGCGCTGACCATTTCGACCGGCTTCGTGGTCGACGATGCCATCGTGGTGCTGGAAAACATCATGCGGTACCGCGAACACGGAATGAACGCGCTCGAGGCGGCGCTGACCGGCGCCGCGGAGATCGGATCGACCGTCTTTTCGATGAGCGTTTCCCTGGTGGCGGTCTTCATCCCGATCCTGCTGATGGGCGGCATCGTGGGACGGCTGTTCCGCGAGTTCGCGGTGACGCTCGCGGTCACGATCATCGTTTCACTGGGCGTCTCGCTGACCGCGACGCCGATGATGTGCTCCCGGCTGCTGCGCGAACCGTCGAGTCATGGGCGGCTTTTTCGGGCGAGCGAGCGGGGCTTCAAATGGATGCTGGATGGCTACCGGCGCAGCCTCGATTGGGTGCTGAGGCATTCGCTGACGGTGCTGATCATCGCCATCGTCGTGCTGGCCCTGAATGTGGTGCTGTACCGTGTCGTGCCGAAGGGCTTTTTCCCGCAGCAGGACACCGGACGCATGCAGGGGTTGATCATCGCCGACCAGGATATTTCCTTCGAGGCGATGGCGGGCAAGCTCCGTCGTCTGTGCGCGATCGTCAATGCGGACCGGGCGGTCGATGCGGTGATCACGTTCACCGGCGGCGGCGGCGGAACCACGACCAATACCGGCCGCATGTTCATTTCCCTGAAGCCGCTGGGCCAGCGCCATTCAACCGCCGACCAGATCATCAATCGGCTGCGGCCCAAGCTGGCGGCCGTGACCGGCGCCACGCTGATCCTGCAGGCGTCGCAGGACGTGCGCATGGGCGGCCGCACCGCGGCGGGCCAATACCAGTACACGATGCAGAGCGAGAATATCGAAGAGCTGAACCACTGGACTCCGCTCCTGTTGAACGCGATGAAGAAAGTTCCGCAATTGGCGGACGCCAACAGCGACGCGCAGAACCACGGCTTGGCGATGAACCTCGTGATCGACCGCGCGACCGCCGCCCGTCTCGGCGTCACGCCGAGCTCGATCGACAACCTCCTGTACGATGCCTTTGGCGAGCGCGAGATCGCCAAGATGTACGAGGCGCTGAACCAATACTACGTCATCATGGAAGTGGCGCCTCGTTTCTGGCGCGACCCCGACGCCTTGAAGCACGTTTACGTGGGGGCGGCCGGCGGGGGAGTGGTGCCGTTGGCCGCGATCGCCCATTTCAGCCCTTCGACGGCGCCCATGACGGTCAACGACACCGCCATTTTCCCGTCCGTGACGATCTCGTTCAACCTGATGCCCGGCGTTGCGCTTGGCGATGCGATCAATATCATCGACGGCCTGAAGCAGAAAATCGGGATGCCGACCACGATCACGGGCGACTTCAGCGGCAATGCCAAGGCCTTCACCGACTCGCTCGCGAATGAACTCATCCTCATTCTCTCGGCTGTGGGAGCGGTCTATATCGTATTGGGCATCCTCTACGAAAGCTACATTCACCCGATCACGATCCTGTCGACCCTGCCGTCGGCCGGACTGGGCGCCCTGCTGGCGCTGCTCATCACGCATACCGAAATGACGATCATCGCCATCATCGGCATCATCCTGCTGATCGGCATCGTGAAAAAAAATGCGATCATGATGATCGACTTCGCGCTCGAGGTGGAGCGCCGCGAGCACACGACGCCGCGCGAGGCGATCTTCCAGGCATCGCTGCTGCGTTTTCGTCCCATCATGATGACGACGATGGCGGCGATGCTCGGCGGCCTCCCGCTCGCGATCGGAGGCGGCATGGGCTCGGAGCTGCGCCGGCCGCTCGGCATCACCATCGTCGGCGGTCTGCTCGTCAGTCAGGCGCTCACGCTCTACACGACCCCTGTGATTTACCTGTATATGGATCGGCTGAATAATTTTGTCGGCCGGCTTGGATTCGCCCGCGCGCCCGGAACGGAGAGCGTGCGGGCGGCCGCTCCCGCGGAGGGCCACGCATGAAGAGACCCGTAGAAGCGGCGTCTCCTCCTTCGCCAAGGCTTCGGCGGACAAGCCGCCGCTTTAGCCGACGTCGAAAGCGGCGAGACGCCGCTTCCACTTTCGTTCTCGGAACCGCGCTTCTGCTCGGCGGCTGCAACTTTGCGCCGGTCTACCACGAGCCCACGGTGGCCGCGCCCGCCCACTTCAAGGAGGCGGTGAGCGCCGATGCCGGCGGAACCGAAGGCTGGAAGACGGCCGAGCCGAGCGACCAATTGCCGCGCGGAGCGTGGTGGATTCTGTACCGGGATCCCGATCTCAGCGCGCTCGAGGAACAGGCGGCCAAGTCGAACCAGAGTGTCGCGCAGGCGGAAGCGGCCTATCGGCAGGCTTGGGCGGTCTATCGGGAGGCGTTTTCGCAGCTTCTGCCGACGGTTTCGGCCGATCCTTCCGTCACTCGATCGCGTTCTTCCGCTGGATTGATCGGAGTGGGCGGGGTCGGGGCCTCGGGCGCAACCCAAGGCTCGGCCGGCACGAGCGGTTCAACGTCGGCGGCCGGGGGCACCGCGGCCGCGGCAGGCGGGGGGACGCACACGATTTTCGACCTGCCCTTTGAGGCTTCGTACGAGGTGGACCTATGGGGCGCCGTCCGGAATACCGTCTCGCAGAATCGGTCGCTGGCCCAATCCAGCGCGGCGAGTCTGGCGAGCGAGATTCTCGGCATCCAGGCTCAGGTCGCCCAGGACTATTTCAACCTGCGCGCGGTCGACGAACAGCGCTTCATTCTCGACACCACGATGGAGGATTATCGCGCCAGCCTCCATCTGACGCAGACCCTCTACAATACCGGCATCGATTCGGCCGAAGACGTTTCCGAGGCGACGACCCAGCTGGAGACCGCCGAGGCGGAGGCGACGGATTTGGGCATTGCCCGGGCGCAGTACGAGCACGCGATCGCCGTGCTCATCGGGGTCCCGCCGGGCTCCTTCAGCCTGCCGGTGAAGCGTTTCAAACCGAACATCCCCGAGATTCCGCTGGCGGTGCCGTCGACCCTGCTGGAGCGCCGGCCCGACGTCGCGGCGGCGGAACGCCAGGTGGCAGCGGCCAACGCCGGGATCGGCGTCGCCCGGGCGGCGTATTTTCCGCAGTTGACACTCAGCGCCAGCGCCGGATTCGAAGCGCTCAGCGCCAGCCGCTGGCTTGATTGGGCCAACCGATTCTGGTCCGTGGGCGCGGGAGCCTCGCAAACCTTGTTTGACGGCGGCGAGCGTTTTGCAGCCACCGATCGAGCCAAGGCGCAATACGATCAGAACGTGGCGCAATACCGCCAAACGGTGCTCACCGCTTTTCAGACGGTGGAAGACAATCTGGTGAGCCTGCGGGTGCTTTCCCGTGAAGTGGTGCAACAGCACCGGGCAGCCTCGTCCGCCGAAACCACGGTGCGGCTTTCGCTCACGCGCTACCAGCAGGGCGTGGACAGCTACGTCAACGTGATCTCCGCCCAAAACATCTTCCTGACCAACCGGCAGGCCGAGCTTCAGGCCCAGCTCAAGCAGATCCTCGCCAGCATCGGGCTGATCCAAAATTTGGGTGGCGGGTGGGATCGCGCGCAGATCGATTCGGACGCGGACCGGGCGAAGCACGCGGCACGCGGGGTGGAACCCAAGGCGGAATACGCCCCGGCTGAAACGGCGAAGAGTGTCGCCAACCCGCCCGACTTGCCGGCGCCGGAAAAAACGCCGGAAACCATGCTCAAGGAGGACGAGTCGCTGACGGCTCCGCCTCCTCCGCCTCCGCAGTAGTCAGTAGAAGCGGCGTCCCCGCCGCTTCCACGTCCGCCTTCGCCGAAGGCTCCGGCGGACAGGCCTCTTAGGCCTTTGTCACGAGGCCTGCTTTAAGGGCCTTCACCGACACCCAAACGCGCTTCGTCCCGCCGTTGGGCAGCTGGATGCGAACGCGCTGGAGATTGGGCCGGAACTTGCGGCGAGTGATGCTCGTCACGTGCGTGCCGATGCCCCCGCTCTTCTTGCTCTGACCTTTGCGGTTGATGATGTTGCCCTTGACGGGGCGGCGACCGGTGATTGCGCAGACTCTGGCCATGGTGGTTTGAAAAGGTTGAAAGGGGTCCAGAGTAGGCTGTTCCGAGGGCCGGGCAAGCAGAAAGAGGGTGGAGCGCATGGTCCCCATGCGCTTGGTCGTCAAACGCGGACCGAGGTCAAAGCGCGTGGGGATCACGCGCTCCACCCCTCAGGGCGGCCGGAAGGCCGTCATGACCTGAAACTTGCGCCCCATCAAAGACGGATGCAGCAGCTGCATGATGTCCCGTTTGCGCGGATCCACGCCGCTTGACGTGGCTGCAGTCAACCGGGCCAAAAGCGCCCCGGCATGCTTCACAAAAAACGCCTCCTGCGCTTCGACATTGGCCGGCCCGAAGCCATGGCGCTTCAATGCGTCTCCGATCCAATCCCAGCAAACATGGCAGGTAAGATCCTGCTCCCCGGGATCGGCCAAGAGGTCGTTCGTTTGCCGATGCTGCCGATAGGCCCGTGCTGTCCCCATGGCGGTGCCAAACGCCAGTTCTTCCCAGCTTTTGCCATAGTCCGCGGCGATGAAGAGTCCCGTCCACGGCTGGGCCGCAATCGATTCCGCCAACTGCCGAGCCCCCGTCGGCGCATCCAGGCTATAGCCCTCCGGCGCGTCCGACGGCAGGAAATCCGCATTCGACACCGTCAGGTCGGCCCATTCCCAACCGATCGGGCTCGGTTTCACCCCCAGTTCGCACCATTCGTTTGGGCCCTTTCGAAACCGCCGAAAGGGCTGGGCGTCAAAAAGCTCGTTCGAAAACACGACGCACGGGCCGGCCAGTTCCGGCGTCGTCCCCGCGCCAAACTCCCGCAACGACTTGAATGGGTGGCTGATCCCGCGCAGGACGCCGCCGCCGGGTTCGACCCCGAGCTCAACGAACGTGTATTCGGCGGCCTTTGACAGCCCGCCGGCCAATTCGGCGCCGGCCTCCGCCATCAGTTCGCCAAAAAGGGGGATCGAACTGGCCGTGTAAAAATCCGCCCCGGCGCGTCCGACCCGGCCTCGTTCGCGCCGGTAATAGCCGCACACCGGATCGTAGAGGGCGAGATCCATGAACCGCTCAAACGTCAGGACGCCGTGCGGCCCCGCCGCCGTCCGAAACGAATCAGCAAAGGTGCCCATTTACAAACGCAAGCCGATGAACACACTTCGGCCCATGCGCAAACGCATTCTGGGCGGGTTGGCGCTGGCCCTCGGGCTGGCGGCGCCCGCTTTCGCCTTCCAATTCGCCGCCCTCTTCGGGTTGGTGAAAGGGGATATCGATCGCGCGGTCGGCTACGTGCATGACGTCATGTCGATCGTGAACCAGAAGTACGTCGATCCCAAGGCGGCCAACTTCAGCGACCTGGCCCGCAACGCCATCCACGGAATGGTGGAGTCCCTCGATCCGCACTCGGAATTTTTGGAGAAAAAGGACAACGACGAACTGGCCGAAGATCTGAGCGGGGAATTCGGCGGCGTCGGCATCCAGGTGGAGGTCCGCGCCGGCAAGGTGCTCGTGATCGAGCCGATGGACAACACCCCCGCCGCCCGGGCGGGGATCGTGCGCGGCGACGAAATCGTGAGCATCGACGGTCATCCGGTCGCCGGCTCCGGGGCGATGGACATGGTGGTCGACCGCCTGCGCGGGAAGCCCCACACGCATGTCGCGCTGGCCGTCTACCGGCCCCAGGCGCAGAAAAGCTTCACCGTCGATTTGGAGCGCGAAATCATCAAGGTCGACAGCGTCATCGACGCGCGCGTGGTCGACGACGACATCGGCTACGTGCTTGTCACGGAATTCTCCGAGCACACGGGCGAGCAGTTCGCCGCCGCGGTCGACAAGCTGCTCAAGAAGAATATCAACAGCCTGATCATCGACCTGCGCAACAATCCGGGCGGCACCCTGGACGCCGCGGTCGAGGTCTCCGAGCCGTTCTTCCACAAGGGCGACCTCATTGTATCCACCAAGGGACGACAGGCCGAGGACAATGCCGAGTTTCGCTCCGAGGCCGACGGCGATCCGCTCGACCTGCCGGTGGCGGTGCTGATCAACCAGGACACGGCGAGCGCGGCGGAGATCGTCACCGGGGCGCTCAAGGACACGGGCAAGGCGGTCGTCATCGGCGAACGGTCTTTCGGCAAGGGGTCGGTTCAGACCATCATCGATTTCAAGACCGGGGATGGGCTGCGGCTGACGACGGCCAAGTACTATACGCCCAGCGGCGTGAGCCTGCATGAAAAAGGAGTGACCCCCGAAGTGGAGGTGGTGCTCAGCCCCGACGAGGACGACAAGATCCGCCAGCAGCAGGTGCGGCCGGACATCACCGATCCCGCCGATTTCAAGGCGCGCTTTGGCTTCACGCCGATCGACGATCGCCAGCTCGACGCGGCGGTGGCGGTGCTGCGCGGCCTCGAGGTGCTGGAAAGCCAGGCGGCCAGCGCCGCCCACGCGGGTTCCCCGCACCCGGCCAATGTTTCCTATGTGCCGGCCATCGATTCGGGCAATGTGAAGATTTCGGGCCGGCCGCCGCGCAACCGCGGATGATCCTCGCCGTCGAGAGCTCGTGCGACGAATCCGCGCTGGCTCTGTTCGACCCCGCCCGCGGTCTGGCCGGGGAGTGGATCCACAGCCAGATCGCCCTGCACGAACAGCATGGCGGAGTGGTGCCGGATTTGGCCGCGCGGGAGCACCTGCGGCACCTCGCTCCGCTGGTTGTGCGGGCAGCCGCAGCCGGGGGCATATCCCGAGGTGGAGCGCGTGGTCCCCACGCGCGGTCTGACGTCGATAGCGGGACTGCCGGGTTCAGCGCCCCCGGCTACAGCGCAAGCGGTTCGCTTGCGTCGCTGGTGACATCGATCGCGGTCACCTTCGGGCCTGGCCTGGCGCCTTGTTTGGCACTCGGCGTGGCCGCGGCCAAGGCTCTTGCGCTGGCGTGGAATAAGCCCCTATTGGGCGTCAACCATCTGCGGGGGCATGTGTGGTCGACCTTCATTCCCCTGCACGCATCCGATCCGACGATGTTCGCAACGCGGGCCGAAAAGCTCTTTCCCCACCTGGCGCTGCTCGTCTCCGGTGGTCATACTCTTTTGGCGGAGGTGGGGGCGGACCGGTCGGTGACCATCATTTCTTCGACTCGGGATGACGCCGCGGGGGAAGCGCTGGACAAGGGGGCCAAGCTGCTGGCCCTCGGTTATCCGGGCGGCCCGCTGATTGAGCAGCGAAGCCGGGGAGGGCGGGCGGATGCGTTTGATTTCCCGCGCGGGTTGGATCGGAAGTCGGAGCTCGATTTCAGCTTTTCCGGGCTGAAGACGAGCCTGCGCTACACCCTGGAAAAAATGCCGGATGCCGCGGACCGGGTGAGCGATCTTTGCGCCAGCTACCAGGAGGCGGTGGTCGACGCGCTCGCGACGAAAACGCGGCGGGCGCTGGCTGCCGGGGCTTATCGCAGCGTGGGGCTTTCGGGCGGCGTCGCCCGCAATGGGCCGCTGCGGGCGCGAATCGCCGAAGAGGCGCGGCGTGCCCGGGCGGAGTTTTTGCCGGTCGACCCGGAGCATTCCGGCGACAACGCGGGGATGATTGCGTTCGCGGCGTGGATGGATCCGGGGGCGGTCAATCGCGAAGGCTGGGGGCTGGGGATCGAGCCGAGCCTGGGGCTGTAGGCGGATTACGTGTAATCCCGCCGCAGGTTGCTGGGCAGAATCCCCAACTCCTCGCGGTATTTCGCCACCGTGCGCCGGGCGATGGTGATGCCCTTGGCCAGAAGCTGCCCGACGATTTCCTGGTCGCTGAGGGGCGATGCCTTGTCCTCGCCGGCGACGAGGTCGGCGATCATTTCCTTCACGCTCGTGTTGGATACGGAAGCGCCGCTCTCGGCTTGATAGCCGGGCGTGAAAAAATATTTGAATTCAAAGATTCCGTGAGGGGTCTTGATGTACTTGTTGGCGATCGCCCGGCTGACCGTCGTCTCGTGGACGCCCACGATGTCGGCGATGCGCGTCATCGTCAGCGGCTTCAGTTGCGCGACGCCGTTTTCGAAGAACTCGGACTGGGCGGACAGAATTTCGCGGGTGATGCGTTCGATCGTCCGCTGCCGCTGCTCGATGGAATCGATGAGAAACTTTCCCGAGCGCATTCGTTCGCGCAGGTAATCGCGTTCGTTCTTCCCGAGCGCGCCCTTGGCGATCATCTCGCGGTAGGTGTTCGAAATCCGCAGCCGAGGGATATAATCGTTGTTGAGGTGGATCTTCCACTCGCCGTCATCCTTTTCGACCGTGACGTCGGGAACGATCACCCGGTTGTTGTCCTCGGCGAATCGGCGGCCGGGCGCCGGATTGAGCCGGCCGATTTCCTCGATGGCCACCTGGATGTCGTCCGCCGGCACTCCCAGCTTGCGCGCCAGCTCCGGGATCCGACGGCGGGTCAACAGTTCGAAATGATCGCGCACCACCCGAGCGGGCAGGGATTCGCCGCGCCCCTGGGCGGCGAGCTGCGCCACCAGGCATTCGGGCAGGTTGGCAGCGCCGATGCCCGCCGGATCGAACGTCTTCAGCGTCGCCACGGCCTTCTGCACCTCCGCCAGGGGCAGGCCGGTCTGCAGGGCCACGTCGGCCGGGGTCTGGGTGAGAAATCCCCGGTCGTCCAGGCTGCTTACCAGATGCCGCATGGCCTCCATCGTCTGCCCGGTCAGCTCGGCCAGCTCCGCCTGTTGCATCAGGTGCTCCTGGAGGGAGGGTTCGCTGACGAGCGAGTCGAAGAAGTGCTGCCGGCGCTCCGCGTCCTCCGCGGTGTAGGTTCGGGCTCCCGCCTGTCCGTCGCGCCAATCCTGGTCGAACTTGCTCAGGATTTCGAACTCCTTGGAGAAATCCATCTCTTCCCGTTTTCCGTCGGAATCGCGGGCGCCGTCGATCGGAGCGGCCCCCTCTCCGGTGGCGGCGTCGGCATTGTGCTCGTTTTCAACGCCCGACGGAGAAGAGGCATCGAGACTCATGCCATCCATTGGCAGCTCTTCGAGCGTCGGATTGGCCTGCAATTCCTCCTGGATGACCGAACGAAGGTCCAGGGCGGCCACCTGGAGGATTTTGAGCGACTGGCGAAGCTGCGGCGCCAGCACCAGATTTTGAGTCTGGCGCTGATGCAGGCCTTGGTTGTAGCCGGGACCGCTCATGGGGTGCGGTTAGAAAAGCCGAGGCTTCCGACGCTTGCAAGAAGTCAAAGCGCAGTTGGCGCGAAAAATGCTACAACCGAGATTTGACAGCCTTCGGTCGCGACGGTACGGTCGCCGGGTGATGATTACGCTTACGGCCAGAGCTGCCCGGCAAGTGCGTGCGATGCGCGCAAACTCCACGGCTCCAAATAAAAGTCTGCGTGTCTTTGTGGAGTCCGGAGGGTGTTCCGGTATGCAATATGGGATGTCTTTCGACGATCCGAAGCAGGGCGACGAGACTTTCAGCAGCGAGGGCGAATCGTTCCTGGTGGATCAGGTCAGCCTACAACAGTTGCAGGGGAGCGAAATTGACTTTGACGATGGTTTGCACGGAAAGGGGTTCGAGATCCGAAACCCCAACGCAAAATCGACCTGCGGCTGCGGCAAGTCCTTCGCCTGACTTTTTCGCGTCAGGCGATGCCCCGGTGGAGGGCGACCGTGCATCCGGTAAGCGCCGACGACGACACATTTTTAAACCCGGCGGATCGCAATTCCCCTTCGAGGACGGTGCGCGTCGGGAACGCCTGGATCGAGGAATTGAGATAGCGGTAGGCGTCAGCGTCTCCCGTCAGCCGGCCGCCGATCAGCGGCAGCACGCGCTGCAGGTAGAAATAATAGAACGGCTTAAACCACGCCGCGGGCTGCGAAAATTCGAGAACCAGCGCCAATCCGCCCGGCCGCAAGACACGGTGCATCTCACGAAGGGCCTGGCCCCGGTCGGACATGTTTCTCAAGCCAAAGGCAATTGTCACCACGTCAAATGTCGCGTCGGGAAGGTGCAGGGCCATTCCGTCACCCCACTCGAATTGAAGCGTGGAATCATTTCGCCAACGACTTTCATTTTGCTTCCTTTCCGCCTGCTCCAGCATGGGGCGACAGAAATCGGCGCCCAGCACCCGACATTCGGCAGGCAATGCCTCCTTAAGCGCGATCGCCACATCCCCGCTTCCCGTCGCCAGATCCAAAACCTGATCGGGTTTGTGCGCCGCCGCCGCGGAAACCAGCCGGCGGCGCCAACCCATGTCGAGGCCGGCGCTTAGCACGCGATTGGCCGTATCATAGCGGCGGGCGATGCGCCCAAACATGAGATTTACGGCGGCTGAGTCAGGCATCGGGGAAGCTAGTCATAATCATTGACATAATCGTTATTCTGCCAAGCTTTAGCCACAGCGGAAACCAAAAAGGAACACATGTCTACGAACCTGACGAAACGGGAGATCGTCCTGGAAATTTACCGGAAGACGGGATTCCCGCAAAAACAGATTGTTGATACGGTGCAGCAGACGCTGGACATCGTTCAGCGGGCGCTCGCCAACGGTCGCAACGTCGAGTTGCGCAATTTCGGCGTGCTTGAAGTCCAGGTGCGCAAACAGCGCATCGGACGCAATCCGAACAAACCCGAAGCGGAAGTCATCATCCCCCAGCGGGCGGTGGTGAAGTTCAAGTCGGGAAAGATTCTCAAGCAGCAGCTTAAGAAGCTGGACTTGGTGCGGTTGCAGCCGCCTCCAGCCGCCAGCGCTTAAACGCCGGCGTCGTCGGTTTTAGATTCGCTCTTGGACGGAGCGAAACGCAACGTGACGGACTCCATGTCCGCGTTTCAGACGCTTCCCGGTTTTCGCGAATTCTATCCAGAGGATCTGGCGCGGCGCGCCCACGTGTTCCGCCTATGGCGGCAAGCCGCACGTAGCTTTGGATTTGCGGAATATGACGCTCCGGTGCTCGAGCCGCTGGATCTGTACCGTGCGAAGTCGGGGGATGAAATCGAGAACCAGCTTTTCAGCTTCACCGACAAGGGTGGGCGTGAAGTCGCTCTGAGGCCGGAGATGACGCCAACCGTTTGCCGTTTGGTCGGCGAGCGGGCCGGCGCGCTCAAGCGGCCGATCAAGTGGTTCAGCATCGCCGAGTTTTATCGGTATGAACGCATGCAGAAAGGCCGTGGCCGCTGCTTCTTCCAATTCAACGCGGATATTTTCGGTGAAGCGGGCCCCGAGGCGGAAATCGAGCTGATCGCGCTCCTGATCCAATGCTTTGCCGGCTTTGGGCTGACGGCCACCGATTTTCATGTCCGGCTGAGCGACCGCAACTTGTGGGTCCATTATCTCGAGTCGCTGGGTTTTTCGGCCGAACAGGTGCCCGTGGTCCTTTCCGCCGTCGACAAGATCGAGAAGGCGGGTGATGAGGCCTTCCGTGGATACACCGAAAAGTTCGGTCCGCTGGCTCCGGAAAGGCTGGAGGCGATCGAGCAGTTCCTGGCGATCAAATCGCTCGCCGGCATCCGCGAGGCCGCCGCCCAGGCCGGCGCGAGCGAGGCGCTGAGCGCGCGGCTTCAGGATTGGGAAAAGCTGCTGGGGGGCCTGGATGCGATGGGCCTCACGCCGTTCGTCAGCGTGGATCTGGGGGTCGTGCGCGGGCTGGCCTATTACACCGGCTTCGTGTTCGAGGCATTTGATCGCCGCGGCGATCTGCGCGCTCTCGCCGGCGGCGGCCGCTACAACGATCTGGTTCGCAAGCTGGGCGGGCCCGATCTTCCCGCGGTCGGCTTCGCGATCGGCGACATGACGTTCGGACTGCTGCTCCAGGAACGCGGCATCATGCCGCCGCAGGTGGACGGGCCCGACGTGTACTGCGTCATCGGCGGGGCCGAGGAGCGCACGGCGGCGTTCGGCGACATCGCCGCGCTGCGCCGCGCCGGCCTGCGGGTGGAGTATCCCTTCAAGGAGCTGGCGTTCGGGAAGCAGTTCAAGGCGGCCGCGGAGTCCGGCGCCCGCCTGGCGCTCATTTACGGCAGCGACGAACTGGCCCGGGGCTGCGTGAAGCTGCGCGACCTTTCGGCGCGCAGCGAACGGGATCTCCCTCGGGCCAAGGTGCTCGAGGACGTGCTGGCGGCCCTGTCCCTGTGAGTCGCGGGCGGATAGGATGGGCGCGACGGCTGGCCCTGGCCGGGCTGCTGATCGCGGCCGGCTGCGCGCGCCATCAGGCGGCCGCCGAGCCGGCCCGGTACACGTTCGAACGTGTGCAGACTCTGCCCCACGATCCGGATGCGTTCACCGAGGGGCTGCTGTATGACGACGGGAAATTCTACGAGAGCACGGGCCTCAATGGCCGGTCGAACCTGCGGGAGGTGGATCCCAACTCCGGCCGGGTGCTCCGGGAGGTGGATCTGCCGGACCAGTACTTCGGCGAGGGCCTGGCGCGGCTGGACGGAAAGTTCTATCAGCTCACTTGGCAGACCCACGTCGGATTCATCTACGACGCCGCGACCCTGAAGCGGATCGGGGACTTTTCGTTCACCGGCGAAGGGTGGGGGCTCACGACCGACGGGACGTCGCTCGTGATGAGCGACGGCACCGATCGTATCCGCTTTCTGGATCCAAAGACCTTCGCCGTCCGCCGCTGGCTGCCGGTGCGCTACCAGGGCAAGCCGGTCGCTTCGATCAACGAGCTGGAATGGGTGAACGGGAAGATCCTGGCCAACGTCTGGAAGACCGACTTCATCATCCGGATCGACCCCGCCACGGGCGGCGTGGACGGGGTGATCGACCTGACGGCCCTGTTTCCGCGGGCGCAGCGGCCGCGCACGGCGGACGTGCTGAACGGGATCGCGTACGACGCGGAGAGCGACCGGCTGTTCGTCACCGGCAAGCTCTGGCCCTCGGTGTATCAGATCCGGCTGGTGCCGGAGAAGCGCTGAGGCTAAAAGCGAGTGGAGCGCGTGGTCCCCACGCGCTTGGGCGCCAAACGCGGGCGGAGATTCAAGCGCGTGGGGACCACGCGCTCCACCCGCTACAGCGCCTCCGGGCCGAAGGCCCCGGGCAGCAAGGCCCCCAGGGTCGTCTCGATCTTCTCCGCGCTGTCGCACACGCTGATCACGATCGCCTGCGGCCCAAACTCGTTGATCACCTGGCGGCAGGCGCCGCAGGGCATGGTCGGGCCCGGCGTGGGCGTGAAGACCGCGACCGCGTCGACGCGCTTCTCACCGGCCGCGATGGCCGTGTAGATCGCCGTGCGTTCGGCGCAGTTGCACAGACCGAAAGACGCGTTTTCCACATTGCAGCCCGCATAGACCTTGCCCGAGCCGGCCAGGATCGCCGACCCCACGGGAAAGTGCGAATAGGGCGCATAGGCCCGGGCCGCGGCCCGCCGCGCCGCTGCCGCCAGTTGCTGCCTCATCGCCCGCGTCACTTGTGCCATAAAATTGCAAGCGAGTCAGGTTTCTCCCCGGGACGGGAGCAATTCTTTTCGGACCTGCGCGAAGGCGCGCACCGCGAATTCCAGGTCGCCGCGCGTGTGGGCGGCGCTGATTTGGGTGCGGATGCGGGCTTGGCCCGGGGGCACGACCGGATGCGAAAATCCGACCACATACAGGCCGAGCTCAAGCAGGCGCGCCGCGCAGCGCTGGGCCAGCGCCGCGTCTCCGATCATGACCGGCACGATCGGGTGAAGGCCGGCGCGAATCGGCAGGCCCGCGGCGGCGAGCTCCTTTCGGAACCAGGCCGTATTTTCCCACAGGCGCGCGCGAAGTTCCGGGTGCTGCTCGACCAGATCGAGGGCGGTGAGGGTGGCGCCGGCGATGGCGGGCGCGAGCGTGTTGGAGAACAGGTAGGGCCGCGACCGCTGGCGCAGCATATCGACGATTTCGCGCCGTCCGGCGACGTAACCGCCGCTGGCGCCGCCCAGGGCCTTGCCCAGCGTGCCGGTCAGGATGTCGATCCGCCCCATCACGCCGCAGTGTTCCGGCGTGCCGCGGCCGCCCGCGCCCATGAAGCCGACGGCGTGGCTGTCGTCGACCATCAGCAGCGCGCCGTGGCGCTCGGCCAGTTCCACGATCGCCGCGAGCGGCGCCACGACGCCGTCCATCGAAAACACGCCGTCGGTCGCGATCAATTTGAAGCGGGCTCCGGCGGCGTCGGCCTCCTTCAAGCGCTCTTCGAGGCTGCCGGGGTCGGCATTTCGGTAGCGATAGCGCTTCGCCTTGCACAGCCGGATTCCGTCGATGATCGACGCGTGATTCAGCTCGTCGCTGATGACCGCGTCCTCCTCGCCCAGCAGCGTCTCGAACAGGCCGGTATTGGCGTCGAAACAGGATGAATACAGAATGGCCGCCGGGGCTCCCAGGAAGCCGGCCAGCCGTTCCTCCAATTCCCGGTGCAGCTGCTGGGTCCCGCAAATGAACCGCACGGACGCCAGGCCATACCCCCAGCGGTCAAGGGCGGCGTGGGCGGCGGCCCGAATCTCCGGATGCTGCGCCAGCCCCAGATAGTTGTTGGCGCATAGATTGAGCGCGGATCCGCCCCCGGCCACACTCACCTGGCTGCCCTGGGGGCCGGCGAGGGGCCGCTCGTCCTTGCGCAGGCCGGCCGCCGAGATCTGGTCCAGCGCGGCGCGCAGGTGCTGGCGATAAGCCTCGGTCATGCCGTTTCCCAATCGAGGATGATTTTGCCGCTGCGACCTGAGCGCATCAGATCGAAGCCTTCCTGAAACTGGGCGGCCGGCAGCCGGTGGGTGATCACCGGCGTGATGTCCAGCCCGCTTTGGATCAGGGCCGTCATCTTGTACCAGGTCTCGTACATCTCGCGGCCGTAAATGCCCCGGATCGTGAGCATGTTGAAGACGACCTTGTTCCAGTCGATCGCGGCGGCCTCCGGCATGATGCCGAGCAGCGCGATGCGGCCGCCGTGCGCCATGTTGTCGATCATCGAATTCAGCGCCGCGGGCTGGCCCGACATTTCCAGGCCGATGTCGAAACCCTCCTTCATGTCGAGTTCCCGTTGGACATCGACCAGGTTTTCCCGGGCGACGTTGACGGCGCGGGTGGCGCCCATTCTCTCGGCCAGCTTGAGGCGGTCGGGATTCACGTCCGTGATCACCACCTTGCGCGCGCCCGCCTGCCGCACGATCGCAACCGCCATGCAGCCGATGGGCCCGGCGCCGGTGATCAGCACATCTTCGCCGACCAAGTCATATTGAAGGGCGGTATGGGTCGCGTTGCCGAGCGGATCGAAGCACGAGAGCACGTCGAGCGGAATGGCCGGATCGACGTGCACGGCATTGCTGGCCGGCAGGCAGAGGTATTCGGCGAAGGCGCCGTCGCGATTCACCCCCACGCCCCGGGTGTCCTTGCACAAGTGCCGGCGGCCGGCCAGGCAGTTGCGGCAGCGCCCGCAGACGATATGGCCTTCGCCATCGACCAGGTCGCCGACCCGGAAACCCGCCACATTGGCACCCGCGGCGGCGATCGTGCCCACAAACTCGTGGCCGATGATCATGGGCGGCTTGATCGTCCGCTGCGCCCATCCGTCCCAGTTGTAGATGTGGACATCCGTCCCGCAAATCGACGTTCGCTTCACCTTGATCAGGACATCGTTGATGCCGGGAGACGGAACCGGTGCGTCGATCAGGCGAAGTCCAGGCCCGGCTTCGGTCTTGGCAATCGCTCGCATCGACGAGAACATGCCCCCGAACGCCAGGATGATCAACCGCTTCTATGCCGATTTCGACCGGGAGACCTATGGGGGTCCCCGCAAGACCGATTATCGAAACGCCTTTCAAATCGATCGGGACCGGATCATCCACGCCCACGCCTTCCGAACGCTGCAATCGAAGACCCAGGTGTTCCTGTCGGGGGAATACGACTTTTACCGCACCCGGCTGACGCACTCGATGGAGGTGGCCCAGATCGGCCGGTCGATCTGCCACTATCTGCGCAGCCTGGGCCGGCCGCTGCGTGACGATTATTTCATCGATCACGATTTGGTCGAGGCCGTGTGCCTGGCGCACGACCTGGGCCATCCCCCGTTCGGGCATTCGGGCGAGCGGACGCTGCAGGAGCTGATGGAGGATTGGGGCGGCTTCGAGGGAAATGCCCAGACGCTGCACCTGCTCACGGAAACCATGTACCAGGACGAGCGCGGCGTGCGCGGCATGCAGCCGACTCGCGCGCTGCTCGACGGCGTCCTGAAGTACAAGATGCTCTACCGGGAGTTCGCGCGGCGGCCGTCGCAGCATTTTATCTATGACAGCCAGGAAGCGGTGCGCACGTTTGTGTTTGGCGGCCCGGAAATTCCCGCCGAATTGCAGCGCGCCGGGCGCCTGAATTCCTTCAAAAGCATCGAGTGCCAGATCATGGATTGGGCCGACGACGTGGCCTATTCCCTCAACGACATCGTCGACGGGGTGAAGGCGGGGTTCCTGACGCTCGAAAGCATCGAGCGCTGGGGGGACGGAGCCGCCAAGGAAGGCTGGCAGCGCAAACTGCTGGAACAGCTCTATCCGGCGATGCGCGAGGATCGGCTGGAGCATTTTGTTTCGGGTCACATCGGCACCTACATCCGCGCCTGCCAGCTGCGGACGAGGAAGGCGAACTTCCTTACGAAGCGGACGAATCGCTACCGTCTGGAGCTCGTCGTGTCGTCCACGGCCCAGCGCGAGGCGGGGTTTTTCAAGCAGATGGCCAACGATCTGATCTTCGAGAGTCCGCAGCTGCAACAGATCGAGCACAAGGCGCGCCGGGTGCTGTTCGACCTGTGGTCGTCCGCGTGGCACAACTACGTGGCACGCCCCGCTCGCTTCATTCGGATCCTGCCGCCGCGGGCGGGGAAGCTCGTCGAGGCCGCGTCAAGCCAACCGGCCAAGGCGCGGCAGATCTGCGACTGGCTGGCCGGGCTGTCGGACGGGATGATCGTGCGAACGCAACGGCGGTTGTTTGATCCCGAATTCGGATCGTTCCGGGATCTGTCGTAGCGATCGAAGGGTGGAGCGCGTGGTCC
This sequence comes from Opitutaceae bacterium, assembly GCA_036502225.1. Classification (GTDB taxonomy): domain Bacteria; phylum Verrucomicrobiota; class Verrucomicrobiia; order Opitutales; family Opitutaceae; genus Palsa-1447. The sequence continues at coordinate 33,861 of DASXYY010000025.1, forward strand.
CCACGCGCTTAAACGTTGGCCCGCATTTGGCGCCGAAGCGCATGGGGACCATGCGCTCCACCTTTCCGCTATGGCCCCCGCCTAAGAAACCCCTTCGCAATACTGTCCTCCACAATCGCCTCCATCGCCTCGACCAGCCCCGGCGCGCCGTCGGTCAGCGGTGCCATGCGCTTCAGGACCCGCGCTTTTTCCACGTCGAACTTTTTCCAGCTGGCGCCGTCCGTCTTCCAGTTGAGCAGCAGGGGCTGAAAGCGGTCCACCGCGTGGGCGAACTTCGCTTCGGTCGTCCGGCGCTCCTCGAATTCGTCCCAGATTCCGCGAAATTCCCGGGCCTGATCAGCCGGCAGCAGCCCGAAAATGCGATCGGCCGCCCGCTCTTCGCGTTCGTGCTGAGTCGCAATTTGGGTGGGATCGCTATAGGCCGGCGTGTCGCCGGCATCGATCTCCACGATATCGTGAATGATTACCATGCGCAGCACTTTGAGCAGATCCAGCCGGGGATCGCTGGCGTGTTCGGCCAGCACGACGGCGGTCAGGCACAGATGCCAGGAATGCTCGGCGTCGTTCTCGTCGCGACGGCTCCGAATGTTCTGGGTCTGCCGAAAAATATCCTTGAGCGCGTCAACCTCGATGATGAAGCGGATCTGCTGCTCAAGCCGCGCGGATATCATTACGCGGGGTTAACGGCAGGGCCGGCGATTGGCGAGCGTCGAGCGGATTGCCGCTGCCGACGCCGCTCCCCTTGCTGGGTCCCTTTTTGCCGGAAAAGCGTTCGTGCACCAAGGCGGAGATCCACAGGGCTCCGAGCGCCACGCCGGTCGTGATCCAATTGCGCGTCGGCGTCTCGAAGAGCCACCAAAATTCCAGCATGACGATGCCGACCACGCTCTGAACGGCGAAGACGGCAATCGAATGCTGGCCGAGAAAGGCGAGCGGGCGCCAGGTGAGAACCTTCGGATATTGCCGGCCGAGGACGGCTAGGAGATACGCGACGCAGCCGAAATTCGTCAGGCGGAAGATGCCCAGGGCCGTTTTGTTGATGGCAACGCCGAAGAACAGATCGGACCAGCCCGGAGGCACCCAGCCGCGATGCTGCACGCCCCAGCCGTAAACGGTAAAAGCCAGCACCAAGGCAAACAGCCACGGGCGAAACGGAATCAACGGTTGGGTGCTGGTCGCCTTTCTGTGGCCGATCACCACGCCCGCATAGAAGATGAACTGCCAGGCGAAAAGATTGAAGCTCCCGACGTGAAGGGGATAGAGGGGAGCGCCATCGATATTCGAGCCCCATAGACCCTGCACGGTCAGCCAGAGGAAGGCGCTGATTCCCAGCACCCAGGCGCGGCGTCCCGCTTCGAGCTGCTCCAGGACGATTGGCAGGCCCGCGACGAAAACGCAGTACATCGGCAGGATGTCCAGCATGCCCGGCTGATAGAGCATCGCTCCACCCAGGAGGATCGAAAGCCAGGGATGTGCATAAAAGAGCTGAGGCGCCTTCTCCGAGCAGAAATGGAAAAAGACCGTCACCAGCTGTACCGCCGCCAGGGCGCCAACGAGAGATCCGGCCTGCCACCGCCAGATCATGGTGGTCCGCTTGCGCGTGGCGGCCCAGAGATTGTCCCGGCCTTCGCGCCGCAGGCGTCGCGTATAAACCAAGCCAGCCAAAAGTCCGGACAGGAACACGAATCCCTCGGCCGACGAACAGATGCCCAGCGGCTGGTCGGTCAGGGCGCTGAGCCTGCTGGGCAGATGATTGACGGTCATCATCACCAGCATCAGGCCGCGCAGGGAATCGAACCGTAGGTCCCGGCCAGAATTCGGCAAAGGTGCGGCCATTGAAGTGGTAGAATCGCGTCCGATTCGATTGTTCCCGCAAACGGGATCAAGCATGGGACGGCGGCTGACGTTCCGTCAGATGTTCGGAATCCGCAAGCCCTTGCTCAGGGTGCCGTTTAACATTCCCGCAAATTTTCCCGGAAGCTGCGGCCTGCCGCCGTCGTTCGATTCGGCATCGATTGCGGCCGAGGAGACAATCCATCTCCAGCGTGACGTTGCTTTTGGCCTTCTGGTTTCGCTGATTGTGTGAACACCGGGTTGAGGTTCTTTGTTTGGTTAGTGCTAGGATTTGGCGTTTACGGGTTTTATGGTGGAGCGCGTTGTCCTAACGCGCTGTTTGGCGTCGAAAGCGGGACGGCCGGGGTCAGCGCCCCCGGCTACAGCCGGTGGAGCGCAGGATCCCCATGCGCTTGGGCGCCAAACGCGGATAGAGGTCAAAGCGCGTGGGGACCACGCGCTCCACCTTTTCCTTGCTAGCCACGCGGGGGAAGCGTTCTCTGAAGCCATTTTCCTCCATGAAAGTGCTCGTCGCCGATAAGATTTCACCCAAAGGGGTTGCCTGGCTGCGTCAGCAGCCCGGCCTAGAAATCGTGGAGGCCTACGGTTCCTCCCCGGCCAAGCTCCTGGAACTGGTCAAGGACGTGCACGCGATCGCCGTCCGTTCGGAGTCCAAAATCACCGCCGAGGTCATTGCCGCGGCCCCTTTGCTGAAGGTCGTGGGCCGGGCGGGAGTCGGCGTGGACAACGTCGACGTCGACGCCGCCAACGAGCGCGGCGTGATCGTCATGAACACGCCCGGCGGCAACACGATTTCGACCGCCGAGCTCACCTTTACGCACCTTTTGTGCGCCGCCCGACCGGTGCCGCTGGCCGCGCAGTCGATGCGCGAGGGCAAGTGGGACCGCAAGAGCTATTCGGGCATGGAGCTGCTCCGCAAGACGCTCGGCATCGTGGGCCTGGGCCGCATTGGCGGCGAAGTCGCCAAGCGCGCGCAAGCGTTCGGCATGCGCGTCCTGGCGTTCGATCCGTATCTTGCGCCCAGCCGCGCCAAGGCGATGCAGGTCGAGGCGGTGACGCTCGACGAGTTGCTCGCGCAGTCCGATTTCATCACGGTGCACACCGCGCTGACCGACGACACGCGCAACCTGATCAATGCGACGTCGATCGCCAAGATGAAGAAGGGCGTTCGCATTGTGAATTGCGCCCGCGGCGGCATCATCGACGAGCCGGCGTTGATCGCCGCGCTCAAGTCGGGCCAGGTGGGGGCGGCGGGACTGGATGTTTTCGAAGAGGAACCGCTCCCGGCCGAAAGCGAGTTCCGCAAGCTCGCCAATGCCACGCTGACTCCCCACGTGGCGGCCTCGACGGCCGAGGCGCAGGACGCCGTCGGCATCGAGATCGCGGAACAGATCGCCGACGTCCTGAACGGCGGCGTCATTCGCAACGCGGTGAACATGCCGTCGATCGACGCGGCGGCGTTGAAGATTCTCGGCCCCTATCTCGATCTTGGCGCCAAGCTCGGCACGATCGTGCAGCAGGTCGGGCCGCAGCAAATCAGCAGCCTGCGCATCACGTATTGGGGGCGCATCGTGGAGCTCGACAACAATTCCATCACGCGCGCGATCCAGCGGGGCTTCCTGCGCCGCATCAGCGGCGAAGAGGTCAACTTCGTGAACGCTCCGGTTCTGCTGCAGCGCCTGGGGGTTCCCGTGGAAGTGGTCCGCTCGAGCGGCGATAGCGACTATACCGAGTTGATCCAAGTCGAGGCGACCGGAGCCGACGGCGTCGTCGTTTCGGCGGTGGGAACGCTGACCGGCAAGAGCAGCCAGCCGCGCATCGTCGGCATCAACGGCCGCGAGGTCGAAGTGGCCGCCGAAGGCAAGCTGCTGGTGCTCGAGAATATCGACCAGCCCGGCATGGTCGGCACGGTGGGCACCTTGCTCGGCAAGGACAACGTGAACATCGCGGACATGTCGCTGAGCCGCCTCACTCCGGGCGGCACCGCCTATATGGTGGTGCGCGTCGACACGGAGCCGAGCCCCTCGGCCCGCGAGGAAATCAAGCGCAACCCCGCCATCAAGATGGCGAAGTTCGTCCAGCTCTGACCGCCGAGCGCTCAGGCGCAAACATGACCGATCTCAACCACTATCGGCCCCTGATCGCGCCCGCTCTCGGCGCATTCTCGGCCGGATATTTGTTGGGATCGCTGCCCTTCGGTTTTCTCGTCGCGCGCGCCCGGGGCGTGAACATCTTCGCCGCGGGTAGCAAGAGTTCGGGGGCGACCAACGTGCGGCGCGTGCTGGGGGCAAAGTGCGGCAATACCGTCTTTGCGCTCGATGTGCTCAAGGGCGCCGCCGCCGCCGGGTGGCCGCTGCTGTTTGCCTGGTGGCGAGGGCGGGGGCAGGAGGTGAACGTGCAGGAGTCGCTCCATTATGTGGGTTTGCTGCTCGGCGCGATCGGCCTGATCGGCGCGATTCTCGGCCACTCCTTTTCCTGCTTTGTGGGATTTCGCGGAGGCAAGGGCGTGGCCACCGGCGCAGGCGGCTTTTTGGTGCTCATGCCGATCGTGACCCTGATCGGAGCGGGGGTCTGGCTGGCCTTTTTCTTTCTGATCGGCTTCGTCTCCCTGGCGTCGATTGCGGCGGCCGCCACGCTGCCGATCGCCGCGTGCTTTTTGCATCGCCCGCTGCTTTTGATTCTCATCGCCGCGGCGGTGGCGATCTTCGTGATCTTCACGCATCGGGCGAACATCCGCCGGATCGTGGCCGGCACCGAGCGCCGCCGCGGGCGTAAATACGATTCCGATTCATGAGCGATTCGCGTGTCATTTCCATCGGCCTGTGCGGGCTCGGCACCGTCGGGCAGGGCGTGCTCAAGCATCTGCAGCGTTCGGGCGCGGAGCTGCAAAAGCGGCTGGGCGTCCGCCTGGAGGTGAAGCGGGCGGCGGTGCGCGATCTGCGCAAGGGCCGCCACGTCAAGCTGCCGGCCGCGAAGCTGACGACGGACGCGCTTTCAATCGCCAATGATCCGGAGATTCCGATCGTGTGCGAACTGATCGGCGGCACCGGGCTGGCCCGCGAAATCACGCTCGCCGCCCTGCGAAAGGGCAAGATTGTCGTCTCGGCGAACAAGGCGCTGATCTGCGACCATGGCGCGGAAATCTTCGCCGCCGCCCGCCGCCACGGAGGGCATTTCTTTTTTGAGGCGAGCGTCGCCGGCGGCATCCCGATCATCAAGGCGCTGCGGGAAGGCCTGGTCGCGAATCGCTTTCCGCGGATCTATGGGATCCTGAACGGCACCTGCAATCACATCCTCACGGAAATGTCCGCGCGCGGCGCGCCGTACCCCGAGGTGCTCGCGGAGGCGAAGGCCCTCGGCTACGCGGAAGCGGACGAATCGCTCGACGTGGAGGGTTGGGATACCGCCCATAAGGCGTCCGTCCTGGCGTGGCTCGCGCACGGCGTTTGGGTGCCGACCAAGCGGATGACGGTGGAAGGCATCGAACGGGTGACCCCGGCCGATCTTTCCAACGCCGCCACGCTGGGCTACCGCATCAAGCTCCTGGCGGTGATCAGCCGCGATTTTTCCGCGGGCGAGGTGAGCGTGCGCGTACATCCGACGCTGCTGCCGGCCCGCAACGTCATCGCGAGCGTGAACGGCGTCCTCAACGCGATCGCGGTGACCGGCGACGTGGTCGGCACGACCCTCTACATCGGCCGCGGGGCGGGGCAGGACGCCACGGCCAGCGCCGTGATCAGCGACATCGCCGACGCCGTCGCCCTGATGCGCCACGGCAAAGGCGCTCATCTGATGGGCGAGGAAGAGATGGCGCCGAAGACTTCCTGCCGCATTGCGCCGCCCGAACGCATCCGCAACCGCTACTACCTGCGTCTGACCGTCAAGGATCAGCCGGGCGTTCTCGCCCGGGTTGCGTCGATGATGGCGTCGCAGACGGTCAGCATCGCGACCGTTCTGCAGAGCCCGGCCGAACGCGCGGGGGCGGCTTCGCTGGTCTTGACCACGCACGAGAGCGACGAGCGCGCGCTTCAGCGCGCGCTCAAGCGCCTGGCCGGTTTCAAGGCGGTGCTGGAGAAGCCCCTGCTCCTGCGGATCGGAGACTTCGAATAATTTCATGGCTCGCATTGTCCAGAAGTACGGCGGCACGTCGGTCGGCGACGTGGATCGGATCAAGAATGTCGCCCAGCGCATCAAGACCGCGCGCGAGGCCGGCAACGAACTGGTGGTCGTCGTGTCCGCCCGGGCCGGCGTGACCAACGAACTGATTGCCCGCGCCAAATCGCTGCATGCGCACCCGAGCGACCGGGAGATGGACCAACTCCTGGTGATCGGCGAGCAGGAAACCATCGCTTTGACGGCGATCGCCCTGCAGGGCATCGGCATTCCGGCGGTCAGCTACACCGGCGCCCAGGCCGGCATCTTCACCGATACCCAGCACACCAAGGCCAAGATCAAGACGATCAACGCGGCCCCGATCGAACGGGATCTGCGCGAGGGCAAGGTGATCATCGTGGCGGGATTTCAGGGCATCGCCGAAGACGGCCAGATCACCACGCTCGGCCGCGGCGGCTCCGATCTGACGGCGATTGCGCTCGCGGCCGCCGTGCATGCGGACAAGTGCGAGATCTACACCGACGTCGACGGCGTCTACACCGCCGACCCGCGCGTCGTGAAGGATGCCAGGAAGCTTTCGGAGATTTCCTACGACGAGATGCTGGAGCTGGCCTCGGCCGGCTCCAAGGTGATGCAATCACGTTCCGTCGAATTCGCCAAGAAGTACGGCGTCGTGTTCGAAGTCCGTTCGTCCTTTAATCAAAACCCCGGAACCATTGTGAAAGAAGAAGTCGCCTATATGGAGAAGGTCGTCGTGCGCGGAGTCGCCGTCGACAAGGATCAAGCCAAGGTGGTCGTGAGCAACCTGCCCGACAAGCCGGGCTCCGCGGCCAAGGTGTTCCGGGCCCTGGCCGACGCGAACATCGTGGTCGACATGATCGTCCAGAACGTCGGACGCGGCGGCGTGGCCAACCTGACCTTCACGGTTCCCCTGACGGAAACGCACAAGGCGACCAAGGCCCTGAAGCCGATCTTCGACGAACTCGGCGGCGGCGAAGTCGCCGTTCACGAGCGCATCGCCAAGCTGTCGGTCGTCGGCGTCGGCATGAAGACGCACAGCGGCGTCGCGGCCAGCTTGTTCCAGGCGCTGGCGGCGGCCACCATCAATATCGAGCTCATCAGCACTTCCGAAATCAAGATTTCGGTCGTGATCGATTTGGAGCGGGCGGACGAGGCGGCGCGCGTCGCCCACGCGGCGTTCCAGCTGGAAAGCCTCTAAAAGTGCGCTACCGGTCGACGCGCGGCGGCGCTCCGGCGGTTTCGTTCACCGAGGCCGTGGCGATCGGCTTGGCGCCGGACGGAGGGTTGTACCTGCCGGAAGCGCTGCCGTCGGTCGCGGATCGTCTGGCGGGGTGGGAGGGGCTCGGCTACGCGGAGCTTTGCTTCCAATTCCTGAGGCTCTTTGCCGACGACATCCCCGAAGCGGAACTTCGCCCGCTGGTGGCGGCGGCCTACGCCAAATTCGAGGATCCGGCGATCGCGCCGCTCCGGCCGCTCGGCCCGGACCAGTGGATCCTGGAGCTCTTTCACGGTCCGACCCTCGCGTTCAAGGACTTTGCCCTCCAGCTCCTGGGGCTCTTGTACGAGCGCCAGTGCCGGCTCCGAAACGAATCGATCAACGTCCTGGGCGCGACCTCCGGCGATACGGGCGCGGCGGCGATCCATGGTCTGATCGGGCGTCCGGGGACGGCGATCTTCATCCTGTACCCGGACGGCCGAGTCTCGCCGCTCCAGGAACGGCAGATGGCCTGCACCGGCGCAGCCAATGTCCATGCGCTGGCCGTGGACGGCAGCTTCGACGACGCCCAGCGCGCGCTGAAGGACATCTTCGGCGACCAGGACTTTCGCCGGCAGCACCGGCTCTCCGCGGTCAATTCGATCAACCTGGCCCGCGTCCTGGCGCAGTGCGTGTATTATTTGTCCGCGTGGCTGCGATTGCCCCGGTCCGCGCGCGAGGCCGGCGTGGAGTTCGTCGTGCCGACGGGCAATTTCGGCAATGTGCTGGCCGGCTGGCTGCTCCAGAAAATGGGCGTGCCGATCCACGGCTTCCGGGTGGCGACCAATCAGAACGACATCCTGTGCCGGATGTTCACGACCGGCACCTATCGGGTGGATGAGGTTCGCGCGAGCCTGGCGCCCTCGATGGACATCCAGGTCGCGTCCAATTTCGAGCGGTTCCTGTACTATTCGCTCGGGTCCGATCCGGAGCGGGTGCGGGCCGCCATGGAGGAATTCCGCCGTTCGGGGCAGGTGGTGTTCCCGCATTTCAACGCGGACACGTTCACCGCCACCCGCTGCGCCGACGCGGAGATTCCCGGGCTCATCCGGGAATTGTACCAGAAGTTTGGTTACATCGCCGATCCGCACACCGCGTGCGGCTTCCAGGACTACGCGGCGCTTTCGCGCCGGCCCACGGTGTTTCTCGCCACCGCGAGCCCGGCGAAGTTCCCCGAGACGATCGAGCAGGCCATCGGCCAGACGCCCCGGCATCCGAGCCTGGAGGCCCTGAAGTCGCGCGAGATTCGCAAGACCCGGCTGCCGGCTACGGTCGAGGCGATCAAGGCCTTCGTGGCCGCCCACCAGGCGTAGTGGAAGGGTGGAGCGCGTGGTCCCCACGCGCTTTAGTCTCCGCCCGCTTGCGACGCCCGAAGCGCGTGGGGACCACGCGCTCCACCCGCAAGAGACTATCTATCCCGCACCAGCAGGCTCTGGGTGAGCCCCACCAAAAACGCCGTGTCGCCCGGGAGCGCCGTCATGCTGGCAATCGTCCGCTCGGTATAGGCCGCCGCCAGCGCCCGCGCCTGGTCCAGGCCGTGAATGCTCACAAACGTGGTCTTGCCGCTCGCCGCGTCCTTGCCCGCCGTCTTGCCCAGCGTCGCCGAATCCTGGGTGGCGTCGAGGACGTCGTCCACGATCTGAAACGCCATCCCGAGCTCCAGGCCGGCCCTCCGCAGCTGCTGCACCTGCGCCGGGGTCGCTCCCCCGATGCGGCCTCCCATCGCCAGGGACGCGCGGATCATGGCGCCCGTCTTCCTCGAGTGAATGTCGTTCAGGATCTCGGCGGTCACGTCCTTGGCGCCCTCGAACATCAGGTCCATGACTTGTCCGCCGACCAGAAACTCATGGCCCGCGGCGTCGCCCAGTTCGTCGACCAGCCCCGCTGCCAGGGCGGGCTCGCTGCCGTAGAAGCGGGTGAGCAGCTGAAACGCATAGGTCAGCAGCGCGTCGCCGGTCAGCACGGCGGTGGCGTCGTCGTAGACCTTGTGGACGGTCGGCCGCCCTCGCCTCAGGTCGTCGTCATCCATGCAGGGCAGGTCGTCGTGGACCAGCGAATAGGTGTGGACGCATTCGACGGCCACCCCCGCCGGCACGGCTTTTTCCTGTCCCGGGACCCCGGCAAATAGCTCCGCCGCAGCCATCACCATCACCGGCCGCAGGCGCTTGCCGCCGCCCTGCATGGCATATCGCATGGCCTCGCTCAGGCGCTTCGGCCCAAATGCGGCCAAAGGCAGCAGTTCTTCGATTCCCCGTTCCACGCGCTGGGCGCGGCGTTTGATTTCGGCGGCAACGTCCATTCGCAAAGAGGCCAAGTTGGCAAAAATTGACTTCGCACGCGAAGCCATTTCTTGGCACAGTCGCTCCTTTATCCGGTATGCCGACTTACGAGTACGCCTGCGCCAAATGTGGCCACCATTTCGAGCAGTTCCAGTCCATGAAGGATTCGCCGCTCAAGAAATGCCCAAAATGCGGCAAGCCCGCCTTGAAGCGGCTGATCGGCGGGGGAGCGGGCCTGATCTTCAAGGGCACCGGCTTCTATATCACCGACTATAAGAAGTCGGGCGGCCCGAAGGACTCCGGCGACAGCAAGAAGTCCGAGTCGAGCAAGCCGGCGGAGACCAAGCCGGAAAAACCGAAGTCGGACCAGACCTGAAGGCCTCCCAAAAGCTTCGAAACATCGGCATCGTCTCGTTGCTGACGGTGGTGTCGCGGTTTCTCGGCTTGGTCCGGGACCAGATCAGCGCGGCCATCTTTGGGGATAGCGTCTTCAATTCCGCGTTCGTCACCGCCTTTCGGCTGCCGAACCTGTTTCGGCGCCTGCTCGGCGAAGGATCGCTGACCGCGGCCTTCCTGCCGACACTGCAGCACGAACTCCACGACCGAGGGCGGCCGGGCGCGTACACGCTCCTCAATCAGGTCACCAGCTGGCTCGGGTTGACCACCGCCGGCCTCTGCGCCGTGGCGATGTTCGTTTTGTTGAGCGGCCACGGCCTCATCCGCCATTTCGTCAACGATCCGAGCAAGTGGATCCTGGTGGCGGACCTGAGCGCCATCCTTTTTCCGTATCTGGCGTTCATTTGCGTGGCCGCCTCGCTCAATGCGGCGCTCAACGTGTTCGAGCATTTCACGGAGCCGGCGCTCTCGCCGATTTGGCTCAACCTTTGCATGATCGTCACGCTGGGCGGCGCGGGTTATCACCTGGCCCATTCGCCCTTGGGCGAGCTGCACTGGCTGTGCGCGGGCGTGCTCGCCGGCGGTTTTTTGCAGATGGCCGTGCCAGCGGGCGTGTTGATCCATCTGGGCTGGAGGCCCCGGCTTGATCTGACCCTGTCGCCCCGGGTGCGCGAAATCGCCCGGCTAATGGCTCCCGGCTTCGTCGGAACGGCGATCTACCAGGTAAATATTCTGGTGGCGAGCTACCTGGCCATGTCGATCGACGACAGTTCCGCGACCGTGATGTTCTACGCCAACCGACTGATGGAATTGCCAATCGGCGTCTTTGCCATCGCAGTCTCCACCGTTGTTTATCCGCTCATCGCGCGACACGCCGTGGAAGGCAAATTCGACGCCATGGCCGACGATTTCCGCAAGGGCATTCGGCTGATCCTGATCATCAACGTCCCGGCGGCCGTCGGATTGGCGGTCCTGAGCTTCCCGATCACCCGGCTGATCTACCAGCATGGGCACTTCGACAGCAGCGCCACGCGGCTGATGACGCCGCTGCTCACGCTTTTCGCGGTGGGAATGCCATTCTTCTCCGTCGTGAATCTGACCGTGCGGGCTTTTTACTCCGTGCGCGACCTCAAGACTCCCGTGCGGGTCGCGGTCATCGACTTTTTCGTCAATCTGATCCTCAGCCTCACTCTGATGCACCGCTTTGGCGCTCTCGGTCTGGTGGCGGCCAGCACGTGCGCCATCATCATCCAGACGGTCCTGCTGCAGCGCGCCTTAATGCGGAAGCTGCCGGAACTCACCCTGCTGCCGCTGGTCGACAGCACCGGCAAAGTGCTGCTGGGCGCGGCCATCATGGGCGCGGTGGTGCGCCTGTCCTGGTCGATGCTGACCACGCACGCCCATTTCGCCGCCCGCTTGAACGATCTCGTCACCGTCTTCGGACTGATTCCGCTCGGCATCGCGGTCTATGCGGCCGCGCTGCTCCTGCTCCGCGTCGAAGGACTCGAGGAAGTCACCGCGGTGCTGACCCGCTGGAAACGCCGGCCGAATTCCCCTCAATAATTTCATGGCCGACCTTTTCTCCCCCTACGTCCTCAAGTCGATTACTCTCCGCAACCGCATCGGCGTCTCGCCCATGTGCCAATACTCGTCGGTGGGCGGCGTGGCGCAGGACTGGCACTTCGTGCATCTGGGTTCGCGAGCCGCCGGCGGCGCCGGACTTGTGATCGCGGAAGCGACCGCGGTTTCCCCGGAGGGGCGGATCACGCCCGGGGACGCCGGCATCTGGGGCGAGGAGCACATCGAGCCCCTGGCGCAGATCAACCGCTATATCCTTTCGCAGGGCGCCGTGCCGGGCCTGCAGATCGCTCACGCCGGGCGCAAGGCGTCGGCGGCGCTGCCTTGGAACGGGGGCGCCCATTTGGCGGACAACTCGGGCGGCTGGCCGACGCTGGCGCCCAGCGCGATCGCCTGGGGGGAGGATTTGGACAAGGTTCCGCAGTCGATGACCACGGCGGACATCGCCCGGGTGCAAAAGGAATTCGCGGCGGCGGCCGCGCGCGCGTTGTCCGCCGGCTACCAGTGGCTCGAGGTTCACAGCGCCCACGGCTACCTGCTGCACGAGTTCCTTTCGCCCCTGAGCAACCATCGCACGGACCTTTACGGCGGCGCATTCGACAATCGCATCCGTTTTCTGTTGGAAACCGTGCGCGCCGTCCGGGTGGTCTGGCCGGAGCGCCTGCCGCTCGCCGTCCGAATCTCCTGCACCGATTGGGCCGAAGGGGGCTGGGACATCGATCAGAGTGTCGAACTCGCCCGGCGCCTGCGCGCGGAAGGCATCGACCTGATCGACTGCAGTTCCGGTGGAAACGTGCCGCAGCAAAAGATCCCGGTCGCACCGGACTATCAGGTCCCGTTTTCCGAACGGATTCGGCGCGAGGCCGGCATCCCCACGGCGGCGGTCGGCATGATCAAGCGGGCCGACCAGGCCAACGCGATCATCGCGAATGGGAAAGCCGACCTGGTCCTGCTCGCGAGGGCCATGCTGAGCGACCCCTATTGGGCCCTGCACGCCGCCCGGGAGTTGGGCAAAATCGGAGAGGCTCACCCCCCGGTCCAATACGGAAGGGCCTTTTGACAACCGTCCCGCGGCGGATTTCATGTGGTGACGCATGACCCCCATTGCCGCGAACTTGGTCGTCGATGCTCTCAAGTGGCGCTATGCCACCAAACGGTTCGACCGCGAAAAGAAGATACCCGACGAGCTGTGGGGAGCGCTGGAGCAGGCTCTGGTCCTGGCTCCTTCCAGCATGGGGATTCAGCCCTGGAAGTTCATCGTCCTGCGCGACGATGCGATCCGGGAAAAACTCCTCGAGGCCTCCTGGGGCCAAAAGCAGGTGGTCGACTGCTCCCATCTGGTCGTTTTCGCCCTTCGCAAGAATATCGATATCGGATACATCGAGCGCTACATGCAGCGGATACTGGAAGTGCGCGGCGGGCGGATCGAGGCGCTGGCGGGCTATCAGAAGATGATCGCCGAAAACACGCGCCAGGCCCAGGAGGAGGGCCGCCTCGAGCAATGGATGTCGCACCAGGTATATATCGCCCTCGGACAATTTATGACAGCGGCGGCTCTGGTAGGGGTGGATACGTGTCCAATGGAGGGATTGGAACCGGACAAATACGACGAAATCCTGGGCCTGAAGGCCCACGACTACACGACGCTCTGCGCTTGTCCGGCCGGTTATCGCGCCCCCGGGGACAAATATGCCACCACCGCCAAAGTGCGCTTCAAAACGGCGGACGTGGTGAGTTACGTCTGACTCGTTCATGCGCGCCGTCCAACTGACCGCGGCCAATGCTCTGGAAATCGCCGAGACGCCCGATCCGGTGCCGGGTCCGGGCGAGGTGCTCGTCGAATTGAGGGCGGCCGCCCTCAATCATCGCGACCACTGGATCAGCACGGGCCAGTACGCCAATGTGAAGTATCCGTGCATCCCCGGTTCGGACGGAGCGGGGGTGGTGACGGTTGCGGGCGTCGGCGCCGATCCCAATTGGATCGGCCGCGAAGTCATCATCGACCCGGCCTTTGATTGGGGGCCCGATCCCAAGGCTCAGTCCGACAAGTTTACGATCCTCGGTTTGCCGCGCCAGGGCACCCTGGCGCAGAAGGTCTGCGTTCCCGCGCTTCAGCTGGCGGACAAGCCGCCGGGGCTGAGCTGGGCGGAAGCGGCGGCGGTTCCGCTGGCCGCCCTCACGGCGTGGCGCGCGCTGATTTCCCGCGGCGGATTTTCTCCGCTCGATCGGGTGCTGGTGTCCGGCATCGGCGGCGGCGTCGCGTTGTTTGCCCTTCAGTTTGCCGCGGCGCACGAGGCGGAGGTGTGGGTGACTTCGAGCTCCGAGGACAAGATTTCGCTCGCGGTCTCCCACGGCGCGCGGGGCGGATTTCTGTACACGCAGCCCGGGTGGGCCAAGGATGCCGTCCGCAAGACGGGCGGTTTCGATCTGATCATCGACGGGGCGGGCGGACCGGGATTCAACGACCTGATCGATTCCACCGCGCCCGGCGGCCGCATTGTCTTTTACGGCGCGACCCGGGGTAACACTCCGGAGCTGGCGCTGCGCAAGGTGTTCTGGCGCCAATTGACATTGCTTGGCACTACGATGGGCGGGCCGGCCGACTGGCTCGCCATGACGGAATTCATGGCCAAGACCGCGATCAAGCCGGTGGTTAGCGAAGTTTTTCCGTTCGAGCGCGCGTCCGAGGCCTTCGAGCTGATGGGACGGGGCGGTCAATTCGGAAAAATTGTGCTGCAGATTTCCGAGGCGAATCGCTAGCCTGCCGCCAAACATGACGAAGCGTATCGCATTGATTGCAGCCATATTGTGCCTGTCCGGCTGCGCCGTGGTGAGCACGCGCGAGGCGCCCAGGGCGAACCTGGGCAACCTCAAGCACATCTTCGTCGTGCACCTGCTGACCGACGGCCGCGGTATCGACGCGACCATTACGCGCGAGCTGCGCCGCCGCGGCTACGACGCCACCTACGGCTCGGCCCCCGAAATGCCCGACAACGCGGAAGTGCGCATCCTTTACGAGGACCGCTGGACGTCCGATTTCACCACCTACCTGAATTCCATCCGGTTCGAAATCCGGACCGCCCGCACCGACTATCCGCTGGCGATCGGTTCGGCCAGCCGCCCCTCGATCTTCGGCCAGGACCCGGCGGTGATCATCGACAAGGTGCTGTTCAAGCTCTTCCCCGCCCATCCGCCCTTGCCGCCGTTGCCGCCCCGCAGCAATTATCCGGATTTCGGCAACACGGTCGCTCCGGCGCCCGCCCAATAAGAGAGAGTAGCGGGTGGAGCGCGTGGTCCCCACGCGCTTTAATCGTCATCCGCGTTTCGGCGCCCAAGCGCATGGGGACCATGCGCTCCACCTCGGCGCCCTCGCATCGCGATGGCGCGACAGGGGAGGCTCGAACTCCCGACCGGCGGTTTAGAAAACCGCTGCTCTATCCAGCTGAGCTACTGTCGCAGGTAACCGCTCCGACACTAGGCGACGTCCGAGATCGGTGGCAAGCTGGTGCGACTCGCCCTAAAACGGCTCTGCGTTGAAACGCCTTCGCAAAAGACGTTCAAGAACGACTCGTGACCCCTTTGCACTATGGCAAAAGTTCTCTGAGAACGACCGGCAGTGTTACTGGCCTGCCGTCTCGCAGGACGGTGACCGGCACGGTCGTCCCCGGGGCGACGGCAAAGCGCTGGCGCAGTTCAAAGCTGGTCAAGGCGGCGACCGGTTCGCCGCCGACCTGAATGACGTGGTCGCCCGCGCGGAGGCCGGCGCGCGCGGCGGGGCTGTTGGGGACAATCACGACCACGAGGCAAAAGCTCGGATCGATTTTGGCCATACCCACGCCAGCTCGCCCAAAGGGCGGTGGTTCAAATCCGTGGGTTGGCTCAAGCCAGGCGTCGCCCTTCGCGTAGTCGAATACGACCGTGAAATAGGGCAGAATAGCATTCCCAATATTGCCCGCTTCGACTCGCGACGAAAAAGAGCCGGCTTGGTCCTCGGCATATCGCAAAATGGTTCCCGGCAGTCGGGTTCCGCCCAATTCGAACGACTTTGCCCGACTGGCCCAATTCCGGGATTCTCCGCCCATTCCGTATGAAACCAGGGCCAAGCCTTGTTTCATCGTCTCCGCGAGTCCGTGACGCTCGGCCCAGACGTGTTGGACCACGAGCGTGCCGCCATTACCGGTATCGATCGAAAAATCGCCCTCAATGTTGTTCAACCTCGCCTTGACGAGCGGCATGTCGTCATTGAACCGGATGGGGACTTGCTCCCCGCCGCCGAGGTGACGGTACGTCGACAACGGGGAGAAGGTCAATCGACGGTTCGCGTAGTCCAGCTTTACGGCGAACCGTTCGAATAGTTCCAGACCCAGAATGCCCGCGAAGGATGGGCGGCTGCCCCTTTCCACGGCGATATACGGCATCGGGATGACCGCGAACGGCTGGTCCTTCAGCGTCAAACCGCCGATCGCGACGCTTTGGATCCGCGCGTACTTCTGCGAGACGACCCCGGCGCCGGCCCCTCCAGACTGGGTTTCGCCAAAGGTTTCGATGCCCAGCGCGGCGACCGCGGCCGGAGTGAGAATATCGTGGCCGCCGGTATCCAGGATGAATGCAAAGGGGCCTTGGCCGTTGATCATCGCCTGGACCGCCACTTCGCCGTCAAACTCGATTGGCACTGAGATGGCCTCGCCGGCCATCGTCCAATCCGAAGGTGGAGCGGGCTGGGAGAATATTGCGGGGTCGAGCGAAGCGACAAACCGGCTGCGTGTGATGTGGACGACGCGCGAATCGTTGCTCGCGCTGCTGGTCTCGGTGATCGTACCGGGCACCTGCCAATTGGCTTCGGTCCGGTAGTCGGAGTAGGCGACGGTATCGATGGAAATGGGCATTTGCCGAACCGTGCGCTCGAGCAACCGTTTATCCGCCGAGAACCACAGCTCCACTGGTTGTCCATCCGGCGGGGTCGCGACAACCACGAGAAACGAGCGGCCCTCGTCGGTTCGATCCTGGATTTCTCCCAAGGTTGCCTGGCCGAACCCTGGCTTGAGGTACCCTCGGGTCGCGAGCCACAAGTCGGTCGCCGTTGACTGCTCGGCAAATTCTGAATCGAGGCGGTGCGAGCCGCCCGAGAAGTCCTGTCTCCAATGGAGCGGGCCGATGATGCCCTCGGAGGCACGAACCCTTCCAAAGTCCGAGAACTCGGCCCATTTGTGCCCGGCGAAATCGATGTCGGCTTTCCATGTCCCGGTCATGCCGGAATCGAGGAGGGAGCCATCCTGCACCAATCCCGCTACTGCATCCCAATCTCCGCCCGCGGAACGCACGGCTTGGGAAAGTTCCGCGGCGGACATGGCCTCGCCGCTCGTCGTCGTAAGCAAAGCCAGTGCGCTGCCGGCGATCAGCCGCGACGAAACGAGAAGATGCATTCACCCATTAAGCCACCACGGGCGCATCCCGTCTTGAACGCATTTGACGTTTCGCGCGCCATTCACCGGGGGATCGACCGGTGATCGCGCGAATCGCGCGCGTCATGTGGGCTTGGTCGGCGAATCCGCTCAGCAGGGCCACTTCAGCGAGCGGCAGTTCGCTGCGCGCGAGATGGCACCAGGCGCGCCGGGCGCGGATTTCCAATCGGAATCGCGATGGCGACACTCCATATGCCTGGCCAAATCCCCGAGAGACGGTCGCCGGAGCCAGATTCCGCTGGTCGGACCAGGCATCGAGGCGGAGCGATGGATTGGCGGCGATTGCCGCGGCAAGAACGTCCGGCCAATCACAGGCGGCATCGACGTTCGGCGGAGCCTCTTCGAGCAGAGCGCTGGCCTGGCCCAGGCCCTCGCGCTGGGCCGCGCGAACCACTTGGTCGGTGTCGACGAGGCGCCGCGCCGGAGCCGCTCGGTCTCCGTCCGCGGCGAGCGGCACATTCAGCACGAGCGCACCCCGGCCACCGATCCAGTTGGCGTGCGCCTCAAATCGTCCATGGAAGAGCACATCACCCGGTTTCGCGCGAAAGCGTCCGCAGTCACCGGCCTCATCGTACTCACCTTCCAGGACCACCGCCGCGTAGGCTTCGTCATGCCGATGCCGCATCATCCGGCTGCCACGGGTCAGCCGCTGCAACCCGTAAACCACCGGGGCAAAGAGAGGCATCTTCGGGGTATGGAAAACCATCCGCGGCGGAGTGCAAGACAACGGCCACCGGTTACGATGGCGACTGCAACTCAACACGGTCGCGCCGGTGCTGTAGCCGGGGGCGGTGACCCCGGCAGTTCCGCGTTCGACGTCGAACGTGCCGGGGTCAACGCCCCCGACTACAGCTAACAGCGGAGGTGGGACGAGCGGGTAGGTCGCGGTCGACCGCGATAACCTCGATTTCAAAGTGCCTCGCCAAAACACCGAGGTCTCGCCCCAGCCGCAAGCCAGGTCGTGAAGGCGCATGCCGGATTTCAACGCAAGCGATTCCGCCATATCGGCGGCGAGAAACAATCCACCTTGTCCGGCGAGATCACGATGCACCCCCGCGTGCGAATATCCGCGGAGCAATTATAGCGGTCGTCCAAGCCGATGGTTTCAAGGCGACGGATGATCTCCGTCGGGTCGGCCTGCGGAAACTCGAGAAACGGGTCGGACATCGGCGAACCACAGAGTTGTGCGCCCGCGGAATCCGTCAATCGTTGGGGGCCGCATGCCTTCGTGGACCTTCAATGAATTCAAGCACATCGGCGTAAATTTCGACGACCCGACGCAGGTTGCGACTTACGAGGCGCGCCAAAAGACGGACTGGGAAGAAGAGCGGAGACTGGTGGCCCCGACGAACAGGAGGCCGCGCTGGAGGAATGGATCTCACACGCGACCGGAAGCGGTAGTTTCTCCCGCGCCGACTTCGAAATGCATATTCGGGAGGAGTTCAGCACCTATGGGGTTCTTTTGGAGCAGATGCTCCGGTTTGCAGGCTTCCAAACGATCGAGACGAACTACTATTCGAAGGTTCAGGCCGAGTATCGCTGCAAGAAATAGTCGGGTGGAGCGAGTGGTCCCTGCACTCCCTCTTTTGAAATCGAAAGCGGGACTGCCGGGGTCATCGCCCCCGGCTACAGCGAGGGCGGCACTAAGCTTTTGTGACCTCAATGAACGCGGGAAGCACCGGCTGGGCCCCGCCGTAGGTCCAATTTTCCTGAGCGAAATCGGGCGGCGCCTTTTCGGAGGTCAGTGGGTACTTCGCGAACAACGTCTCGAGTTCCGACGGCGTAAAATACCGCACGCCCTTTCCGTACGGCTTCGAGGTCGGCGCGCAGTCCATCGTGAGCAGCATTTTCCCGCCGGGGGCGAGGACTCGGTAAAGTTCGGCGATGGCTTGCTCCACGTTGGGGATGTGTTCCAGCACCGAGAGCGCGATCACCACCGAGAAGGTGCCGTCCGGGAAGGGGAGGTGGGTCGCGTCCAGATTTCGGATGTGGGCGCCGGTGCGGCGCAGGACCGAACTCCATTCGCCGAAGGGGGCTTCGGTCGGCTTGGCTCCGGCGAGGCCGAAGCGCCGCAGCCAGCTTTTGCGGCGGCGGGCGACCAGACGGTCCGACGCGATGACGTCGCGGCCGCGCGAGGCCAGGTAAGCGGCCAGATAGGTGTTGAAGGAGCCGACTTCCAGCACGCGGCCTCCGGCGGGCGCTTTCGCGAGACCGTCCAGGATTCTCAATAGCTCCCAGTCGCGCATGCGCACCGGCCAGGCAAACTTGGGCCCGACGATCGCCCGGACATCCGTGTCGTATTGCCGCAACCGGGCGTCCGCCGCATGATCGAGCTCCGACCGACGGTAAAAATTCATCAGAGGGCCCCGCGCGCCCCCTCGGCGCATTGCTCGGCCGTGAGTTTCACGGGATTGGCTTTCATGCTGTTGGTCTTGAGGGCGTCGGCGGCAAGCGGCGGCAGGTCGTGCTCGGTGATGCCGTAGGTGCGGAGTCGGGGGAGCTTCACGTCGGAAATCAATTGGCGCGCCCACGCGATGCCCGCTTCCGGATCGCGGCTTGCGCCCGCGGTGAGGATATGGGCCACTTCGCCGTAGCGTTCATACAGGGGCCCGACGCTCCCGCCGAACAGATCGGCTTCCGCTGCCCGCAGATTGGCCGCCATCATGGAAGGCAGAAGGACTCCGCAGACCGCGCCGTGCGGCGCGCCAAATCGTCCGCCAATGGGATTGGCCAAGGCATGGATCGATCCCAGCCCCGCATTCGAGAGCGCCAATCCGCCGAGCAGGCTGGCGATCGACATATCCGTGCGCGCGGAGCGATCGTCGCCGCGCTCATAGACCCGCCGCAGCGAACGGGCCGCGCGATCCAAGCCCTCGCGGCAGAGGCCGTCCGTGATCGGATTGGCCCGTGAACTCACGAAGGGCTCGATCAACTGAACGAGCGCGTCGCAGCCGCTGCTCGCGGTTGCGGCGGGCGGCAACTCCAAGGTCAGGTCGGGATCCACGATGGCCAGGCGCGGCAGCATGGATGGGTGACGCAGGCTGACTTTGACCCGGTGTTCGGGCGAACCCAAGACGGCGTTGCGCGTCACCTCCGAGCCGGTGCCGGACGTGGTGGGTATCGCCACGCACGGCGCCGCCAGGTTTGTGAGCGGCCGAGCTCGGCCGATGACCTCGAGATAGTCAAAGATATCTTCCGAGTTGGTCAGCAGCGCCGCCACGGCCTTGGCCGTGTCCAGGACGCTGCCGCCGCCGACGCCAACGACCACGTCGCACTGCGCGGTTCGGGCCTCGCGGGTCGCCGCCAGGACCGTGGCGAGCGTCGGCTCGGCGGTGACGCGGAAAAAAGCGCTGGCGAGAGCGCTTCGGCGCAACGGATCCAGGACCGATCGGAATCGTTCCGGCTGCCCGCCGGTGACGACGAATGCGCGTTGTCCAATCTCGGCGGTCAAACGGGCGGCGTCGGCCGAACTGCCCGCTCCAAAAACGATGCGCCCCGCGGTCGCAAATTCGAACTTCACGGGCGTTACCAGCCGCCGTCGTCCGGCGAAACGTTGACGTATTTTTTGGCGGTCCGGTTTTCGGCCATCAGGGCCGTGACGGTATCCCGCCATTGGGCGTAATGTTTCGTTTCGCGATGGGCGGCGTGGTCGGCGGGAGAACTGTAGACTTCCACGAGCACGAACCTCGTGGGGTCCTCCTGTTCCTGAATTACATCGAATCGAGCCAAACCCGGCTCCAGCCGGCTGAACTCGGCGTTGATGCGCGTGGCGGCCATGAAGGCGTCGACGCACTCCGCTTTTACCCGAATTTGGACGTGAATGATATGCATCGAGGCCCGCGAACCGCTCAAATTCATGTGCGTAAGCGATTGGCGGGCGAGACTTTTCCTGTCTAGCTGGGCGCTCTGAAACCCCGGATCTACCTCTGGTCGATCGTCTCCGCCCTCGCTGGATTTCTCTTCGGCTTCGACACCGTGGTGATTTCCGGCGCTGAAAAGACCATTCAGGCGCTGTGGCATCTGAACGATGCGGTGCACGGTTTTGCCATGGCGTCGGCGCTTTATGGCACGGTGATCGGATCCCTGGTCGGGAGCTGGCCCACGGATCGGTTCGGTCGGCGGCCGACGCTGATTGCCCTGGGGTTTCTCTATGTGCTTTCCGCGATCGGGTCCGCTTATGCCTGGAATGTGGAAAGCTTCATTGTGGCGCGGTTCATCGGCGGACTCGGGATCGGCGTCTCCACGGTGGCGGCGCCGCTTTATATCTCGGAGATCGCGCCGCCGCGCTACCGTGGCCGCCTGGCGGGACTCTTTCAGTTCAATATCGTGTTCGGCGTCATCGTCGCCGAGCTCTCGAACTACCTGCTCCATGGCCTCGGCGACAACGCCTGGCGGTGGATGCTGGGGGTGGCGGCCGCCCCCTCCGTCATCTACACGGCGCTGGCGTTTTTGATTCCGGAGAGTCCCCGCTGGCTGCTGGGGCGCCGGCACGATTTGGCGGAAGGAAAGCGCGTGCTGGCGCTCGTCATGGAGGGCGAGCCGAGGGACAAGATCGAGGCGGAAGCCGCGACCATCCTGGCAGCCGCGAACGAACCGGCCGAGCGGGGCGGATTCTGGAGTTGGAAGCTTCGGCGGCCGATCGCGCTGGCTTTTCTGGTGGCCTTTTTCAATCAGATGTCGGGCATCAACGCGGTGCTCTACTTTGCGCCGCGCATTTTTGGGCTCGCCGGTTTGGGCGCCAACTCGGCGCTGTTGCAGACCGTCGGCCTGGGGCTGACGAATTTCGTTTTCACGTTCGTCGGCCTAAGGCTGATCGACCGATTGGGCCGGCGCACGCTGCTCTATATCGGTTCGGTCGGGTACATCCTTTCGCTCGGCGCCACCGCCTGGGGCTTCTTCACCGGCCACAGTCTGGTCGTGACGGTCTGCATCTTTCTCTTCATCGCCTCGCATTCCGTCGGCCAGGGGACGGTGATCTGGGTTCTGATCTCGGAGATTTTCCCCAATCGCCACCGCGCCGCTGGCCAATCTCTCGGCAGCACCACCCATTGGGTGTTCGCCGCCTTGCTCACCACGGTCTTCCCGACCCTCGTGGGCCGGTTCCCGACCGGTGACGTGTTTCTCTTCTTCTGCTTCATGATGGTTCTGCAGCTCATCTGGGTGAAAGTGGCGGTTCCCGAAACCAAGGGCGTGCCGCTGGAGGAATTGGAGCACCGGCTGATTTCCGCATGACCGCCTTCGCCGAATGGGACAGCTTTTACCTGATCGTGGCCGCGGCGGCCGGGGCGCTGATTGGCCTCCAATTTGTCGTGATGACCCTGATCGCCGACCGGCCGACGAGCGGGAACGCGGAGGCCAGCGCGGCGTTTGGCACTCCCACGATCATGCATTTCAGCGCGGTGCTTTTTCTTTCGGCCTGGTTACGGGCGCCCTGGCATGGGATCGGGGTGCCGACTTTCGGCTGCGGAATCCTTGGGGTGGCGGGCTTCGGCTATGCGCTGCTGGTGATTCGGCGAATGATGTCGCAAACGGCGTATGAGGCGGTGCTGGAGGATTGGGTGTTCCACGCGGGCTTGCCGCTGCTGGCCTATGGGGCGCTGGCCGCGGGTGGATTTGTCGCGCATGCGCAGGCCCGGCCCGGGCTGTTCGCGATTGGCGGCGGAGCGCTCCTGCTGCTGTTCATCGGAATCCACAATGCTTGGGATTCGGTGGCATATCATGTGCTGGTGGTGCGGCCGAAGCAGAAGAAGGAAGAGTAGACTGTCGCGCCGCGTTGTGATTGCTGTAGCCGGGGGCGCTGACCCCGGCCGTCCCGCTTTCGATGTCGCAATGGCCGGGGTCGGCGCCCCATAGGCATTAACCTAAGCGACGACGAGGCGGTGCAGGAGCCGGGCTTGGCGTGGGCGCATCGATCGGCGTTCCTGCAGGGCTTCGGCCATGCGATGGCCGTGCCGAAGCAAGTGTCCGATGGGCAGAGGCATCT
>DASXYY010000026.1:0-45313 GCA_036502225.1 Opitutaceae bacterium
CCCAACCAAATCCTCCTCCACCAATTCCACCCGCCACGGCTCCGGCAACCTCAGCAGGCGCCGGTAATGCTCGTTAACTGATTCCTCCATCCGCCAGTTCTACCCGCTCCCTGCTGCACCCACAACAAAACGTGAAGAACCGTGAAAACCCCGGGATCGATCGAAAGATGTCCCGCGGAATCGACAAATCCCTTGAGCGCCCAGCGCATCGGCTCCTCGGGATTGAATTCCGGCACCCGAAGGGTGTCGCCACGCCGGATTGAACCAACGCGACCGCGCCCGGCGCTGGCGCGAAAGCGATTCGCGACGGGTCGCCCAGCAGCGTCCACGACGGGCTGGCGGTGACCGGGAACAGCGTGAAAAAGAAGACTACCCTGCCGAATATTCGGGAATGCACGGGATGTGGGGGGGACCGAGTTGAGGTTTCGTGGCTCCGTTGCTTGCGCGAAGCAAGCGCGCGTTGGGATGAACGCGTCTACAACTAAAGTCGAATTGCACGAACGTCCATTTTGGACGATTCCGCCACCGGGTCGCAACTCGGCGGCCCGCGCCAAATGACGTCACTCCAAATGAATGATGGAGCGTTTGATACCCGTGAGGACGGCCTGAGTCCGATCGGCGACCTGAAGTTTTGAAAAGATATTGGCCACGTGGACCTTCACCGTGGATTCGGTGACGAACAGTTTCGTCCCGATCTCCTTGTTGCTCATGCCCTGTCCGACCAGCGCGAGCACCTCGACTTCGCGCGGCGAAAGCTGCGAGGCGATCCGGGCCGCCAGCCGGCGGGCCACATCGGGCGGGATGTATTCTTCGCCGGCCGCCACACTGCGGATCGCGTGGAGCAAATCGGCGAGAGGGGTATCCTTGGCCACAAATCCGCGCGCCCCCGCCTTGATCGCGGCGGCAATTTCGTCTCCGCCGTCGTAGTTGCTCAAAACGAGAACTGTGACCGAGCCAAACTCGCGCCGCAGGACGCCGATTGTCTCGATTCCATTGCGCTTCGGCATCCGCAAATCGAGTATGACGACATCGGGTTGGTTCTGCCGGTAGGCATCGATCGCTTCGACGCCGTCCTGCGCTTGCGTGACGACTTGCATGTCCGGTTGGTTGTTGAGGGCAAACGACATGCCCATACGCACGATCAGATGATCGTCGACCAGCATCACGCGGATCTTCTTGCCCGATGAATTTTCAGTCATGAAAGTTTAGGTTGGTGTTCCGGCCAGTGGGACCCGCACGGTGATCTGCGTCCCGGCCCTGGGCCGACAGTCGATCTCCACGGTCCCTCCCATTGCGCTCGCGCGGTCACGGAAGCTCGGCAATCCGAAATGGCTCCCGTTGCCATTCAGCACCGCCCCGGGCTCGAAACCGCAGCCGTCGTCGCGAATCGTCAGCTGCACGTGCTCGGCCTCGAACGCCAGGACGATCTCGACCCGATTGGCATTCGCATGTTTCACGGTGTTAGTGACCGCCTCTTGAGCGATTCGCAGAAGATGATGTTCGACCGACGATCCCAGCTTCGTTCGCGCGCCGATCGTCTGGATCGTCGCATGATTCGCTTCGGGCATGTTCTGGATCACGACCTGGCGGAGCGCCGTCTCCAGGTCGACGGAGTCCAGAATCGGCGAATGCAGATTGCGAACGGCGTGGCGCACCTCTTTCCGGCTGAAGGCGATCATATTGAGGGCCGCCCCCAGGCCCGCTTTCACCTCCGTCGAGCAGCTCTTGAAGTTGGCGGTGGTTTCGAGCTGCAGCTTCAACCCCGTGAATCCCTGTTCGAGACTGTCGTGAATCTCGCCTGCTAGCCGATTTCGTTCCGCCAGGGTGGCGGTGGTTTCGGCTTCGATCTGCAGTTTTTGCATCGCGGCCTTCAGCTCAGTGGCCCGTTCGGCGACCACCTTTTCGAGTTGGGCGTTCCTGGCCTCAGCCCGGCGAACAAAGAAGCGGATCAAGGCAAAGACAAGGCCTGCGACTGCGACCGGACACGCCAGAAACGCCAGCCACGTCCGATACCAAGGAGGGAGAATCGAAAAAACCAGATGCGTTTCGGAGCCGACCGGCCCGCGGTCGTCGTTGACGCGGAGGCCGAGTTCGTACTTCCCTTCGCGCAGATCGGGAAACTCGATCGTCGAGCGCGACGTGCTCCAGGGACGCCCGTTGAGGCTGAACTCATAATTGGGCGGCCGCCGCCAGCGGTAAGTCCCGGCGAAAAACTTCAAAACCAGCGCGTTTTCCGAATAGGGCAGCCGCATGGAATCAAGCAGCGGCCGTCCTCCGCGGACAATCTCCGTGTCGGTCCGGGCATCCCGAAGCGAAACCAGGACGGGCCGAACGTCGGCAAAGGCGTCCACCGGCTTGCGACTATCCAAATGATAAAGGGACGGTCCCGTCGTCACCCAGATATCGCCGCCCGGAAGCGGCTCCACCAGCGGAATCTCCTCATTGATCAGATCATAGTCGGTTTCCGACTCGCCGCCCGCGGCCGCGACCCGCAGCGCGGAAACTCCGTGCGCATGGGAGGCCCAATAGGTGCCATGATCGTCCTTGCACATCCGAATCACCGGAAACGGAACTCGCTGAATCAGCCGATCGAGCTCCGGCGCATCGGATATCGTCTCCGTCCGTTCGTTGAAATAGACTCGCTTGCCGTCCGCGCCGCTCAGCATTGTCACGTCGCCGAGCGGGCTCACATTGACCCATTCCGTCTGCCGGGAGGGAAAGGAGTCGAGGATGCGCGACTCCAATCGGCCTGACTTCAGGGCGATCCGTGCCACCCGATTGGCGCCCAACTCGATCCAAACGGACTCCTTCGCCGCGTGCACAATCGCGGGGAATCCCACTCCGGGAATGCGCGGCGCGCACTCCTGCCATTTCCCAGCTTGGAATCGCAACGCCGCGATTTCGTCCATTCCGATCGCAAAGCACGTCGTTGAATTCGTCGCGACCAAGCGGGTCACGTTAAGGTTGGAGACCAACTTGAACGGGGATGCGCTTTGCCGGGCGAAAACTCCGTCGCTGGTCCCCGCGAGCAGCCACGGCCCGGCCACTGCGACTCCCCAGGTTCCGTTCCTCCACAATTCGGGCACCAGCCGAAAATGAACGGGAGCACCGGCATCCGGGGCAACTGGCTCGTAGAGATGCCCGTTCGATGCGATGATCAGTTTCCCATTCCACGAAACGCATTGGGGCCAAAGCACCAGAATTCCGAGGGATTGATTGAAAACACTGATCGGGTGCCCGTAGAGGATCTTGATCACGGCGGTCTCCGTCAGCGCCCAGAGCACTCCCGCCTCGTTGCAAGCCAGCGAAGCCACCCGCCCATATTCGGGCCCCGTGAGTGAAAGCTTAATTTCTCCGTCGCGGCCCACGATATAGATCCCTCCGTTGGTGACGGCCACGGCGATGTCGCCGTCCGCCAGCCGCTGCAGGGCGGAGATGGCGCCCGAGATCCGGCCCGGCAGTGCGCCGGGAAATCCTCCCAACTTGCCGTCCGAATACAGGAGCAGTTGCCGGCCGGTCGTGGAAACCAGCAGATCATCGCTTCCGAACGCGGCCGCGTTGTTGACCGTCAGGCCGGCGAAGAGACTTCGGTCCGCCTCGACCAGCCGGTGGCGCTTGAGGTCGATGACGTAATTTCCTTTGACGTACGACGAGACGAGCACTTTTCCGTCCAATTCGAAAAGTTGCGCCACGCCGGCCAACTCAAAAAAATCGCGGGTTCCGGTATAAGTATTGCAAAAAACGATACCGTTGAGGCCGCCGAAAAAAACGCCTCCCTGGGCGCACAGGATCTTGGTGAAGTTCGTCGCGGCCACCCACGCCGGGCGGCCGGCAGGCACGAGCGGCGAGACGTGCACCTTCCCGTCCGGTTCCGGCTGGAGCGTTCCCCAGGATCCCAGCGCGCCGTAATAGGTCGTGCCGTCGGCATCCGACGCCGCTTGGATAATCCGGACCGAATTGTCCTGATGACTCGCGAGGTCCTGCCAGGTGTTGTCGTTGAGCGCGAAATAGGCCCCGTTTTGCACCACGGCGATCCGGCCCAGCGAGTCAAACGTCAGACTGCCACCCCTCGATAGGTCGCCAATCTCCTCGTAAGGATAGACTCGGGTGACGGGCAATCCTTCGATCACCCCTGCCGCACGCGTCCAGCCGACCGCTGAAAGCAAAAAGACGGTTAAGGCGAAAATGACTTCCGCCTTACGAGCGAGGCCCGATGAAACGCAGCATCGGGCGGAGACGATCGAAGGCATGGCGGAACCCCCGCAGCGTGCGTTCGCCGCCGTCCGCTGTAAAGTGACTTTCCGCGAGCGGCGCTAGTACTTTAGACTTAGCCGCATTATACGGGCGGTCGGATTGGATCGATCTCATTTCATCTCGGCGTCGCTACCCGTTCGGAGGGCGGCCATTACGGCGCCGAAGGCCGGTTTGGGCTGGTAAGTTCGATCAAAAAGCAGCGGATAATCCGTCCGTCCGCGAACTGGCCATCCATTGAGCCATGAGTTCCTGTCGGTCAGGCCCCAGAAGGTGACCCGCTTAATGTTTTCGTGGTGTCTGACATACAGCGCAAAAATCGCCCCGTAACGGCGCGCCAGCTCCAATTCTTTGTCCCTGCTCAAACCTTGGCGGTAGGGATCAAGCGCCGGCGCGCTTTCAGACCGCATGGCCACGTCGGCCCCGCTGTACCTTCCCGGTCGCGGTAGCACCGTCACATCCAACTCCGTGATCTGGATTTTAATGCCGGCCTTCGCAAAGTCGGTGAAGGCTGCGTCCATCTGATCCAAGCTCGGCCGATCCAGCGAATCGTGTTCCTGTGATCCCACGGCGTCGATCCGCAGCCCCCGCGCCCGTATTTTCTGCACCAGGCGAATTACGCCCGCGCGCTTGATCGGATTTTCGAGCGAGTAGTCGTTGTAGTACAGCTCCGCCGCCGGGTCTGCCTCGTGCGCGGTCCGAAATGCCTCGAACACCCCCTCTTCGCCGAGGATTCGATACCAGGGCTTGTCCGTCCGCAGCTTGCCGTCCTTGTCTGCGATCGCCTCGTTCACCACATCCCAACCCTTCACTCTCCCGCGATAACGTCCCACCACGGTTCGAATGTGATCGCGAAGGCGCTGCAGCAATTCCGCTTTGCCCACTTCTCCTCCGCCGGCCGCCTGAAACAACCACCGCGGCGTTTGGCTGTGCCACATCAAGGTGTGGCCGACGACAAACATCCCGCGCTCGGCTCCAAACTGCACATACCGGTCGGCGTCGGCGAAATCGTAGCGATCCGCCTGGGGATGCACGTGCTCCCATTTCAACGCGTTTTCGGGCGAGATGGAATTGAACTGCTCGCCAATCAGATCGGCCGCGGTCGCATCCCGGCCCAGGAACTGATCGGAGTTGATGGCAACGCCGATGTAAAACAGCCCATGGGCGACATCCTTGAGACTCGATTGAGCGGCCGCGCCGATCTGAAACCAGAAGAGGCAGCCGATGATGGAAAAAATTCTCCTACGGTTGGTCATAGAACTTGAACGGGCCGACATCGACGTGGCCGTCGCTCCGGCCGGAATTGAGGCAGAACATAGCAAATTTCTCGCCTTGAAAGGTTCCGGTGCGCCAATCGAACGCCAGAGGAAATGTTCCGCCCAGCGTCTGCCAGGGCCCCCCGTCGGTTCGATAAGCGCACAACCCTGTCCGCGATTCGAAATCGAGGTCGGTCCGCAGCGTGACCGTCTTCGCGAGCAGCGGCTCCCGCGCAACTCTCGTTTCCGTCTTTCTCCCTTCCTGGGTGTCTTCGATCACTTCCATGCTCAGAAACCGGCTCCCATCCGGCCCGCAATGGACGGCGATATGGCCGCAAAACTTTCCGAGTGTCCCGAACCCGCAGGTGTCGCCCGGTTTGAGCCCCGACAGGTTGAAGGTGAGCTCGCCGCGACTCCAAGGGCCCTGCCCTTTTTGCGTCAGGGTGTTACGCGCCGTCCAAAACTCCGCTGCCTGCGTCGGTTTGAGCCGGAGATAGCCGGGATGCTCGGTCAGCGACCAGCGGGAATTATCCGGGTTGTGGTTCCATTGCCACTGCAGCCCGAGTTCCGGGGATTGGAAATCGTCGGACGTTGCCGGCTGCCGGATCGGCTGGCCTTGAATCGGCTTGCGGGCAATTCGAGGCACTCGGCCCGGAGCAGCCGGCGTCCCCCAAACCGGCCAATCGTCGCGCCAGAACACCGGACTGAGATTGGTCATCCGTCCGATCGCACCAGCATCCACCATCACGAAGCCGAACCATCGGCCATCGGGCAAATCGACCAGCGCTCCCTGATGGCCGCCCGAGCGATCGTCCAGCTGGCTCGTGGTTTCCCACGGTCCGGTTAGCTGGCGGGCCCGAGAAACCGTCAGCGCCATCCGACGGGGAATGGCATTGAAAAGATAGTACCAGCCGCCGCGCTTGATGAGGTGCGAGCCTTCGGCCCCTTTGATGTAGTCAATCTCCTGTGCGGCAATGACCCGGTGATAGTACGAATCGAGCGTCAGGAGTTTGATGTGGCCGTCCGAGCCGACGGAGGTCGCGATATATCCCGTGCCATCGGAGTCGATGAAAAAGCCGGGATCGAAAGCGGCGCGATCGAGTTCGCTGCAGTGCCACGGATTTCGAAGGTCGGTGGTGGAATAAATTCGCGTGTGCTGTCCCACCGGAGTGACCACGGCATAGAAGGTCCCGCTATGGTACCGGAGACTCGTTGCGAACAATCCATGCCGGTAGGCGACGCCGCCGATCATATCGTAACGTTCGCTTCCCTCGAGCCGCGGAACGACATGGCACGCCAGCTCCCAATTTACCAAATCCTTTGAGTGGAGAATCAGTACGCCGGGCACATCGACAAAGGTGGTGGTCGCGAAATAATAGTCTTCGCCGACGCGAATGATGTCGGGATCCGGATAGTCGGCGTAAAGCACGGGGTTTCGATAGGTGCCGTCACCCTGGTCCGACTGCCACGCCTGCGCGGCGACCCGCAGGCCAAATGCACAGAGCAAGGCCACCACGGTCCTGAGACGAGCGGGCTGGAGATTCATCGAAGAGGACAATCCGAACGCAAAGGTCGATGGCCGATGCCGCGTCTGGCTTGGGCGCTCGTCCTGCCGCAATCGATCATTCAATGGTCGAGCTTTGACTAAGCCTGCAGTACTAGCCGGGGGGCTGACCCCGGCAATGGCGAGATCGAAAGCGAAAAGGTGGAGCGCATGGTCCCCATGCGCTGAGCGACGTCGAAAGCGGAAAAGCGCGCAGGGACCGCGCGCTTCACCCGTTCGACCGCCTTGACAGATCCAGAATCCCTCGCAGCTTCCTCGCCCTTTCGCGGCGCGACGGCCCCACACTGAATATCAAAACGAAATTTTTGAGCCGAGCCCTTCCCGTCTTAGTTGCGGCGGTTGCGGCGAGCCTGAATCTGCGAGCGATGACCAATCCGATCATCACGGACCGATTTACCGCGGACCCCGCGCCCGTTGTCATCGGCAACACCGTCTACCTGATCGTGGATCATGACGAGGCCAAGGGAAACGAAATGTTCACGCTGAAAGACTGGCTTTGCTACACGTCCCCGGACATGGAGCGTTGGACGTCCCATCCCCCGATCATGAAGGTGACGGATTTCAAATGGGCGGTCAGCGATGCCTGGGCGCCGCAAATGGTGTCTCGAAATGGAAAGTTCTATCTTTACGCGCCGGTCCGTCACAACCGCACCCACCCCGGTTTCGCCATTGGCGTTGCGGTTGCCGATCACCCGCTCGGCCCGTACGTGGACGCGCGCGGCTCAGCCTTGATCACCGATGAGATGACCGAAGGTCCCTACTCTCAGCCAAACATCGATCCCACGATTTTCATCGATGATGACGGCACGCCCTGGCTTTGCTGGGGAAACAACATTTGTTTCCTCGTCAGATTGAAGCGGGACATGACTGAATTGGACGGCCCCATTCAGACCATCTGCGTTCCGAACTACACCGAGGGACCGTGGCTCTGGAAACATCGCGGCCGGTATTATCTGTGCCATGCCTCCTTTGCGCATCAGGGATATTCCGAACGGATCAGTTATGCCACTGCGCCCAAAGTCACGGGCCCATGGACGTATCGCGGCGAGATCACCGGCCAAGCGAAGAACAGCTACACGATTCATCCCGGGATCCTCGATGATTTTCACGGGCAATCCTATTTTTTCTACCACAACGCGACGCTCACGCTTCCCGACGGCCAAACCGGCGCCGTCGGCCGACGCTGCGTTTGCGTTGAGTACCTCTATTACAATCCCGACGGGACCATTCAGCCGATTCAGCAAACCGTGGCAGGCGTCAGCGTGCCGCCTCATCCGGTCCCGTGGTCGCCACCGGCCCCGCCGAATCGCGGTCCCGCGGATCAGGGTATCAAGGTTACCCAATTCATTGCCACCTACCCCAGGCATTGGCCGGGAACGCCGTCGTTCGCCACCGTAACCGACCCTTTTGTCCAGACTCCCCAGCCGGTGTGCTTCAGTCGCGGGGCGACCGCTCTCGGCCAGACGTTTATCATCGGCAAGGAAATCAAGCTCTCCCGCCTTTGTCTTTATGCCGGCGACGGCATCGGCACCTCCTCGTCCGATGGCGTCACCCTCGCCCTCTACGATCTGGGGCCGGTCGAAGACGTCGGCCTCAACAGGAAAACTCCCGCCGAGACCTATTCTGCCGGCGCAAACCTGTTTGGTTCGGACCCTGGGCTGCGCTTCGCCTATGCGCCACAGGGCCCGGGTTACCTGACTTTCGATTTCAGTCCCAGCGAGCAAATCGTCCTACGGGCCGGCCACCGCTACGCTTTGGAAATCCACGGAAGCAAGAACTCCTGCCCGCTGTGCTGGTACGGCAGCCAATACGACTACGGCTATCACGACGTCTATCCCGACGGCGCCGCCTATCGCGACCGCAAGCTGGTGAAGAACCAACCAGGCGTGACCGCGGACTTCGCCCTGGCCCTCTACGGCCGGTGAGCCATGGGTGCAGCGCATGGTCCCCATGCGCTGGAGCCTCCATCCCGGGTTTGGCACTCAAGCACGAACCGGCGGCGGCGACCCCCGGCAATCGCGGCGCCGAAAGCGGAAAAGCGCATGGGGACCATACGCTCCACCCGTGACATTTCGGATAGTTCCTGTGGTTGAGTAACGAACCGCTGGGGCGGATTTTCACCGCAATGACTTCTGGCGTTACGCGCTCATTGCGTTTCGATTTACCTCGTGCATCTTCCGCCGCCTGACCTCGATTTCTTGCGGGCTTTGGTCAAGACCGCCCGCCAACGTCCGCAGCACGTGCGCTGGGTCGACCGCGACGGCACCGCTCGCGTGACCACGCTCTCCGCCGAGGACGCCCGACGCGTCAACGAACTCGCCCACCAGGTGGGCGTCGCCAAGGACGCCTTGCTCCGCCTCGCCGCGGAACTGCCCGCGCTCGGAAAATCCGGGAAGACCCCGCCCGCGTGATTCGGCAGGTCGACAACTTTCACGCCCTCGCCACCACGCCGTTCGCCGCCGGGTTCAACGCGCTCTGCTGGCCGCGCACCCTTTCCGGCGATTTCGCTGAGGTCGTCGCCCGCCTTGGTCCGGGCGAGGGCATCGTCGGTCTTGATGAACCCCGCCTGCAGTCGCTCCCGGTCAGCGCCGCCGGCCGCGCGGCCATCGACAGCATGCTCGCGGACCTTCGCCGGCTGCGCGGCCTGGGCCTGGCGCCCGAACTCAACTGCATTTACGGCTATCCGCGCGACGACGAGTCCGGTTCGCTGCCCACCGACGTCTATTCATTCCACGCCGATCGCGCGCCCATTGCCGCCGACACCTGGCTTTGCACCTACCACGGCGCGCCAAGCGAGGGCGTGCGAAATGACGAAACGATCCGACGCGTCGACGACCCCGGCCTCCGCGCCGAACTTCTCCGCCGCTTTGGCGGCGAGGACGACGAGGCCTTCGCTGACTACCTCGAAGAAAATTGCCACGACCTTCACTACGCGCCTCTGCCGCACGCCCAGCCCTACAGTTTCGGCGTCGGCCATCTTTGGCGAATTAACGTGGATTTTCCCGCCAGTCCGGCGCCCCCCTGCATTCATCGCGCCCCCGCCACCGTTCCCGGCGACCCGCCGCGGCTGTTGCTCATCAGCTGAACTTGTCGCGATCGCCCGCCAGCGGTTCAACGCCGTCGTCCAAACCGGCAGTCGAGGTTTCATTGCGCGGGACAAGTGAGCAGCCAAAGGGCGAACTTCGCTTGACGATGTTAGCGTACGACCGTACTCTCATGGCATGCGGTACTCACCAGAGCACAAGGCGCGGAATCACGAGCGGATCCTTTCCGTGGCCGCGCGCACGTTTCGCGAGCGAGGCGGCGGGCAAAGCGGCATCGGGACGGTGATGAAGAAGGTCGGTCTGACCAAAGGCGGCTTCTATCGGCATTTCCGCAGCAAGGACGAACTGCTGGTCGAGGCGGTGGGGCGGGCATTCGCCGAAATGGGGCGCGGAATGCTCGAGGTCGCCGCGGCCGCCGCCCCAGGTCAGGCGCTGCGGGCCATGATCGAACGCTATCTGAGCGTCGAGCATGTGAATTCGCCCGGGACCGGTTGCGTGCTCTCCGCCCTCGCGCCCGAGCTCGCGCGTCTGCCCGTCCGCGCCCGCCAGCGGATCGTGGCGCTGCAGGAAACGTATCGCGAGCAGCTGCTGCCGTTCATGCCCGGCGCAACGCGGGACGAGAAGCGGACGAACGTCAGGTTGTTGTTCACCAGCATGGCGGGAGTAGTGACGATGACCCGCATCATTGCGGAACCCAAGCGGCGCGAGGAGCGATTGATGGAAGCCAGAAAGTTTTTTATCGCGTCCTTTGCCGCGGGGTGAGTTTTTTTGACCCTTTAGAGTACGATCGTACTCTTTATTAACATCAGCCGAACCGAACCCAACGTGAGAGGATAACCCGATG
Organism: Opitutaceae bacterium; assembly: GCA_036502225.1. Lineage (GTDB taxonomy): Bacteria > Verrucomicrobiota > Verrucomicrobiia > Opitutales > Opitutaceae > Palsa-1447. Next base: position 10,960 of record DASXYY010000026.1, read on the forward strand.
AAATTCCTGATCGCCATTCTCCTGGCCGCTCTGCCGCTGGCATCCCCGGCGCAAACACCCGCCGGGACCGCCGCCGCCGCGCCCCTTGTGCCGATTCCCCCCACGACCGCCGTGCTCGTCCTGCTGACTCCCCGGCATGGTGTCACGGTCCACCAAATCATGGCGGTGATGCCGAGTGAACTGCGGGAAACCGTGAAGCTCTACCTCAACGGAACCATCCGCGAGTGGTATTCGCGCGGCAACGGTCGGGGCGTGATCCTGCTTCTCGACCTCAGGTCGGTGGAGGAGGCGCGCGCAGTGATGGCTGCGTTGCCGCTCGCGAAGGAGCAGTTGATGGACTACGAATATATTCCCGTGGGTCCGCTCATACCCCTTCGGATGCTGCTGCGGGCGGGCTCGTAGCGCGGCCATAGGGCCGCAACGGCACGACCTCCACGATCTCCAACAGCCCATCCTTGACCAGGAATGAACCCTCAAGCGCGGCACGGGCTTCCAGTTCATTCTTGGCTTCGAGCAATAGGCAGGTACCCGGCATATCTCCGCGATGCCAGGCCTGCTGAATCAAACCCGTGTCGCTAAGATCGCGCAGCAGGTTTGCCTCGGCGTCCAGCCGACGCTGGAAATCCAGCTCTCGGCCGAGGTCGGGGCGGCGGCGCGAGAGAGTAAGAAATTGCATGATTGCTAGGGAGTTGAGGTGTCCCACGCGGTAAAGAGGACAAGGGAGAAGATGCAGAACAACGTGATAGTCATAAATAGGCTATCGCATGGGCCATGCCATCCACGGATAAGCATAGAGGTTGCTATTAATTAAAGATTTAGGATCCTCTAGCCGCGCCCAGCAAACGGTACGAAACACCGCACGTGCGATATTTCGACCGTCAATTAGACGATAATCCGTACGAGGGCTAACTGAGCTTGGGCAGACCGAATTTCTTAATTCGCGATATCAGCGTGGTGGGCTTTACGCCCAGAAGTTCGGCCGCCCCATTGGCGCCCTTGATCTTCCCCCCGCTCTTGGCAAGGACCGCGGCCAGGTTGTCCCGCTCACGCTGGATCATTTCCGTCTCCGTGAAAAAGCCAGCGGCATCGAGACCCGATGCGGACGCCATTGCGGTGGGCGAGGCCCGACGCGCCGTTTCCGCCGCAGGCAAATCGAATTCGAGCGGGCCGCCGCGCGCCAGGATCACCGCGCGATCGATCACATTGCGCAGCTCGCGAATATTCCCCGGCCAATCGTAGCTTTCGAGCTGAGCGACGCCGGCGCGAGTGAGCCGCGGTTTCGCGCAACGCAGCTCGCGGACGGACAGATCCACAAAATGCTTCGCGAGCAGCGGGATGTCTTCGATGCGATCCCGCAGGGGCGCGACCTGGATGGGAAAGACGCTCAGCCGGTAGTAGAGATCGGAACGGAAGTGGCCGGCCGCACATTCTTTCTTCAGGTCTCGGTTGGTGGCCCCGACAATGCGCACGTCGGCGCGCCGCGAACGATCCTCGCCCACGCGCTCGTAGCGCTTTTCCTGAAGGACGCGAAGCAGCTTGGCCTGAAGATCGAGGGGCACTTCGCCGATCTCGTCCAGGAAGAGCGTGCCCCCATCCGCGGTTTCGAAGCGACCCGCGCGGTCCTTCACCGCTCCGGTAAACGCGCCCTTCACGTGACCGAAGAATTCGCTCTCAAAAAGCTCCTTGGGAATCGAGGCGCAATTGACTCGAATCAGCGGTCGGTCGCGCCGCGCACTGCGGCGGTGGATTTCGTGGGCAACCAGTTCTTTGCCCGTGCCCGTTTCGCCCGTGATCAGGACGGAGGCGTCGGTGGGCGCCACCATGTCGATCTGAGAGACGACCTGCTGGAGCGCGGCGCTTTGGCCGACCAGGCTGCCGAAAGCTTTGGCCTCGATGACCTCCTCTTGGAGGTAGGCATTTTGCTGCTCCAGTTGGTGCTTGAGCTGCTGAATCTCCTCGAACGCCCGCGCATGCGCGACCACCCCGGCGATGTGATCGGCGAAGATTTGGCCCCAGGTGGCCGCGGCCTCGGGAATGTTTGTTCGCGCAAAGACGGTGATCACACCGAGCACCTCCCCCTTGAAGACGATCGGCACGCCGTTGAGACCTTTGATGCCTTCGGCCTTGAGCCACTCGAAAGAAGCGAGCTCTCCCGGGTCCCGGTCGAGATTCTGCAGGACCATCGGCTTGCCGGTTTGGGCGATTTTGCCGATCACGCCCACGCCCAACGGAACGCGGTCGAATCGATTGCGACTGGAGCCACAAGCGTCCGGGTTCACGGGGCCACCCCGAGGCGGATTGACCCCTTCCGCGACCGCATGCAGGCAATGGTCAGACTTGTTCAGCAGCCAGAGACGCACGCGTGCGACGTTTGGCCGGGAAAGGATGCGATCCTTCAGCGTCTCCAAGATTTCGGCCATCGAGGTCTTTCGGCCAAGCTCCAGCAATATTTCGAGAGCGAATCTCGGATCGAAGTCAGGCTCCAACGGGCATTCATTCATACGTACGAAATATCAATCCTCTTGAAGACGAATTCTTGTACGTACTATTTTTCGTACTCGATCCAAAACCCTCAATACTTTCTTATATAGCTATTTATCAATACATTACATAACACTTATCGACTGGCACGACACATGCAAAGAACCCTCAAACTTCCAAACCATGAGTGCCGTCATCGAACTTACCGACCCCGAGACCTTAACCGGCCAGCCCGCTCCCCTGCCTGCCAGCAAGCCCGCCGTCGCGACTTCCGGCAAACTACCCGCTTCGCACCTGCGTCGCCGCGCTCCTCTGATCATCGGCGGAGCAGCCATCCTGGCACTCGCCGCGGGTGGCTACTACCGGCGGGCGGTCGCTCCGTTTGAGTCGACCGACGACGCCTTCGTCGAAGCCGACGTCACGCCGATCGCGCCCCAGGTCGCGGGCCGTGTGCTGGTCGTGGCCGTATCCGACAACCAGTCCGTGCAACCCGGCGCCCTGCTCTTCCAAATCGATCCGCGCGATTATCAAGCGAAGCTGGACCAGAACCGCGCCGAACTGTCGGCGGCTCGCGGCCGAGCCCACCAAGCGGGCGCGCAGCTCACGGTGGATCGGGCCAAGGTCGAGCAGGAGCGCGCGAACGTGATGGCCGCGCAAGCGGAGGCGAAAAATGCCGAGGCGGATTTTCATCGCTACCACACGGTCGGTACGGAAGCCGTTTCCGCCAGCCGGATCGACCTGGCGGGAACTCAGGCCCGCTCGTCCGCGGCGGCCGTGGCGGCGGCTCAAAACCGCGAACTGGCGTCCGAAGCCCAGACGGGACTGGACGAGGCGGACATCGAAACCACGCGCGCCGAGGTCCTGAGCGGCGAGGCGGCGGTCCGACAGGCCGCGCTCGATGTTTCCTACACGCGGGTACTGGCTCCGGTGGCGGGATTCGTGACCCATCGCGGCGTGCAGCCCGGCGATTACGCCCAGGCCGGGCAGGCGCAGCTCGCATTGGTGCCGAAGCAACTTTGGGTCGTCGCCAACTTCAAGGAAACCCAACTCACCCATATGCGGCCGGGCCAGACGGTGGAAATCTCGGTGGACGCTTATCCGCAGCTGAAACTCCGAGGCCATGTGGACAGCATCCAATCCGGCGCGGGGGCGCGGTTCTCCTTGTTTCCGGCCGAGAACGCGACGGGCAACTACGTAAAAGTGGTCCAGCGGGTGCCGGTGAAAATCGTGCTCGATAATCTGCCCGAAGCCCAGGTGCTGGGTCCCGGCATGTCGGTGGTGCCCGAGGTGCGGGTCGCGCCATGAACCCCGAACGTCCTTCCGGAGCGATCAATCCCTGGTGGATCGCGCTCGCCGTGATGCTGGCGACTTTCATGGAAGTGCTCGACACGTCGATCGCCAACGTCGCGCTCTCCCACATCGCGGGGAGCCTGTCGGTATCGACCGATGAGTCGACGTGGGTCCTGACGACCTATCTGATTTCCAATGCGATTGTGATTCCGACCACGGCCTGGTTCGGGCTGCGGATCGGGCGCAAGCGCTTCCTGCTCACCTGCGTCGCGATCTTCACTCTGTCGTCGTTTCTCTGCGGCGTCGCCACGAGTCTGCCGATGCTGCTGCTGATGCGGATTGTGCAGGGTGCCGGCGGCGGCGCTCTGCAGCCCATCGCTCAGGCGATCCTGCTCGAGAGTTTCCCCAAGGAGAAGCACGGCCAGGCCATGGGCCTGTATGGGCTCGGCGTGGTGGTGGCCCCGATCATCGGGCCGGTGCTGGGCGGGTGGATCACCGACAATTTCAGCTGGCGGTGGATTTTCTTCATCAACGTGCCGGTGGGCATTCTGGCGATCCTGCTCATGCAAAAGTTCATCACCGATCCGCCGTGGATGCGCCGCGCGAAGGCGCCCAAGCTGGATGTGATCGGATTTGGCTTCATGTCGCTATGGCTCGGGTGCCAGGAGGTGTTGCTCGACAAGGGGCAGGAGGAAGATTGGTTCGGCTCCCCGTTCATCGTGACCATGGCGGTCCTGGCGGTGATCGGGCTGGCGGCCTTCGTGATCCGGGCCCTGACGACGGAAAAGCCCTTCGTGGATTTGAAGGTGATGAAGAGTTACAACTTCAGCGTCGGGCTCGGGCTGATGTTCTGTGCGGGCGTGACCCTGTATGGGCTGACGGCGGCGATTCCGCTCTTCCTGCAGGGGCTCATGGGATACACCGCGCTGGACAGCGGGCTCACGATGATTCCCCGCGGGCTGGGCGCCTTGATCGCCATGCCGCTGGTGGGGATGCTGGTGAGCAAGTGGCAGGGTCGCTATCTGGTCGCGGGCGGTTTCGTGGCGTTCTCCGTCGCGGCGTTTGCGCTGGCGCAACTCACGCTGGAACTGACGCCCGGCCAGCTGTTCCTGCCGCTGCTCGTGAGCGGCATCTCGGTGGCGCTGATGTTCGTGCCGCTGAATACCGTGGCGCTGGGCGCGTTCAAGCCGGAGCAGATCGGCAACGCGAGCGGCATCTTCAATCTGATGCGCAACGTAGGCGGAAGCGTGGGAATATCGCTCATCACGACGCTGGCCGCCCGGCGCTCGCAGGCGGAGCAGGTTTACCTGGCGGCGCATGCGACGCCCTATGATGCCGCCACCCGGGCCGCACTGGCGGCCGGGGAAAGAGCGGCGGCCGCCGCTGGCTCGGCGGCGCCCCATCAAACCGCGCTCGGCCTGATTTACCGCGAACTGGTGGGGCAGGCTCACCTGCTCGCGTTTCTCGATACCTTTCGGTGGTTCGCCCTGCTGAGCGTCCTCTGCGTCGCGGGCGCCCTCCTCCTCAAAAAGACCCAGGCCCATGGGCCGATCTCAGTCCACTAACTTCACCCGAACATGAAAGCTCACGCGCTTGCCCTTCCGATATACGCGCTTCTGGCCGCCGGCTGCGCCGTTGGCCCCGACTATCGCTCTCCCCTTGCCTCGGCGCCAAAGCCTGCTCAATGGAGCGAACCGCTGCGCGGCGGCGAGCACGCGGATCCGACCCATCTATCGGCCTGGTGGCAGTCGTTTCACGACCCCGAACTCGATTCCCTGATTGAGCGGGCGACGCAATCCAATCTCGACCTGAGGGTCGCGCAGGCGCGCATTCGCGAGGCACGGGCCCAGTACGGGATGGCGGCGGCGGCGCTGGCGCCGACGGCCGACGTCGGGGGCTCGGATTTGCGCGAGCAGGCGAGCCATCACCAGCCGGTGCTCGGTTCGATTCCGGTGCCGCCAGCCACGGCGTACGACAACCAAGTATACCAGGCCGGCGTGGACGCCTCCTGGGAAATCGATGTCTTTGGCGGCCGGCGGCGAGAAGTGGAGGCAGCCGGAGCGGAAGTGGGCGCAACCAAGTTTGGCGAGCGCGCCACGCGGATGGTTCTATTGGGCGATGCGGCCCGGAATTATGTGGAGGTGCGCGGGTACCAGCGCCGGCTCGAGATCGCCGAGGAGAATATCTCGGCGCAGCGGCAGGGGCTGGCGATCACCCGGGACCGCTATGCGCACGGGCTGGCCACCGAATTGGATGTTGAGGAATCGACCACGCTGCTCGCGGACACGGAGGCGGAAGTGCCATCGCTCGAATCGAGCCGGCAGGCGGGAATTCATCGGCTGGGCGTTCTGCTCGGGCAGCAGCCGGGCGCGTTGCTCGCGGAACTTTCGACTCGGCGACCGATTCCGGTCGCTCCGGAGGTGGTTCCGGTGGGCCTGCCCTCGGAACTCCTGCAGCGGCGGCCCGACGTTTGGCAGGCAGAGCGCCGGCTGGCCGCCGCCACGGCGAACATCGGCGTGGCCGAGTCGGACTTGTTCCCCAAATTCTACCTGACGGGCGCGGCGGGCGACCAGAGCGTGAGCGCGACCAACTGGTTCTCGAGCGGCAGCAGCTTCTGGTCGTTCGGGCCTTCGGTCCAATGGAAGCTGTTCGACGCGGGGCGGGTGCGGGCCAGCATCCGCGTTCAGAATGCGAAACAGGAAGAGGCGCTCGCAACCTACGAATGCACGACGCTGACGGCATTTGAGGAGGTCGAGAACGGGCTGGTCGCCTATGCCAAGGAGCAGGAGCGCCAGCATTCGCTCGAGGACGCTGTGACATCGAGCCGGCGTTCGGTGGTGCTGGCCAATCGGCTCTACGTAAATGGTCTGACGGATTTCCTGCGGGTGCTGGAAGCGGAACGCTCGCTCTACCAATCGGAGGACCAGCTGGCGCAAAGCGACAAGGCGATCGCGATCGATTTGGTCACCCTCTATGAAACCCTGGGCGGCGGATGGCAGGCGACTGCTCAAGGGGCGAACGGCTCCACCTGACGGCCGTTCTGGCAAACTTCGCGGGGATGGCATAAACTGGCTGATCGCCATGAACCAACAGCAATTCGCGAAGATGAAGACGCACCCCGGCTTTGTGGCCGCGCTGGACCAAAGCGGGGGCAGCACGCCAAAGGCACTGGCCGAGTACGGCATTCAGGAAAACGCCTGGTCGAACGAGGACGAAATGTTCGCCCTCGTGCACCAGATGCGCACCCGGGTCATCAGCAGTCCCGGCTTCACCGGGGATCGCATTCTCGGCGCAATCCTTTTCGAGGGGACCATGATGCGGGACATCGCAGGGCAGGCCTCCGCGGATTACTTGTGGAACGTCAAACAGGTCGTGCCGTTCCTGAAAGTCGATCAAGGTTTGGCCGAAGAAAAGAACGGCGTTCGGCTAATGAAGCCGATGCCCAAGCTGCCGGCGCTCCTCGCCACGGCCAAGACCAAGCACATTTTCGGCACGAAGATGCGCTCCGTCATCCTGCAGGCCAATCCGGCGGGCATTCAGGAGGTCGTTCGCCAACAGTTCGAGTTCGCCGCCCAGATCCTCGCGGCGGATCTCGTGCCGATCGTCGAGCCGGAAGTGGACATTCACTGTCCGGAAAAGGCCAAGGCCGAGGACCTGCTGAAATCCGCGTTGCGCGAGAAGCTCGATCAGCTGCCCGCGGGCCAGTTTGTCTTCCTCAAATTGACGCTACCCGACCGAGAGGACCTTTACACCGATTTCGTGCAGCACCCCAAGGTCGTACGGGTGCTGGCGCTTTCCGGGGGCTATTCCCGCACGGACGCCGATCGCCGGCTGCGGAAGAACCACGGGGTGGTGGCGAGCTTTTCCCGCGCCTTGCTGGAAGGCCTGACCGCCCAGCAGTCCGACGCGGAATTCAACGCCACGATTGGCGGGGCAATTCAGAGCATCTACGACGCTTCGGTGAAAAAGTGAGGGTTATTTAACGGCCGCCGCCGGGCGGAAGGAACGTTCGGCGGCGTCGTTCGGGTCCGTCGAAACCGGCTGGTCCCGCCAGATCCAGCGCAGGATGTCGGGAAAGATCATGCCGCCCATCTTCTGACCGTGCTTGTTGATGCCCCAGGCGTAGTTCAAGTCATACCCCTTGGCCTGCAGGGCCTTCATCAGGCGCACGTTTTGGTAGAACCAATCCCGCTTCGGATCGGCCGGTGCGCGGAGATCGTTGCGCCCGTCCTGCAGGAAAATGCGGAGAGGCTTGCGGGGAGAGGCGGCCACCAGTTCGGGATAGATGTATTCGCCCCGGATGTTGGTGTAGCTGCCGACGAACGTGATCACCTTGCGGAAATCATCCGGCCGGAACCACGCCACGCCGAACGCCGCGCACCCGCCTGAACTCGTGCCCATGATCGCGTGCTGCTCCGGATCCGGCGAAAGGTTGAAATCCTTCCGGACCGCCGGCATCAGCTCGTCGACGATCACCCGGGCGTACTTGTCGTTGGGAGGATTGTATTCGTCGGCGCGCAAGGTGGTATGGTCGCCCCACTCTTTCGGCGTCGGCTCCGGCTGGTCGGGACGGCGGGCGGGGTTGATGAACACGCCGATCATCACCGGAATCTCCCGGCGGTAGATCAGGTTATCCAGGACGTACTGCGCCTGCACGTCGCCGGGAGCGGCCATCATGGCCTGGCCATCGTTGAAGACGGTGACCGCGGCCGGGATGGCGGGATCGTATTGAGCCGGCGCGTACACGAAATAGGTGTGCTGATATCCCGGGAAAACCTTCGAAGGCAGATGGAGCGGACCGACCCAGCGTCCGTGAGGGACCCCCTCGTGGGGAAGGGAGTCCGGCCCCAGCTGGTAGTATTGGTCGACGGCCGCATCAGCCTTCAATTGGACGGGCGCTTGGGCCGTCGCCAGGCCGGGGAGAAGCAGCAGCAGCGGAAGCAACCAGCGAACGCGGAGTCTCATCCCCCAAGCCCGCGGCACTTCGAGCCCCGCTGCAACGCGAAATGCACTTTCGCGGGTGGAGCGCGTGGTCCCCACGCGCTAAAACCTCCATCCGCGTTTGGCGTCCGAGCGCAGGGGGACTATGCGCTCCACCGGCCGACCATCCGCTCTTGGCAAATGTGCGCGCCCGCGTTCAATTCATCCCATGCCCATGCGCACCCCCGCTTGGACGCTCCTCCTGGGCGCCCTGACCGTCCGCTTTTTTGTGCCGGCTGCTTCCGGAGCCGCCTCGAACGACTGGCCAGTTTACCTGGGCGACAAGGCGGCGAGCCACTACTCGGACCTGGACCAGATCAACCCGCAAAACGTCCGCCAGCTTCAAGTGGCGTGGACCTGGAGCGCGGGCGACAAGCGGCCCGACAGCTCCCAGATCCAGTGCAACCCCCTGGAAATCGGCGGAGTGGTCTATTGCACCTCGGCCGCCATGAAGCTGGTGGCACTGGACGCAAAGACCGGACGGGAACTTTGGCGCTACGTCCCGGCGGAAGCCAGCGGCGTCAATCGCGGCCTTTCCTATTGGGCCGACGGCGACGACCGGCGAATCCTTTACGGCAACGACCATTGGCTGCAGGCGGTCGATGCCAAGACCGGGAAACTGATCGACGCCTTCGGCGATCATGGCCGGGTCGACTTGACGAAAGGCCTCGGCCGCGACGTCACGGGCCTTTCGATCCAGATGAACACTCCGGGTGTCATCTTCAAGAACCTGATCATCGTTTCGGCGCGCTGCGGCGAGGGGCCCGGTCCCGCGGCGCCGGGCCATGTGCGCGCCTATGACTGCCGGACCGGCAAGCTGGTCTGGATCTTTCATTGCATTCCGTATCCGGGGGAACCCGACTACAACACCTGGCCCGCCAACGACTGGACCTGGGAAGGCGGCCTCAATGCGTGGGCCGGCATGACGGTCGACGAGGAACACGGTCTCGTTTACTGTCCAATCGGTTCGGCGACGTTCGACTTCTGGGGTGGCTCCCGCCCCGGCAACGATATCTACGCCGACTGCCTCGTCGTGCTTTCCGCCGACACCGGGAAGCTCGTCTGGTACTACCAATTCACGCACCACGATCTCTGGGACCGCGATCCGCCGGCGCCGCCGACGCTGCTCACCGTCCGCCGCAATGGCGTGGACATCCCGGCCGTCGCCCAAGTGACGAAGAGCGGCCATGTCTGGGTCTTCAACCGCCTGACCGGCGAGCATCTGTTCCCGGTTCGGGAAATCGCGGTGCCGAGTTCGGACCTCGCGGGCGAAGTCGCTTCGCCGACGCAGCCGCTGCCGCTGAAACCCGCGCCCTTCACCCGCCAGCGCTTCACCTACGACGACGTGACCAACCGGACGCCGGAAGCCCACCGGGCGGTCCTGGAGCGCTTCTATCACCTTCGCCCGCAGGTGCCCTTTGGCCCCCCCAGCCGCGAAGGCACCATCATTTTCCCCGGCTTCGACGGCGGCGCGGAATGGGGCGGGGCCGCCGCGGATCCGAGCGGCATTCTCTACGTCAACGAAACCGAGATGCCGTGGGTCCTCAGCCTGATCGAGACCGGGGGCGCCACGTCGCTCGGGCAGCAGGTTTACCTTCAGAATTGCACCGGCTGCCACGGAGCCGACCGCAAAGGGAACGCCGCCGGCAACATTCCTTCGCTGGTGGCCGTCAAGGACCGGCTCACGGATCAGCAGATCTTCGACGTCATTTCAAAGGGCCGGGCGGTCATGCCGGCCTGGGGCTTCCTCACCGAAGCGCAACGCCATGCTCTGGTGACCTTTTTGACCGGCGCCAAGCCCCCGGCGGAAGCGAGCGAGAAACCCGGCGACTGGAAGACCTACCTGACCGACCGGCCGCCGCAAGCCGTGCCCAACTTCGTGCAACCGCCGTATACCCACACCGGATACAACCGCTGGCTTGATCCGGACGGTTACCCCGCGATCAAGCCGCCGTGGGGAACGCTCAATGCCATCGACCTGAACACCGGCGAATACCTCTGGCGCGTCCCGCTGGGAGTCTACCCCGAGCTGATCGCCAAAGGGCTGCCGCCCACCGGCACCGAGAACTACGGCGGCCCGCTCGTGACCCGCGGCGGCGTTCTCTTCATCGCCGCGACGCGGGATGAGAAATTCCGCGCGTTCGACTCGAAAACCGGCCAGGAACTCTGGAGCACGAATCTGCCCGCGGCGGGCTACGCCAGTCCGGCCACCTACGAACGCGACGGCCGCCAGTATGTGGTGATCGCCTGCGGCGGCGGAAAGTCGGGCACCAAGAGCGGCGACACCTACGTGGCGTACGCCTTGCCTCGCCCATAGCGGGTGGAGCGCGTGGTCCCCACGCGCTTGAACCTCCGTCCGCGTTTGGCGCCGAAGCGCAGGGGGACCATGCGCTCCACCCGCTGTAGCCGCTTTCGATCCGCGAAAAAATCCCCAAATCCCCAGCTTGCCTCCCGCGGCCCCCGCGCCGAAAGGTGAGGGGTGGAAGCAAGTGAGGATCTCTGTCTCTCGTGCGGTCTGTGCTGCGACGGCACCCTGTTCGACCTCGTCAAACTCGAACCGAGCGACGATGCTCGAAAGCTGAAGGCGCTGGGGTTGCCGATTACGGCATCTCGCGGCAAGATCCCGGTCGCCCGTTTTCCGCAGCCTTGCGCGGCACTTTGCAAAGACCGGACCTGCCGAGTCTATGCGGATCGGCCCTGGCAGTGCCGCGTATTCGAGTGCGGCGTGCTCAAGGCAGCGAAGGCCGGCCAGATTTCCTACGCGGCCGCGCGGCGGCTCGTCAAACTGGCCCGACGCCGGGCCGACCGGGCGCGCCGGCTCCTGCGTGAATTGGGCGATACCGATGAACAGCTCGGCCTGGGGGAGCGCTTCCATCGCACCTCCGAACGCCTGGAGGCGGGCCTGGGCGACGCGGCCGCGAACGTCACCTACGCCGATTTGAGCTTGGTCATGCATCGGTTCAAATTGATGGCCTTGGAAAAATTCTACACGCAGACGGAGAAGCGCCCCGGTGGCCCAAGTTGATCAATCCAAAGCTCGATCGTTCGGCCATCGGCGAAAAATTTAGAAACTCGCGGTGCAACGAATCCGCACGCGGCAGATTCTCCGTATAAAGGAGTAATTCCATCTCGCCGTTAAAGGGATCCTTAAGAACATTCTAAGGATCGGGCTCGGCCGGTGTCAGATCACCCAAGGGAGCGGATAATATCTCCAAAATGAAGGCTTGGCGAATTGCTCACGTAATATTCGGCGCAACGTTCGCCATCGGCCTTGCCGCCCCGGCCTACAGCGGCCCTCGCGACAAGCAGTGGGCGCAGGTGGAGGATGCGGAGCGCCGTCGACTTCCGAAGACGGCCAGGGAGCAGTTGGAGGTAATTATCTCAGGCGCACAGTCGGACAAGGATTACGCCGAGGCGGTCAAGGCCATCGCGCTCAAGATTTCCATCGGGGCACAACTCGAAAACCCCCGTTCGGGGATGCCGATCGCCCAGCTGCAGTCGGAATTGGCGAAAGCACCGGCGCAGATGAAGCCGGCCCTGGAGGCCATCTTTGCCCATTGGTATTGGGCGTACTTCCGAGCTAACCGGTGGCAGACGGGCGGCCGCAAACCCATCACCGGCGATGAGGGGTCGGACATCGAAACCTGGGATCCTCCCCGCCTTTTGATCGCGGTTGAAAAGCATTTTACCGCCGCCCTCGCCAACGAGGCCTATCTCAAGGCGACCCCCGTGTCCGAATGGAATGACCTCCTCACGTCCGGGAGTGTCCCAGACGTCTATCGGCCGACGCTTTACGATTTCCTGGCCAATGAAGCGCTCGACTTTTACGAGGCCCGCGAATCCACCCAAGCCACCGCCGAGGGTGCCTTCGAACTCGAAGCCGATAGCGCCATCTTCGCCGATTCCGAAGCGTTTCAGCAGTGGAAGCCGGATTCGGACGACCCGGACGCTCCCACCCTCAAGGCGATTCAACTCCTGCAGGCGCTGCTGCGATTTCACGCGCACGACCGCGACCGGTCCGCTTACCTGGACCTCGACCTGGCGCGCCTGAACTTCGGCGAAAATGCCGCGGCGGGAGACGACAAGGAGGAGCGTTACCAGGCGGCGCTTCGCCGTTACGTCGATGCCAACTCACACCATCCGATCTCGACCCGCGCCCTCGCGGCCTTGGCCATGAAGCTGAACCAGGAGGGGAATCTCGCCGAGGCGCACCAAGTGGCGTCCCGCGGACTTCACTCTTTTCCCCGGAGCCCCGGCGCCGTCCTTTGCGAGAACCTCATTCAACAGATCGAGGCCCCCTCCTCGTCCCTGCGAACTGAGCATGTCTGGAGTGCGCCCAGGCCCACCTTGGATGTCACCTATCGCAATGTCACCAAGGTCTACTTTCGGGTTTACGGCCAGGACTTCGACACCTATCTGCGTCAGACCGACTCCGATGATGAGTTCAAGCGCTTGCGTGGGTTGAAACCGACGTTGGAGTGGAGCGCCGACCTGCCGGCGACTCGGGATTTCAAGGAGCGGACGGAGCGCCTGGCCGCGCCATCCACGCTCAAACGCGGTTTCTATTTCATTGTCGCCAGTCACGAGCCCACGTTCGCGGCGAACGGCAGCCAGGTAAGTGAAGCGACGATTTGGGTGAGCGACCTGGCCCTGGTGATTCGAAACCGGCGCGATCATCCCTTCGAGGAAGGCCTGGTTTTGGATTCAATTCGGGGCAACCCGGTTCAGGGTGCGACGGTCCGTCTCTACCGCTCCAACGCCACCGGCGCCTATACCCCCTTCGCCGCGTCCACGACCGGCGCCGACGGCCGTTTCGAGATCGCGACGAGCGAGCGCAGCCCCCTGATCATCACCGCAGAATTCGGGGATCAGACCGTGTCGAGCATGGGCGTGGTCCATCCCCCGTTCGTTTGGACGACCCGTGACGAAGCATTCACCGAAACGAGATTCTTCACCGACCGCGCCATCTATCGCCCGGGCCAGACTGTCCACTACAAGGGCATTTCCATCCGGTATAGCCGAACCGCGGGCCAATATGCCGTCGTGCCGGACCAAACCCTCACGGTGATTTTCAAGGATCCAGACGGAAAGGAAATCAATCGGGCCACCCAGACGACGAACGACTACGGATCGATCAGTGGAACCTTCACTGCCCCGCGAGACCGCCTCACTGGCCCCATGTCCATTCAAGCGTCGGAGCAACCCGGCGCCATTTGGGTTCGCGTCGAAGAGTACAAACGGCCGAAATTCCAGGTGGAACTGCCCCCGCCGGCAACGGCGCCCAAGCTGGGCGCACCCGTGCAGATCACGGGAAAAGCCACCGCCTATAACGGTTCGAGCATCGGCGGAGCCAAAGTCGCGTGGCGCGTCGAGCGCGCGGCAGAAATGCCCCGCTGGTGCTGGTGGGGCCAGCCGCCAGTCAACCAGGCGATCGCCCATGGAGCCTCGCTGACGCAGCGCGACGGCTCATTCCAGTTTCAGTTCCCGGCCGAACCCGATCGGACGATTCCAACCAAGAACGAGCCGACTTTCGAATTCTCGATCCATGTCGACGTGACCGATGCCACCGGCGAGACGCGGTCCCAGGAGCGAACGATCGCAGTCGGTTATGTGGCGCTCGGCGCCGAGATCGAAGCCGCCGATTGGCAGACGGCGGACAAACCAATCGAAGTTTCGATCACGACCGAATCGCTCGACGGGTACCCTCAGGCCGCGAAGGGCGAATTGACGATCTGCTCGCTCCGCCAGCCTCGCGCCGTCGAGCGCCGGCCGCTCGAGCCGGAACGCCGTCTTTGGTTTTTCGAATTGATCGATCCGCCCGTCGACAACACCAATCCCGACACCTGGAAGACCGGCCGGATTTCGGCCGACGTTCCATTTGCAACGGACGCCACCGGAAAGGCGATTGTGCCCGTCCGATTGGAAGCTGGCGTATACCGGGCTCAACTGGCAACGCGGGACCGATTTGGAAAATCGGTGACCGCGCGACAGACGATTTGGGTGTTGGATCCGACCAGCGCCCAATTGGGCGTGAAGGTCGCCAGCCATGTCGCCGCGCCCTCGTGGTCAGTCGAGCCGGGAAATGCGTTCACGGCGCTCTGGGGAACGGGCTACGCAACCGGCCGCGCCTGGGTGGAGCTGGAATGCGACGGCGACACCCTTCAGAGCTATTGGACCGACGCTGACCACACCCAAAATCGCATCGTTCAGCCGGTGACGGAAGCGATGCGGGGCGGCTTCACCCTGCGAATCACCTACGTGAGGGAGAACCGGGCGTACATCACCGAACGGATCGTGGACGTGCCGTGGTCGAACAAACAGCTGTCGATCAAATGGGAAACGTTTCGGTCGAAACTCATGCCCGGGCAAAAGGAGACTTGGACGGCAGACATATCCGGATTGGAAGCCACACTTCACCCGGCGGAAATGGTGGCCACCCTGTACGACGCCTCGCTCGATCAATTCATCGCGCCCCGCTGGCCGGAAGGTTTCGGCATCTTCCGCGCGGAGTCTTTCCAAACCGACAGCGAATTCCAGAATCGTGAGCGCGACTTCGAAATTCTAAAAAGCTGGAGCTACCACAAGAACCTGCCCTTCACCTGGGCCTACCGGGCGTTCCCGGATGATATTCTCACGACGAACGGCGATGGGGACGTGATCGAGCTTTCGCCGTTCGCCGTGACCACCGCTGAACGGGGGTACCAGACCCACTCAACGCTCGCCGGATCGCGGGCGAGCACCACCCTCTCGGATGTCGCCGGCAATGTCTCTTTTGAAACCGGTGGCGTGAGGACTTCGGACGCCGTGTTCAAACCGGCCCAACGAACCATCCCGCCTCCGCCGGATCTCAACCGCATCGTGGCGAGGCAGAACCTGAGCGAAACCGCCTTCTTCTATCCCCAGCTCAGGTCCGACCGTGATGGCCGCGTGCGCATCTCCTTTACGATGCCCGACGCACTCACGAAATGGCGCTTCCTTGGGTTTGCCCATGACCCCGAGCTTCGCGCCGGATTGCTGACCGGCGAAGCCGTCACGGCCAAGGACCTGATGGTCGAACCCAACGCCCCGCGATTCCTGCGCGAAGGGGACACGATCGATTTCACGGTGAAGGTCAGCAACCAGAGCGCCCAATCCCAGTCGGGGACGGTGCGGCTGACCTTCGCCGACGCCGCCACGCTCAAAAGCCGCGACGAGGCGCTTGGCAATCGCGCCGCCACGCAAAACTTTGCCCTCCCCGCCGGTGAGTCCCGCACGTTCTCCTGGCGGATCTCCGCCCCCAACGGCCTGGGATTCCTCACCTACCGGGCGGTCGCCGCCAGCGCGCGGTTCAGCGACGGCGAGGCGGGCAATCTGCCCGTATTGAGCCGGCGGGTGCTCATGACCGAATCCCTTCCGCTGCCCATCCAGGGCCCGTCGACCCAGCACTTCGAACTTACCAAGCTGCTGAACTCCGGATCCTCCTCCACGCTGGAACAACGGTCTCTGACGGTGCAGATGACCTCCCACCCAGCCTGGTACGCGGTGATGGCGCTGCCGTATCTCATGGAGTATCCCTACGAATGCAGCGAGCAGGTATTCGACCGCTACTACGCCAACGAACTCGCCCGCCACCTCGCCCGATCGAATCCGAAGATCCGGCGCGTGTTCGATCAGTGGAAAGACACCGCCGCGTTGGAGAGTCCGCTGCTCAGGAATCCGGATCTCAAATCCGTCATGCTGGAAGAGACGCCGTGGCTCGGAGAAGCCGAAGACGAAACTCAGGCGCGCCAGCACGTCGGCGTGCTCTTCGATGCGAACCGTCTGGACTACGAGTCCAACCGGGCCCTCGAGCAGCTTTCGGAACGACAGCTGCCGGAGGGGCTCTGGTCGTGGTTCCCGGGCGGCCATCCTTCGGAATATATCAGCCTCGACATCGCCACCGGTTTTGGCCGGCTGCGCCACTTGGGCGTCGACGTGGATATTCAGCCCGCCTTGAAGTCGCTCGATGGTCTGGACGCTTGGATGGGCGATCGCTACCGGGACATTCTCAAATCCTCCCATCCAGACCAATACGTGCCGGATTTCATTGACGCGTTCTATCTCTACGGGCGCAGCTTTTTCCTCTCCGATCGGCCCGTCGTCGCGGCCAATCGCGAGACGGTGGACTTCCTGCTCCGTCAGGCTCGGCTGAATTGGACCCAGCTGGATTCCCGCCTGAGCCAGGCGCAACTTGCGATCGCTCTGCTGCGTTTCGGCGACAGTGAAACGCCGAAAGTCATCCTGCAATCCCTCAAGGAGCGAAGCAGGTACGACGAGGAACTTGGCCGGTATTGGAACGACAGCAGTCCCAGCTGGTGGTGGTATCACGCGCCGATTGAAACCCAGGCCATGATGATCGAAGCCTTCGATGAGGTGGCGCACGACACCCAGGCGGTCGAGGAATGCAAAATCTGGCTCCTGAAGCAGAAGCAAACCGAGCAATGGCCGACGACCAAGGCGACGGCCGACGCCGTGTATGCTCTGCTGCTTCGCGGCGATGACCTGCTGGCCAGCGACGCTCTGGTCGAGGTCTCCCTCGGAGGAAAATCGATCACGCCCAAAACGGCCGAGGCGGGCACCGGCTTCTATGAACAACGCTTCTCGGCCGCTGAAATTTCGCCAGTCCAGGGCAAGATCACGGTGACCAAGTCCGACCCCGGCGTCAGCTGGGGGAGCGTTCACTGGCAATATCTGGAAGACCTGTCGAAGGTGACCCCCTACACTGGCACGCCCCTCACCTTGAAGAAGGCGCTCTTCATCAAGGTAACGACTTCCCAGGGCCAAATCCTCCGTCCCGTGACCGGGCCCCTTTCGGTCGGCGACGAATTGGTGGTCCGCATCGCCCTGCGAACCGACCGCGACATGGAATTCGTGCACCTCAAGGACCAGCGGGCCAGCGGCACGGAGCCGGTCAACGTCCTGAGCGGCTACAAATATCAGGACGGCCTGGCGTACTACGAATCGACACGCGACACCGCCAGCCACTTCTTCATCGATTACCTGCCCAAGGGGGCCTACGTTTTTGAGTACTCCACGCGCGTGCAGCTCAAGGGCAGCTACCAAACCGGCATCGCGGAAGTGGAGTGCATGTATGCGCCCGAATTCAGCAGCCACTCGGCCAGCGTTCCGTTGGTCGTCAAATAAGGTGGAGCGCATGGTCCCCATGCGCTTTAATCTCCGCCCGCATTTGGCGTCAAAGCGCGTGGGGACCGCGCGCTCCACCCACGGATGTTCATGCGAATATTGAGGTTAGTTTCGCTCGGATTTCTTCTCTCCGGTCCGGCCTCCTTGGCCTCGGCCCAATCCCCGCTTCCCAAGCGGCTGATCATCGCCGGCGATTCGACGGCCGCCTTCAATGGGGCGACCGGCCCGGTCGGCTGGGGGGTCGTCCTGCAGGAGTATTTCGATCCCGCGAAGGTCCAGGTGGTGAACGAGTCCCGCGGGGGGCGCAGTTCGCGGACCTTTTACTCGGAAGGACTTTGGCAGGCCGCGTTGGACCAGGCTCGGCCGGGCGACGTGGTCTTGATTCAGTTCGGCCACAACGACGGCGGCCCCGTCAATGACACCTTCCGCGCGCGCGGTTCAATTCCCGGTCTCGGCAGCGAGACCCAGGAAATCGACAACCTGATCACGAAAAAGCACGAGATCGTCCGCACCTTCGGCTGGTACCTGGAGCTCTTTGTGGAACAGTCGAAGGCCAAGGGGGCCATTCCCATCGTCGTATCTCCCACCATCCGAAACATCTGGACGAACGGCACCGTCGAACACGATCTCGGCCAGTATCGCAACTGGTCCCGCGAAGTCGCGGCCAAGGAAAACGTGCAATATGTCGATCTGAGCGGACTGGTGGCCGCGGCTTACGAGCGGCAGGGGCAAAAGGCGACCGCGGCGTTTTTCCCCAAAGACCATACGCATACCAATCAAGCCGGCGCGGAATTCAACGCGCGATGGGTGGTGTCCGGCCTGAAGGGACTTGCGAATGACCCACTCGATGGATCGTTTTCGGCCGCGCCGTAAGGCTTCCGCATGCGTAAAAGGACCCACGAACGAACATCCTCTAGCCTTTACGGGCGTGGTTGCATCTGGTAACGATCTACGTTCAAGATTGGTTGGCCGAAGGTCACCCCGCCTTTATTCCTCCAACCAGCTTGTTCGACCAACTGACCCCCACGTGCAGCCTTCGTACCGGCGCTGACCTCGTCCGCGCCACCAAGCCCTTTGCTGAGGAAGACCTGACCACCAGTTGGTGGCATGTCCTCTCAACCGGGATACTGATGATCGCGTCCTATGTCGGGACGCTGGCGCCGATCCACCCACTGCTTCGGATTGCCTGCAGCGTGCTGGCCGGCCTGCTGACGCTCCGGTTCTTTGTGCTCTATCACGATCAGCAGCATCACGCGATTCTGCGGAATTCCGTGATGGGAGAGGTCGCCATGCATGTCTTCGGCGTCCTGGCCCTCAGTCCTCCCAGCATCTGGCGCAGCTCCCATAATCATCACCACAAGCACAATTCGAATTTGCGCAGCGCGCATATCGGTTCCTTTCCGGTGATGACGAAGGAGCAGTTCCTGAAAGAGTCGGCGGCCAATCGCCGGGCCTACCTCGTGACCCGGCACCCCATCACCATTTTCCTGGGGTACATCACCATGTTCCTGTACGGCATGTGTCTGGCTCCGTTTGCGCGGCGGCCGGCGCGCCATTGGGACTGCCTGCTGGCGCTCGTGGTGCACTTCGTCATATCCTGGGCGTTGGTGCATTACTTCGGCTGGTTCGCGCTCATCCTCTGCCAGACGATCCCGCACCTCATCACCTTTGGCATCGGCAGCTACCTGTTTTACGCCCAGCACAATTTCCCCGGAGTCACGTTCGAAACCAGCTCGGGCTGGGCCTATGAGAAGGCCGCGCTGGAGTCGTCCAGCTTCATGAAGACGAGCCCGATCATGGGATGGTTCACCGCCAACATCGGCTACCACCACATCCATCACCTCAATCATCGGATTCCGTTTTACCGGCTGCCCGAAGTGCTGCGCGCCCTCCCCGAAGTCCAAAGCCCCAAGACCACCTCCTTGTCTCCGATCGATGTCTTCCGCTGCCTGCGCCTGAAAGTGTGGGACAGCGAAGCGCAGGTCATGGTCCGCCTCTGAAATTCATGTCGCTGACCGCCGCCGCCGCCGCCCAGGCCGTGCAGGGAGAGGTGATTGGCGACGGCAATGTTGTCTTGGCAGGTTTGTCCTCCGCGGCCAGCGCGCAATCCGGCGACCTCACCTTTGCCGAAAAGGACAGCTACTTCGAAGCGGCCTGCCGCAGCCCCGCGGCGGCGGTGCTGGTGTCGGAACCCTATACGTCCACGGACAAGGTCCTGATCCGGGTCAAAAACGTTCGCGTGGCGACGGCCCGCCTGTTGCCGCTTTTCTATCCGCCCCGCAGCTATCCCCCGGGTGTTCACCCGAGCGCCATCATCGCCGCCTCCGCAAGAGTCGATCCCAGCGCCCATATCGGCCCCAACGTGGTCATCGCCGAAAATGCCCGGGTGGGGGCCGGCACCGCCCTGCTAGGCGGCAATCATCTCGGAGCCGGTTGCAGCGTCGGCGACGGCTGCGTGCTCTTCCCCCGGGTGGTCATCTATCCGGATTGCGTGGTGGGCCATCGCGTAAGCATCCACGCCGGAACGGTGATCGGCGCGGACGGCTATGGCTATGTTTTCGATTCCGGCGTCCATCGAAAGTTGCTGCAGGTCGGCAAGGTCGTGATCGGCGACGACGTCGAAATCGGCGCCAACACCTGCATCGACCGGGCGGCCTTTTCGGAAACGACGGTCGGCGCGGGCACCAAGATCGACAATCTCGTGCACGTGGCGCACAACGTCACCATTGGAAAGCACTGCCTGATCATGGGCCAGGTGGGCTTCGCGGGCAGCACGACCCTGGGGGACTACGCCGTCGTCGCATCCCAATCCGGGATTGCCGGACATTTGACGATCGGACGGCAGGCAGTCATCGGCGCCAAGTCGGGCGTGATGCGCGATGTGCCGGACGGCGGAGTCGTGCTCGGCATTCCCGCGGTGGCCGACAAACAGGCCAAGCGGCAATGGATAGCCACCCAGCAGTTGCCCGAGCTGATCCAACGACTGCGCGTGGTGGAAAAACAGCTGGCGAAACTTTCGCCGCCGTCGAATTAACCCAAATCACGAGGTGGAGCGCGTGGTCCCCACGCGCTTTGGCCTCCATCCGCGTTCGACGCCGAAGCGCATGGGACCATGCGCTCCACCCAGCCGAGGTCAGCGCTGTTCAAGCTCTTCCCATCGCGCAAAAGCCGTCGCGTGCTCCTTTTCGAGCGCGTCCAATCGGGATTTCGCGGCTTGAAAGGCGGCCGGCTCACGCCGGTAAAAATCCGCATCGCCCAGTTTCAGGGCCAATTCCGCCTGCTCTTTCTCCAGAACCTCAATGCGCTGGGGCAACTGCTCCAGTTCGCGCTTCTCCTTCGCGTTCAGCGGACGCTGGGCCGGAGGCGCCGGCTTCGCCAGCACAGCCTTTGCCGGACCCGGCGCGAGCGCCGTCGCGGATCGGCTCTTGAGCCAATCCGAATAGCCGCCCACGTACTCCCCGATGCGTCCGTCCCCCTCGAACACGAGCGTGCTCGTCACCACCTGGTCCAGAAATTCGCGGTCGTGGCTGACGAGCAGCAGCGTTCCCTCGAATTCCACGAGCAGATCCTCGAGCAGTTCGAGCGTCTCCGCATCGAGATCGTTGGTGGGCTCGTCCATGACGAGCAGGTTCGCGGGCTTGGTGAACAGACGGGCGAGCAGCAGGCGGTTCCGCTCGCCGCCCGACAGCACCCGGGCGGGCGTCCGCGCCCGGTCCGGGGCAAACAGAAAGTCCTGCAGGTAGCTGATGACATGCCGCGTGCGGCCGCCGATGGTCACGGTCGCGTTGCCGCCCGCGATGTTGTCGGCGACGGTTTTGTCGTCATCGATCAGCTCGCGATGCTGGTCGAAATAGATCACTTCGAGCTGCGTTCCATGCTTGATGGTCCCGGAGGTCGGCGCGAGCTGCCCCAATAGAAGCTTGATCAGCGTGCTCTTGCCCGCGCCGTTGGGCCCCACGAGGCCGATCTTGTCGCCTCGCGTGATGATCGTGGAGAAGTCGCGAATCAGCGGCTCGGCCCCGGGCCAGGCGAACGCCACGTTTTCCGCGTCGACGACCTTCACTCCGGAACGCTCGGCCTCGGCCAGCCGAATCGTCGCGCTGCCTGACCGTTCGCGCCGCGCGGCGCGTTCCGCGCGCATGCGCTTGAGCTCGTTGATGCGGTGTTGGGCGCGGGAGCGCTGCGCGCGCACGCCGCGGCGGATCCACTCCTCTTCCTGCGCCAGCTTCTTGTCAAAAAGCGCCTGCTGGCGCTCTTCCGCTTCCAGCACCTCCGCCTTGCGAACCAGGTACGTCTCGTAGTCGCAGCTCCAACTCGCCAGGCGCCCGCGATCCAGCTCGATGATGCGCGTGGCCAGACGCCGCAGAAACGCGCGGTCGTGCGTGACGAACAGCAGGTTCAGCTTCGCGTCGACCAGAAACTCCTCGAGCCACAGAATCGATTCCAGATCGAGGTGATTGGTCGGCTCGTCGAGCAGCAGGAGATCGGGCTGCCCCGCCAGGGCGCGGCCCAGCAGGGTCCGGCGCTTGAGACCGCCCGAAAGCGTCGAAAAGGGCGCCTCCGCTCCCAGTTGCAACCGGTCGATCAGCTGATCCACCAGCACATCCCTCTCCCACTCCTCGTCATGCGCCCCCAGGGGCCGCAGTCCGGAGGCAATCACCTCGCGCACCGTTCCGGGCACGTCTTTGGGAACCTCTTGAACCAAGCGGGCATAGACCGCGCCCGCCGGTCTGAACACTGTCCCCGAGTCGGGTTGGATCTCGCCGGCAATCAGCTTCATGAGCGTGGACTTGCCGCACCCGTTGCGCCCCACCAGACACACCCGTTCCCCCGGGTCCAATTGCAGATTTACGTCGTCAAGGACGGGCGGACCACCAAACCCCAGGGAGATGTCGAGCAGACTGAGCAATGCCATGCGAACCGGGTGAAATACCCGCCCCCCGGCGCCCCACGCAACGACATTTCTCCGTCCGCGATTTTCCGATCGAGGTGGGGCGCGTGGTCCCCACGCGCTGTTTGACGTCGAAAGCAGGACCATCAACCCCTTTTCTTGCAACCTTCTGACCATTTGCGCGTCATACCCAACCGCATGAAGCGCTTTGTAATCCCGATTGCCGCCTGCGTTCTCGCCCTCCCCGCCGTCCGATCCGCCGATTCCCCCTCCGCCTTCCGCGCGCTTTCCTATGACAATGCCCTCCGGACCGCCCAGCAGGAAAATAAAGTGCTGCTGATCGACTTTTTCACGACCTGGTGCGGGCCCTGCAAGCTCCTCGATCAAACCACCTGGAGCGACCCGGGCGTCCAGCGCCTGCTGGGAAAAAACGCCATCGCGATCCGCCTCGATGCGGAAAAGGAGGTCGACCTGGCGCGTCGTTTTTCGATCCGGGCTTATCCGACCATCGTGCTGATCAAAGAGGATGGCAGCGAAATGGACCGGCTGGTGGGCTATCGTCCCGCCGCCACTTTCACGGATGAATTCACATCGGATTTGGCGGGCGAGACGGGCGAAGCCAGGGCCCGGGAAGCGGTGGCGAAAGCCGCGTCCAATCCGGGCCGGCAATTGCAGGCTCGGCTCGAATTGGCGAATCAACTGGCGCGGGTTGGGAAAAATGCCGAAGCGCTCAAGGAGTATCTTTGGCTTTACGACGTGGGCATGAAGCAAGACCCGGAATTCAGCGGAGTGCGCAACAGCTTCCTCCTGGACGCGATCCACCGATTGTCGGTCGATTACCCTCCGGCCGCGGCGGAATTGTCCATTCGCTACGATGCGGCGAAAAGGTCACTCTTCTCGGACTCGGACGCGCGATCGGCGGCGTTCGACGTGGCGGCGATCAATCGCGCATATCACCGGGACGACGAAACGCTCAAACTCTATGATGAGATGTCAGCGGGCGACGCCCGGCGGGCGGGTCTGGGCACCGCGCTCTTCCGGTTGTTCCTTGAGAGACGGCGCTATGCCGAGGCTGCCGCGGCCCAGCCGGCCTCGCGCTATCTCGTCATGTTGGACCAGGAGATTTCGTCGGCGGCCAAATCCATAACGAATCCCGTCGTGGGCGATCAATTCAAGCGTGTGATCGTTCTCTGGGCGTTGGACGAAATCGAGGCGCTTTCGGGCGCCGGCCAGGCGTCCAACGCCCAGAGTGTCGCCGACCGCCTGCGAGCGTTCGATCCCTCACCCGCGACGGCGACCGCCATCGCGGCGCGAATCAAGAAGGCAACTATTCCGTCTTGAGCAGCAGATAGGGATCGACGCGTGCCGCCCGGCGCGCGGGCATCCACGCGGCGGCGAGCGCGGCCGCCATCGAGACCAGCGCAGCGCAAAGGGCCGGGGCGACGACGGCCGACGGCGTGACCCATGCGCGCAGGATCGGCAGGAAGGAGACCGCCACGATCATTCCAATCCCGATCACGCTTCCCAACGCGCTCAGTTTGAGCGCATCCGCCAGCACGCCTTTCAACAGTCGGCGCGGCATGGCCCCGAGCGCGATGCGCAGCGCCAGTTCCCGCTGGCGCAGGATCACCAGATAACCAAGGGCCGCCGCCACGCCAATGCCGGCCAGCAACAGCGCTCCACCGCCGAAGACGAACGTCAGCCGAGCGGTCGCGACGTCGCCGCCGACGTCGCTTTCCATGCGTTCACGCAGCGTCATCCAGCGGACGAACAGCAGACCCGGTTGCGCCGGCGCGACCGTATCGCGCACCTCCTTCGCGACGGCGGCGATCGGACCTTCAAATCTCACCGCCAGGAACTGGGGCACGCCGTCATCGGATTGGGCCAGCGGGACGTAGTACATTTCCGGAGCTTTTTCACGCACGCCGTTGGATCGCATGTCCGAGACGACGCCCACGATCGTCATATCTTTTGCCGAAGGCTTCACATCGCCGCCGAAGCGGCGTCCAATTGGATTGGCGGTTCCGTAAACGGCGCGGGCGAGCGACGCACTGACAATGGCGACCGGCACGGACTCGGACCGGTCGGCATCGGTAAATTCCCGTCCGCGAATCAGCGGGGCGCCCACCGTCGCGAAATAGCCGGGCGTGACGGAATCGTGCTGGCGTTCGCTGTGGGCGGAACCCTCGGAAGATCCGCGGAAATAAACTCCCGAAGTCGTCCGGTTCGAGGTGAGAATGCCGCTGGAGGAAAAGCCCACCGCCTTCACGCCGGGCACCGACCGTGCGGCCGCTTCCAGCCGGGCGAGCAGCGCCGGTTCACTCGCGTGGGCAAAGCCCGCCGCGGCACAGTCGTATTGGGCCGTGACGACACCTTGCTGGTCAAAGCCGGGATCCGCTTCCAGGGCGGCCCGCAGGGAGCTTCCCATCTCGGTCGCGACCGTCACCAGCACCACGGCGATCACAAATTGGGCCACAACGAGCAGGCGCCCAATTCGGAGCGGCGCGGCGCCCATGCCCCGATTTCCCGCGAGCGCACGCAAGGGTTGGATTCGCGAAATCCAAAGCACAGGGATCAACGCGCTGGCCACCGCGCCAAAAAGCGCAATGGCGGCCATTCCGACGAACGAATGTCCGTCCAGTGACACGGACAAGCCCGTTTCCGGAGCCAGCACGCGCAGCAACACGGGCAGCAGCCAGGCCGCGAACACCCAGCCGGCCAAAGCGCCCACCAGGCTCAACAGGAGCGCCTCGATCAGGACGAGCCGGGCGATCTGATGGGCCGCCGCGCCAATCGCCAGGCGGATGCCGAGTTCGCGATAGCGCGACATGGACCGGACCAGGAGCAAGCCGGCGGCATTCGCGCAGACGAGGAGCAGCATCGCCGCCACCACGCCGCCGAGAAGCCATGCCGTCTCCTTGAACCGATCTCGAAATCCCGACAGTCCGCCCGGCGCCGGCAGCCAATGCCACGCCCGCAGCCGGATTTCCGCCTGCACCTGCGGGTCGTCCTGGGCCTTCACCAGATCGTCGCGCTCGGCCGACCAGGCGCGGTTGAGCGCCCCAAGCGACGGCCGCTGCCCCTGCGGCACGCGCATCAGCACCTGCAGCCAGGAAATCCGCTCTTCGCGGTTCCAATCCGAAAGGTTTGGCCGGTCATCCCCCTCCGATTCGCTGGCGTTGAGCCCCAGATGAACCTCAGGCATCAAGGCGGTCGCGACCCAGAGGTCAGTGTTCTGGCCCAGCGTGATCTCCCGAAATGCACGGGGAAGCACTCCGACGACCGTTACCGCCAGGCGATTGATCGAGATGCGCTGGCCGACGGCGGCGCGAGCGGAGCCGAAGGTCTTTTCCGCCCAAACATAGGAAGCCACCGCCACCGGGTTGGCCGCTCCCGGCTGGTCGTCCAGCGGCAGAAGCAGCCGCCCCGCTGCCGGTCCGATTTGCAGGGCGGCGAAGAATCCGCCATTCACCATCCGGGCGTCGGCGCGTTCGGGATCGCGTTCCGAAACCTGCACCGTGCAACCGCTGCCCGAGCTGAACGCCGCCACAGAGGCGGGCGGGGACAAGGCCTCGAGCCGCGTCACGGTTCCCCGGCTGAGGCGATTCTGACGGTGGGCGCCATCGGGGGCGGCCGCGTAGAGCTCCGCCGGATGGCTCACCGCGAGGGCCCGCACGAATACCGCGTCCATGAGGCTGTAAACCGCCACCGCCGAGCCGAGGCCGAAGCCGAGAACCAGAATGACAAAGACGGAAATCCAAGGGCGATTGCGCAGCGCGCGGGCCGCGTGACGAAAATCGCGAGCGAGCCGATCCCAGGCGGGAAAGCCGGCCTGCTCCCGCAGCGCCTCCCGGGCCTGAACCGGATTGCCGAATTCACGTTCGGCCCGCGCTCTCGCTTCCGCGGGCGGCAGGCCTTCCGCTTGGTACTGTTCCTGCAACTGTTCCAGATGAAACGAGCGTTCATCCTCAAACGCCTCCGCAAGGGCCCGGCGCCGAAACGAATCCCTGATCCGGCGCAGGCGGGAGCGAATCATGGCGCGGCGACGATCGCGTTGACCACGTCACTGGCCCGCTGCCACACCTTGATCTCCTCGGCGAGCTGCGAGCGCCCCTGACGCGTCAGCGAATAAAATCGCGCGCGGCGGCGATTGGCGCTGACTCCCCATTCGGAGGCGATCAGTCCCTTTTGCTCCAGGCGCAGCAGCGCCGGATACAGTGTGCCCTGGTTCAGCTCCAGGACGTGCTGCGACACCTGCTCGATTCGCCGCGCGATGCCGAAACCGTGCAGCGGACCCAGCGAATCGAGCGTCTTGAGCACCAGCAAATCCAGGGTCCCCTGCAGGACGTCCGCTTTCGCCTTACTCATGTTGATCGTCAACATGAGATGCTCCAGTTGACTGTCAACCGAAAGGCGCCGGTTGCATTGTCGCCGACTCCGTCAAACATCGGGGCATGAATCGCCCCACCCTACTATGCACACTGGCCGCCGCGGCGCTCTGCGCCCGTTTGCACGCCCAGGAAGTCCCGCAGCAGGCTCCGATGAAGCCCGAGGAAACCGAAATCTGGTCGCCCGAGCCTCCGGTGGTGACTCCGTCCGCCACCTGGGGCGGAGCGCCGTCCGACGCGAAAGTGCTATTCGACGGACACAATCTCGACGCCTGGGTGGCTGCGGCCGATCATAAATCCGCGCCCGGCTGGATCGTCCACGATGGCATCGTCACGGTCGCCAAGAAGGCCGGCAACATCGAGACCCGACAGCGGTTTCAAGACTATCAGTTCCATCTCGAGTATCGCATTCCGGCCGGCATCACCGGCACCAGCCAGGCGCGCGGCAACAGCGGCCTCTTCCTGGCCTCGACCGGTCCCGGCGACCGCGGCTACGAGCTGCAGATTCTCGATTCGTATAAGAACAAGACCTACGTGAACGGCATGGCGGGCAGCGTCTACAAGCAGTACATCCCGCTGGCCAACGCCTGCCGTCCGCCCGGCGAATGGCAGACCTACGATGTGGTCTGGACGGGGCCCCGATTTGCCGCGGACGGATCGCTGGCCTCGCCCGCCCGGCTGATTGCGTTCCAAAACGGCGTGCTCATCCAGCAGGATGTCGCGTTGCAGGGGGAAACGCGGTACATCGGCAAACCCTTCTACGCCGCGCACGGGCCGGCTCCGATCAAGCTCCAGGCCCATGGCGACCACAGCGAGCCGATCAGTTTCCGCAACATCTGGGTGCGCGAACTGCCCTAGAATGGGGCCGATTTTGATCTCAACACCTGGATGCGCCCGCGCCGGGTCTTGATCCACCCGTCCTTCCCCAAGCGCGCCAGTTTTCGAGTGACGACTTCGCGGGCGGTTCCCAGCGACAGCGCGATCTGCTCGTGCGTCGCCTCCACCTCGCCGTCCCGGTCGGCCCGCCGGGTCAGGTAACCCTTTAGGCGATCCTCAATGGAGCGGAGGCTGCGCTCCTCCAGCGAAGCGAGCAGGTCGAAGACCCGGCTCGTCAGTTCATTGACCGTGAAATCCTGCACCGCGGGCTCATTGCGATAGAGCGTCCGAAAGGTCGCCGCCGGAATGCAGAAGATTTTGACCTCGGCCGTCTCAACTTCGACCGACGCGGGAAAGCACATCTCCGCGAACAAGGCGCTCGTGGACAACAGGCAGGATTCGCCTCGCTTGACGGTATACAGCGTCGCCTCGGCGCCGGAATCGGAGAGCATGAACACCCGGACCCGCCCGGTGAGGATAAGAAACATTCCGCCCACGCGATCGCCCCGGCGGATGACATCTCCCCCCCGCTTGAAGGTCCGAAGAATGCCCGAGGCCTCGATCAGCCGGCGTGAGGCCGGTGAGACTTCCTGCAGGAACGGATAGGCCGCCATCAATTGAGCCGGGATCATGGAGGAGCCCAAGCCTAGGAAAGCGGGATCCAAAGGCCAAGCCATCGCGCGAAGAAAATCTCCGCTTTTGTGACCGCAGTCACAGAAGCCGGCTGGCTCCTGTGTTAAGGTCGGCGCGCAATGAACTTCAAAACCAGCATGACTCCCAAGACCCGCATTCACGATGGCATCGTCGGCACGCTCGTGCTGCTCGGCGTCCTTCTCGGCCTGGCCCACGGGACGGGGTGGCTGTACGCCACCGGCGCTCTCGCGTGCCTGATGATTTCCAGCGCCTTCACGGGATTCTGCCCCGTCTACTTCATCCTCGACCGCCTCATGCCCGACGGGAATCCGACGCACGCCCGCGTCTAGCCTTCGGCTTTCGCGTTGACCTGCCCCTGCCGGCCGTATGCTCACAGGCATTCATGGCAGGTTCAGCCGGGCACCGTCCAAAACAGAAATGGTTGGGCGGAGTGACGGCCCTGGCGGCGGTGCTGTTCCCGCTCGCCCTCCTGTTCGATTTCCACGCGCAGTTTTACACGGATTGGAGCAACAACCTTTGGCTGACGGCGTTCAACGGCGATTTTCTTCGCGCCCGTGGCTATTTCCCGTCCGTGCTCAACTATCACCGGGCCGTGGGCGGGACGGCGCCGCTTTTTTACGGCTACCTCCTTTACCCTCTTTTGGGCACGATCGCGAGCGTGGGCGGCGCCCATCTCGCTCTGCGCATCGGCTGCGTGGTCGTCGGCCTGCTGGAATTCTCCGGGCTATATTGCGCCGGGCGCAATATCTACCGCCACCGCGGCCTGGCGGCGACGGTTGCAATCTCGATCCTCTGGTCCGCGTACGGCCTGACCAATCTCTATAATCGGTCCGCGTTGCCGGAGTATTTTGCCACCGGCTTCCTCGCGGCCACGGTCGGTTTCATCCTGGCGTCGCTGACCGCGGAACCAGGACAGCCCCAAGGCCTCTGGATCTGGCTCAGCTGCGTGTGCGGCACGCTGGCAATGGGATCGCATCCGATCACCACGCTCGTCGGAGCGCCGGTCATCGCGGGTCTGATCGTCTTTGCCGTGTGGGGTCACTGGCGGGGCACGACGGCCCGTTTTGGCACGCGCGGCTGGATCTTGTGCATCGCCGGGGCCGCGTTGGGCCTTTTGACCCTGACCCCGTGGCTGGCGATGACACTCCACTGGGGACATCGCCTAGGTGCCTGGGGCGGTCCCAGTGGCTTCATGCATTTCCCGGACCGCTGTGACAACCTCGCTGGACGGTTCCTTCCTTGGCCCCATGACGCCATCGGAGCGGCGAATGAAGGGAAGACGAGCACGCCGTACTTGGAAGCGCCCCTCGCCATGGATCTGGTGCTGTTGCTGGCCTGGCTGCTGATCGGCGCCTTTCGGGGTGGAGTCGATCCAGCCACGAAGCGCATTCGGCCCGAAGCCTGGATGCTGTTGATCGTTTCCCTGCTCTGGCTGGCATTTCTGCTGTTCATCACCCTCTCGCCAGCCTTCGGCGATCGATTTCCTCAATTTGGCACGCTGGTGCAATTTTCCTACCGCCTGGTCAGCCACTGCAACCTGGCGCTGGCGTTGGGCTGCCTGGCCGCCGGTCTGCTGGCGCGCAAGGCGATCGCGGGCCGGCCGGGGCAGGCCTCGCTCGCGGCGGCAATTTGCTGTCTGATCGCCGCGGCCACCGTGGTCATCAAATTGGAGCACGGCGCCGCGGTGCAGGAGTCCAACCGCTCCTCCGCGTTCGGTCTCACTCCCAACCCCGCCCGCTTGATCGACGGCCGAGACGCCCTCCACGATATCGAGCCCATGTACGCGACGCCTTCGTTGGTGCGCAAGCTGTCCGACGCGGAGGCCGCCGAAGCAACCCTTTTGCCGTTTCCGGTGGTCAACCGGGGAAGCCACTATGCCCAGGTGGAGCCGATGGTTGCCGTCGTCGATCGTCCCCGGTGGTTTGTCACCAACGCGGCCGTCTTTCCCTATGGCGAAGTGCTGCGCGATGGCCAGCTGATGCCCGCCGATCAGTTGGCGCACCGCGACTGGGCCCTCGCGATCCATTTGCCGGCGGGACGTTCGGTCCTGAGCTGGCGCTGGAACCCGCCGTCGAGTTTTCATCGCCTGCGGGTCGCCGGCCTCGCGGCGGCCCTGGCGCTCTTCGCCGGAACGTTCGTCGTCTATTTACGGGAACGCCGGTTGGCGACGCGCTAAGGGCGGCAGCCCCGCTCCACGGCGGCGGCCAAAATCGCCTCAGTCGCCGTGGCGCCCACGCGCATCACGCCGAGGGCGCGCACGCGCAGCAGATCGTCGAGCGTGCGCACCCCGCCGGCGGCCTTGATCTGCACCCGGGGACCGCAGTGCTGGCGCATCAGGCGCAGGTGGGCGTCCGTGGCGCCCGCGTAGTTGTAGTCGCCGTTCGCCTTTTTCACGAACCCGTAGCCCGAGGAGGTTTTCGCAAACGCGATGTTCAATTCCGTGCACATTTCACAGAGGCGAATGATCTGCCCATCGCCGAGATAGTCGTTTTCGAAAATGACCTTGAGGATCGCCTCCTCGTTCACGCAGGCGTCGTTCACCGCGCGCAGTTCCTCGCGCACGTATTCCCAGGCGCCGCCGAGCACCTTGCCGATGTTCACGACGACATCGATTTCCGTCGCGCCTTCGGCAATGGCCGCGACGGATTCGGCGACCTTGATCTTAACGCGGCTGTTGCCATGGGGAAATCCCGCCACGGCGCAAACCTCGACTCCCGATCCGGCGAGTGCCTCGGCTGAACGCAGCACGGCATAGGGTTTCACGCACGCGGTGGCGACGCCGCAGCGGCGCGCGATCGCCAAGCCGGCTTCCAATTGCTGGTCCGTCATGGTCGGATGCAGCAGCGAGTGATCGATCATCTTCGCCAGTTCGGAAACGGTCGGCAGTGCGGCCGGCGTGGGAGCGGTTGAATTCATGGGCAGAGGAACGAACCGCAACGATAGCAAACGCCGTCGCGCGGCGCCATGTCCTAGACGGCAAAACGATATCGATTTTGTTCGCCGCCTGGGCGTGCCGCCCTGAAAAGCTTCTCCGCCCCCCGCCCCGCCACCTTGCCCATGGCCGT
Source organism: Opitutaceae bacterium (assembly GCA_036502225.1). Classification (GTDB taxonomy): domain Bacteria; phylum Verrucomicrobiota; class Verrucomicrobiia; order Opitutales; family Opitutaceae; genus Palsa-1447. The sequence continues at coordinate 42,747 of DASXYY010000026.1, forward strand.
CATCAAGGAACGTTTTCGCCGCCCCCGCCAAGCCGATGCCGAGGCGCGCGTGCGGCCGGTGTTCGACGATTTCCACGGACAGCCTCCTGGAAGCGCTGTTTTGGCGAACCGTTCGGGACCTCAGGCCCGTCGCGCTCAGCGACGAAATCCGCCGCGAGGAGCTGGGTTTCGCCAGCCCCTGCCATTTTTCCCGCGTGTTTCGCCGGCAATTCGGCCGCCCTCCGTCGCGGTGGTAAATCTATGACGACCCGAATGCTTATCCTTGGCGGCGTGGGCTGGATCCTAGGCGGTTGGACGGCGGCTGCGGCCGGAGGGCCGGCTTCCGCCGCGGCGCAAGGGGTGTATTTTCAAAAGCACCAGTACGATCGCCAGGTGCTGCCCCAGTTCGCCGATCTGCGGGACCGCCTGCCGTCGCCGATCTTCGACGAACAGCCGGATTGGGTGGCCATGTATTGGAAAGCGTGGGAGCTCGGATTCCGAAACTTCCACGAACCGGCTCCGCAGAGCCATTTCGTCAGCCAGTTCATCGACGCGGCGTTCAATCAGAACATTTTCGAGTGGGATACGTGCTTCATGTCGATGTTCTGCAACTCGGCCCACCCGCTGGTGCCGGGCATTGAATCGCTGGATAACTTCTACGCCCGCCAGCATGCCGACGGGGAGATCTGCCGGGAGATCAATCGAACCACGGGACGCGACTATGCCCCCTGGAGCAACGCTGAGGACCGCCCGCTCTTCACCCGCAACGGCTGGGCGCCTCCCGACGGACGCGGCGCGGCGGTGGAATATCGGGGGCGCGACGTGCCCGAACCCGCCCCCCTTCTGACTCTGGACGGCGTCGACAATCCTCTTTTTGCCTGGGCTGAACTCGAAAGCCTGCGAGTCACCGGAGACACGGGCCGGCTCGCCCAGGTCTACGAGCCGCTGGTTCACTACTACGGCGCCCTTCAAAAGTACCTGCGGCAGGGCAGCGGCCTCTATGTGACCGACTGGGCCAGCATGGACAATTCGCCGCGGAACGCCCTCCTCGCGCGAGGCGGCACCGCCGTCGACACCTCCGCGCAAATGGCGCTGTTTGCGCGGCAATTGGCGACCATGGCGAATCTGCTGCGCAAGTCGGACGACGCAGCCCGGTTCACCCAGGACGCGGACGAACTCGGCACGGCGATCAACCGCCTCATGTGGGATCGGCGGCGGAAGTTCTATTTTGATCTCACCTGGAACGAGCAGCGTTCCCCGGTGCGAACGGTCGCCGCGTTCTGGACGCTCCTGTCTGGCGTTGCATCCGCCGAGCAGGCGGAAGATCTGGTGGCGGCTTTGCGCGATCCGCGATCGTTCAGCCGTCCTCTGCGCGTGCCGACGCTCGCCGTCGACGAGCCTGGCTACGACCCGGCAGGAGGCTATTGGACCGGGGCGGTGTGGGCGCCCACGACCATGATGGTGATCCGCGGCCTCGAGGCCTACGGGTACCGCGACGAGGCCCACTCCATCGCGATCAACAACCTGGCAGTGATGGACACCGTTTTCCGCCGGACCGGCACGATCTGGGAAAATTACGCGCCGGAAGCCCCGGCGCCCGGCCTGCCGGCCAAGCGCGATTTCGTCGGCTGGAGCGGTCTGGGGCCCATCGACTGGCTGCTGGAATTCGGCATCGGCCTGCAGCCGGACGCCCTCAGCAACACCTTGCACTGGGAAATGCGCTCGGCCCAGCGGGCCGGATGCGACCGCTATCGTTTCAACGGGCATCTGGCGTCGCTGGTGGCGGAACCGATGGCCGGCTCTCCCGGCCGCTCCTCCGTCACCGTGAGTTCCGACGGCGCGTTCATCCTCCAGCTCGACCAGGGTGACCGCCATTTGGAGATTCCGATCCACGCCGGCGCGCAAACGTTCGTTTTTTGAATTCCCGTCCCCGGCCGGTCGTTCCACGCCGATGGCTCGTCCTGATCGGCGGCCGACCGGATCCCCCACAACACCAGCATCGTGGACTGGTGGCCGTATGAACAGAATGGTTACCGGATCGACGGAATGGAGCGCTGCGGACGCCTGCTGGGCGACCGCTTCCTGATCGACAAGGCCGGGCGTTCGATCGACTGCGTGCTCGGCCATCCCGCCCCCAATGGCTACCTCGGACCTCGGCTGGACCCGGACACCGGCAAGATTTCCCGCTGCTTGACGCGGCACTACTTCGCCGGCGACCGCCACTACTCGGGCGACCGCGACGCGGTGAATATCGAAACGATCCTGTGGCTCTATGGGCGGACCGGAGATCAGCGCCTCAAGGCGATGGCGGAACGCATTTATGCGGAGGCTTTCGCCACGAATCCCGCCAATCCGGTGTCGGCCGCCGCGCTGCTCAAGGACGCGCCGTGGGTGAAAAACGGCTTCGATCAGAAGTCAGGCCACTTTCTGTTCACTCCGCCCGTGCGCAGCGGGATAGGGGTAGGGACAGGAATGGAACCTGCCCCTCCCTCCGAACCGGACGTGCGGAACTACCGCATCCGGCTCTCCGGTTGAAGAGTGCCCGTTAAGGGACTGGAAGTGACGCGCGCCAGAGTTGCTCCAGGCTG
>DASXYY010000027.1:0-190313 GCA_036502225.1 Opitutaceae bacterium
GTCGTCTGTACTGCTGCTCGGTGATCATGGGCCTGCGAAAAGGCCCGAGCATACCGCTCTCGCAGACCAACGGCCCCACAATCCCGACCCTAATGTCGGTTTTTAGTTGTCGTCGTGTCGGGGTCTACGCGTCGCCGGGGGGACTTTACCTGCACCCGGTCCAGGAGGACGGTGTGACAATTGTAGGATGCCTTTGCGGAGTCCTCGATGCTGCGATCCGTGCCGGACGAGGCGAAAAACGCCAAAGGCGTGGCCGCGAGAGCGAAGAGGATGGAGATATTTGTGATTTTCATAATGTTAAGCGGGCAGTGTACCCACCCGCGCCAAACCGACCTCAACCGAGGCCGAAGAACGCCTCCGGCGGGAAGAAAATCCACCCGGCCCGAAGCAGATATTTCTATTGGAAATCGGGAAGTAAATCCACCGACCCACTGGTCACTTTCATCCCGCCGCTCGCAGGCTTCCCGCCCTTACGTCGAAATGGGGCTTTACCCGCGCCCGCCCGGGACAATTCCGGCGCTGCGGCGATGATTCATGGCTCCTCTGCCCTTGTTGCGCCTTGCGAACGAGCGTTGCAGCATCACCTGGCGCAGGCTGCCAGACTGCTTTCTCGGCGCACACTACCCCACTGCGATTGCACCCATGGCCCGCCAATGCCGGCTATCGCCGCTTCGATTTCCTCCACCCGGCTTATGCCGCCATTTCGCAGGGGCGCGACATTTGCCGGAGCCGGACCGAGGCTACGGTGACCACCACGACGCGACTAATCTAAAGTAGATCGGTTTTGGACCGCAGCCGATTGACCTTTGGGCTGTGGGTGAAAGCGTGGCTCGTCGTTTCCTTTTCGCCCTGCGATGAATTCCAACGCTCCAAATGAGATTACCGGTCGCTCGGCGTCGCTTCGCGTGCAACTTGTCGCGGTTGCGTTCGTGGCGGCCCTCGGCGGATTCCTATTTGGCTACGATACGGCGGTTGTTTCCGGCGCGATAGGCTTTCTCACGGAAAACTTCCACCTATCCGCCGGCATGTCTGGCTGGGCCGCGTCAAGTATCCTTGTCGGCTGCATTGCCGGCTCGGGCGCTTGCGGCGCGGTCAGCGATCGGTTTGGACGCAAGCCGGTCCTGCTCGCTTGCGCTGCGCTGTTTGCCGTCTCGGCGATCGCCTCGGCGTCTGCCTCCGATGTTTCGTCGCTTGGCTGGGCGCGTCTAATTGGAGGCATCGCGATTGGAGCCATCTCAATTCTTTCGCCGATGTACATCGCTGAAATCTCTCCGGAACGAGAGCGCGGGCGCTTGGTGGGTCTTTACCAATTGGCGATCGTGGTGGGCATCCTCGTCGTTTTCCTCGTCAACTGGCTTATCCAGGGCCGGGGCACCCACGCGTGGAATGTCGAGTCTGGCTGGAGATGGATGTTTGGATCGCTCGTCATTCCCGCGGGACTTTTTTGGCTGCTGCTGTTGTTCGTACCAGAGAGCCCGCGCTGGCTTCTTCTGACGGGGCGGACCGAAGAGGCAATGAAAGTGCTCGAGCGACTAAATGGCCCCGGCTATTCGCAGAACCTGCTGCCTGTTGTTCGAGGACCGATGGAGCAGGCCGCCGCCGGTGAGGTATGGGCCCCGGCTTGGCGTCGGCCGCTGCTGGTCGGTGTCGCGCTCGCGGTTTTCTCCCAGATCAGCGGAATCAACGCCGTCATGTATTATGCGCCGGAGATCTTCAAGTCGGCCGGAAATAACACCGGATCCGCGTTCGCGCAGTCGATCGCGATTGGTGCCGTCAACCTGGTCTTTACCCTCGTCGCGCTCGCGCTGGTTGACCGAAGCGGGCGCCGTCGCCTGCTGCTCGTCGGCACGTCGGTGCAGGCGGTTTCCTTAGGCGCTGCCGCTTTGTATTTTGGCGCCGGCACCCAGGGCGCGGGTGTGTTGATCGCCTTAGTTGTGTTCGTAGCCGCGTTTGCCGTTTCGACGGGGCCCGTTACTTGGATCGCGATTTCAGAGATATTTCCCAATCGACTTCGCGGACGGGCCATGTCTCTCGCGGTCCTATGCCTTTGGGCAGCAGATTGGGCAGTCACGCAGTCGTTTCCGATGCTCAAGGCGGCCGTCGGCCCCGAGGCGATTTTCTGGCTCTACGCCGGATGCAGTGCGTTTTGTCTCGCCTGCCTTGCGTTCATTATGCCCGAGACCAAGAACCGCTCGCTGGAGGAAATTGAAGCGTATTGGCATTCGCGCCATGCCACTTCGTTGGAAAGGACCCGATGAAAAACCCGTTACTTATGCTCGCCACCTTGGTTGTTTGCACGCCGGTCGTCGGAGCTTCGCCGGTCGGACATTGGAGCGAGGGCCCGCTTGGGCTGCCAACTTACGACCTGACTGCAAAGCTGCCGATCGAAACACATGACGCGAACGGCAAGCCTTACCCTATGCGGGAGGATCCGATTTTCCTGCTTGGGAACTACCGGCTTAGCCTCTTTGTGCACGGCAGCGGAATATGGCAGATCGTCACCGGCGAGCGGGCATGGGCCCGACTGAATGCCGCCGGGAATAGCTACGGCTCCAATCGCGCCATCCTCCGGGTGAATACGCCCGAGGGCGAGTCCCGCTACTCCCTGGTGGGACTTGACTCTCTTTCCGCCGATCCTGCAGTCTGCCAACGGACGTTCGGCACCGGCTTTGCCGAATTCGACTATTCGCTGGGCAACGGCCTGACGGTGACCCGCACTATTAGCGTCGCCCCGTCGGAAAAGATTAATGAGGGTCTTCCTGGCTTTGTGGTGTCCGTGACCCTTCGCAATCGAGGAACGAACTCCATCGTGCTCACCTACGAGGAATCAGTTCTCGCAAGCTACGAGGCGATGAAGTTTCGCCTACAACCTCCGACCCAGCGCCTGGTGCAATATGCGCGACGGGTTTCGGTCGATCAGAAGGACTTGAGTGCTAGGTGTGACTTTACTGCAGGCTCGGAGGATTCCACGGCGCTTCGCGCCCGCTCGGACGCGTCGGAATTCGACGCGTTTCCTCCCGCGCTGACGCTCGTTGGCCTTACCCAACCGCGACCCGCTGAGCGGACCGCGATGTTCACGGAACCGGGCGAGCCGGGCGGGGATTTTCTTGGCGAGAGGTTCAGCATGACGTTGTCGCCAGGTGAGGAGCGGACGCTTCACTGGATTGTTAGCCTCATCCCGCAAGGTGAGGAAGACGTGGTCACGGACTTGCGTAGGACCCTGAATCTGACCGAGTCGGGGCCCTTCTTCCGCGACGCTTGGAAACGCCGACTACCCGACCTCGCGAGCGAGACCGACCCCGTTTGGCGGCGCGAGATGACGTGGAACGCCTATGTGCTCGAAGCCATGGCGACCTACAGCTCGTACTACCACGAAACCTTCATCCCCCAGGGCGAGACGTACGACTACGAGATGGGCATGACCGCAGCGCCCCGTGATCAGCTCCAGCACAGTCTGCCCCTATGCTACACGGACCCGGATTTGGCCAAATCCACGCTCCGGTTTGTAATGAAGAAAATGACCGCGCAGGGAGAGCTGCCCTATTTGGAGGGCGGATTCGGGATCACGTCCAACGCCGCTTGGAACACCAGCGACCAGCAGCTTTACCTCTTCCTCGCCATCGGCGAGTACCTGCGCATCACGAAGGACTACGCGTTTCTCGGGCAGATGAGCGAATACCTCCCGATGGAGGCCCACTTCAGGGGATCGACGCTCGACAAGCTGGATCGCGCCTTTGCCTACTTGCGCGACGAGGTCGGCCGCGGGCCCCACGGGCTTGTCCGGCTCATGAACTCGGATTGGAGCGACATGATCTATTCCGACACGCCGCTGTTCCGCTATTTCTTCACCGCGGAGTCGCATATGAATAGCGCGATGGTCCTGGCGGTGATGCCGAATCTCATTGAGCAATTGAACGAGGCCCTCTCCCACCCGGAGCTTAACCTTGATCGCACGAAAGGCCGCCGCCTCGTGCAGGGGATGACCCGCTATCTGGAGGCGATGCGGATTGCCTTCTATGATGATCTCGGAGCGGCGCGATTTTCAAAACGGCTCTATTTCGACGCTGTGCACGCCTGGGGCGCTGATACGATGCACATCGAGCCCCAAGCTTACCTCATGCTCACGCCCGACTTCCCACGCGAGCGCAAGCAGCAGCTTTGGGAGGAGGTGCAGTCAAGGCTGCTCAAAGGAGAGCAGATTGGCCCACGGCAGCGCGAGGTGCCCATCGAAAAGGCCATGTACCAAGCTGGCTCGGGCGAGAATGGCGGCGTGTGGTACGCCCTGGTCGGACCGATGATCGCGGGCGTCGGGACGGTCGACAAACCCGCGGCATGGGCCCTATTGCGCCGGCTGAGCATGGATAACTTCGCGAAGACTTTTCCCGACTATTGGGTCGGCCAATGGACCGCTCCCGAATGTTTCAACTCGGTGTGCTCTGGTGCCGTCGCCGGTCTTCCGAGATCCGGCGACAACTGGACCTGGACTTCCTTCCCCGTCTATTGCGCACACGCGCACGCCTGGCCCCTCTACTGCTACTTTCGCCTTCGGGAGTCCTCTCCGTGAGCGGTCCTGCGGCCGGCGTTAGGCCGTAAGTCGGGCATGCGGGCGAAGGGAAAGGATAATCTGCCGAGCGGGCGAGGTGTCTCCTCCCAGTCGGCTTTTCACGACTTCCGCGGACTCAGCGACAAATTGCTCCCAGGGTATGGCAATCGTTGTCAGGTGCAGCGCCTCGGCGATCGGGGCGTTGTCGAAACCGACAATATGCGGGATCGGCCGGATTTGCCGGGCTTCCAGTTCGGCCAGCAACCCTTGAGCGAGTCGATCATTGCAGCAGAACACTCCTTGAACGTCGTCGTCCATGAGTTTGGGAGTTGCCGCCCGCCCGTGTTCCAGGAACCAGCCGCCCGCATGAATGACTCGGGCGGACGGTGCAGCCGTGAGAAATCCTTCCACACGCTGAGCGCTGCGGCGATCGTCTTTGGGGCCCGCCAGTATGGCAAGCCCACGCGCGTCTTTTTGGCGCTCAAGAAGGACCTGCGCCGCGCAAACGCCGCCGGAGAAATCGTCGGTGCGCACGCAATCCACATAGCTCGCAGCCAGCCCAGGAGGGGGAGCCTCATGGAGCAATAAACAGAAACGTCGCTCCGGCGCGATGCGCTCGATGACGTGCGTGCATTCCCACAACACGGGAAAATACTTGGCTCGAAGACGGACTTCACCGTCCGCCCAGCTCTGTACAACGGGCACGCCGGCTTCCTTGAGGACCCGCGTCATGCGCTGAAGCAGGTTCGCGCCAAAGCTGCCGGGTGTGCGCGCGCGGGCCGAAAAGAGGAGATGGGCTCCCACGAGTTTCTCCGCGCTGCCGGCGATGAATGTGCCGCTGGACGCTTTTCGAGTCAGCCAGCCCTCCCTGACCAATTCCTCCAGGAGGACATGCGCCGTCTGGTAGCTCACACGGTAGCGTTCAGCCAGCGCCCGGTTTGAAAGAAACGGCTCGCCGGGTCGGTGAAAACCGTCGCGGATGCGAACGGTGAGCTTGCTCTTAATTTCCGAGATGCGGGACGACCGAACCCTGGCCATAGCCTGCAAACCTACGGAATTAATAGATCGGATTCGAGCATTTCTGATTTGCCGCCGCTGGATCGGTTCCAAAATGAGTGCTGTACTCGTCACATGACAGGTCTTCTCGAAGACAAGGTGATCGTGATCGTCGGTGGGACGACGGGCCTCGGCCTATCTGGCTCCCAGGCGATGCTCGATGCCGGTGCCCGGGGGATTGTGGCCGTGAGCAACGACGACCAGAGCGTACGGATAGCGGGGCAGATCCTGGGACCCAGGGCTCGGTGCCTCGTGGGAGACGCGACTGTCCCTTCGACGGCCGCCGCCGCGATCGAAACAGCTTTTCAAACGTTCGGCGCCTTTGATGGTCTTTACCACGTTGCTGGCGGCAGCGGGCGCCGGTTTGGGGACGGACCGCTCCATGAGGTCACCGACGCCGGCGTTCGATCGACGCTCGATCTGAATCTTTCTTCGATCATCTACTCCAATCGCGCCGCCGTACGCTTCTGGCTGGAAAAAGGTATGCCTGGCTCGATCCTCAACCTGGGTTCGGTGCTCAGCGCGCGGCCGTCGCCGAAGTACTTTTCGACCCATGCCTACGCCGCGGCAAAGGCCGGCGCTGCCGGGTTCAGCGTCAGCGCCGCGGCGAGCTATGCGAAGAACGACATCCGGATCAATGTGCTGGCTCCCGGACTTGTAGAGACCCCTATGGCGCAAAGGGCGGCTCAGGATGAGGAGATCATGGCTTTCATTCGAACGAAGCAGCTCTTGGGGGGTGGACGGATAGGCCAGCCCGCGGATTGCGACGGCGCCGCTGTCTTTCTGCTTTCGGACTCGGCCCGGTTTGTGACCGGTCAAGTGCTAGCCGTCGACGGCGGTTGGTCTGTAAGCGAAGGTCAATATTCTGGTAGCTGACTCTACATTATGGCTCCCGATACCTCCCCTCCCCTCCCCCGACCGAAAAGGTCTTCGACCATCCAGGCGGTCGGCGCCGGATGCGCGTTAGGGGTCGATATCGGCGGCTCCTTCGTCAAACTGGCCTGGTTTGATGCGGCTACGGGCGAACCTCAGGGGCGCGACGAATTTCCTACTCGTGACGGCGAGATCGAGAAAGGCGTGCCGCGGTTTGCGGCGTCCCTGCGCACCAGGGTAAAGAGCCTCGAAGGCCGCCCGGGCCTTTCCATCACTTCCATCGGCGTAGCGGCCCCGGGCCTGGCTGCGCTTGACGGTCGCTCCATCAGTCACATGCCGGGCCGCTTGCAAGCGCTTCAAGGCCTGGATTGGACTGTTGCGTTGGAGAGAATGGTGGCGGTGCCTGTCCTGAACGACGCCCACGCCGCTTTGCTTGGGGAGGCGTGGAAGGGAATTGCCTGCGGTAAACGGCATGTGGTGATGCTCACTTTGGGCACCGGTGTCGGCGGCGCAGTGCTCGCCGAGGGACGGCTGCTCAAAGGTGCACTCGGTCGAGCTGGCCACCTCGGGCACACTTCGCTCGACCCGAAGGGACGTCGCGATGTGGTGGGCACCCCGGGCTCGCTGGAGGATCGGGTTGGCGAGTGCACGCTCAAAGACCGCACCGGAGGCCGGTTCAAGACAACCGAGGCCCTGCTGGAGGCCGTTCGGAACGCGGAAGAAATTGCCTGCATCGCCTGGGAGGATTCCCTGGATGCCCTCGCCGCCGCTGTCGTTTCCTTCATCAACATCTTCGATCCGGAGATGATTGTCCTTGGCGGCGGAGTGGCGCGGGCAGGCAACATCCTATTTGAGGCGCTGAGTTCGCGCGTGAAAAAGATCGAGTGGACCCCCTATGGGAAACACGTGCCGATAGTAGCCGCGCAGCTTTCCGGTTGGGCCGGGGCATATGGAGCCGCTTTTGCTGGTCTAAACGCGGCCCGCGGAAATACGCCGTCAGTTTTCGTACCATGAAATACGCCCAGGATTACATTAACAAGGCCAAGGCCCTCACATTAACCGTGGAAGGCCAACTGTCCCAAATTGGCATCGCCGCAGATTGGTTCGCCGAGTCAATCCTGGCCGGCCGGGTGGTGCACGTCTTCGGCTCCGGCCATTCGCGAATGATGGTCGAGGAAATGTGGCCGCGCTACGGCTCTTTTCCCGGTTTCAATCCCCTGGTCGAGCTTTCGCTGTCATTTCACAACCTCGTGGTCGGAGCCAATGGACAGCGGCAGGCGATGTTCCTCGAAAACGTCAGCGGACTGGCCGCACGAATCCTCCGCAACTTTGGGATATCAAATCGGGACTGTGCCTTAATTGTATCCTCATCCGGTTGCAATGTGGTCCCCATAGAAATTGCGGAGATTTTCCAAAAAGCCGGTGTGAAGGTGGTCGCGCTCGTTTCGCTCCAGCATGCCTACGGCTCCACTTCGCGCGATTCTCGCGGCCGCAAGCTCATGGAATTCGCCGATCTGGTATTGGACACCGGCGCCCCGCTCGGTGACGCGATGGTGAAGATTGAGGGACTCAAGCCTCCCGTGGCTCCGGGATCCACGCTTGGAGGATGCCTCTTGGTGAATTCCCTAAAGGCCGAGGTCGCGGCCCGGCTTACCGCGGCAGGTTCCCCACCGCCGGTTTTGTCTTCTGCAGCCGTGGTGGGCGCCGAAGAGGCGTCTCGGCTCTTCGAGGCGGCCTATGACGATCACTCGCATCGCCTGGCGAGGCTCTTCGCAAGTGCGGGCATGGCGTCGTGACTCCAAGCTTCTCGATCAACGTCAAAAAGATTCTCCGCGCGGACCTGCTTGTGGTCGGAGCCGGCTCGGCGGGCTGCTGCGCCGCTCTAGCGGCCAAGCGCAGCGGAGTGCCAAAGGTGCTTCTGATCGAACGATACGGATTTCCTGGGGGAACGAGCACCCAGATGTTGGACACGTTTTACGGCTTCTTCACTCCCGGAACGGCGCCCCGCAAGGTCGCGGGAGGAATTCCGGACCAGGTGGTCGACGCCCTGGACGGGTACAAGGAGGTATTTCTCAGACCCAACACCTACGGCGCCGGCACCGGTGTGAACTACAATCCCGAGCGGCTCAAAATGGTCTGGGATGGGCTGTTGGATGCGGCGGGCGTAAGCACGCTTCTTCATGCTACGGTGATCGGGGCAGAAATAGGTTCAAGCGGCCGGATGGCGCGCGTGATCGTATGGACAAAGGGCGGAGTCTTCGCTGTCGAGGCGCTGCGTTACATCGACGCCAGCGGTGACGCCGACCTCTGCCACCACGCCGGGGTTTCCTACGAGAGGGCTGGCGACATCGAGCCTGCCCAGACGCTCACGACGACATTTCGGATGTGCAATGTAGACCTTGAAAAGTACGAGCAAAGAGGAGGCCGAAAACTGCTCCAGGAGCTGATGGCGAAGGCGGTGGACAACGGGACCCATCCCCTGCCGAGAAAGTCGGGATCGCTCCACGCGATGAACATGGAGCGCTGCGTATCTACGGTCTCGGTGCGTGTTTCATCTCCGGATGCTGCCGATGCGGAAGAGCTGACTCTCGCGGAAGTGGAAGGACGCCGCCAGGCATTCATTTACGAGAGGTTCTTCAGGGATTGCGTGCCTGGCTTCCAAGCGTCGCACATCATTGGTCTATCGCATCAAATTGGGGTGCGGGAGACACGGCGTGTATATGGAGAGTACCGGCTAACTAAAGCAGACTGCCTCGGGGTAGCCCGTTTCGAAGACCGGGTGCTCCTCTGCGGCGCGCCGATCGAGGACCATCGCGCCGCCCAGGACGGAGGTGAGGAAACCGTGTGGGACTACGTGCCCGGTGGCCAGGCATACGACGTTCCCTACCGAACCCTCATCCCGCAAGGACGGGATGAACTGTGGGTGGCGGGGCGCTGCTTCAGCGCGACGCATGATGCGCACGCCAGCTGTCGTTCGATGGCGCAGACGATGTCGATGGGCGCAGCTGCAGGCAGCGCCGCAGCGCTTTCGATTTCACTCCAATGCGGCGCGCGAGAGGTTCCCATTGAAAGACTTCAGTCCGTTCTGAGGGACCAGGGCGCCGTCCTGGAGCTGCCTTCCGTTCAGGCTAAGACCGGGCGCGATGAGTGGAAGGCCAACCGACGCTGAAGTGATGAGCGCAATTTTTAGGACGGTGCTGGGCGACAAGCCCGCCGAGGAAATGGGGACCACCTACGCCCATGAACACCTCATCATCGATCCGTGCTACGCCACCCGGATCACGCCAGAATTTCTCTTGGACGATACGAATGCCTGTATTCACGAGCTTTTGCGGTTCTTTCAGATCGGCGGAAGAACGATAATCGATGCGATGCCGTGCGCTTGCGGCCGCAACGTGCTGAAGCTCGCTGAGGCGTCACGACGAAGCGGGATCCATATTGTCGCACCGACCGGCCTCCATCTAGCGAAGTACTATGAGCCCGAACATTGGAGCCAGACGGACTCCGAGGCAGACCTCGAAACTCGTTTTGTCGCCGACATTATCAATGGGGTTGACGCCAATGACTACAAGGGGCCCGTGGTCTCCCGTACGCCCCACCGGGCTGGCGTAATCAAGATCGCCACCGAGCGTCAATTTTCGGCCCGGGAGAGGCGCGTTTTCGCCGCCGCCGCTGCCGCCCACCGGCAAACGGGTTGCCCCATACTCACCCATACTGAGCAGGGCGAACTGGCACTCGAGCAGACGATGCTCTTGAAGGATCTTGGCGTCGACCTTCGCCACGTCTGCCTCTCCCACACGGACCGGCGGCCCGATGTCGGATATCACCGTGAGATTTTGTCAACGGGCATATCGGTCGAATATGACAGCGCGTTCCGCTGGAAGCCTGAGCAGGGCAACCCGACGCTCGCTCTACTGGTGCGCCTACTGGCCGAATTCCCGAATCAGATCATGCTGGGAATGGACGCCGCGAGGCGTTCGTATTGGAAATCCTACGGAGGAGGCCCGGGTTTGGAGTTTCTCCTGGGAGAATTTTCCAAGCGCATGCAGGCCGAAGGCATCGGAGCTGATCTGCTGGAATGCCTTTTTGTGAACACGCCCCGCAGAACCTACTGCTTTCGAACGGTCGAACATCAGTCGTTGGCGACAGCGCGGCATGGTTGAATCTCAATGGTAATGTGGCGTAATTCCTCGTGCTCCTGAAAGATCTCGCGGTAATGCTGTGGCGTCTTCGGCCGGTCACTCACAATCGAGACTATTGCCAAAATTTGGCCGGGTCCGATCTGCCAAACATGAAGGTCGACAATCGCGGCGAGGCTCCAGGCCCCTTGCGCCACAACACCGGAACCAACAATGCCCATGACTGGATCGAGCCAAACCCAACCGAGGAACGTGCCCGCGACCGGCGCGCTTGGGCTAGAGCGTCGAAAAGAACTCGTTCAGCACCTCCACCGTCCGTTTCAGCTGGTCGTGGTGCAGGTTGTGGCCGGTGGCGGGCGGAGTGCACCCCCTTTGCCAAACCGCAGTCCGGCAGGGCCGATGAACGGATCGAGCATGACGATGGCCCTCGCCAAGTCGGGATACTCCGCGCCGACCCGCATCACCGTTGCCGCGCCCATCGAATGACCCATGAGGTTGGGCTTCTGGAAGTTCATCGCGTGAACGAATCCGGCGACGTCTTTGACCAAAGTATCGCCGTCGTCGGCTGGCGTGAACTGGTCACTCAAGCCGTCGCCGCGCGTGGGAGAGCGACCCTTTGGGATCCATTTGCGCAGAGATGCTGCTAACCTCCGGCTCGAGGAGCTTTCTCCAGATTGCGTAGCCGGCCGCGTTCGGATGGGTGCCGTCGACGAACAGGGATTGATTTTCCGTGCCATCCGAATTGAGGAACGCTGCGAACGTTCGGACGCGCCTTGCATTCGGGAAATTGGCGACTACGGCGTCGACGGCCGCGTTGACTTGGCGCACGGTTTCGAGCGGCGCGCTCTTGCTGGGCAATGTTTCACACACGAAAACGGGCGTGTTCGGCTGCGCCACGGCAATCTGAGCGAGAATCGAGCGCACGTTCGCGGCAATCGTACCCGGCGTGCCTACCGGTGACTGTGTGAGATCGTTGATGCCGCCCATGAACACAATTGCCTTTGGCCGAAGATTGAGGACGGTCTCCTGCAATCGGCATAACATGCCGCGGGTGGTATCGCCAGAAATTCCCCGGTTCGCGACGTGGACCGGGCGGAAAGCCGCGGCGAGATCCCATTTTCGCGTGATTGAATCGCCCAGGAAAACAACCGCGCCTCGGTCCATCGCCGCTTCCGCCGTAAACGTGGAAAGGCGATCGCGTACGTTTCCCAGGTGCCATGGAAGAAAGGTATTGAACGGCCCGACGCCGGGCTTGGGCCCGTTCTCGAGCAGATACTGCAGCTCCTCGGGCCACTGTTCCGCCTCCCCGGTCAAGTCTGGCCTCATACCGAAGCCGTGTGCGCCGTCCTTCAGCGCATGCAGCACCGCGTATCCTCCCGATTCCTGCCATTGCCTCACGTATCGTTTGCATCCGTTCACCCACTCAGGGCGGTCATTCGCCGCCAGAAAAGCGATCAGCCGCGCATGCGGACGCGGCGGCGGCTCGACCAGCGCAGTGTTTGCGCCCAAGGCGTGCTCGTCGAGATAGGCCGGGGAAACGAGAACAACATCGTCCGGCGGTCTTCCGCCGGTTGCGGCCAACCGTTCCACCAGCCGTGCTGCGAGATGGCCGCCCGCCGAGTAGCCCATGATGACGAGCCGGCGGATGTGGACACCGAGCTTTTGCGGATTCTTCGTCAGAACGCGCCAGGCGGCTACGGCATCGTCAAGCGCGAGTTCGCGGGTTTTCGCCCCGGCATTCACATGATATTCAAGCATGGCCACATCGTAACCGAAACCATTCAGCATCTTCGCCGTGTTTGCCCCTTCGTTGCGCACGTCGAGGAGGTGATAACCGCCGCCGGGAAACAGGAGCACCGTCCCTTCGGGCGCGCTGGTCCCCGCGGCGCGCGTGACGCCCAGGACAGAGGAGCTTACCGTGCGGATCAGCCCGTCCTCGCCGACCGGATTGCCTGCGAAAGCGGGAGTACCATCGATGGCAAACCATTGATGCGCCGACTCGGGAGGCGACGCGGGTGCTCCGACCGCGATGCAAAGCAAGACTCCGGCGATGATCGCGAATCGGAATGAGTTCATCATCGGAAAATTTGGGTGATCGCTCGCCGGTGCAAGATCGCGTTCCGCAGCCGCCGCTATTTTATAATGCATCTTTGCTCTCGCTCGCGCCCATTTGGCGAAGGCGTGGCCGCCCGATTTCAGCGCTGCGTCGATCGCACGATCCGGTGGGTCCGCTCGGCAAACCGGCGAATGGCACCGTCGTGGGTCAATCGACTCCTCCGCCCTATTGACGGGAATTTGATGTGAACGGCCCTGGTGTTGATTAGTTAAAACACCGGGCGCCCGGTAAAGTTGGGGGCATGGACCTTCTCTACATCGGACTATCGATCGGCTTCTTTGGCGTCACGGCAACCTACGCCGTGTTTTGCCGCAAGGTGGGTTAAGCGAGGGCCTGCCGCCATGGACAATGTCGTCATTGGTCTAATCGCTCTTGCCTGTCTCGTGTACTTGGTCGTGGCCGTGCTTCGGCCGGAAAAATTCTGACCGAAAAAAGCAACCATGAATCACGGGAACGGCTGGGTGCAATTGGCTCTCTACATCGGGGCGCTGCTGCTGATCACGAAGCCTTTGGGGCTTTATCTGCTTCAGGTACTCGATGCCAAAGGCAAGACCTGTGTCGATCCAGTCGTGAGGCCAATCGAGCGGCTGACCTATCGGATCTGCGGAATCGATCCGGAGGCCGAGCAAAGCTGGATCGGCTACACGTTTTCGCTGCTGGCGTTTAGCGTGACCGGGTTGGTCTTCACGTATGTCATTCTTCGACTGCAGGGCCGACTACCTCTGAACCCTCAGCATCTGCCGAGCTTGAACCAGCATCTGGCGTTCAATACCGCGGCGAGCTTCACGACCAACACCAACTGGCAGTTCTACACGGGCGAGGCGACGATGTCCTACCTGTCCCAGATGGTCGCGTTGACCCTGCACAACTGGACATCGGCGGCGGTCGGCATTGCGGCGGCCGCGGCACTCGTGCGGGGCCTGTCGCGGGCCAGCGCGAAGACCCTGGGAAATTTCTGGGTCGATTTGATCCGCATCAGCTACTACTTGCTGGCGCCGATCGGTTTTGCATTCGCGATCTTTCTCGTGTGGCAGGGCGTTCCGGAGAATTTCCTGCCCTACACGGTGGCGAAGACGGTGGAGACGCATGCCGACCAGACGATTGTGCAGGGTCCGATCGCTTCGCAGATCGCCATCAAGATGTTGGGCACGAATGGCGGCGGCTATTCGAGCGCCAACGCGGCCCACCCGTTCGAGAACCCGACACCGTTGTCGAACTTCGTCCAGATGCTCTCGATCTTCGCGATCCCGAGCGCACTGACCTTTTACTTGGGCCGGATGGTGAAGCAGCCCGGGCACGGCTGGGCCGTATGGAGCGCGATGTTTGTGTTGTTCCTGGGCGGAGCCCTGGCGACTTGGAGCGCGGAAGCGGCGGGCAACCCGATTCACCAGCACCTCGGCGTCGGACCCGCTGACGGCAATATGGAGGGTAAGGAGGTGCGTTTCGGCGTCTTCGATTCGTCGCTGTTCGCCACGATCACGACCGACGCCTCGTGCGGCGCAGTGAATGCGATGCACGATTCATTTACGCCGTTGGGCGGGATGATTCCGCTATTCAATATCCAGACCGGCGAAGTGATTTTTGGCGGGGTTGGCGCCGGACTTTACGGCATGCTGATCTTCGTCGTGCTGGCCGTGTTCATCGCGGGTTTGATGGTGGGACGAACGCCGGAATATGTCGGCAAGAAGATCGAGGCCTATGATGTCAAGATGGCCATGCTGGCGCTGATGGTCCTGGCGGCGACGATCCTGGGCTTCACCGCCTGGGCCAGCGTGGCAAAATGGGGTTTGGCGGCGCTCGGCAACGCGGGGCCGCACGGTTTCGGCGAAATCCTTTACGCGTACAGTTCGTGCGTCGGCAACAACGGCAGCGCCTTTGCCGGGTTGAGCGGCAACGAGGTGCATTGGGACGATACCACCGGATTCGCGATGCTGATTGGAAGGTTTCTCATGATGATACCGATCCTCGCCCTGGCGGGAAATCTCGGAGCCAAGAAAGTCATTCCCGCGAGCGCAGGCACGTTCCGGACCGAAGGAATCACGTTCGTGGTTCTGCTGATCGGCACGGTGCTGCTGGTGGGCGCGCTCACGTTTCTGCCGGCGCTCGCGATGGGGCCCATCGTCGAACACTTCCTGATGCGGGCCGGCACTCTCTTTTGATTTCCGATGAGCACCAAAGCCGTTTCTCTTTTCGACCGTGAAATCCTGGGCAAGGCCCTGGTGGATTCGATCGTCAAACTCAATCCCCGCCAGCAGCTCAAGAATCCGGTCATGTTCATCACGCTGATCGGAGCGATCCTGACCTTCGAGCAGCTCCTCACTCCGAAGGAGCCGTTCGGGTATGTGCTGCAGGTGGCGTTGTGGCTGCTTTTCACGGTCATTTTCGCCAATTTCGCGGAGGCGGTGGCGGAAGGGCGCGGCAAGGCGCAGGCGCGGTCGCTCCGGTCCACGCGCAAGCAGCTGGTCGCAAAGCGGCGACGGGCGGATGGCTCGCTGGAGAATGTCGATGCGAGCCAGCTCCGCCGCAATGACGTGGTGGTCGTCGTCGCCGGCGAGGTGATTCCAGGCGATGGCGACGTGGTTGAAGGCGCGGCGTCGGTCGACGAATCCGCGATCACGGGAGAGTCCGCTCCGGTCATTCGCGAGGCGGGAGGCGACCGCAGCGCGGTGACGGGCGGCACCACTGTGCTCTCGGACTCGCTTTCGATCCGCGTGACCGCCGATCCCGGCGAAGGCTTTCTTGATCACATGATCAGCCTGGTCGAGGGGGCAAGCCGGCAGAAAACGCCCAACGAGATCGCGCTCACCATCCTGCTTTCGGCGCTGACGGTGATCTTTCTGCTGGTGATCATCGCACTGAAGCCGTTCGGCACCTATGCGAACGTGCCCTTCTCGATTACAGCTCTGATCGCGCTGTTGGTTTGCCTGATTCCGACGACGATCGGCGGCCTGCTGAGCGCGATTGGCATCGCCGGAATGGACCGTCTTCTGCAGCGCAACGTGCTCGCGATGAGCGGACGCGCCGTCGAGGCCGCGGGCGACATCGATGTGCTCCTGCTCGACAAGACCGGCACGATCACGCTGGGCAACCGTCAGGCCTCGGATTTCGTGCCGGCTCCCGGCGTTCCGAGCGAACGTCTGGCCGATGCCGCCCAGCTCGCGTCGCTGGCCGACGAAACTCCGGAAGGCCGCAGCATCGTGGTTCTGGCCAAGGACCTTTTCAATCTGCGCGGCCGCGAAATCGGGCGACCCCACACCTTCGTTCCCTTCACTGCGCAGACGCGAATGAGCGGCATCGATATTCCCGCGCACGGGGGTCAGGCTATGCGCACGATCCGCAAAGGTGCGGCCGACAACGTGCAGGCTTGGGTGGAAGCGCAGGGAGGCACGTGCCCGCCGACGATCGTGGACGCGGTGGCGGACATTTCGCGGCAAGGGGGAACTCCTTTGGTCGTGGCGGAAGGGCGCGAGGTGTTGGGCGTGATCTTTTTGCGCGATGTCGTAAAAGGCGGCATCAGGGAGCGTTTTGCCGAGCTGCGATCGATGGGAATTCGCACGGTGATGATCACGGGCGACAATCCTCTGACTGCGGCAGCGATCGCGGCCGAGGCGGGCGTGGATGATTTCCTTGCCCGGGCGACGCCCGAAATGAAACTTGCCCGGATTCGCGCCGAGCAAGGGTCTGGTCACTTGGTGGCAATGACGGGGGATGGCACGAATGACGCTCCGGCGCTGGCCCAAGCCGACGTGGGGGTCGCCATGAACACCGGCACCCAAGCAGCAAAGGAGGCCGGCAACATGGTCGATCTCGATTCCAATCCCACGAAGCTCTTGGAGATCGTCAACATCGGCAAACAGATGCTGGTGACGCGCGGGGCGCTCACGACGTTCAGCATCGCGAACGATGTCGCCAAATATTTTGCGATTATTCCGGCTATGCTCGTCGGCGCATTTCCGGCGATAGGGCCGCTGAACATCATGCATCTCGCGTCGCCGAGGAGTGCGATTTTGAGCGCAGTTATATTCAACGCGATCATCATCATTGCGCTCATCCCCCTGGCCCTCAAGGGCGTCAAGTACCGCCCGATCGGCGCAGCGGCGTTGCTCCAGCGCAATCTGATCATCTACGGCCTGGGCGGGATAGTTATCCCGTTCATCGGGATCAAGTTCATCGACGTTCTAATCAACGCCCTTCACCTCGTATGAAGACCTTCTGGAATGAATTGCGGTCGTCGATCGTTTCGACGCTGGTGTTGGCGGTTCTGCTTTGCGGGGTGTTTCCGACGGCAATCTGGGGCATTGGTCAGGCGGCCTTTCATCGCCAGGCAAATGGCAGTCTTATCGCCGACCGCCGTGGGACTGTAATCGGCTCCGCGTTATTGGCTCAGGCATTTACCGCCGACCGCTATTTCCAGCCACGACCGTCGGCGGCGGGCGGCGGCTACGACGCGACAAACTCAGGCGGCACCAACCTCGGTCCGACCAGCAAAAAGCTTTCAGACCGTATCGCGGCCGCGGTGTCAGGCTATCGAAAATCAAACGGACTGGCAGGGGACCTGCCGGTACCGGCGGACGCGGTGACTTCGTCCGCCAGCGGGTTGGATCCCGACATTTCAGTCGAAAACGCCCAGATCCAGGCCGGACGTGTCGCACGGGCTCGAGGATGGTCGCTGGCCGAGATCACGGCATTGATCGCCGCCAAT
The DNA here is from genome assembly GCA_036502225.1 of Opitutaceae bacterium. Classification (GTDB taxonomy): domain Bacteria; phylum Verrucomicrobiota; class Verrucomicrobiia; order Opitutales; family Opitutaceae; genus Palsa-1447. The sequence continues at coordinate 17,430 of DASXYY010000027.1, forward strand.
ACACGCGACCGCGATTGGGGTGTCTTCGGCGAGCGCCGCGTCAACGTACTTAAATTGAACCTCGCGCTTGATGACCATGGATCTGTCCACCCCTGACTTACGCTCCGCAGCTGAACAAGATCTATCTCCCCCCGTTGCAATCCAAAGGCCGAATGAGCCTGACCCCATAAACCGTTCTCTTTCGATGCTCCACGATCCGGACTTCCACCCCCAACGGACGTTGAACTATACTCTGCTCGCCCTGCTCGGTGTCGTGGCTGGATTCATCATCGGCTATCTCGTCGGGCAGGCACCGTCTGCCTTTGAATCCGGCAAGTCCAGCAGCCACGCCCGCACGATTGAACCCTGACCGGCCCGATCCGGACGCGCTTCTCGCGCATCTGCGCCGCGAGGAGGCCAAAGCCGGGCGCGGGCGCCTGAAGGTATTTTTTGGCATGTGCCCCGGCGTGGGCAAGACCTACGCCATGCTGCGCGCGGCCCAGCAGGAGGTAGCGGAAGGGTCCGACCTGGTTGTCGGCGTGGTTGAGACGCACGGCCGCGCCGAAACCGAAGCGATCTTGAACGGACTTCCATCGATGCCGCGGAAGGCCGTCGAATATCGCGGAGCCAAGCTATTGGAAATGGATCTCGAGTCGATCCTGGTTCGAAAGCCGGGGATCGTTCTCGTGGACGAGTTCGCACATACCAATGCGCCAGGGTCTCGGCATCCCAAGCGGTATAGCGACGTCGCGGAACTCCTGGACGCGGGCATAAACGTCTTCACGACGCTCAACGTGCAGCATCTCGAAAGTCGGGCCGATGCGGTTCGCCAGATCACGGGCATCACGGTGCGTGAAACGGTGCCAGACTCTGCGGTCGAATTGGCCGACGAGATCGAGCTGGTCGACATCACTCCCGAGCGGCTGCGTGAACGCCTGGCCGATGGGCGTGTGTATTTGGCGCAGCGGGCGACCCATGCGGCAGACAATTTCTTTACGGCGGCGAATCTCACGGCGCTGCGGGAATTGGCGCTGCGCTTCGTGGCCGAGCGGGTCGACAACCGTTTGCGCGAAATGCGGGCAAACGCGCCGCTCAAGACGGTATGGCGGTCGGGCGAGCGCTTGCTGGTCGCGGTGGGGCCGAGCCCCTTTTCCACTCAACTGGTGCGTTGGACCCGTCGCATGGCCGCGGCGCAAGGAGCGACCTGGATCGCCGTCTGCGTTGAATCAGCGCAAGATCCGGACTCGGAAGCCAAACACCGCATCGAGCGTAACCTCGCACTCGCGCGCGAGCTCGGCGCCGAGGTAGTCGTGACGCACGACGACGATGTGGCGGGCGCGCTGGTGCGGGTGGCGCTTCAAAATAACGCGACCCAAATTGTCGTGGGCAAATCGCAGGCATCGGTAGCCGCGCGATTGTTTCGGGGAGGAAGCCTGGTCGATAAACTGCTGCGCATCAGCGGGCCGATCGACATCTATGTCGTGCCGGCGGAGAGGGCCGCGGAATCGGCTCCGTCCTGGATCAACTGGCGGCCGCGCTTCTCGTCGCCGGCGCGTCAATATGGGGAGGTATTTGCCGCGTTGGGGATCGTGACGATGATGGGGTACTTTTTGCAGCGAGTCACCGGGTATCCAACGATCGGCATGGTCTTCTTGCTGGCGGTGGTCCTGCTCAGCCTGCGCCTTAACCGGGGCCCGATCCTCGTCGCAGGCGCCCTGAGCGCACTGCTATGGAACTTCCTGTTCATACCGCCGATTTACACGTTCTACATCGGTCGCGCCGAAGACGCCGTTCTCTTCGGCATCTACTTCATCGTTGCCCTGATTGCGGGTCAGCTTAATGCCCGGCTGCAAGCTCAACAAAGGCACGAACGATTGCGCGAGGAACGGGCCACGGCGCTGTTTCAATTGACGCGCGCTCTGAGCGCGGCGGGCACGCTTGACGAGGGCGTGTTTGCCGCACTGAGGCAGGCTGACACCCTTTTTTCCGCCCGCACGGCCCTTCTGCAGGGCGAGGACCCTGGAGAAGGCCTGAGGCCCCATTTCGCCGGATCGTTCAGCGTGAGCGAGAAGGAGCGAAGTGTCGCAGACTGGGCATGGCGCAATCGCAAGAACGCGGGCCGCTTTACCGAGACCTTGCCGTCTTCGGACGGCTTTCACGTGCCGTTGTTGCGCGAAGGCCGCGCACTGGGCGTCCTCATTGCGTGCGTGCCGGCAACCGAGACCATCCCCCTTGCGCAGCGGGACCTGATTGAGGCGTTCGCCAATCAACTGGCTCTTCTGCTCGAACGCGAACAGCTGAGAAACGCAGGCGAGCGGGAGAAGATCCTGGCCGAATCGGAGAAGTTGCATCGCACCCTTCTCGATAGCGTTTCTCACGAATTAAAAACTCCGCTTGCCGTCCTTGGTGGCGCAGCCGAAAGCTTGCCGAGCGACAACGGAACGCCCGCCGGACAGGCGGCGAATGAAATTCGCACCGCGACTCGTCGGTTGAACCGCCTGGTTGGAAATCTCTTGGATCAAACCCGCCTGGAGAGTGGAGCGCTCAAGCCCAAACTGGACTGGTGCGATCCTCACGATCTGCTTAACAGCGCGACTGATGCTGCGCGGGACGCCCTCGCCGATCATCCGTTCGAAATGAGCGTCCCCGACGATATGCCGCTTTTTAAGGCCGACGCCGCCCTGATGGAGCAAGTGCTCGCGAACTTGCTGCTCAATGCCGCTCAACACACGCCGCCTGGCACTCCGATCTTTCTCGCCGCCGGCGTCGATCATGCCCGGGAGCGGATTTTCTTCACCGTGGCGGACCGGGGGCCGGGCTTTCCGCCTGCGATGCGCGAACGACTATTCCAGAAGTTTCAACGCGGCGATGCCGCCCGCGCCGGTGGTCTTGGCCTCGGTCTGTCCATCATTCGCGGTTTTGCAGTGGCTCAAGGCGGCGAGGTCGTCGCCGGCGAAAACCCTGGAGGCGGCGCCGTTTTCACCGTCTACCTGCCTTACACGCCGCACGGAGCGGTTCCTCGCGAATGAAATCTGAAGGCGCCCCATCCGAAATCCTGATCGTTGATGACGAAGTCCAGATACGCCGTCTGCTGCGCGTTACCCTCGAAAGCTCGGGCCTGAGCGTCCGCGAGGCCGACACGGGCGGCCTGGGTCTGAACGAAATCGCTCTGCGGAAACCGGATGCGGTTGTATTGGACCTCGGCCTCCCGGATATGTCGGGGTTGGATGTATTGAAGCGGGTACGCGAATGGACTCAGGTCCCGGTGTTGGTGTTGTCGGTTCTCGGGGAGGAGCAGCAGAAGGTGGCCGCGCTCGATTCTGGCGCCGACGACTATCTGACAAAACCGTTCGGGGGACCCGAACTGCTGGCTCGATTGAGAGTGATGCTCCGGCGGGCTCAACCGGCGGACGGCGTTAGCGTGGTGACATTTGGGACGATCGAAATCGACTTCGGACGCCGCTGCGTGACCAAGGAAAATGCCGAAGTGTCATTAACCGTAAAGGAATATGCCCTCCTTCGCCTCCTGGTTACTCATCGAGGAAAAGTTCTCACGCACCGCCAAATCCTGCGGGAAATCTGGGGCCCAAAAGCCGAGGAGCAGACTCACTATCTTCGGGTCTACATGGACCGCCTCCGCCAAAAACTGGAGGAGTCTCCGAAACACCCAAAATTTCTCACCACCGCTCTGGGGGTGGGCTACCGGTTTACTGCGGAGTGAAGAAGGCCGGGCCCATCTTCGCGACCATCTCCAAAGCTGGGTCATCGCGCAACCTTGCTTCCTCGCATCGTCGAGGAGTCCCACAGCAGGGATTCAAGGCGGCTGAGCAGGTGGCGCAGCAGGAGCCTCGGTCGTTGCTCGGGCTGATGCAACTGGCCCGCGAGCCGGAAACCCGGCGGGCCTTCGAGATCCTGCTGACGATCGCCAACCGCGTCGGCAGCCAACTCGGCCCTTCCGGTTAGTTAGGCCGCGGTTCGGGCGTCTTCTGGATCGAGCCCGCAGAAATCTCGCCCGCCAATCCCTCGAGCAGGCGTTCGGTCGCTTCCTCCTCCTTGAGCGTCTTGGTTAGTTCAACCTTCAACTTACTTTCGCCAGCCTCTTCGGCGAGCGTGCAGGCCGGCGGCCCGGGAGATCCGGGCGGCCTGCGCCTCGAGCGGGCGATGGGCTTGCGCCGAAGTTTCCAACGCGCGATCCTTCGGTGGAGAGTATCCCCATTGCCCGATAACACGCCCCCACCCTCGAGAATCCTTCTCTCCGAAGGGACCAGCCTGTCGGCGCGCGAAGCCGTGACTTCGCTCGGACGGTCGGGGCGCAAGGTGGAGATTTGCGCGCCAGCTCCCCTGTGCTTTGCCGGCTATTCGAAATGGGTGCGGCGGGTTCACGTCGTGCCGGCCCTTGGCGCGGATCCGGGAGGCTATGTTCGAGCCGTTGCCGACCTGTGCGTTCGCGAGCCCATCGACGTGCTCCTACCCGTCCACGAGCAAGCCTATCTTTTTGCCGCACTCCGGCATCGCGATCGCGACTGGCCGAGCCCGCACACATCCGTGCCCGTTGCACCGCTGGCGGCATATGAAGCGGTTCAGACCAAAAGCGCCTTGGCTGCCACTCTTGCCGCCGCGGGATTGCCGCAGCCCGCGACGTTCGTGGCCCGAACGCCCGAGGAACTGCTGAACCACGGGACCACGTTGCTGCGAGCCGACGGTGCCTGCATCGTCAAAGCCAACGCGGGCACCGCCAGCGTCGGCCTCGAGCGGGTCCGGGACCAACCTCATTTGGAAAAGCTTTGCGCCGCATTTGCGGCCGCCGCGGCGCCCGTCGAACCGGCCGTCGTCCAACAGCTGGTCGTCGGACCGCTTGAGCGGATCGAGGCGGTATTTTTTCAGGGAACGATGACGGCCGTTCACTGCTCCCGGCAACTGATCGAGGGTCCGGGGGGTGGAGATGTGCTCAAGGAAAGCGTTTCGCGGCCGGCTTCCGTCGCCCATCTGCAGCTGATCGGCGAACGACTGCGGTGGAACGGGGCCTTGGCTTTCGATTACCTGCTCGAATCCGGAAATCCCGACCGCCCCCGCTATATCGACGCGAACCCCCGCCTGGTTGAACCGCTGAGCGCCCATTTGAGCGGGGCGAACCTCACGGATGCGCTCATTCGCGTGGCGCGGGGGGAGGCGCCCGGCCCCTTGGCGATTGGCCGGCCCGGGGTGCGCACGCGACTGGGGATTCCCGGCTTGCTGGAACGAGCCATCGCCACCGGCCGCCGTCGAACGGTGGTGGCGGACTTCGCCAATCAAGTTCTGGCACACGGCCGCTACCAAGGCAGCGTCGAGGAGCTGACGCCCTACCAGGACGACGTCCGCAGCGCCATTCCGCTTCTTGGCGTGTTGGCCAGCCTGCTGGTGAAGCCGGCTTCCGCACCCCATATCACCCGTGCGACAGTAGAATCCTACGCCCTGGGCCCTCGGGGCCACGCCTATATTCGCGCTCTAACTTGAGCAACTGACGGCCAGCTTTCAAAGACCAAAGTTGTTTATTGAGGCCGTTCCGCGGTGCCCCACTTTGTCGGAACAGGCCCCAGGTGAAGGACGAGGCGGCCGCCAGCAACAATCTCAGAATGATTGAGCCAAGCCCGCTGCAGTGGTTTCCCGTTGAGATCAGCCCGCTGCACGTAGCGGTTTTCATCGGAGCTCTCAGGGGCTTCGACGATGAAGTTCCTTCCCGAGCCCAGATCGATTATAGTCTGCCTGAATATTGGGCTTCCGATGTAGTAGTAAGCTTGGCCGGCGTTCGGATAGAGCCCGATTGCACCCCAAACATACCAGGACGACATGGTTCCGGAATCATCGTTGCCAGGCAGTCCAGCCCTTCCCTCGTGGTAATTCTGCGTAAGCAGGTTACGGATTCGATCGGCAGTCCGGTCGGGTCGCCCGGCATGAATGTAGAGATAGGCTGCCAGCAGGTCCTGTTCGTTGGTCGGATCGTATTGTTTGCGCTCGAAAAGATCATCGAGCCACCGTACGAACGCCGGATCTCCCCCGAGACGTTGGATCAGTCCCGGGACGTCGTGCGGAACGAACGTCGAATACTGCAGCGAGGAACCCTCGTAAAAGGGGACGTCCCACCACTGGGCCGTGCTCGTATCGGGGTAGACTGTTTCTCCGCTGAAATTTTCAAGCCAGCGGCCGTCGGCATAACGCGGGCAAATGCAGCGTGTGCCCGTATCCCAGAGATTCGCCCAGTTGGCCGAACGTTTCAAAAATCGCTCGGCGTCCGCGGTCTTGCCGAGGGCCCGTGCGACTTCGGAGACGCAGAAATCGTCATACGCGTATTCGAGCGTTCGCGACGCCGAGCGGTTTTGGCTGAGCGACATGTAACCCAGCCGTTGGTAGTCACCGAGCTCCCTACCCTCGATCAAGGGATTGCCGGACTCCACCTCCGCGTCCTTGCGGATCGCCTCGTAGGCCGTTTGGTAGTCAAAGCCCTTCAGGCCCTTGACCACCGCATCGGCAATCAGGACATCGCCATTGGATCCGCCCTGCGTCAATCCGTTCGCCCCGGCGATTCGGGCATCGGGGAGCCAGCCGGTGTGCCGATAGGTGTCAATGAGCGAGCGAATTATATCCCGCTGGCGCTCGGGCTCGATGAGAGTCAGCAAAGGGTGAAGAGTGCGGAACGTGTCCCAGAGGGTGTAGAAGTCCTCGTAGTGCGGTTCGTCCGATGCCCACCAGGCGTTTTCACCCGATAGGTCGTGGGGCATGATGTGCGAACGATACAATGCCGAATAAAAGATCCGCCGTTGCGACTCACTGCCGCCCGAAACCCGAATCTTTGCCAGTGCCTGTTCCCACCAGCCCTCGGCGCGGTCGTGGACTGAATCGAAGTTCCAGCCCGGCATTTCCGCTTCAAGATTCCTGCGGGCCTTGGCGACACTGATGAATGAGACGGCCAGCTTCAGCTGAACGACTCGATCCTGGCTGGTATCGAAGACCGCAAATGCGCCGACCCGTTTGAGGTAATCGCTGGTCTGCTCGCCTTCCATGTGCATGCGGCCGGCCTCAACGCTTTCCGAGCCCATATTCGCACTCCACGTGCCACCTCTCAGCATGGGTCGGCTCACCTCCGCGTAAAAATAGAGCGTGTACGGAGCGGGATTCCAACCGCCGGTGAAACTTGCGCTGCCGAACCAGTGGGTTGCGTCGACTATCGTGACCTCCGCGTGGGTAGCCCGTTGCGAGATCAGAACGTGAGAGCTGACATCGAGGATGAGACTGCCCTCTTTTCCGACCGGAAATGTAAATCGGCTCATCCCCGCGAGGCGGCTGGCGGTCAATTCGCAACGGATGCTTCCTCGATCACCTGAGATCGTGGCGGCATAGTAGCCAGGCGATGCGATATCATCGGACTTTTCAAAATTCAGATTTTCCGGCGAAACGACCCCCAGCACGGGTGTGACGCGAAAATTCCCATATTTGCTGGCTCCGCCCGTTCCGCTCACGTGCGTGTGACTGAAACCAATGATTGCTCCGGAGGAGGAGTAACCACTCGTGTCCCCATGGGTGGTGTCGGGACTAAACTCGACAAATCCAAATGGGACCGCTGCGCCCGGCACCGTCGCGCCCCCGGCATCAGCGCCCACGAATGGATCCACCCAACGCGACAGCCGTTCGCCGGGGCTTGATGCGCTCAGCGCCCGGCCGAATGAAATGCTAACGAGGACGGCGGTGGCGAAGGAGCATTTAAATCGATTGAACATCGCGCGATTGGATTTAGACATCCGTGCTTAAGTCTGGAACGAAAACCATATGCTCAAGAATGCGACATTGGTGATGGGGTGGTTGCTGGCCATCCTAAGTTGTCAGGCCGCCAACGTTACGTCGCATTTGATTCAACGCCCTGAGGGCCCGCGGCACTATCTGCTGACCGGGAAATTCGCAGTTCCGCTCCCCGAGCGTTTTCCGGCGCTCGTCGCGGCCGCTGGCCCCGACTGACGAATTGCATTTTTCCTGACGCAATTTCCCAATTGCCGGTTTCCTACGGTAAGCCCCACTTGCATGAAAAGGCCCCGTCTCATCGCCTGCCTCGTCATCCCGGGGCGTTTTTGACCAAAATTATGAAAATGCCCCATCTCTCCGCTGGCATCCTGTTAATCGGATTGGCCCTGTCGTCTCAGCCGGTATCCGCGCAGGGTATTACGGGCCAGACGGCCGCCCTCGAAAATACGCCAAATGGAAAAGTTGTCCTGGCTTGGTATAACGCCTGGCAGAAAGCGGATTGGGACTCCTTGACGCAAGTTCTCGCTAGCGGGTTCACGTTCTCGAGCCCGCTCGACGATCACATCAGCACAACTGCCGTCAAAGCGAGATGCTGGCCCAACGCGGGCAAATTCAAGACGTGGGACCTGCAACAGGTGATCACGAACGGAGACGTGGTCGTTGTTATTGCCGATGGCTATACCACCACTGGAAAGTTTTTTCGGAACTGCGATTGGTTTATGCTTAAGGACGGAAAAATTGACGCGTATGAGTGCTTTTTTGGGCCCGGCATAAATTTCCCTAACTCGGGGAAATAGCCGGCGGTCGGTTTGATCGTGAAGGCTATGAGCTGACCGTCGCTCGACCGGCATCCGTCGTCTTTTTAGCCGAGGTGCGACCGAGCAGCTGGAGGCAGTAAACCAGCGGCACGAGGCCGAAGACGCCGAAGGTTTGTAGCGTGCTGCATCGCACTGATTTCCGACCAAAGAACCTGCCTGGCTTTGAATGCGCCGAGAGCAGCGCTCTTTGCCTTGGCCAGGCCCCCCTGCTTACCGACCCCGCCGGGCTACGTCATTTGGCGTATTGCCTGAAATCGCTCGGACCCCTACCCTCAATCGGATGTTTTTGGGCGTTCGCGTTTGGGCGGCGGCCGCACTGGCGGCGACGACATTGCTAGCCGCGCGCGGCGACGACAATGAGCGGGGCCGGCCCTTTCTCGAAGTCTTTCCGCCGGGCGATTATCATGGGCACCAGCAGGTGTTCGACATCGCCCAGTCGTCCGCCGGCTTGATTTATTTCGCGAATTTCGGCGCGCTGAGGGAATACGACGGCGCAAAATGGCGGGCCGTCGGTGTTCCGACGACCTGGATCCGCGAACTCGCGACCGATGGAGCCGGACGCGTCTGGCTCGCCGGCGTCGACGAACTCGGCTGGTGCGAACCGGGATCGAATGGCGTCACGGAGTATCACTCGCTTATGGACCGCCTTCCGGCCGGTTCGCTTCCGCTCGGCAGCGTCTGGTCGGTTCAAGCGATGGGGGATTCGGTCTGGTTTGCCACCGACCATCAGGTACTGCGTTGGGAAAATGGCCAGTTTCGGCGCTGGAACTTTCCCGACAGCCCGTCGCAGCGGCTGCGCAACGGGGGCGAGCACCTGTGGCTGACCCGCCGCGGGGACGGACTCTATCGGTGGAATGGTGCCGCCTGGTCCGTGGTCTCGCGGGCGGCGGAGGTGACGGCCCAGATGGTGAGTTTCGTGATCGATGGCGGGACGAATGGCAGAACGCTGATCGGCACGGGCGCCGGGCGGCTTTTCACCCTCGGGCCGGACGGGGCGTTGGGAGATCCATCCATTCAGCTGCCGAGCGGCGGCCTGCGACTTACGGCCGGCCGGAGACTCCGCAACGGACTCATCGCGATCACCACCCAGGGCGACGGCGTCTGGGTCTTCGATGCCTCAGGTCGCCGGGTGCAACGGCTCGGATTCGAGGAGGGGCTGCCCTCGTCGTCGACCTATTGCGTGACGGAGGATCGCGAAGGTGGCGTGTGGATCGGCACTTCGATGGGGGCCGCCCGCGTCGAACTCGGCTCGGCCTATACCCTTTTCAACCGGGTAAATGGGCGGGGGGCCACGGTGGCGCTTTCGTTGCGACGGAGTAACGGCACCCTTTACATCGGTTCGGAGGAGGGCGTTCGCCGCCTTGTTCCCGCTGAAGGCGGAAAGGCGCACTTTGAGCCGCTCGCGGACAACCGCCGGACGTTTTGCTTTCTCCCCTTTGACGACAGCCTGCTGGCCGGCACGGACGGCGGCCTGTCCCGGATCGTGGACGGACGGTTGCAGCGTGAAATCCAAACGCCGGTGCCCATACTCGGGCTCGGCCGGTCAATTTCGGAGCCGCAGCGCATTTTTGCCGGATTCCCGGAAACGCTGGTGACGTATCGGCGTTCGCCAGCGGGCGGGTGGATCGACGAGGGACCGATCGCCGGATTTTCCGGCGAAGCGCGCACGCTGCTCGAGAGCGCGAACGACTGTCTTTGGGTGGGCACGACCCAACGTGGGTACGCCCGGATCAGGCGCACCGCCGGGCGGAGCTGGCAGGAGGCGACGGTGGACTATTTCAGCGGCGGCGGACAGGGCCTGCCGTCGGATATCGGGTGGGTCCGGGTGCTCGCCGGTCCGGGCGGGCCGTGGTTCAGCACGGCGAAAGGTCTTTTCACGTTCAATGGGGACCGCGATATTTTCGAGCCCGCGCCGGCCTTTGCCGCCACGAAAATGACCGGGCTTTACACGTTTCCGGTTGCGGTCGCGAAGGAGGGCGAAATCTGGGCACAGGTGGCCGCGTCGGCCGACGACGCCGATCTCGAACGGCCGACGGTCGGCCGGATGGTGCAGGATTCGGCCAAGTCGTGGAACTGGCAGCCCCTGCCCGACCGAATCGTCAAACAGGTCGGATATTTTGGCGTCTACGAGATGCTCGCCGAACCTGGCACCCTGTGGTTGAGCGGTCAGAGCTCCATCGTGCGGATCGAAACCGATCGCCTCTCCGCCCCGAATCGCACGCCGCCGCCCTGGTTTTGGAAGCAGATCCAACGCGCCGACATCGGGAGCGTCCCCTTGGATGCCGCGGCGGTGCTGCCCTTCAGCCATCTTCCGCTGCGCGCGGAGTTCGCCCGACCTAGATTTTCGGCGGGGCGATCAACGGAATTTTCCTACCGCCTGCGCGGCTTCGATGAAAGCTGGTCGAACTGGCGCACGCAGCCCGAGATCGAACTGACCGGACTGCCGGCGGGCCATTTCGTCCTCGAGGTGCGCGCCGACGACTCGCCGGGCGAGGAATCGGCGCCGCTGTCATTTGCGTTCACGATTCGTCCTCCATGGTACGCCACCCCAGTTGCATATTTTCTCTATGCTCTGGGCGGGATCGTTGTGATTGGCGGAATGGTGCGCTGGAGATTGGCCGCATTGCGACGCAATCAGGCCCGCCTCGAAGATTTGGTGGCGGTGCGCACCCGCGAACTGACCGTGGCTTCGGAGCAGGCCGAAACCGCCAATCGCGCCAAGACGCTTTTCCTCGCGAACATCAGCCACGAACTGCGCACCCCGTTGCATGTGATCCTCGGCTATTCGCAGCTGCTCGAGATGGACCGCAACCTCGACGAACTGACGCGCAATCGGCTGCGGCTCGTCGGATCCAACGGCCGCCAACTGCTCCGCCTCATCAACGACGTGCTGGACCTGTCCAAGATTGAGTCGGGCAAACAGGAGCTGCGTGCGGAGATCTTCGACCTCATCCAGTTGCTGACCGAGGTGATCGATGCGCCGGAAGCGCGGGCCAAGGCGAAGGGATTGTCCTTTGGCCGGCCCTGCCTGACGGGTCTGCCGGACACCGTGAGCGGAGATTCCTCGAAGCTGCGACAGGTGCTGGGAAATCTGCTCGACAACGCGGTGAAGTTCACCGGCGCCGGGGAGGTCGCGCTTTCTGCGACCGAAATGGGGCCCGGGCAGATACGTTTCGCGGTCAGCGATACGGGGCCGGGCATCCCGCCAAGCGAGCTGCCGCGTCTTTTTCAACCTTTCCATCGGGCGACGGATCGCTCCCAGGCGCCGCAACCGGGCACGGGTTTGGGCCTGGCGATCACGCGGCGTCTGGTCGCCGTGATGGGCGGGGAAATCCTGGTCACGAGCGAAGTCGGCCGCGGCAGCTGTTTCTGGTTCGATTTGCAGTTGCCCTCGGCCGCCGTCCCGTCGTTGCCGGCCGCCCCGGTGCTCGGCCCGAAGCACCTTCTGCACGGTCAGGGCCGGCGAATTCTCGTGGTCGATGACGTCACGGCCACCCGCGATTTCCTTTTCGATTTGCTCCAGCCGCTGGGCTTCAGCGTCGAGCGAGCGGCGAGCGCCGAGGACGCCCTGCCGATGCTGGCGCGCCTGGACTTCGATTTGCTCATTCTTGACCTGCGCCTGCCGGGAATGAGCGGGCAGGAACTCGCGCGCCGGTTGCGACAGGAAAAGCCGGGGGCGGACCTGAAAATTCTGGCGGCGTCCGCTTCCGCGCTGGGCCTGCATTCCGAAGAGGCTCTGGTGGCGGGCTGCGACGACTTCATCGCCAAGCCGTTTCTCATCGAGGAGCTGCTCCAGAAGGTATCCCGGCTGCTCGGGCCCGACGGCTCGGATGTTCCCGCCCGCGACGCGGGCCGGCCGACGGCGCGTTTGAATCGATCGATCCTCGAGCGACTGCAGACGGCCGCCCAGGAAGGCGACGTGATGCGGCTGCGCTGGGAAATCGAACGATTGCGCGCGGCCGGAGCGGTCAGCCCCGCGCTCGACGAGATCGAACGACGCGCCGGTGTATTTGACGTCGACGGGATCGTCGCGGTGACCTCCTCCCATCTGCGGGGCGCGTCCGAGGAGTCCCCGGTTTCATGACGGCCGCCGAGGATCCAGCCGGCGAGGAGGAGCGCGATGCGCCCAAGATCCTGATCGTCGACGACACGCCCGCCCATCTTTCGCTGCTGGTCGACGCCTTGCACTCCGCCGGCTACCGCCCGCTCGTGGCGCCGAGCGGCGAGAGCGCGCTGCAGCGCCTGGCGACGATCGTCCCCGACTTGGTCCTGCTCGACCTGCTCATGCCGGGCTTGGACGGCCTGGGGACGCTGGCCCGCATCCGGGAAAAGGTGGGCCAGAATCTGCCCGTCATCTTCATGACCGCGGTGGAGACGCCGGAGCAGAAGGTCGCGGCATTTCTGGCCGGCGCGGTGGACTACGTGACGAAGCCGTTCCATCCGAGCGAAGTGCTGGCCCGAATCGAATTGCATCTGCGGCTGGTCCGAACGCAGCGCCGGCTATCCGAGGAGCTGGCCTGGCGTGCGCAGACGGAGCGGACCTTGCAAGGTTCGCTCGAGCAGGCCGTGCTGGTCGTCGATGCGAGCGGCAGCATTCGGTTCGCGACGCCGCGAGGGCGGCATTTGCTCGATCGATATTTCCCCGAGGCCCCGGCGGGCGGGTTGTCCGCTGAAATTGCCCAATTGCTCGCCGCCTGGCGAAGCGGGAGTTCGAGTTTCGAACGCCGCCACGGGACCTTGGTCGTGCGGGTCACGGCCGATCCGAGCGCGAAGGATTCGGCCATGCTGCTGCTCGAAGAGCGGCGGGCGGCCGGCGATTATGTGCCGCTGCGCACTCTCGGCCTGAGCGAGCGGGAGGCGGAGGTCCTGTTTTGGATGAGCGAGGGCAAATCCAATCCCGAAATCGCCATCATCATCGGCGCGGCGACCGCGACCGTTAAAAAGCACGCGGAAAATATTTTCGCGAAGCTCGGCCTCGGCAGCCGCGCCGCCGCCACCCGGCTCGCATTGGAATGTCTCGAGGGCAAGGGAAGCCGCGGCGGACCGTTGCCGGGGTGACGACCGACGGAAATTCCGGAACCGCGGGGTTGCGGGCCAGGGTCTCGATGTAAACCTGGCAGCGAGACGACACAATTTTTGGAAATCATGCGCTGGCGCGAAGCCCCAGAGCAAAAAAAGACGCCGCCCTAAGGCGGCGTCGAACTCGAACGGCGCTCGGCTTCGCCGAAGCGCTCAACTCGTAGGGTTGGACAACTTACTCCGCGACGGCCTGTTCGCTGAGCTTGCGGAAACCAACCAGAGCCAGGCCGGCGGCAAGACACAGCGCCAAGGTCGAGGCGACGTCCGGCGCGCTCGAGCGCAGGGAGTTGACCGTCGTGATGCCCAGCAGCAAACCGGTGTTTCCGGCCGAAATGCTGATGCTGCTCAAATCGCCTCCGACCGCCGGGGTCAGCGTGAAGCCAAGCTCGGTCAGGTCGTAGTAGTTGTACGCTCCGTTGCTGGAGTTTCCGCTGCCGCCGGCGCCGACGTCGAGGGTGTTGAACACGGTGGCATCAAAAAAGCCCGGCCCGGAGTCATTGATGCCACCGGAGCCCACTCCGCCGTTGAAGTCCGGAACCGATAGGTTCGTGAAAGTTTGCGTGTCTCCATCGGCCGCCGTGAAGGTGACATTCACGTCGGTCCCAAAATAGGCGCCCATCAGCAAATACACGTTCGTCACATGTTGCAGACTGACCGCAGTCGTCAGAGTCGTGTTCGGAATCTGCTCGAAATCGTGGCCCGAGGCGTCGGAGGTGAGATCAAAATCCACCCCATTGTTCACCAGATTGCTGCCCGCAACGTAGTTTGGCGCATACCCGCCCGTGGCGACTGCGGTCGGGTCCGGATTGAAAAGGAAAGTCGCGTTCGCCGCGCCGACGCCGCTGCCCGGAGTTCCAACGCCGGTATGCGGGTATTGGACATTCAGGTTTGTATAGATGTTGTTATCCTTGGTGAAGTCCGTGACGTAGACGGTATTTGCCACGGCATTGGCAGATAACATGCCTGTTAGAATTAGAACTGAGGTGACTTTGGTGATCATATGGGTGGTTGAAATTGTGCTCCAAGCATGTTACGTGCCGCGGTCTTAATTGGCCGCTTAGATCGAGTCCTATATCGTGTTACAAGAGATATTTAGATCGATATCGGGCAAATGCCCCGGGAGTTTGATTGCACGGAAAGTGGTGAAAAATGTAAGGCAAAGCGACGTTTTCGGAAGGATGTTTTCCTAGGTCACAGATCGAAATGATCGAAGGGCGAGGGGTTCGACCTGGGGTCGTCGTCAACCGAGCTGTTGATGCCCTAGAACGCTTGGCGCGCTTTCGGGCAGGCCGCCAATAGCATCACCAGACCTCCGGTCAGTAGGGCAAGCGTGGACGCGGCATCCGGCGCTTCGCCCGGGAGTCCGCCGAATATGTCCAAGCTTTGGACCGGCTCATTCTGCGTATGGTTATAGACCGTCAGGTCGACGGCATGGAAAGTGACACCGGCCGTAGTGCCGAACGCCGGTATTGCGCAGACTGAAGCAGCAACCAGGCCCGCAAAGAGGGAACGCGTCTTCGGTTTCATGGGAGGGTGACCGCGAAGCCTATCCGAGTCGCCCGCCACGCGCCATACGCCGATTGGCGTAGAAACGGCTAGGACTGCCGCGCCGTCCCGAGTGTCCGCTTCCCTTCACCGCTTGCTACTATCTTTCCCATGAAGAACACTGATGAAAACCGCGATGACCTGGGAAGAGATTTGCGCCGATCCAAATCTTCGAGATCTGCCCTACAAGATTGAGCAGGCTTTCCGTATTGCTGCCGGACTGGCGGGTCATGGTCGAATGCGGCGTGGATACCGCCGATGGCGTCAAAGTGCCCGACGTGGCCGCCATGCCAAAGGAACGGGCTCAAGGCTACAACCGCCGACTGTACAGCTTTCCCGAGGCGCCGGAGCTTTGCATCGAGGTTGCTTCCCCTGGAAACACCCCGGAAGAACTCGCTGAAAAACGAAAACTGTATTTTGCCGCCGGCTGTCGCGAATGTTGGATAGGCTCCGAACCGGGCGAGACGGCCTTCTACCGCGCTACCGATCAGTCCATAGCGGTTTCCGAACTCTGCCCACGATTTCCAAGCCAAGTGGAACTTTAGCAGGGCGCCGCGTCGATCGATCCGCTGTTGGCGCCGCGACGCGAATGACGGCCGGAACGGGCGATTATTGTCTTGGCAAGGTTCGTAGCGTTCCCACGTGTCGATAGGTGTTTATGAGGACGCCCGTCGGCGTCGCCTTCGTGCTGACCAAAGCCAGTTCGCGCGCGTCGACCTTGTCCGAAAAGAAGCGTTTCCCCTGGCCCAGCAAAACCGGGTAGACGATCAGTACGACTTCGTCGACCAGGCCTTGCCCGAGGAGCAGCGACGTCAGCGTGGAACTGCCCCAGAGGATAAGATCAGGGCCATCCTTTGAACGGATGCTGCGAACGGACTCGGCAATGTCCGCACCCAAGTCCTTGACCGGTCCCCATCCGAGGCTGTCCGGCCGGTGGGTTGCGACATACTTCGTCGCCACGTTGATGCGGTCCGCCATCGGACTTCTCGCGGCCTTCGGCCAATAGCCGGCCCAGGTTTCGTAGGTGCGTCGTCCAAGCAGGAGATCGAAGCTCGCGCCTTGCGCCTCCAGGAGGGACGCCAAACCAGCCGGAGTTCGATAGGGTACCGTCCAGCCCGAATACCGGTAGTCGTCGTCGTGTTCCATGACGCCGTCCAGTGAGAGGTGTTCGAATATTCTGATTTTTCTCATTTTCACGTTCTATCCCTTCAACGAACGAAGGCTAGGTTTTCGGACAACAAAAGCTGAATCACGTGAGGCCGGCTGGTCGAGGCGGTAGCGCCGACACTTACTTTACAAAACCGGCGTTCCGGTATTGAACGGGACCACGATTCCGCCCGGCTTCGGCGAATTTCGTGGGAAATGAGATCGCTGTACGCACTCCAGCAGGCGCTGCGGGCAATTGCCCGGGTGGTTTCCATCGCCGTGATCTGGCTGCTGAAGCCAGTCAAACTCTTCGCGTGGCGTTGCCGGTTCAGATGGCTCCGGCGCATCATCCTTGAGATTACGACCGCAATCGATTGGACCCTGGTCCTCGCCAACGTTCAGAACGAGACGATGCTGCTCCACCTTCGGATCTATCGGGGCAATTTCATCTTTGGCCAGGCCCTCATGGTGGTGGGGCACGCCCGGGCCAAGATCGAGATTGAGCAACCATCGCTGCGCGGAAACCGATTCATGGGCGTCGATCTGGTCAGCAATGATCCGATGGCGTTCTTGACGAATGCGGGAGCGCTCACCTCCGCTCCGCCCACACGGGATCTCATTCGGGGTTACATCGACGAGAAGATCATGACGACGCGGGTGCGTTCGCTCGACTTGGCTTCTCTGACCGCCGAGTGCCAGGGCATTCTGAACGAATGGGCTTCCGACACGGATATGTCCTCGATGTGGAAAATCCGTGGCGCCGCCACGCGGATCTTTATTCAGGTTTTGGCCGGCGTCGACCTGCCGGCGCCGCAGGCGGACGCCGTCACCTTCAGCTATGTCCGGAGGTTCGCCGAGCTTTCGCTCTTTGCCCGCTATTTTACCTTCATGCTCGCGATCCTCGGCACCCGGCAGGGCATTCGGCGGGACGCGTATTTTCCGCTGCGGCGTCTCGGCGTGGACAATGTGGCGATCGACATGACGCTGTTTGCGGCGATGTTCAGCGTGGGCACGATCGTCATGAAGAGCGCCGGCTTCGCCAAGGACAACGGCGTCGATTACCGGGCGCTTTCGATGCGAGAACGGATGGCATTTGTCGTGGAAGCCGTCCGCCTCTGCCCGACCGTCACCTCGGTGCACCGCATCCTCGAGGAGCCGGAAATGATGGTAGTAGCCGGAATCAGCGTGAGGGCCGAGGCCGGCGATGAATTCGCCTACCCCTTTGTCTGCATCAATCGCGACCCCGCGGTGTTTTCCCAGCCGGAGACGTTCAACCTCAATCGGCCGATGAGCGAGGTGGCCTCCGTCCTCAGCTGGTCCAGCGGCAAGCATATCTGTCCGGCCAAGGATCTTTCGGTTCTTGTCACGACGATGATGCTCGATGCCCTGTCGGAGCGTTTCGATTTCCGAACGTTGACGATCTGCAACCTGGAATTCTGACGATGCGCGTGTACGAACCCGGCTTGGAACGCCTCCGATCTCTTTGGCGGCGGCCCTGCAGCTTCACCGCGTTTGTTCCGATTCCCGGCGTGACAACCAGCGAACTCAATTTGCGGTTGCGGGCGCTGGCTCCCCAGCTCGAGTCGGCGCTTTCCGCGGTCACCGACCTGCATACGCTCCGTCTGGTCGCATTGCCGAGCAGCGGTCGTGACGGCAGCAGCCGGATTCTGTTCAATAGCGTGCGGGATCGTTCCTTGAACGAACATTTCACCAGGCTCGTCGCCGTCGCAGGTCCGCTCTTGAGCCAAGCGTTCGCCGGAGCGGACTACTCCGGTCGGCCCGAAGACGTTCCCCGCCTCCTGGTGAGGTTCCGCAAAAAGGACATGACGGTCCACTTGGGCGCGATCAATAAAGGCGTCGCCGACATCCAATCCGAACGGCGACTTCTCGCGGCGGTCGAGGAGCTCATGGACGAGGCGGTCGAACTCGGCCGTTGGCCGGCGGGCACCCCGGCGGAAACGATCCGGCAGGAGCTCCGGGCAAACGTGCTGGCTCTCCCCGACAGTCTCGGATTGCCGACGACCGTGTCGCCCCCCGTGCCCTGGTTTCCGCGGTTGCTGCGGTTTCTCGATCTTTTGGTCACCTTTGCCTTCCCGGCCATCGGCGTATTGGCGGTGCACATTCAAAACGCGATCAAGCGGATCGACCATCCCGGCAAGCGCGCGCTGGCCTGGCTGGCCTATGGGCTTTGGTGGATCTACGGGGCGGTGTTCACCGGTATGGCGCTTTTGGTCGTGCGCGTGCTGGAATTGATCGAACCGGACGTCGTGGCCCCCTCCGCGGACCCCGCCAAAGTCGCCCAGCTCGAGTCGACCGAAGACCTCACGATCGTCAACCAGGTCACCTATTGGTTTCCCGTGAAGCCAACCTGCGTCCGGCGGTTGCTGCTCCGCGTCATTCTGTGGGGCTCCGAACGCGGCTGCCGGCATTTTTGGACCAACGGCTCGCTGGCGGGCATCAACACGATCCACTACGCGCGGATTCTGGAGGTGGACGACGGTGCCACCATGCTTTTCCTGAGCGACTACGATGGCAGCCTGGATCGGTACCTGCTCGATTTTCTCGGCGTGGGGAGCGACGCCGTCATTCCCATTGCCTCGAATGTGTACGGCTGTCCGAAAACCCGCTGGCTGTTCACTCCGGCGGATCCAGGCACGTTCGGCCCGCGACTGATGAGTCTGCTGCGACTGAGCCAACTCGAAACTCCGGTCTGGTACCGCGCGTATCCCAATCTCACGGTCGACGACACCTTGAAAGACGGTGCCATCCGCGACGGTCTGTTTGCGCCAACCCTGAGCGAGAAAAGCGCTGCCGACTGGCTGGCGCAGCTTTGAGACCATGAGCGCCGCCCTCGACACCCGACACATCCAGTCGCTGGTCTTCAGCGGACACGGCCGACATGTTCACAGCCTGGTCGTGGGCCTGGAGGTGGAGGATTTGACGGCCGTGCGCATTTCGAGTCTTCGCCTGGTCGACCAGGAGATCTCATTCGGCCTGAGCTCCGGCCAACGGACCAAAGCGCTGCAATTCATGGTCAGCGCGCCGGGTCTCGTCGCTCTTGGCGTCGATGCCGCCCGCTGGGCCAATCTCGATACGGCGTTTTTGGAGGGAATCGTGGGACCGCAGCGCAGTCGGGCGTTGGGTGATGTGGGATCAAACGATCCGGGAGGCTGGCGTTGGAATGACCGGCAGGTGCACGCGATGGCAATTTTTTACGGAGCGGAGGCCGAGGAGGTCGACCAGGAATCCAAACGGCTGTTTTCCTCGGGTTCGGGCTGGAAGGTGATCTTTGAACAGGCGATGTGTTCGCCGCCGGACCGACGCGAACCGTTTGGATTTCGTGACGGAATATCGGTGCCGCGAATCAACGTATCCGGCGGCGACGCTCCGCCGGACGGTCCGGAATTGATCGCGCCCGGTGAAATTGTCCTGGGCCGGCGCACGGCCGCCGACACCGAAATCGCGACTCCTGCCCTTGGAATCGACGGTGCGTACCTGGTCGTGCGCCAAGTGGAGCAGCACGTCCAGGAGTTTTGGTCCTTTTGGCGCTCCCAGGCCAAGAATGACGAGGGGGCGGTATGGCTCGCCTCCAAGGCATTTGGCCGCTGGCCGAATGGCATGCCGATGGAAGCACAATCGCCGGGCGCGCCGCCGCCCGCCGACGAAAAGAAGGTGCAGGCCCCGCTCCGCTTTGCGTCGGACGTCCGGGGACGGCGCTGCCCCTTTGGCGCCCATATTCGCCGCGCCAATCCACGCGATTCCTTGGACGACAGCCCTGAAGTCTCCCTACGGCTGGTGGCGAATCATCGGATCATCCGCCGGGGAAGAATGTATGGTCCCGCGGCGCCGGCGTTCTGGTACCCGGCGGGAGTCGAAGTTCCGCGATTGGACTCGGGGGACAAGCCGGCGTCCGACGAAAGAGGCATCGTCTTCGTTGCGCTCTGCAGCGATCTGACCCGGCAATTTGAGTTCATCCAGCAGACCTGGATGAACAATCCCAAGTTTCTGGACCTGAACGATGAATCCGATCCGATTGCGGCCGGAACGAATATTGTCTCGAACGACGGCCATTTCACCGTGCCAGGTGATCCGGTCCGACGTCGAATCCCTGGGCTGCCGTTGTTCACCACGATCCGGGCGGGCGGCTATTTTTTGATGCCGGGACGCGAGGCGCTCGACTTGATATTTCGCCCCAACTAGGCAGCAACGTCTAAGCAATCCTCATGACCACTACCCGGCGCGAATTTCTCGGCGTTTCGACCCTGACCGCGCTGGGCGCGGCCACCGGATCCTGGACTGGGCTGGCGGGCGCGGAGCCCGCTTCTCCCCTGCCCTGGTACCGCCGCACGCTCCGCTGGGGCCAGACCAACATCAACGAGCTCGATCCTCAGCAGTACGACATCGGCTGGTGGCGCGAGCAGTGGCGCCGCACGCGCACTCAAGGCATCGTCGTCAACGCCGGCGGAATCGTCGCCTTCTATCCCACGGAAGTCCCGTTGCACCGCCGCGCGAAATTTCTCGGCGACCGCGATCTCTTCGGCGAACTCCGCCAGGCCGCCAAGGAAGAAGGCATCGTCGTCTTCGCCCGGATGGATTCCGGCGGCGCCGGCGACGAGCTCTTCCGCGAGCATCCCGATTGGTTCGCCCGGAACCAGAGCGGAGAACCCATCCGCACCCGCGATCTCTATGCCCCGTGCGTCAACGGCCCGTATTTCGCGACGCACTTGGCCGCGGTCCTCCGTGAGATTGCGGCGCGGTACCACCCGGAAGGCTTCACTGACAATGCCTGGAGCGGCCTGGGGCGCGATCATATCTGTTACTGCGAAAACTGCCGCGCGGGATTCCTTGCGGCCCAGCATCTGGAACTCCCGGTCCGCCGGGACTGGTCCGACCGCGCCTTTCGCGCCTGGATTGACTGGAGCTACGCGTGCCGCCTGCGCGTCTGGGATGACAATAACCGCCTCACCCGCGAGGCGGGCGGTCCGGATTGTCTCTGGGTTGGAATGAACGACGGCTCGCCCTACGGCGAAGCCCAGCAATTCCGGGAATTCCGGGAGATCGGACGGCGCTGCGAGATGATCATGCTCGACGACCAGCGCCGGTCCGACGACAGCGGCTTCCAGCGCAACGGCGAAGTCGGCAAGCTGGTCCACGGCGTGATGGGCTGGGACAAGGTCGCGGCCGAGAGCATGGCCATGTACCAAACCGAGCCGACCTTCCGGTTCGCCGCCAAGCCCGCGCCGGAGGCGCGTCTTTGGATGGTCGAAGGCTTCGCGGGCGGCATCAATCCCTGGTGGCACTATCTGGGCGCGTATGGCGAAGACCGCCGCTCTTACCGAACGCCGGTCGAGCTGTGCCAATGGCACGCGGCCAACGAACGCTTTCTCACCGGGCGGCGCCCCATCGCCACCGTGGGACTGCTCTGGTCGCAGCGCAGCGGCGACTTCTACGGCCGGGACGACTGGCGCGCGCAGGCCTTGCAGCCGATGAACGGCTTCACCCAGGCGCTGGTGAAAGCGCGGATTCCCTACCTGCCGGTCCATATCGACGACGTCGCGACACAGGCGCGAGGGATGCGCACCCTGATCGCACCCAACATCGGCGCACTGACCGACGAGCAGGCGGCCACGCTGCGGAATTTCGTCAACGGCGGAGGCGGTCTCGTCGCCACCGGATACACCAGCCTCTGCGATCATTGGGGGGATCCGCGGCCTGATTTCGCGCTCGCGGATGTGCTGGGAGTGAATCTCCCCGCAGGCCATCGGGCGCGGCGGGAGGAAGCACGGCAACGCTGGGCCGCGGAAAAATCTCACAGCTATCTTCGGCTCGCCCCGGAGCTTCGGGCCCGGATCGACGGCCCGCATCCGGCGGGCGAACCTCCGGCCGTGGGAGAGCGGCATCCCGTCCTGGCTGGCTTCGACGATACGGACATCCTGTCGTACGGCGGTTCGCTGGAGGCGATGACGGTCTCGCCGACGGCAAGCGTGCTCGCCACCTTCATTCCTCCGTTCCCGATCACCCCGCCTGAAGACGTCTGGATGCGGACGCCGAAGACCGACATTCCTGCCCTCATCGTCCACGACCGCCCAGGCCACGGCCGCGTGGTGTACCTCCCGGCCGATCTCGACCGTCGCTTCGCGCGCGACATCCTGCCCGATCACGGACGCTTGCTGGCCAATGCTGTCCGGTGGACGGCGCAGGACGATCTGCCGCTTCGGGTCGAAGGACCGGGTCTCATCGATTGCCATCTTTACCGCGAGCCCGGCCGCATCCTGCTGCATCTGATCAATCTCACGAACGCAGGCACTTGGCGGGCGCCGACCGACGAACTGATTCCAGTCGGGCCCGTTCGCGTTCGCGTGCGAACCGACTCCGGGCTGAGAGGCGAAAACGTTCGGCTCCTGGTCGCAGGCCAATCAATTTCCGCCCGGTCGGCGGACGGCTGGAGCGAATGGTCCCTTCCGAGTCTGCGCGAGCACGAGCTGGCGGTCATCGCCTGAGCTGGGGAGGCGGGCTAACGCGGGTGGAGCGCGTGGGGACAGTCCCCACGCGCTTCGGCGTCGAAAGCGGATAACGGCCAAAGCGCATGGGGACCATGCGCTCCACCCGCTACTTCAGGGTCTTGAGCCAAATGTTTCTGACCCAGACCTTGCTCGGGAAGCTTTCCAGCTCGATTCCGATGTAACCGGTCTGGTTGTTCACCGACTGCGGATCGTCATCCACCAGGACGGCCATCAGCTGCCCGTTGATCACATGAATGAGCGTGCCTCCTCGCGCCATGATGAGGTATTCGTTCCAGCCGTTCGTCCGGATATAGCCTCCGAGCGCGGCCCGGTCGCCGATGTTGGCGACCAATCGGCCCCGTTCACCGGAGACGAGATTCACGACCTGGCCCCGCCAGGCGACGATCCCCAACGGTGAATTTTCCGTGTAGAGTTGGCCCGAAAAAGTGGAGCTGAGGGGATTGACCGGGAACCAGAAGTCGGCCTGCGGGCCAGTCATCATCCAATCCAGGTTGAGCGGCGGATAGCCCGGCCCGGTGGGGACCTTACGACGCCAAGGCACTCCCGTTTTGCTCCGATACTGGATGCCGCTGCCACCGCCGTTCGTCACCTTGATTTCGAACTTCAGATCGAAATCGTGCGGCTGTTCCGCGCGATACACGAGGTAGGTATTGCTGACCGGCTTTTGTTCGGTCGATTCCCCGACAATGGCTCCTTGCTCCACGCGCCAGTAGTTCGAGTCACCCTCCCAGCCTTTGAGTGTGGCCCCGTCAAACACCGAATGGTAGCCGTCGTGATGGTCGAAGGCGATCGGTTCGGGCTCCTGGAACCACTTCTGAAGTGTTTTTTGGTCGTCCACCTCCCCTTGGTCGACGGGCGCCGTGGCGCGGACGCTCGCCTGGAGCCCGAATCCGAGAACCAAAACGATCAACGATTGGCGGAAGAGGGAGAAGATCCGCATCATGGGGGCCGCAGGTAGTTTGCTTCCTTAGAACTCCGTGTACTTGAGATTCGCCACTCGTCGAAAGGCAGCATCGCGACCGACCAAACGGCGGCGATTGTAAAGTGCGGTCGCAGCAATCCAGCTGTCGTTCTCGCCCAGTCGCTCGGGAAGGCCGGACTGCATTTCCGCATTCAAGTAGGCGATCCCCAACGACAATCCCTCCCTGCGAAAATACTTAATAAACTCATTCGCCTGGGTTGGATTTTCGAAACCCTCCGCGAACTCGGCCACGCTCACCAGGCTGATCACGAACCGCTCGCCGCGATTCGCGGCCAGAAATCGTCGCGCCGGACCGACCCGCCGATCCGACACCTCGGATTCAAGCGCGATCAAAAAACTGGTATCAAGCTGCAGCATCGCGGCGACGGCGTTTGGGCCCCGCGCCAATTCCCTCCAGCGACTTGAGGGCGTCGGCCAATTCGCCCAGCGTCTCAACCGGACGCTCCGCCATGACTCGGCGAATCACCTGGGAAAATGATTCCTTGCGGGATTTTTCCCGTTTCAAGATGGCATAGACATCCGTTTCGATGGAGATGGTCTTGGTCGGCATACACAGATCATGCATGATACACAGGCTATCGTCAACTGGACAGCGTAGCGTGCTCAAGTCGTTCCAGTCGCCGCTGGGAATAAGAATTGCCGAAAATGCCTTTCCTTCTACAATCTTCCGCGATGAAGCGTGTCGTCTGGCTCGTCCTTGCCGTTTTTTGCGCCGCCCTCGGGCAGGTGCAGGCGGTGGATTTGGGCGCGAAGGCCAAAGCGTGCGCTTGCTGCCACCCGGACGCTTGCGGGAAACCCGGCTGCTGCCCACCGCCTTCGACCACCGTGCCGGCTCTGGAGGCGGCCGAGGTGGTGGAAGTAGCACCCGCTGCTTCACGCCTCGCCCCTCGGGCCCACGAATGGGCCCTGGGCTTTTGCTTTTCGCTGGTTGCGTTGACCGAGACTTCTCGGAAACGCGCTGCGCCCGCCGTCGAGCGGGCGCCCGCTGCGAGTGTGCCATTGTTCACGGCCCACTGCAGTCGTCTGATTTGAGGCTTTGGCCCTAGGCGTGCCCGCGCGGTGACGCGGGCGTCTCTGTCCTTCTGCGCAGCGCACGGCCCGTGCGCGCGCTGGTGCGCCGTTCCGCCAACTCAGCCTCCGTCATGAAGCCATTTCCGATTTTTCTGCTCATCGCCGTCTCCGTTTCGGGGGCGACCTCCTCCCCTGCCCTGGAAATCAATCCTGCGTTGCTCGACCAACTGGTCGCCGAGGCGCGGGGCCAAAATCCCGCGCTCGAAGCCGCCGCCGTCCGGGTTCAAGCGGCCAACGCATCCGTTGGGTCCGTTCGAACCTGGGACGATCCGACCGCCTCGTTCGGGATCTGGGCGTCCGGACCGGGCGGCTTCGGGGCATCCGAACAAGGCAACCTGGTCTATGGCTTGGACCAGAAGCTTCCGCTGCAAAACCGGCCGCAATTGGCGCGCAAGGTGGCGGAGGCGGACGCCGAGCGCGAGCGCTTCGCCGCCGACTTCGAAGGCCTGAAACTGAGGCGCGAACTCACTTTGGGCCTATTGAATTTGGCGCTCGCCAGCCGCAAGGCGGACCTTGCCGAGGCCGACTTGGCTTGGCTCGAAACGACGGCGGCCAGTGTCGATCATCGCTACCGAGTGGGCCAAGCGAGCCAGGTGGATTGGCTGAAGGCGCAAACCGCCGCGGCGTTGGCGTCAAACGACCTGACCACCGAGCGAGCCGAGCGCGACCACGCTTGGTTTTCAGTCAACCGGCTGCTGAACCGGGAACTTCACGCCCCTTGGCCAGATATCGCCGTCCCGGCCCTCCGGCCGTCGGTGGGCTATACGCCGGAGCTCATCGCCGCGGCATTGGATTCGGAACCTTGGTTGCGCGTTCTCCGCCAGGAGAACGTGTCGGCCCAAGCGATGGCGGATCTGACCCACCAGGCTCGCCTGCCCGATGTGAGGGTCGGGCTCCAAGCGTGGCAATATAGCGGCAATGGTTCGCTCAAACAAGCGATGGCCACCGTCAGTTTCAGCGTCCCGTGGTTCAACCGCCGAAAATACGACAGTGACTGGAAGCGGGATCAGGAACGAAAACGCGCCAGCGTTCTTGAAGCGGAGGACTACTCGCTTTCCATTCGCGAGGAGCTCCATCACCACGTCATCGATCTCGACACGGCGCGCCGCCAGGCGGTCCTCTACCAAGGCCAGCTCATACCGCTGGCCGAACAGACGCTCGCCAGCGCGCAAATCGCGTGGGAACACGGGCTCGGCTCGTTCCAGGAGATCCTGGATGCCCATCGCCTGTTGGTGGCGGACCAACTCGGCCTGGCGCAATCGCTGACCGAACAGGGCAGCCTATTGGCCGGCCTCTGCTTTCTGACCGGCAGCCGCGACCCCGCGACCGTGGTCAGCCTCGGGCGCAGCGAGCCCATTCATACCGACAACACCCCCCCCGTTCCATGAGAAACCTTTGGTTCGCACTCTTGATCACCGCCATCTCGGCCACGCCGAAATCGGCGCGTTCCTCCGACCTTTCCGGCGATCCCGATCATCCGCAGGAATTCACGGTCACTCCGGATCGGCAGCAAATGATCGGCGTGACCTACGCCACCGTGCAGCTGAAATCGCTCCGTCGTACCCTTCGCGCGGTCGGCACGGTGGCCCCCATCACCACCCGGCATTGGGACTATGTCGCTCGCGTGGACGGTTACATTCACAACCTGCGCATCGCCGCCCCGGGAGATCCGGTGAAGGCGGGCCAGGTGCTCATGGATCTCTACAGTCCCGACCTTGTCGCCACGGAAAAGGAGTACGTCGATCTCGTGCACATGCGCGAGGCGGGGCAGCGGGAGCAAAATCTCCCGGCGGTGCAAAGCGCCGAACACCTGCTGGCGGCGGCTCGAGCCCGCCTCGAACAGTGGAATATTTCCGCGGAGCAAATCGCCGCGATCGAACGGAGCGGAACGGTCGACGAGTACCTGCCGCTCACATCCCCGGTGACGGGGGTGGTGGAAGCGATCGGCGTGCACCAGGGCCGGCATGTCAGCGTCGGCGATCATTTGGTGGACCTGGTGGATCTGTCGGCGGTTTGGGTGTGGGCCGACTTCTACGAAAATGAGCTGCCGTTGGTGAAAGCGGGCCAAAGCGCGACCATCACGAGCGAGGCTCTCCCCGGCTTCCAGGTTTCCGGCCGAATCGGCGAGCTCAACCCCTTCCTCGATTCGGCCCAGCGGACCGGGCGGGTCCAGATCGTGGTGGACAACCCCCAGCGCAAATTGCTGCCGAATGCCTACGTCGACGTGGCCCTAACCCTCGATGATGGCCAGGGTCTCACGATTCCCACCAGCGCCGTGCTCCCCACCGGCCAACACAATGTCGTGTTCGTCGACCAGGGGAGCGGACGGCTGGAACCGCGCTATGTGGATCTGGGCGGGCAATATGGCGATGACTTCCGGGTGAACCGGGGCCTCACGGCCGGCGAGCGCGTCGTCAACAGCGCCAACTTCCTGATCGACGCCGAGGCGAAGATCCAAAGCGCGTTAAAGGATTTCTGATCACCGTGGAGACGAATCCGCCTCCCGCAGTATTCCGCATGACCTTCGTTGAACGGGTCATCGACGCCAGCGCGCGCAATCCTTTCCTGGTGCTCGTCCTGACCGGCCTGGCGGTCGCCGGCGCCTGGTGGGCGCTGCGCCAGACGCCCCTCGACGCCATTCCCGACCTCAGCGACACGCAGGTCATCATCTCCACGGATTGGCCAGGGCGTTCGCCTGATCTCGTGGACGATCAAATTACGTACCCCATTTCCACGCGCTTTATCGCCGCCCCGAAAGTGAAGTTCGTCCGGGGGGAGTCGATGTTTGGAAAATCGTTCGTGTATGTGATTTTTGCGGACGGGACGGATATCTACTGGGCGCGCTCGCGCGTGCTCGAGTACCTGAATTCGGTCCGCGGCTCGCTGCCGGACGGCGTCAACCCAACGATCGGGCCGGATGCGACCGGCGTCGGCTGGGTCTACGAGTACGCCTTGGTCGACGACACCGGGCAGCACAGCCTCGCGCAATTGCGTTCCTTTCAGGACTGGAATTTGCGTTACGTCCTGGAGTCGGTGAAAGGCGTGGCGGAGGTCGCCCCCGTCGGCGGCTTCGTCAAGGAGTATCAGGTCGATCTCGACCCCAACAAGCTCGCGGCCTTCGGAATTCCGCTCGCCGACGTCGTGGCCAAGCTGCGCACGTCGAACAACGACGTCGGCGGAAAAATCTTCGAGGTGGGTTCGACCGAGTACTACGTTCGCGGCCGGGGGTACCTTCACAGTCTCGGCGACATCGAGGGCATACCACTCAAGGTCGCGAAGGGGACGCCCGTGCGAATACGGGATGTCGGACGAGTCCACTTCGGGCCGGGTTTTCGGCGCGGCCTGGCGGAGTTGGACGGCCAGGGCGAGGTCGTGGGCGGCATCGTCGTCATGCGCTATGGCGAAAATGCCCTCACGGTCATCCAGGGCATCAAGGCCAAGCTGAAGGAAATCGGCCGGTCCCTGCCGCCGGGCGTGCGGATTGTTCCCACCTACGACCGCAGCGTGCTGATCAACGCTTCGATCGCGACCCTGCGGGAAAAGCTCATCGAGGAGAGCATCGTCGTGGCCCTCGTCTGCCTCATTTTCCTTTGGCACGTCCGTTCGTCGCTGGTCGCCATCGTCACGCTTCCGATCGCGGTGCTGCTCGCCTTCCTGCCCATGTGGCGGCTGGGGCTGACCTCGAACATCATGTCCCTGGGCGGTATCGCGATCGCCGTCGGGGCCATGGTGGACGCCGCGATCATCATGATCGAAAACGCGCACAAACAGCTGGAGCAGTTTCGTCAGGAACAGGGGCGCGATCCGTCCGGAGCCGAACGAACGGAGGTGATCATTGCCGCGGCCCGCAGCGTGGGCCGTCCGCTTTTCTTTTCCCTGCTCGTGATCACGGTGAGTTTCGTTCCGGTCTTCTCGCTCACCGCCGAGGAGGGTCGTCTTTTTCGGCCGCTCGCCTTCACCAAGACCTTTGCGATGGGGTTTTCGGCCCTGCTCGCCGTGACGCTCGTGCCCGTGCTCATGCGATTCCTGGTCCGCGGTCGCATCGTCCGGGAGGAACGAAATCCAATCAATCGTCTATTGATATGGGCCTACCGCCCAGTCGCCCAGTTCGTGCTGCGCTATCGCTGGCCGACGCTGGCGGCGGCCGCGCTGGTGCTCGCATTGACCGTCATTCCCTACCGCCGCCTCGGCAAGGAATTCATGCCTCCGCTCAACGAAGGCACCATCCTGTTCATGCCCACCGCCGTACCGGGCCTGTCGATCGAGGAGGCCGCACGGATCATTCAAGTGCAGGATCGTGTGCTCAAGCAGTTCCCCGAAGTCGCGACGGTTTTCGGCAAGGCGGGCCAGGCGGATACGGCGACCGATCCCGCGCCCCTCTCCATGTTCGAAACCGTCGTGACCCTGAAGCCCCGCGATCAATGGCGGACGGGGATGACCTGGGAGAAGATTATCGCGGAGATGAACGGCAAACTGAAGACGCCGGGCATGGCCAACATTTTCTGGATGCCGATCCAAACCCGGACCGAAATGCTCACGACCGGATTCCGGTCGGCGCTGGGCATCAAGGTCTTTGGTCCGGATTTGCCGACCATCCAAAAGCTTGGCGTCGAAATCGAAAATGCGCTGGCCGACCTGCCGGGCACCCGGAGCGTCTTCGCCGAACGGACCACCGGTGGATATTTTCTGGATTTCGCTCCTCGGCGTGAGGCGGCGGCCCGCTACGGGCTCACCAGCGGCGATGTCAACCAAGTCATCGAAACCGCCGTTGGAGGCAACATCGTCACGACCACGGTCGAAGGCCGGGAGCGCTATCCCGTCACCGTGCGCTACGCCCGCGACTTCCGCTCTGATTTGGGAGCGTTGAAACGGGTGCTCGTGCCAACGCCGACCGGCGCACAGGTGCCCATCGGCGAATTGGCCGACCTTTCCTTTCGCACGGGGCCGCCCGACATTCGGGAGGAAAACGGCCAGCTGGTGGGCTTGGTTTTCGTCGATGCCACCTCTTCCGACATCGACGGCTACGTTCGATCGGCCAATGCCCGGCTGGCGCGTCGCCTGCGCTTTCCGGCCGGCGCGTACATTCAGTGGGCAGGACAATTCGAGTCTCTCAAGAGCGCGGAGCAACGCCTGCAGGTCGTCGTTCCGTTCACCCTCCTGGTCATCTTTATCCTGATCTACCTCAATACCCGGTCGGCCGCCCGAACCGCGATCGTCCTGTTGGCGGTGCCTTTCTCGCTCGTGGGCGCCGTTTGGCTGCTGTACCTGCTGCACTACAATCTCAGCGTGGCGGTGTGGGTGGGTCTGATCGCGCTCGCCGGCCTGGATGCGGAAACCGGCGTCGTGATGCTGCTTTATCTCGACCAGGCCTGGGACAAATTTCAGGCGGCCGGACGGCTCCGTACGCCGGCCGATCTGCATGAGGCGATCATCGAGGGGGCCGTGCTGCGCATTCGCCCGAAAATCATGACCGTTTGCGCGATCCTGTTCGGCCTGCTTCCGATCCTGTGGTCCCCGGTCACGCAATCCGGCGCGGACGTGATGAAGCGCATCGCCGCGCCAATGGTCGGCGGAGTCGTGACGTCCGCGATCCTGGAGCTGCTCCTCTATCCCGCGATCTACCTTCTGTGGCGTCGGCGGCATCTGCCGGAACCCCGTGGGAAGGAACTCAACCAGGGGAGGACGCCCATCGGGATGTTTGTCGCCCTCGCTGGTCTCGCCGCAGCCGGTGCGTTATGGCGTTGGCAGGACCACCACCGGCCGCCGGCCCGCACCGCCACCCCGGCGACCGCGCCTTTGGCCACGGCCACCGCCGCCGGTGTGCGGCTCAACCTTTATCGCGAGGGAGGCGTTCGGCTGGGCGACAACCGCGTTCTGCTTGAATTCGAGGATCCGCAAACCGGAGCCGCCCTCGACGTGGGCGCCGTTGCCTTCACCCTGGATATGAATATGCCGGGCATGACGATGCATTCCGGCGCAACCGTTTCGCCGGAGGGAAAGATCGGACGCTATTGGGCCGACATCAAACCCGACATGGCAGGCGACTGGACCGCCAGCATCTCCTATCACGGTCCGGGCGGAAACGGCGCGATGGGCCTGAGCCTCACCGTTGCGCGATAGCGGCACGAATCTCTCCAAAGTTTCGCTCTTCAAAAATATCTTCCGCTCCTGCGGAAACCAGGCGACCATGGCTGCGCATGCGGCAATGGTTGCGGTGGCTAATACGGGTAATCCTGCCGACAGCGATTGTCGTCCCCAGCGCGGCCATCGCCGCGTCCGCGATCGCGCGAGTAGTCCTGTCGGATTCGATTGCGCCGGTATCGGCGGATCGATTGGTTCGGCCCGCGTTGAGCCGGGTGGAATTGGATCAGAAACTGCAGGTTCTCATCAGCCTGCGGCTGCGCAACTACGACGAGTTGGAAGCGAGGATCGCCGCGCATCAAATTGTGCCGCGCTCCGAATTGGCCCAGCGCTATCTCCCGCTTCCGGCCGACTTTGAGCGGGTGCGCCGTTGGGTGGCAGCGCAGGGACTGGAACTCCCGCTGACCGACGCATTTCTCACCCACGTCGTTGTCCGCGGCAGCGTGGAGCAACTCTCGACCGTCTTCGGGGTTTCGTTTGGCCGGGTAGCGACCCCGGACGGGGAACTCTCGTCCGCGCTGACCGCGCCCTCTTTACCCGCCGACGTGGCTGGCCCCGTCCTCGCGGTGGCGGGATTGCAGCCGCATCTGCAAGGACACGTCAATCCAGGTCGGGCGGTTGCGGCCGCAAATCTGGGAAGCCTCGATGGGGCCCCCACCCCGGCGGACATCCAGGCCGCCTACCACGTCCCGGTCAGCTTCACCGGAGCGGGCCAGACCATTGCCATTCTGGGCGCGGCCGCTCCGTCCTCGGGCGATTTGACCGCATTTTGGCAAGCCGGTGGCATCCCTCAATCGCTCGGCAACTTTACGGTCGTGAATGTGAACGGCGGCCCATCCGTTATCAGCCCTGACAATACGCTCGAAGCCACGCTCGACGTCGAATGGGCGGGCGCCATGGCTCCCGCGGCCAAGATTCGTCTCTACGCCATGACGGATCTGTACTACAGCAGTTTCAACCTGGCCCTGGTCCAAATTCTGAACGAACTGGCCGCGCACCCCGGCCTGAACGTCGTCTCAATCAGCTTTGCCAGCCCGGAGAACCAGGCCGGATCGGCTTCAACGCTCCTGGCCTACTCCCAGACCTATGCGCTCCTGGCGGCCAGCGGCGTCTCCGTGTTCGTCGGCTCGGGCGACGGCGGTTCGAATCCGGACCAAAGCGGCAACGGTGAATACAGTCAGAGCGCGCCGCTCATGACCGGCTATCCCGCCAGCGACTCCAATGTCACCTCGGTGGGAGGCACCGCTCTGGGGTTTGGCAGCGATTGGAATGAAAAGTCGGAAAGCTCCTGGTTCAGCTCCACCGATGTCACGGGTCGCGACCAAGTCGGAACGGGAGGCGGCGTCAGCAGCGTTTTTTTGCGGCCTTCCTTTCAAACCGGCGTGGGCGTTCCGGCCGGCGCGTTTCGATGTGTGCCGGATGTGGCGGCGCAGGCAGAGAAGAGTTTCTATTACTTTCAAGGCCATCCGGGCACGGTTTGGGGCACCAGTCTGGCGACACCCATTTGGGCGGGGATCGTCGCAGACATGGATCAACAGAGGGCCGCGCAATCGCTGCCGGCGCTGGGGTTGTTCGCCACCTGGTGTTATCCGCTCATCGGCAGTCCCGGATTCTCCGACATATTGTCCGGGATCGACGGCTACTACACGGCCGGACCGTTCTACGATCTTTGCACGGGAGCCGGATCGCCCCGGGCGGCCGAGTTGCTTGCCCTGATTGATGCCCCGCCGAAACTCGATGTGCCGCCGACAATCGTCGTCCAGCCATCCGGCGCGGTTTCGATCGCAAACAACACCACCGCGGTTTTGACCTGCGTGGCCACCGCTCCCGCCGCGCTGCTTTATCAATGGTATTTCAACGGGCTCGCGATCGGCGGAGCGACGTCATCGAACCTGACGATACGCGGCGCCTCAACCGTCAACGTGGGGCTCTACACCTGTGTTTGCAGCAATGGCATCGGCAACTCCGTCACAAGCAACCCGGCTTCCCTCCAGGTTGTCACCACCTCCGATCCGGGGCGCCTCGTCAACGAGTCCGTGCTCGCTCCCGTTGCGGCCGGGCAGAATCTCACCGTCGGATTCTACGCCGGCCATGGCACCGCCGGCTCAATGCCGGTGCTCATCCGGGGAATTGGACCCGCTCTATCCGACTTCCAGGTGCCAAACCCGATGCCGGATCCGTCGATCGATGTGGTGATCACCAATCAAAATGGAGATTTCGAGAACAATGGCTGGGGAGCCAATCAGGCCGCGATCGAACAAGCCGACCGGCAAACCGGGGCATTCGAGCTGACCGATCCGTCCAGCCACGATTGCGCCCTCGTGCTGCCCGTCCCGATCAACCAGGGAACGACCGCCACCCTTACCTCGGAATCGAACGCGGCCGGCCTGGCCCTGGCGGAAATTTATGACGATTCCACTCCCGGATCCTACGTCGACGGCGTGACCCTGCGGCTGATCAACCTGTCCGCGAAATTACAACTGGCTCAAAACCAGTCGCTCACCGCGGGATTCGTGATCGGGGGCACCACCGCGAAAACGGTTTTGGTCCGGGCAGTGGGTCCATCGCTCCAGCAATTTAGCATTACGGCGTTTCTGCCGGATCCGGTGCTCACGCTCAATGCCACGGCCGGGCCCCTCTTTGGTGTCCTGGCGGCCAATCAAGGCTGGGGCGGAAGCGCCCCGCTCTCCGACGCGGCGCTCGAAGCCGGGGCATTCGGATTCATTGGCCCCCAGTCCGGCGATTCCGTCATTCTGGCCACCTTGCCGCCCGGCAACTACACCGCGCAGGTGAACAGTGCCACGGGAACGCCGGGAACCGTGCTGGTCGAGGTGTACGAGATTCCGTGAATCCTGTGGAACGGCGCCGCCTTAGACCCGCAGGAAAACTTTCCGGTCCTGCAGAAACCACGCGAGCGCAACCAGCAGGGCCAAGGCGGTGGCCGCCAGCAGCAGCGGTTGGGTCGAGCCTACGAAATGCGCGGCCACGCCGCCGAACGAAATGAGCGCGGTCGCCAGATACAGCGTGATCGGGTTCAGTCCGATCCAAACCAAAGGTGCGGCCCAACGCCGCCACCCTCGCACGTCGATCACATAATAGAAGGCGGCCAGAAAGATCAGGGCCCATCCGCCCGCAACGAGCACGAAGCTGGAGGTCCAGATTTTCTTCACCACCGGAAATTCGAGGCTCCAGAGCCAGCCCAGCGCCAGCGCCGCTGCTCCCGATAAGACCAGGCCCACGACCTTCTCGCGCCCACCGCGATCCGCGCGCGTCAGCCAGCGCCCCGCGAAAACGCCGAGCAGGCACGTGGCAATCGCGGGAAATGTGCTGAGCAACCCTTCCGGGTCCCAATCGCCATCGTACATGCGCCCGGGCACGACCAGGAAATCGACCTGGCTGGTCACATTCAACCCGGGTTCGAAGCGTCCCGTCACTCGCCCGGGAGCCGCCGCCCAGGCGGCCCGCACCACGGAGCGCGGCGCGTCCGGCCGGCCGAATTGCGCCGCGATCGCCGCGCGATCCAGCGAATAGTCATGGATCGGGATGAAATCCAGGACCGCCCAATAGCCCGCCAGCAGCAGGGCGAAAACCGCGGCCATGATCCGCAGCGATCCGAAGCAGAACAGGAGCGCGGCCGCGGTATAGGCCAAGCTGATACGCTGAAGGACGCCGAGCAGGCGCACGTCCGGCCACGGATGCGAAAGCCCGCCGTTATAGACAATGCCCAGCAGGAACAGGATCAGGCCGCGCCGCAGAATATGGCGCACGGCGCCCGCCCTCCCCTGCCGCTCGATCTGGCGGGGAACGGCGAAGACGATCGACGCCCCGGCGATGAAGACGAACAGCGGGAAAATGAGATCGTAAAAATGCACGCCGGCCCACGCGCAATGATCGAGCTGTCCCGCCACCCAGCGGGTCGGCGCGATGTTCCAGCTTCGGACCAGCTGCGTGCCCACTTGGTCCGCACCCAAAATCCAGATCAGGTCGAATCCCCGCAGGGCATCCAACGACACCAGCCGTCCGGAGTTCTGGTTCATGATCAGCGAGCTAAAAGCCGTTCGATTTGCCTTCGATTCGGAGCGGAATCCTGGGCGCCGAGCCGAGTGACGGACAGCGCGCCCGCCGCGTTGGCAAACTGCGCGGCGCGCTCCAGCGGCTGGCCTTCCGCCAAGGCCACCGCGAGCGCTCCGTTGAAGATGTCCCCGGCAGCCGTGGTATCCACCGTCTTCACTCGAAAGCCGGCGATCATCGTTTCGCCCCGTTCGGTCGCCACCCACGCTCCCTTGGAACCGAGGGTCACGATGACATTCCGGGCGCCGCGACGGCGCAACCGGGCGGCCGCCTTCGAAGCCGACGCCTCGTCCACCACCCTGATTCCAGTCAGCAGCTCCGCTTCCGTTTCGTTCGGCGTCAGAACGGTCACTCGGCGCAGGAGCGCGTCCGGCACGGCGCAGGCCGGCGCCGGATTCAGAATAAACTGAGCGCCTGCTTTTTCGGCCGATACCGCGGCGGCCGTGACCGCCGCCAGCGGCACCTCCAATTGCGCCACCACCACCTTGGCGTGCGAAAAGACGTTTTGGGCCCGCCGCACATCGCCGGGCGTCAGCCGGGCATTGGCACCGCTCGCCACCCCGATGCTGTTCTCGCCGTCGCTGGCCACGAAGATGAACGCAACTCCGGAGGGGAATCGGTCGTCGCGAACCACCTGGGTCACATCGATTCCATCGCGCGCAAATCCTGCCAGCGCCTGGTCGCCGAACATATCCCGCCCGAGCCGGGCCACCAACGCGACCTTGCCTCCCGCCCGCGCCGCTCCGACCGCCTGATTGGCGCCCTTCCCTCCGGCAGCCGTGGCAAACGCCCCTCCCAGAATGGTCTCGCCGCGCACGGGAATGCGCTCGACCCGAAGAATCATGTCCGTGTTGGAGCTGCCCACCACCACCACGGAAGGACGGCTCATCATTTGGAAGCGATCAGGATTGCGAGTCCGACCAGGTAAAAAACAAACATCGCCGCAAGCAGGCCGCTGGTGCCGCGCGGGGCCGACTTGAATTCCTTCCAGACGAAAACACCCCAGAGCGCCCCCACCAGCGTGGCACCCTGGCCGAGACCGTAGGAGAGCGGCGCCCCGGCCGCGGTGCTGGCGATGATGCTGAGCGACATGCCCAGATTCCAAATCACTCCGCCCAGAATGCCGATCAGGTGCAGGCGGAAGTTCCCGCGCGAAAAGTAATCGCCAAACGGGACCGGGTCGCCGCTCAGCGGCCGGATCATCATGAGGCTGTTCCAAAGAAAATTCGAAACCAAAAGGCCCAGGCTAAACAGCAGGACGGCCGAATACGGGCTCAATTTGCCCGGCTCCAGCGCCTTCGTCACCGGGTCGATCTTGCCCATGGCCTGCGCCACGAAACTGTAAAACCAGCCCATCAGCAGGCCGGCGGCGACCGAAATGACGATTCCCTTGGTCGGAGTGCGGCGTCCCTGCGAAGCCAGCCGTTTGTAGGCCAGCGCATCCAAAAGGATCGCAATCAAAATGGCCGCGACCCCGAGCGAAAGCCGATGGAGATCGCCTTCGCGGGTCGCCCGATAGGTGGTCACGACTCCCAGGCAGAGCGCGAGCCCGACGCCAACGGGAAAGGCCACCGCGAGTCCGGCGATGTCGATCGCCGCGACGAGCAGGATATTCGAAAGATTGAAGATCGCCCCGCCGAGAAAAGCCGAGCCCAACCAGAGAGCATCCGCCTGGCGCAGATCCGCGAACAGTCCGCGGCCCGCCGCGCCCGTGCTCCCGACGGTCAGCCCGAGAATCAGGGCCAGGAGCAGAACGCCGATTCCATAGTCCCAATAGAAAAGCTGAAAGCGCCATTCCCGCGAGGCCAGCTTCTGCATGTTGGCCCACGAGCCCCAGCAGAGCATGGTCACGACGCAAAGCGCCACCGCCGCAGGATAGGACTCAACGATAGTCATGGCCGGACAGGCTACGAGGGGTACGCCCGCCACTGAAACCCAAAGGGTGCATAATGAGAAGCCATCATTTCAGGCTGGGTCCGTCGATCCAGTCGCTTTCGATCATCTCGATCCGGGGATGCTCGGGAAATCCGATGTCCAGGCTCAGGATCAGGCTGGCGAGCAGTTCCACCGCCCGGGCCCCCATGACCCGCTGGTTCTGCTGCATGCCGGCGAAGGTGCCGCCCTCGAGAATCTGGCTGATGACGGCCACGCCGAGGTCTTTGGGCACGCGAACCCGATTGCCCCTCAGGATCTGCCGAAGCTTCTCGACCGTGGGGCTCACGTGAACGAAGACGAGGACATCGGGCCGCTCGGCGCCGATCCAGCGCAAAAGCCCCTCCTCCTCGACGGCCTTGACCCGCAGAATCGGCAGCGCCGCCGGCAAGCCGAGCCGCTGCTCGCACCAGCCGAAGTAGGCGCTGGAGCAGGCGCCGGCGCCGCGGTTCTCCTCGTACTGGCCCAAAACCAAGCCCGGCCGCCGGTAGCCGAGCCCGTGCAGATGCTCGAGGGCCCGCCAGGTGTCCCCGAAAAAATGGCTCGTCACCCGGTGCAGGCGGGTGCGGATGCTCTGGCCGATCGTCACGACGGCGTAGTGATCGAGCTCCCGGGGGAACTCCTGGTCGACATCGGGGCTGCCGAAGCTGATCAGGCCCTGGATGCCGCGGGCGTCCAGGATCTGCCGGGCCCGCGGCAGCCGCAGGCCGGGAGCCTTGAGCCAGAAGGGTTCCAGGCGGTAGCCGAGCTGCGCGGCCCGTTCGGTCATGGACTCGTGGATACGGGCGAAGTGGGGCATCTGCTCCCAGGGGCGGGGCGTGGGGTAAAGCGAAACGACGCCAAAGCACGCCTCGGCGCCCACGTTGCGGCTCGCGCGCAGCTGGCTCATGAGGGCCACCACCTTGGCGTTGGGGTGGTAACCCAGCGTCTGCGCGACGGCCTGGACCCGCCGCCGCGTCTCGGCGGCGAGACGCGGGCTGTTGCGCAGGGCCAGCGATACGGTCGAGGGCGAAACTCCCGCCTGGCGCGCAATTTCCCGAACGCTCATCGAACCGACATTCTCTCCTCTGTATTCAACGTGCAACAACAATGCCTTCGCGAAGACCGTCCGCGGGCCATTCAATCCCCCCCTCGCCTCAATCAGCCCATGAAAGCCTGTGTGCTCAAAGCCGCCCAAAACCTCGTCCTGGAAGACCGGCCGGAGCCGTCGCCGGGCGAAGGCGAGGTGGTGGTGGGCCTCGGGGCCGGCGGCATCTGCGGCTCGGATCTGCATTACTTTGCCGAAGGCGGAGTCGGGGAATTTCGCCTCCGGGAACCCTTGACCCTCGGCCACGAGGTCGCGGGGCAGGTGCTCGCGGTGGGCCCCCGCGTGAGCGCCGTCAAGGCGGGTGATCGCGTCGCGGTGAACCCCAACCACGCCTGCGGCGCATGCCGTCCCTGCCGGGAGGGCCGCCGGCACCTCTGCCGCGAGGTGCGCTTCTTTGGCAGCGCGGCCCGGTTTCCCCACGTGCCGGGCGCTTTTGCGGAACGGTTCGTCGCCGCGGAGGCCAACTGCTTCCGGATTCCGGATTCGGTCTCCTACGCGGCGGCGGCCTGCGCCGAACCGCTCGCCGTGTGCCTCCATGCCTTGGGCAAGGCCGGGGCGGTGGTCGGCCGGAGCGTGCTCGTCACCGGCTCCGGGCCGATCGGCGTGCTTCTGGCCGCGGCGGCCCGGCTGGGCGGCGCCGCGGGCGTGTGGGTCACCGATCTCCACGATGAACCGCTTCGCATCGCCCGCGCGATGGGGGCAACCGAGACGGTCAACGTCCGGACCGAGCCCGACCGATTGGGCCGCCAAGTGGCGGAGAGCGGAGGCTTCGACGTGGTGTTCGAGGCCACCGGTCATCCGAACGGTCTCGCCAGCGCCCTCAGCGCCGCAGCGGTCTCGGGCACCCTGGTCCAGGTGGGAATGCTCCCGCGAGGTCAGACCCCCACGGCCCTCTTTCCGGTGGTGGCGCGGGAACTCACGCTGGTCGGCTCGTTTCGCTTCGACCGCGAATATTCCGTGGCGGTCCAGGCGATTTGCGACGGCCGCATCGACGTGCGGCCCATGCTGACCCACACGTTTTCCTTTTCCGAGCTGGCCGCGGCTTTCGAGACCGCCGCCGATCGCCGCCGAGCCATGAAGGTCTCGCTGGCTCCCGGCTGAATCCATGCATCCTGAACGCCGCTATCGCGCGGACGATTTGAAGCAGTTTGCCGGATCGCTCCTGGAGCGCGCCGGCTTGGAACGGGCCAAGGCCGAGGCCGTCGCCGAAATTCTGGTCGAAGGAGACCTCCTGGGACACACGACCCACGGCCTACAGTTGTTGGCGCTCTACCTCACCGAAATCGAAGGCGGCCGGATGAGCGGGCACGGCGAGCCGAAGATCGTTGCCGATTTCCCCGCGGCCGTCACCTGGGACGGCCAGCGGCTGCCGGGGCAGTGGCTCACGCTCCAGGCCATCGACGTGGCCGTGGCGCGCGCGAAAACCCAAGGCACCGGCACGGTCGTGATCCGCCGCAGCCATCACATTGGCGCCCTGGCGGCCTATCTCAAGCGCGTGACCGACCAGGGCCTGGTGATCATCCTCTCCTGCTCGGATCCCTACACCGCCGGCGTCGCCCCGCACGGCGGCCGCACGGGAGTCTTCACCCCCAATCCGTTCGCCGCCGGCTGGCCGACCCAGGGCGATCCGGTGATGTTCGATGTCAGCCAGTCGATCACGACCAATGGAATGATCAAACGGCTGCTGGCCGAGGGCCGGAAATTTCCCGGTCAATGGGTTCTCGACCACGCGGGGAATCCTTCCGACGACCCCGCGGTCATGACCGCCAACCCGCCCGGCACCCTCCTTCCAGCCGGGGGCACCGACCACGGCCACAAGGGATACGCCATGGGGCTGTTTGTCGAAATGCTGACCGGGGGCTTGGCCGGCCACGGCCGGGCGGACCCAAGGGAGGGCTGGAGTTCGACCACGTACGTCCAGGTGATGTCCCCGGCGCTGTTTGGCGGGATCGAGGAATTTGCGCGGCAAACCTCCGCGGTGGCGGACGCCTGCCGCGCCTCCGTGCCGCGGCCGGGTTTTGCCCGCGTGCGACTGCCGGGCGAGAGCGGGCTTCGCAAACGAGAAGAACAATTGACGCACGGGGTGGCCCTGTATCCGGGCATCATCGACTCGTTCGGCCCGTGGATCGCCAAGTTCGCCATCAATCTTCCCCGGCCCGTATCGTGACGGGGTGCCGCTGGAAGATACTGGCGCTGGTCTTCGCGGCGACGACGATCAATTACCTGGACCGAACAGTCCTCGGAGTGCTGGCGCCCGTCCTCCAGTACAAGGTCTTCCACTGGACCGACGAGACCTATGCGACGGTGACGATCGCCTTCCAGGCGGCGTACGCCATCGGTCTGGTGGGGATGGGAGCCGTTCTCGACCGATTTGGGACGCGGGCGGGCTACGCGCTTTCCATCGCGCTTTGGAGCCTTTTCGATTTCCTGCACGCGGCCATCCGCCCCGCCCGGAGCGCCGTGACGTTTCCGTTGGTTCGGTTTGGATTCGGCCTGGTCCAGGCCGGCACTTATCCGGCCGGCGTCAAAGCCGTCGCCGAGTGGTTTCCGCGGAAAGAGCGGGCGCTCGCCACCGGCATCTTCAATGCCGGTTCGAATATGGGCGCCGTCCTTGCGCCGCTCTTCGTCGCTTGGGCGGTTTCCGTGTCGGATGGCGCCCATTGGCAATGGGCTTTTTTGGGCACCGGCACCTTGAGCGCCTTCTGCGCTGTCGCGTGGTGGCAGTGGTATCGGCGGCCGGCGGAGATGAGCGGTGTGTCCGCCTCCGAACGTCTCCACATTGAAAGCGACGGATCGACGGATCGGCCCGCCGAACGGATCCGGTGGCGTGCCATTCTCCCCCAGCCGGAAACCTGGGCCTTCGCTGTCGGGAAGACGACCGACATTGCGTGGTGGTTCTACACGTTCTGGGTCGGAAAGTTTCTCTTTGACCAATACGGTCTCGGCGTGAGGGCACTCGCCGCGCCGCTGGCCGCGATCTTCATCGCGGCGGATGCGGGCAGCATTGGAGGTGGCTGGCTTTCGACCCATTTCTTGAAGCGTGGCTGGTCCCTCAATGCCGCTCGAAAGTCGACGTTGCTGCTCTGCGCGCTCCTGGCTCTGCCGGTGGGCCTCGCGACCTATGTGGGAAGCTGCTGGATCGCCGTCGCCCTGATCGCACTCGCGGCCGCGGCGCATCAGGCTTGGTCCGCCACGATTTTCACGTTCGTCTCGGACGTCTTTCCGAACCAGGCCGTCGCTTCGGTCGCGGGCGTGGGCGGGATGGTCGGGGCGCTCGCCGGAATTCTCGCGAATCTTTTCCTGGGCAAGGCCCTTTCGAGTCACGGCACCGGCGGCTACTCTTACATGTTCCTGGCGGCGGGTGGCAGTTATTTGGCGGCGCTCGGCGTCATGCAAATTCTGTCGCCGCGGTTGGCGCCGGTGGATTTGGCCACTGGACTCGGTGCGTCGTGACTTCGGGATTGCTGTAGCCGGGGGCGCATCCCGAGGTGGAGCGCGTGGTCCCCACGCGCTGATCGACGTCGAAAGCGGGGACGGCCGGGGTCACCGCCCCCGGCTACCGCAACGCATTCTTCCTTTCCACTCGCGATGGGCCGAGCGCTGCCGTTAATAACAGGACAACTCTCCATGCCGGATCAATGGGCCAACTTCTTCGTCATGGTCGGCAGCGGCGCCGCCGCGCTGTCCGGTTTGGTGTTCGTCGCGATGTCGATCAACCTCAAGATCATCATCCAGAATTCCACGCACAAGAATCGCGCGATCAATATGCTCTCGGGCTTCACCGCGGTATTCATGGCGTGCGGTCTCGCGCTGATTGGAAACCAGCCGCTGCATGCGCTTGGCTTGGAATGGCTCGTGCTCTGGCTGGTTGCGACCGGCATCTTCGTCCGGGGCTATCTGCGAGCGATCCGGGCAGGCATGAGTTCGATTGGATTGACGGCGCCGCGGCTGGCGGGCGGCACGCTCTGCTACGTCGCGGAGGTGGTGGGCGCAGTCCTGCTCATCCTCGGCCACAACGCCGGTCTTTGCGTCGCCGCGGTGGCGATGATTGTCCTCTTCGCGTTCCTGATTTCGGGCGCCTGGCTTCTGCTCATGGGCATTCATGAGGACCAGCCTTAGTCCGAAATTTCGTGAAACGGGTGGAGCGCGTGGTCCCCACGCGCTTGAGCGTCCGCCCGCCATCAACTGTCCTCCGGCAGCGAGCGCAGGTAGGCCGTCAGTTGGGAGAGGGCGTCCCGATCGAGCGTGCGAGCAAACGAGGGCATTTCGCCTTTGATCCCACGGCGGATCGTATTGGCGATGTAGCGATCGCTGACCTCCAGCCCGTGCAGATCGGGACCTTCGTCGCCCGTGGCGTCGATGCCATGGCAATGCGAACAGTTGTGAAGGAAGAGCGCTCGACCATCGTGGATCAATTGGGGAGAAGTCGGCGAGGGCGCCTCGAAAAGGATTTCGGGCGAATCCTGTTCCTGCGACGTGCGCCGGGCCTCCGCCCGAAGACCGGATGCAAAGCCGAGCGCCGAGCCCAGGGCAAGGACGCCTGCGACCGCCGCCCTCAACGGCGCCCGCCATTTTCCGAAGGCCGAAGTGATCATCGGGCAATCATCAGCTCGCCGCCCCAATATCCGGCTGCGAGCCGGCAGCCCGCGGCAAACGTCAAGCCGCACAAATAGGCCGGAATCACGGGGCGAGAACTGCGGGCACCGGCCCGGATCCGCCACGTGACGAGCAGCGCGATGGGAAAATGAGTCAATCCGCCATGGGCTTTGGCCCAGAGAGTCGAGTCCATGATGTCTTCGCTTATGGATACTCGAAACCCGGCAAAAATATTCCCGGAAGCGGCAAAATAATCGCGCGCCTCCGGGAATTGCCCCGAGAGCTTCGGGGCTCGATCGAAAATCGGCTCGTAGCTTACTTCGCCGGCTCCACGTCGGCCACGGGCTTCGCCTCGCCGACCCAGACCTTGCCCGCCGGCACTCCGTGCACCAGACCATCGCTGGAGTGACCAAAATAACGGGCAGCCTCCCGCGTCATCGCCGCCAGATCCCGGCTGAAATCGTGGCCCCGCGATCGAACGCTGTAACGGGTTTCCCAAAGCAGTTTGTGCTCCTTGGTTCGATACAGCTTTTCCCAATCGTAGGCCTGCAGCACGACGAAGTAGCGCTCGTCCTCCAGCTCCCCGATCATGATCTGCCGTTGCGCCCTCGCCGCCGGCCCGAGCGCCGGATCGTCCGAAGTCGCATTCCACCACGAATCATAGCCGAGCAAGCGAGCGTTGTGCCAATCCTGTTGATCCCGCACCGATTCCTCCGCCGACGCCAATCCGAATGCGGCATCCGAATCCTCCGCCTGAAGTTCGGGCGTGGAGACCGGCGCCATGCCGCTGCACGCATCGAACTTCGCATTACCCGACATGTGCGGCAATTGCGTGATGGTTATCGCCTTGGCGGCCGCGATCTGGTTGAGGCCGTCCGAGTCACCCGGGCGCTCGCCCGTATTGGTGGTGCCCCAATAGACCATGATCAACAGCTTGGTCGATTTCGGGTCCCGGCTGGGAAAATATTTTTCGTCCGCCAGCGGCAGGGCAATCGTATGCGCCACCCCCAGGAAATTCATTTTGGAAGCGGTGATATCGCGCGCGGCGCCCTCCGACACCCCCCCCTCCCCAAATACGTAACTCTCCGGTTGGAGAGATCCGTCCGGCAATCGTTGCCGATTGTAGTCCTTCGAGACGCGGGACGAAACGGCGACCACTTCATCCAATGCGGCATGAAGCCCCACGACGGGAAAAGCCGAAAGGAGCGCGACGGCCCACCCTTTGCGAATCAAGTATTTCATGGTTGGTTTGGTTCTTCCCAGTCAGAAACCGCGGATTCACAAACCACGCCAACTTCCGGGCCGAGGTCTCGATCGGCTTCCTATCCGAGACCGTCAGAACGATCAGCGATCGGGCCGGGCAGCCAAGCCGGCGCTTCCAACTCCGTCAAAACCCCAATGCCGGCGATGAGTGCCAGGACGAACAACGTCCGATGGGACGCCAGATCGGCCAAGTGAACGCCCGAATCGGCTAAGCCGCCGACGGACGCATGGTTGCGGAGCGCCCAAGCCAACCCAATCAGAAACCCCGCCGCCAGCACGGTGATCGTGCGCCAATCGTGTTTAGGACGGGACGGGGGAAGCGCGGCAAGCACCCGCTGCTTGAAACCGTCGTCGGGCAGTGGCGGCGGCGTCTTTTGGGCCAGCCATTCACGGAGCAGTTGTTCGTCAGCCGATTCGGGAGGAGTCATGACTTGGGATTCCAGGCCTGGAGCAAAGGACGTAGCTTATCCTTTGCCCGAGCCAGATGAGTTTTAACCGTGCCGAGGGGCCAGCCGGTCACCGAAGCGATTTCGGGATGGGCCAAGCCCTGCTGATAGAACAGGTGCAGGGCCGTCTGTTCGCTCGGATCGAGCCGGCTGAGCGCCATGGCCAGATCCGCGCGCAATTCCGACTCCCGCTGTTTCGGAGCCGTGGGTTCGCTTTCCGGCAATTCCGCTGGCGCGAAGAGCACTTCGCGCTTCAGCCGCCGCGCGTTCCGGTAACGGTTGTGCGCGATGCCAAGCAGCCAGGTGAGGAACGGGCTGTCCCTGCGAAAGCTCCGCAGGGAGCGGTGGGCTTCGACGAACGCGTCCTGAGCCAAGTCGTCGGCCAGCGCCGGGTCACCGCAAAGATGCCGCAAGAAATGGCGCACCGCGGATTGGTGGCGGCTCACCAACGCTCCAAACGCCAAACGGTCGTCCCGCGTCAGGGCGAGGGCGACCAGGTCGGAGTCGCTGGGTCCGGAGTCGGACACCGGTTCAGGACAGCG
This sequence comes from Opitutaceae bacterium, assembly GCA_036502225.1. Taxonomy (GTDB): domain Bacteria; phylum Verrucomicrobiota; class Verrucomicrobiia; order Opitutales; family Opitutaceae; genus Palsa-1447. The sequence goes on from DASXYY010000027.1 coordinate 62,422, forward strand.
GCGGACGGTTGTCGGAACCGCGGGAAGTGAATCCCACGATGAGGCCGATGATCAGGATCGCGACGCCGATGCAGATGGGCAGCGGCGCCCATTCGCGCAGATCCGTCCGCGGGATGAGAAAGAACGAGACGCCGATCGCGATCCAAACGAGCCCGCGGGTCCAACCGTAAGGGCCGTACTTCCAGCTGCGATAGTAGTGGGGAGGCACGGGCGGAACGGGCTGACCTTTTTCGATCGCGGTCCGCGCGATGTCGGCCCAGTAGCGATCGCGCTGCGCGCGGCTGGCGGTTCGAATGGCGACCAGGATCAGAATAAAGGCGAAGACAACGACCTCGTTGCCGTCGATCACGCCAAAGAGCGGAAAGAAGTGTAAGTGGAGGTTCATGAGGTTCTATGAGTGAGGGTGCTCAGCGCCCGGTTTGGATTCAAAAAAATGCAAAGCTCCTCCGAAGGGTGGAGCGCATGGTCCCCATGCGCTTTGACCTCCACCCGCGTTTGACGCCGAAGCGCATGGGGACCATGCCCTCCACCTTTCGGAACCTTATGGATGCGCTAGCTGCTTGGGCCGGCCGGAGCCATCATCCAGATCGGGATCGAAAGCAGGCTGAACCGATGGCGGCGCAACCGGCGGCGCTCCCGCGAATAGCGCGGCGATGGCGGCGGGTGCCAGGGCGATCTTGGGCTTGAACCGGTCTGAACCCACGTAATCGAAAAGTGAGCGGCGCAACTGCCGCAGTTCGATGCCCGCGCCGGCCCGATCGAGGTCGATCGCACTCACCAGCAGGCGGCCGGTCCCCGCCCGGCACTCGAAGATCACGCCCAGACGCCAATCGCGGTTCCAATCGTCGATGGCGGAAACAATGGGCCTGAGCTCCGGCGGAGCGCCAGTGAGATTGATGGATCGAACGTTGTCCACGATCGGCGTCCACTGCCAGTCGCACGCCGCGGTCGAAGGAAATTCCGCGAGGGCGTCAGGACGCATTTGATCGCAGAAAAGACCGAGCATGGCGTCGTCCTTCGGCTTCGGGTTTCGCGGCGGCCGAACGGTCATTTGTATATTCCAGAAGACCGGCACGCGGCTCATTCGCGGGCAGCGCGCGGGATCCAGAGCGTCGGGGCCGGGCAGGAAGAGCACCCGGCCTCCCTGAGCGAGTTTCGCCGCCGCTTCGGTCCAGAGGTGGGTGACCACTACGCCATCGGGCGGTGGAGCGGAAGGTGCCGACGGATACACCCAAATATTCCAACGGTTTTCAACCGGCAGATTGGCAAGCCCCACCACCAGGCGGTACATTCGGGGAGCCGCCAGCGAGGCCAGCGGAAGATCGATTCTTCCGAGAGGGAAATTCTTTCCGATCGGGACGTTTCGCGCCGGCCATTCGCCGCCCGCGGCGACACTGCGATCGTCGAGATCGACGAGTTTCCAATAGGGACGGGCCGGCGAGATCGGTTCGGGGCCGAAATGATAAAGCTCCACGTCGCAAGCGAGGGTGTCCGCCGTCGTGTAGGTCCGCCGGGGCAGTCTCGCCAGCGGCACGGTCGGCCCGGCGAACTGTCGGAATTCCTTCGCGGTCACGTAATGTTTCGGCCGCCAGAAGGCGTCGGTGACGCCGATGAGGGCGGTGCCCTGGCCCAAATAGTCGTGCAAATCGAGCAGCTGAAACCCCGAGAGGCCGGGCGTGCGCAGATTCGCTTCGATCTCCTCCTTGTAGCACTCCACCTGAAATTTTCCCGACGCATCCGCGAACCCCTGATCCAGATCCAGCACCCCGCCCTGCTGGGCGAGGTAGCGGAAGATATCGAAATTTCCCGGCTGGAGGTAGCCGGTGAATTCATTGATGACACTGAAATCCGGATACGCGCACCATTGCCCCACTTCATGGGAGAGAATGGGAATGGGGGAAGAGGCCACCGCCGCGCGGTAGTCGCCGCCGAACCATCCCGTCACATTGCGCAGCTCACCGCCGTTGAAGCGAACCAGCGTCGCGAATTGCGCGCCGCCAAAGACCTGCGCCGGGTTGGACCAGCCGGTTCCCGCCGAGTAAAGCCGGCGATGGTCCTTGGCGTACCACGCGGCCGCCCAGGCGGGCGTTACCTGCGCGTAGTGCCCGGCGGGCTCGTTGCTCGGAGAGAGCAGGATGAACGACGGGTGATTGCCGTAGGCCGCGAGAATTCGCGCGGTCTCGCGCTCAAGAAACCGGGCGAAGACATTGCCCGGGCTCAGCGGCGCCCAGAGGGCGCATTCGGGTTGGAGATAGAATCCCATTTCGTCCGCCGCCGTAAACGCCGCATCCGGCGGACACCACGAATGGAATCGAATGCCGTTGAGCCCATACGCCTTGCAGACGGCGATGATGCGCTTCCAACTTTCGACGTCCGTGGCCGGATAGCCGGTCAGAGGGAAATCGCCGCCGAAATGAGTGAGGCGTAAATTGAGCGGCCGGCCGTTCAATTGAAGATCTCGCCCGACGTGGCCAATCTCGCGCAGTCCGAACGTCACTTCGCGGCGGTCGTCGGCATCCGCGCCGGAAAGCGTGACCGTGAGTCGATGCAACGCCGGATGAAATTCATCCCAGAGCCTGGCATCCACGCCCAACGGAACCTCGAATTCGGCTGATCCGCCGTCGGCCGGCCAGGAAATCGGCAGTGACTGGTCATTGGCCGTGATCCGCCCGGATCCAGGACCGCCCGAATCATTGCCAATCGACACGCGCACTCGCACCGCATGTGTCGCGATTTCCGGGTAAACTTGGACATCGGAAAGCCAGGCCGCGGAGGCCGGCCGCAGTTCGATCGCTCCCACGATGCCGTTCCAAGCCGCCCCGAGCGCGTCGGACACGCTGTGCGCATCATCCATGTGCCCGTTCCCCGTCGCGTCGGTCAGCAGCCGGCGATTGTCGATGCGGATCGTGAGCCGGTGCCGACCGGGGAAAACCAATCCTATGTCCGTGGCATGCGGGGTGGAAAGGCTGCGATCGGCGGCGAACCGCCGCTCATCCCACCAGACGGTCGTTTCCCAATGGGGGCGCTCCAAAAAGAGTTCAGCCCGATGCCCGCGCCAAGACGCGGGAACGTCCACCCATCGTTGATACCACGCCACACCAAGATAATGACGCGGCGGCTGGGATAGGAAGGGCACCTTCACTTTTCCCGGTTGAGAAAAGCGGTCGCGCAGACTCGCGGGTTGAAGATCCCACCAGGCGCTGCCGAGCGTGGCGACCCAAGGCGTGGCCGGAGAAATCACATCACCGTAACCCTGGGCCTGAAGAATGCCCGGCAATGAGAGGGTTTGCGGCAGATCGTGATCAAACCATCGGGCGGCAATTCCCTCCCCTTCATTTAAGGTCCGGCCATCTCCCGATGCGGCTCGATCCAGCTCAAATCCCCACTGCCCGCTGAGGGAAATTGGCGCCGGCCGCGCGGAGAGGCGCACCCCCATCGCAAGCACTGCCACCGCAAATATCCAGTGAGGGAAGAAATGGCGGGCCATGAATACCGGGGACAGTCCGGCTCATCCGGACTTCAAATTAGTCGCAAGGCGACTGTAACCAGTCAAACTATGGTGCGTCTTACCTGGCAAGCACGCATCAGCGATGAAGGTAGCGCACGTTCTTCGCAAATACGACTGTGCCGAGTGGGGCGGGACGGAGACCGCCGTGCTGGGCCTGTGCGCTGGGCTGAAATCCCAGGGCACGGCTTCCGTGGTCTTTGCGCCCCGGGTTCCACGGCGCAGCTCACCTGATCCCCTGGTGGCCGCCGGGATCGCGGTCCGCCGCTATTCCGCACTGGTGCCGATTTGGGGCCTGACTCCCGAGCAGCGGCAGCGTCTCCGGGCGGTGGGCGGCAATTTGCTGTCGTTCGACCTGTTTTGGCGGCTCTGGGGCGAGCCGCAGCTCGACGCGATCCATAGCCATGCGCTGGGCCGAATCGGCAGCATCGCCGGACTGGTGGCGAGGTTGAGGCGGATACCGTTTGTCCTCACGCTCCACGGCCCCGTCTACAACTTGCCGCCATCGCTGGCTGAGCGATACCAGCCCAAGAATCGGGGCTTCGACTGGGGAAAGATCTGCGGCGCGCTGCTGCGTTCACGCGATCTCCTGGACCGCGGCGACGCGATTTTTACCGGCAATGCCGAGGCGGCTTCGCTCGTCCGCCGGCATCATCCCCTGCGGCGGGTGATCGTGCATCCCCATAGCATCGATTTGCGGGCGTACCAGCATGACCACCGGTTGGAAGCGGAGTCCGCCTATCCCCGGATTCGGGGCCGCGATCTCATCCTCGCCGTTGGCCGGATCGATCCGGCCAAGAACCAAGCCTGGCTGGTCGAACATTGGCCGGAAACGGCGAAACGCCTCCCGAACGCGCACCTGATGCTGGTCGGCGCGGCCACCGACGTTACTTATTTGCACGCCGTACAGCGACGGATCGATATTCTTGGACTACGCGATCACATCACGATCGCAGGCGGTTTGCCGTCCGGCGATCCCCGGTTGACCGGACTCATGCAGGCGGCGCGGGCCATGGTGCTGCCTTCGCTCGCCGAATCGTTCGGGCTCGTCATCTTGGACGCCTGGGCGGCGGAGACGCCCATCATCGCCGCCCGAAACCCGGGCGCCGAAAGCCTCATCGAGCACGGACGCAATGGCCTGCTGTTCCAATTGCATGAGCGCCAGGAATACCTGGACTGCGTGGTCGGAGCCGTCAAAGACCCCTCCTTCACCGCACGGCTGATCGCCGGCGGCCGACAAAGCGTCTCGGAATTCGACCGGGGGCGTTTGGCCGCACGCATGCTCAAGGTATATCGCGATCTGGCGGAGGAGCGGCTCCCACGCGCCGATTTGGCGGAGGGCGTGCCGGACAAATGTCCGCCGGGATAAGACATATAGCCGGTGGAGCGCATGGTCCCCATGCGCTTTGACCTCTGCCCGCGTTTGGCGCCGAAGCGCGTGGGGACCACGCGCTCCACCGGCTCGACCCTAGCGATCGTCCGTGTACGGCGTGCCCTGGTGAAAACGCAAAATCCAACGTCCCGATTCGCGAGACCAGATTGAGCTTCTTCGTCCGCGCTGGACTTCGTCACCGCAGGTGCGGGCGCTGTTATACGTCACCAGCGCCACGTCGGCCGCGATCAGCCGCGCCTTGAAATTTCCCAGCGGAATCACTGCGTTGATCGGCTCGCTGCTGGCATCGACGACCTGAGCGCGGCTATTAACACGCCCCGACCGTCCGATTTCGACAAAGTCCTCTGCGACGGCCTCATTCACCCATCGCCGGTCAAAGCGAGTCTCCGTCCGCCAAAGATCGGTTTCAAGGCGCTCGAGTTCACCGGTGTCGCCCATGCTGAGTTCCATTGAAAAATTCTGCCATCTGCGGCCCAGCGAATCAATTCTGGCGGCGGTAGCCGGGGGCGCTGACCCCGGCCGTTCCGCTTTCGATGTCGCATTTGCCGGGGTCCGCGCCCCCGGTTACAGGCTTTTCCCTCGCCACGGAAGCGCGTTGATCGTTTGAAGGACCGTCGGGTGCGACCCTGGGATGGCGCTACTTGTTTGAATCGGTGTCAGCCACCGGCTTCGCCTCGCCCCACCAGACGTGGCCTTCGGGCACCAGGTGCACCAATCCGTCGCTCGAGCTGCCAAAATAGCGGGAGGCTTTCTGCGCCATCGCGGCGAGCTCCTTGCTGAAATCGTTATGCCGCGACCGGATGCTGAAACGGGTTTCCCAAAGGAGATTGTGCTGTTTTTCGCGGGACAGCGTCTGCCAATCGTAGGCCATTAAAACGACGTAGTAGCGCTCGTCCTCCAGTTCATCGATCACGTCCTGCCGCTGCGCCAGGGCGGCGGGCCCGAGGGCCAAGTCGTCGGAGGTCGAATTCCACCACGAATCGTAGCCAAGAATCGCCGCGTTCCGTTCATTCTGTCGGTCAGTGATGCGGTTCTCCGCGATGGCCATGCCCAGCGCCGCATCTGCCGCATAGGCTGCGGATGCGATCATGGGATTATTCAGATTCATGTTTCTCGCTGCCAACGAACCCGCGGCGTTCTTCGCTGTGCCGCTCGGCGGCCCCTGCGCCTGCAAAATGCTCTGTAGATTTTGATTGGCGATCTGAAGAGTCGCGTAGGCGGCGGACTCGTTCGCGGGAACCGGCACACGGGTCGTGCCCCAATACACCATGATCAGCAGCTGATTGGTCTTAGGATTTTTTCCCGGGAAATATTTCTGCCGTGCCAAGGGATAGGCGATCGTGTGGGCCACCCCCAAAAAAGTCATGGCTTGGGCGGTGACGTCGCGCGCATTGCCTTCCATCAGTCCGCCCTCGCCAAACACATAGTTTTCGGGCTGGAAGGAACCGTCCGGCAGACGGTGCCGGACATAGCCTTTGGCGACCTTGGAAGATACGGCGACAATGTCGTCCGATTGGCCGCGCAGGCCGGTTGCGAATACGGCCAGAGCCAGTCCAGCAATCCACCGGATTCGAAGCTCCGCGTTCATTTCTGACGATTGTACGCGATTTTTCTCATCTTGGATGCAGAATATTTGAGCTCAATGGCCAGACGCCGGTTCATACTAGGTCGATTCAAAAAACCATTGCTCGTCCGTTTCGGTCCCATTCGTTCGTCGTAGTCGTGAGGTTAACCCATGAAAATCAAACTCGCCGCGATTCTCTCCCTGCTCTGTTGCCTGCTTCCGAGCGTAAGGAGTCGGGAAGCCAAGCCGCCCTACCCTGCGATGGCGCCTCTGGATCAATATCTTATGGCGGACCGAAACGCCGAAATTGCGCTGGCGCGCAGTTCCGCGCCGTCATCGGTTTCGGGCAACGCCACCGTGCTGGTCCTAACTCGGAAAGGGTACGAAACCGCCTTTGCCGGTTCGAACGGATTCACCTGCCTGGTCGAACGGTCCTGGATGTGCCCCTTCGATAGCACGGATTTCTGGAATCCCAAGCTGCGCGGGCCGGTGGGTTACAACGCTGCAGCCGTTAAAACGGTTCTTCCTTACACGCTCAACCGGACCAAATGGGTCCTGGCCGGAGTATCAAAGGCGGAACTGCATGACCGGCTTGTAGCCGCCGTCGCGAACGGCAGCCTGCCGCCTCCCGCACCGGGCGCCATGTCGTATATGATGTCGAAGGAAGGACACCTGGGCGATGCGGCCGGCCACTGGCATCCCCACCTTATGTTTCACATTCCCAAAACCGATGCCGCGACCTGGGGCGCAGACTTGCCGGGCTCGCCGGTAATGTATGATTCCGACCATACCGACTATCCGGAGCCTGAAACGATCTTTCTGGTGCCGGTGGCCAAATGGTCGGATGGGACGCCTGCACATCACTAGCGACCATCGCGGCGAGTTTCTCGGAAAGGTGGAGCGCATGGTCCCCCTGCGCTTTGGCGCCAAACGCGGATGGAGATTTAGCGCGTGGGGACCACGCGCTCCACCCGGGTCGCGGCCCGGTCGGATCCGCTTTTTCCGAGGACGTTGTTGGTAACTGCTTCGTTACCGAAAAGCGTTTTCGCGAAATTGGATTTGCGTGCAGGGTTCGGCCGCCGACGGGAAACCCGGGTGCGCGCGGGCGCGCCGGGGTGGTCGGGAGCCGCCGGCCACACACTCCTCTTTTGCATGAAAAAACTGCGATGGCTTTGCCTTGCCTTGATTTTGGGACTGCCGGGTTCCGCCACCTCGAACGCCTTGCCGAGTTTTGCCCGGCAAATGGACACGCTCTGCATCCAATGCCACACGGAATTCCCGATTCTCACGGAATTCGGCCGGCAGTTCAAACTGTCGGGCTATACCATGTCCGCCGGAACCAGTTCGGACTTTCCGCCGATCGCCATGATGCTGCAGCCGTCCTTCACCTGGACGGAGAAGGGCCAGGCCCGCGGCGCCGCCCCCGGATTCGGCAACAACGACAATATCGCGCTCAGCCAGGCCAGCGTCTTCTACTCCGGGCGCCTCTTCGGCCCCTATGCGGATCATCTGCTCAGTCCCGACGTCGCGGGCTTTTTGGACCACTTTGGGCTGTTCGACCAGGTGACCTACAATGGCGCCGCGAAGGCGTGGGGCTGGGACAACGCGGATCTGCGGTACGCCAGCGCCGCAACGCTTTCCGGTCATGCCGTCACCGACGGGCTTTACCTGAACAACAATCCCACGATGCAGGATCCCTGGAATACGCTTCCGGCTTGGGGCTTTCCCTTCAGCAATTCCCAGCTCGCTCCGACTCCCGCCGCCGGAACGATGATTGACGGAGCCTTGGCGCAGGAGGTGGCAGGCCTCGGCGCCTACGCCATGATCGACAATTCCATCTACTTGGACTTCGGGCTCTACCGCACGTTGAGCGCCGGATTTCAAAAGGCGGTGGGCGTCGATCCGACGGGCGAAACCACCCTTTCCGGAGCCGCTCCCTATTGGCGGCTGGCCTGGCAGAAGGCCGTCGACAACGGAGCCACGTTTGAGGCCGGGACCTTCGGGATGGAGGCCGGCTCGTTTCCCGGCGGCGACCATACCGCGGGACGGGACACCACCGTGGACTACGGCCTCGATTCGGAATTCCAAAAACCGGCCGGAAAAAACGATTTCGAAGCGCTGCTGACCCTGATCGAGGAGTACGACAAGGGACCCGCCAGCCAGGCACTCGGCGGGGCCGCCAACGTCTCGGATCATCTGACCGAATATAAGTTCACGCTGACGGATCTTTACGACAAGACCTACAGCGTTTCCGCGCAGTACTTCATCACGGCCGGCCGCGCCGACGCCCTGCGCTACACCTCGAGCGCCAACGGTTCGCCCCTCAGTGACGGCGCCATCTTCCAGTTGGACTACCTGCCGATCAACCAGCACGGCGGCCCGGCGTTTTGGCCGCGGAGCAATCTCAAGGTCTCCCTGCAATACGTCTGGTACAACCGCTACAACGGCACCCGCACCAACTTTGATGGCGCCGGCGGCAATGCCCGCGACAACAACACGCTCTATCTCGAAACCTGGATAGATTTTTAACCACCACGCCATGATCACACTCGCCTCTCTCATGATTCGTCCCGGCCTGATTTTGGCCGGCCTGCTCACGCCCGGCTCACCGGACTCCGCGCGCACCATCGACATCTCAGCGTATGATTCCCTGCACTTCTCGGTCCGCGAAATCGACGCGCATCCGGGGGAGCGCCTGCATGTGGTGTTTCACAATCAGGGCTCGCTGCCGAAAACCGTGATGGGACACAATTGGGTGCTTCTGCGCAGCGGGATCGATTCGATGTCCTACGCCAGCCACGCGCAAAGCGCCAAAAGCGAAGGCTACGAACCCGCCTCGCTTTCCGACCAGGTGCTCGCTGTCGTCCCGCTCGTCGGCGGCGGGGAATCCTCGGACATCACGTTCACCGCGCCGACGCAGCCGGGCAGCTACGCCTTCCTGTGCAGCTCCCCGGGCCATTGCGCGGCCGGGATGCGCGGAGAACTTGTGGTCAAGTAAGCGTGGAAGCGGCGTCTCGCCGCTTTCCCTCGATTTTGAAGCGGCGAGACGCCGCTTCCACTTGCTCCCGGCCGGGTAATGCATTTGCGGTGTCCTTGTGCGTCCTAAGATCGGTTGGATTCTCTTTACCGTCAGCATCGGCTTCGCCCTCATCCAGCTCGACGTTTCGATCGTCAACGTCGCGCTGCCCAAAATGGGGGCGGATTTGCACACCGGGACGGCGGGGCTGCAATGGATCGTCGACGCCTATGCGCTCGTCTTTGCGGCCCTGCTGCTGAGCGCGGGCGCCATCGGCGATCGTTTGGGAGCCCACCGCGCCTATAGCGCGGGCTTCATTGTCTTCCTGGCGTCATCCCTGGCCTGCGGCCTGGCGCCTTCGGCGGGTCTGCTGATCGGCGCCCGCGCGGTGCAGGGGCTCGGCGCGGCCTTGATGCTTCCCACCTCGCTGGCGATCCTGAATCACGCCTGCCAGGGCGATCGGGCGCTGCGCGCGCGCGCGGTGGGTATTTGGACCGCGGCGGGGGGCGCCGCGGTCGCCGCCGGGCCGATCGTCGGCGGCCTACTGATCCAGGCCATCACATGGCGCAGCATTTTCTTCGTCAATCTGCCCCTGGGGGCGCTGGGCTGGTACCTCACCGCGCGCGTCATCCCGCCCACGCCGGTGAAGCCAGGGCATGGTTTGGATCCGGCCGGACAGATTTTCGCCATTCTGGCGCTAGCCGGTTGGACCGGTGGCGTGATCGAAGCCCGGCCGCTGGGTCTGGGCAGCCCGTTTGTCATCGGCACTCTCCTGCTGGGTCTGCTGTCGACCGTCGCTTTCCTGCGGACCGAATCAACGACGTCCAATCCCATGCTGCCGCTGAAGTCTTTCCGGCTTCCCAATTTCAGTCCGGCGGTGCTGTTCGGATTCATCATCAATCTAACCTACTATGGCGTGGTGTTCGTGCTGAGCCTCTATCTGCAGCAGGCCCTGCACTACAGTCCGATGCAGGCGGGGCTGGCCTATCTGCCCCTGACGGCGACGTTTGTCGCTTCCAACTACCTGAGCGGCCGAATGGTCAGCGCGTTCGGATCAAGGCTGCCCATGACGATCGGAGCGCTGATCGCCGCCGCCGGCTTTGCCCTGCTCTTTCCCCTCGGCGAACACACCCATTTCGTTTCGATGCTGGCACCATTTCTATTGCTGCCATCCGGGATGGGGCTGGCGGTGCCCGCGATGACTACGGCCATCCTCGCATCCGTCGACCGCCAGGATTCCGGCATCGCCTCTGGCGTGCTCAATGCCGCTCGGCAGGCGGGCGGAGCGATGGGCGTCGCTATCTTTGGCGCGCTCGCCGGGGGAAGAATCGAGAACATCGTGCCCGGACTCAAGTGGTCGGCGCTGTCCTCCCTGGTGCTCCTAGGCGGTGCATTCGCGTTGGCCGCGTTTGGAATGCGCCCCGAAGGCGGGACTGCCTCCGGTCGCCGCTAAGGAATATCCCCGAACGAGCGTGGGGGGTTCCGCCGGATCGCTCTGTCGATATCGTTTACAGTTTGTGCAAAAACGAAACGTGATGCCCCCGAGGGAAAGAAAACGCGCAAGATTTTTACTTTCACGACTTCATTGGCTTCAGGCAGTGGGGCACTTTCCCAACGGCTCGTGGTCCGGTTACTGCTGCAAAATTTACGTATGCAAAAATTCTTGGCGGGATTAGCCGGGGCGGCGCTTTGCGCCGCTGCGGTCAGGGCGAACGTCTTGGTTTACACCAATGGGCCGATCAACGGCTCCATCAACGCCATCAACGTGGGGGCGAACAATGAGGTCACGGATTCATTCGCCATCACCGGGCCGCTCGATCTGGCGGCGGCCGGCGTCGGCCTGTGGTCGACCGACGGATCGATGCCGCAGGACATCTCCTGGTCCATTGGGACCACGCCTTACGGCTCCGATGTCAGTTCGGGCTCCTCCGTTCTCAGCGACTCGCTGAGCAGTATCGCGGGCTTCAATACGTTTCCGATCTATGAGGCCACCTTTGCGATCTCCGGCGCCGTGACGACCGGCACGTACTATCTGACGCTCTCCAACTCGACCCCGTCCGCGTACGGCTGGGATGAGAACAACGGGCCGTCCCTCGCCTTCATGAACGGCAGCAATCCGATCGGTTCGGAGGCTTTCCGCCTGTTTGACTCGGCGGCGCCGGACGCGACCTCCACCCTGGGTCTGCTTGCGATCGGTTTGGGCGCGGCTTTCGTGGCTGCGCGGCGCGAGCGCGAGTTCGCCCGATAGGGTTGCTTTAGCCGGAGGCGCTGAACCCGGCAATCCCGCTTTCGGTGTCGAACAGCGCGTGTGGACCACGCGCTCCACCCCTGGATTGGGCCGCTTGGTCGTCGCAAATTGCAGAGTCGATCGGCGTGTCGGAACGAGGCGCGTGACTACCCGGAGTGCCCGAGCACCATGGTCTGCAGCTGGCCGACGTATTCCTCCAGCTGCGAGGCTTGTTCCTTCAACGTGGTCGCCGAGGCGGCGCATTGCTGCGCTGCGGCCGCCGTGTGGTGAGTGATTTCGCCCACGCGGGTCGCCGCCTCGCTGATCTCCGCGGTGGCGGAGCCCTGCTCGTGGGCATGCTGCTCGATATCGCGAATGCAGGTGCCCACTTCACCCGCGCTGGACAGCACCTTGCCCAAGGACGCATTCGCCTTTGCGGCCGCCTGGGTTCCGGCATCGATGCACCGGCTCGAATTCTCCACGAGCTCGTCCGTATTGCCCGCCGCCGCGGCGGAGCGCTGCGCCAACGCGCGAACTTCCTGCGCCACCACGGCGAATCCGGCGCCTTCTTCCCCCGCGCGAGCGGCCTCCACCGCGGCATTGAGGGCGAGAATGTTCGTCTGAAAGGCAATTTCGTTGATCGTCTGCAGGATGCGTTTGGTCTCCGCGCTGTTGGACGCGATTTGCTGAATGGACCGGTCGAGCTGCCCGACGATCGTGTTCGACTCGGCGACCACCTGCTGCGTGTTGTGGATCGACGCGGTCGCCTTCTGGGCGCTGGCGTTCGTCGCCTCCGCCTTGGTGCGGATCTGGCCGATCATGGCGAGCGTGCGATCCACGCTTTCGGCCTGGGCGGCGGAGCTTTGAGCCAGGCTTTCGCTGGCTTCGGTGATCTGGCGCGCCGCGCTGTAGACCTGGTTGGCGCCATCGGCGATGCCGCGGGTCACCTTGACGATCAGTCGTGAAATGGACCGGCCCAGACCCAGCGTGAACGCTACCGTTATGCCGACCGCGAACACGGTCGCCGCGGCCGTGAGATTGCGGTTCCAGCGCAGCTGCGTGATTTCGGTCGCCGTGTGATCGGTCAGATCCTGGCGGATGACGGCAGTCAGCTTGGCCAAATCGGCGTTACGGCCCTCGGCCTTCGCCTTGAATTGCGCCTCCAGATCCTTTTCCGGGGAGAAATCGTAGAAACGATCCCGGTTCTCGTTGAGATAACTTTTGACCTTCTCGCCCACCCACCGGCCGCGGTCGTCATCGAGCAAGGCATCGACCTGCGCGACAATCGGCGCGGGCGCGAGGTTTCGGAAATGTTTGAGCAGCGTTTCGCTGTCGCGATAATACGACTCATAGCGGACGTAGCCGTTGGTGGGTAGCGGGAACACTTGGTGAGCCCAAACCAAGACGCCGACGTACTGCACGCACGCCGCGTGGTAGTCGAGGAAGATGTTGTAGGCTTCGAGGCGCTGGGCCAGATCCTTGTCCGAGGTCTCGTTCAGCAGCACGGGATAGATGGTCTGAACCAAATCGGTCAGCTCGTTGTACGGACCGATGATCTTGGTGTAGCCCATCGTCTGCCGAACCAACTGGCGATGGTCGTCCAAATGCGTTTTTGCCCCCGCCACCTGATCCAGGATTTCCTTGATGCGGGGATCGTGCTTGGAGAAATCGACGTGGGTGCAAAGAGACTGAAGTTTCGCAAAGGCCCGATCGGTCGCCTTGACGTTTTCCTCCCAGGTGCTTCGCATTGCATTCACGACCGCGGGACCATTTTCCTGAACCGCGGTCAAACTCCAGCACCACGAGTTGCCCAGTTCGGTATTATTGCTTTCCGTGACCTCGGCCAGGCTGTTGACTAGGGTCATCGCCTCCTTGAACGCCAAGAAATGATTCAGCTCACGCTCGCGCTCGAGAGTCAAAAAAACGCCAAGCCCGATCGCGCAAGCGAGCGGAATCGCGGCGAGGATCACAATCCGCGTCGTAAGGGAAAAACGGGGAGCCACAACCCGGTTAAATCGGCGCAAACGCGCCGCGCTTAAGGGCATGGCACCCCGATATCGCCTTGCCCTGCGGCCGGCCGCCAGCGCCGCGCCGGCGCCCTTGATGATCGTGCTGGACGCCGACGACCAGTTTGCCACGGTCCAGGAGGTGGCCGAGCGACTCGTCGCCGCCGGCGCCATCTCCGACCTTCATCTGGCCGGCGTAGGCTATGGCGGCGGCTACCATTCGCCCCTCAATCGGCGAATGCTGGATTATACGCCAACTCCAGATCCGTCGGAGCCGGCGAATACCGGCGGGGCGGCGCCGTTTTTGCGCTTCCTGACGAACGAATTGCTGCCGCAATTGCAGGAGCTTTGGCCGGTGGACCCGGCCCGCCTGGGCATTACCGGCCATTCCCTGGGTTCGCTGTTCGGACTCTTTGCGATCACGCAAGCGAAGTCGCCCTTCACCCACTATCTGATCAGCAGCCCGTCGCTTTGGTGGCACAATCGCTCGGTCCTCGCGCCGCTGCGACAGGCTCGGCAGCAACCGCGTCCGCCGCGGCGGGCTCATTTCAGCGTGGGCGACGGCGATACGGAGTCGATGCGCGCCGAACTGCAGGAACTCATGGACGAGTTGCGGGCGCATCCCATTGCCTGGCTGCAGCACACCTGCCAAGTTCTGGAGGGGTTCGATCACTACCATTCGTATGAGCCGGCGCTGGACGCCGGCCTGCGGTGGCTATGGAGCGTGCCAAGCACTTCCATGTCTGGGTAGTAGTGCTTAGACTAATAATACGTAAATGAGGTAATTACCTGATACCGTCAGGTTACGAGATGTGCTACCTTGTTTTTACCAAACCATAGTCACCCCATGAATGACCGTGTTACTTCTTTGGAGACTGCGGACACGCTGGCGGATGTTGAGCTTCAGATTGCCAGGCGTGCGGATGAGTTGTCGGGCATCCAGTCGGAATCGGGCAAACACCCGTTTGAATATTGGCGCCAAGCTGAAGAAGAGGTTTGGCTGAGGCGCTGGCACGACCAAGCAGCCTCTGGAACTTAGTTTCGGGCGCCCAAGCGGCGCCCTACGCCCGGTTTCGCTCCAAACCAAAGCGGAACTAGGCAAACGAGCGGAGGAATCCGCCGCCATCGCCATCACCCTCGTCATTCGGCGATTCAGCGGTCTCGCCCTTTTCACTGGCATCCGATTCCGGCGTGGCGGTTTCTAGCGATCCCTCGGTTTCATCTTCGTCTTCCCGGGTTTCGTGCCGAGCTTCCTCTTGCTCGTCGGTTTGCCTGGCCTTGGCCGCCGCCCGGTGCTCATCCGTTTCCTGCAGCCGCTTCCTCCACTCCGCGTATTGCGCTTGAGCGGCCAGCGAGTCCGAAGGAATGCCACGGATATGCATAATTATGGTTCCGTCATTCGTGCAATCGGCACGTTGAAACGACGCTTTAGTATAAATTGTCGTGACGCAAAGACCTTGCCGAAGACGGACCCGCGAAGGCACACTCCAATTCGATGTTGAAGCACTGGTTGCGGACCAGGATCGGACGATTCTTGGCTCAAAGAGGTTGGGTTTTGGCCAGGTTCGCCGGTGCTTCGCCTGAAGCGGTGGACTCGCTAGTTGCAGGCTTGTTGCGACAGAAAATAGCCAGCGTCGAGGTGATCGATACCGACGCCGAAGTCATACGGATTCTTCACGGGCATTTTGATGCTGGCCGCATCGGGGAGCGCCTGCCGGCCAACGCGACGGGGGCCGAAGCCGTCTTCATCGATGCCCGGCAGATCGACTTGGCGGCAGTCGAATCGTGGAGTTATTCCAAGGTTCTGGTTCTGCGCACCAAGGCCTCGCGTTGGACCAATTCGCGGGTGGATCTCGCTGGCACGGTCGCCCGGTTGGCCGAGGCTGGATTCAGCTGGCAGGACGCTCGCCAAGCTCCGGAGACGGGGGTGCTGCTGGCCACCTCCGCCAACTTGTATTTGTCGTTTGTCCGGACCGAAAGTGGCGCCGCCACGCGCGACCCGGCCAGCCAGCGGCGCCGAGCCGAAGCCCGCGTTGCGCTCAGCCAAAGTCTGGCCGGCGAGCCGTTCGTCCGATTCGGAGGGAGAGACGCCGCCAGCTATGCGGGCGGAATCTTGAATCCCGGTTGCGTGCGCGATGGCGAGGGGTATTTTCTCCTCGGCCGCGGGGAAAATGCCTGCTGGCCGGTCCAGCGGAAGTCGTGGACCGTGCTCGCCCAAGGCGGCGTCCCCTTGTTCTGGCGACTGAATTCGAAGTTCGGAATCGAATCCCAAACCCCGGGTCAGATCGTGGGACTCCCCGCTGGCATGCGATGGCGTCCGGAGGATTTCCGCCTTTTTCAGCATGGCGGCGTCCTCTATTCGAATCATGCGGTGATGGAAGGAGCGGAAACGGCGGAGGGTGCGGTCGATCACCTGCGTACTCGGGTGTTCATGGCGATTTCGCGCGTTGATCGAACCCATTCGCGAATCGAGTTTCAGGGGCCGATGCAGATCGACCGGCCCTTGGGCAATCAGGAGAAAAACTGGGCGACATTTTCCGATGGCGAAAGCGTGCACCTGCTCTATTCGTTCTCGCCCTATCGGCGTTTCGTCTCGCGCGACTTTCCGCGGCTCGATTTCAAGCTGGACGACGAAGTGACCCTCACGGTTCCGGGGATGGACGACGCCCCGGCCTGGCGCAACAGCGTCAATCCGGTCCCGTACGACGACGGCCATTGGCTCCACGTCGTCCATCGCGTGTACCCGACCAAGAACTATTTTTTCTGGGCCGTGCTGATTTCAAAGGCGAGCCTGCGGCCGGTGCGCATCTCGTCCCGGCCGATCGTTTCCGGACGAGACAGCCTCTACTCGGTCGCCTACGTGTGCTCGGTCGTTGCCGAGGCGAATCACGTGACCCTGTTCGGCGGCCTTGACGATTCCGCCATCGGCGTGTGGCGGGTTTCGCGAGACGATCTGGATCGTTCCTGGCAGCCGATTGGGTCGCCGGGCCAGCCGGCTACTTCGACCGCTCCCAGCTCCATTCGCTGATCTCGGGCAGGTCGACGCCGTGGCGCCGTATGTAGGCCTTGTTGTCGAGCAGACGGTCGCGCGCCCATTGCCGCTGCACGGCGGCCCGCGACCCCAATTTCGGCACCCGATCGATCACATCCATGAACAGATGGAACCGATCGAGATCGTTGAGGGCCACCATGTCGAATGGAGTCGTCGTCGTCCCTTCTTCCTTGTAGCCGCGGACGTGGATATTGTCGTGATTCGTTCGGCGGTAGGTGAGCCGGTGAATCAGCCAAGGATAGCCGTGATACGCGAAGATGACCGGCTTGTCCGCGGTGAAGATTCCGTCGAAATCCTGGTCGCGGATCCCGTGGGGATGCTCGCTCCGCGGCTGCAGGGTCATCAGATCGACCACATTCACCACCCGCACGCTAAGATCGGGGAGCCATTTGCGCAGCAGAGAAACCGCGGCGAGGGTTTCCATGGTCGGAACGTCCCCGGCGCACGCCATCACCACGTCGGGCTCCGCCGCGTTGCCGTAACCTGCCCAGTCCCAAATGCCGACCCCCGCGGTGCAATGCTTGACGGCCTGATCCATCGAGAGCCACTGGATCGCCGGCTGCTTGCCGGCGACGATCACGTTGACGTAATTGCGGCTCCGCAGGCAATGGTCCGCCACGGAGAGCAGCGTGTTCGCATCGGGGGGCAGGTAGACCCGCACGAACTCCGGTTTCTTGTTCATCACATGGTCGATGAAGCCCGGATCCTGGTGGCTGAAGCCGTTGTGGTCCTGGCGCCACACATGCGACGTCAGCAGAATATTGAGCGAGGAAATGGGGCGCCGCCAGGGGATCTCGCCGGCTTCCTTCAGCCACTTGGCGTGCTGATTGAACATCGAATCGATGATATGAATGAACGCCTCGTAGCAATTGAACAGGCCGTGCCGGCCCGTGAGCAGATAGCCTTCCAGCCAGCCTTCGCACAGATGCTCGCTCAGCACCTCGATGACGCGCCCCGCCGGAGCCAGGTGCACGTCGTTGGGGACCTGGACGGCGTCCCATTGCCGTTCGGTGACCTCGAAGACGGCGTCCAACCGGTTGGAAAGGGTCTCGTCGGGCCCGAACAGGCGGAACGTCGTGGGATTCTCGGCGATGACATCGCGAAGAAAGCGGCCCATCGCGCGAGTCGCCTCGCCAGTGGCGCCCCCGGGCCGCCGGACCTCCAGCGCATAGTCGCGAAAATCCGGCAGTTTCAAATCCCGTAGCAGGATGCCGCCATTCGCGTGCGGATTGGCGCCCATTCGCCGTTCTCCAGCCGGGGCAAGTTCCGCGAGCTGGGGCTGAAGCCTGCCCGTGCGGTCAAACAGCTCCTCCGGCCGGTAGCTTTTCATCCACTTTTCCAGCAGCTTCAAATGCGCCGGCTTCTTGGCCAGCTCCGATAGCGGCACCTGATGCGCGCGAAACGTGCCTTCGATCTGCTGGCCGTCCACGACCTTGGGGCCCGTCCAGCCCTTGGGCGTGTTGAAAATGATCATCGGCCAGATCGGACGTTCGCTGCGCCCCCTGCCCTGTCGCGCCCGCCGATGGATCTCACGCACTTCCGCCACGACCTCGTCGAGCGTCTCCGCCAGCGCGCGATGCACCTTGACCGGATCGTCGCCCTGAACCCACCGGGGCGCATAGCCGTAGCCCCGCATCAGCGCCGTCAGTTCCTCCGGCGATATCCGGGCCAGCACCGTCGGATTCGCGATCTTGTAGCCGTTCAGATGCAGGATCGGAAGCACCACGCCGTCGCGGGCCGGATTGAGAAACTTATTGGCGTGCCAGCTGCCGGCCAGGGGGCCCGTTTCCGCTTCCCCGTCCCCGACCACGCAGGCGACCCACAGGTCGGGATTGTCGAACGCGGCGCCATAGGCGTGGGCCAGCGAATAGCCCAGTTCGCCTCCCTCATTGATCGAGCCCGGCGTGCTCGCCGAGGCGTGGCTGGGGATTCCCCCCGGAAAGGAAAATTGCGTGAAGAGCCGCTTCAACCCCGCCTCATCCGGTCCCACCGCTGAAAACAGCTCGCTGTAGGTGCCTTCCAAATACGCATTGGCCACGATGCCCGGCCCGCCGTGGCCGGGGCCCGTCACGTAGATCATGTTCAGATCGTGGTCGAGAATCAGGCGATTCAGATGCGCGTAGAGGAAATTCAGGCCGGGCGTGGTGCCCCAATGGCCGAGCAGGCGCGGCTTGATGTCGCTCAGCTTGAGCGGACGCCGCAGCAGGGGGTTGTCGAGCAGGTAGATCTGGCCAACCGAAAGGTAGTTGGCCGCGCGCCAGTAGGCGTCCAGCCGGCGGAGACGATCCGGATCGAGTTTCGATTTCATGAAAAAAGTCGGACGCCGGCGCGGGCAATCATGCGTTCCTCGTCGGTGGCGATCACCCGCACCGTGATCCGGCTGCCCGGCCGCGATATCACGGGCGCGTTCCGACGGTTGCGGGCCGGATCGATCGCCACCCCCGCGAAGCCCAGGCCGCGGGCGATGCGAGCGCGAATTGCCGGCGAGTGCTCGCCGATTCCGCCGCTGAAGACGAGCGTGTCCAGCCCTCCCAGGGCGGCCGCCATGGCGCCCGCATGCTTGAGGGCGGAGTAGCCGAGCATTCGGATCGCCAGATCGCAGGCGGGATCGCGGCGGGCCCGAGCCTGCACCACCCGCAGATCGGCGGATCGGCCGGAAACTCCGAGCAATCCGGATTCCTGGTTGACCAACCGGCTGAGCGCCGCGCGGCTCAGTCCGCTCTCCCACAACCGGAGGATCACGCCCGGATCGAGATCACCGCACCGGGTCGCCATCATCAATCCTCCGCTGGGCATGAAACCCATGGTGGTATCGATCGGTTTTCCGCCGCGCACGGCCGCGAGGCTCGCGCCGCCGCCCAAATGCGCGAGCAGCACCTTCCCGCGGGCGGCCGGGCGGCCCGCCAGGCGGGCGAGTTCCTCCATGAGGAAAGAGAACGAAAGTCCGTGAAATCCGTAGCGGCGAATTCCGGCGCGGAAGTATTTTCGCGGCAGGGCGAAACGGCTGGCCTCGTCCGGCATCCCATGGTGGAAGGCGGTGTCAAAACACGCGAAGTCCGGGCGCCCGGGGAAAGCACGCCGGAGAGCGGCAACGATTCGAAGCGCCGGCGGCAGATGCTCCGGATCGAGCGCGGCCAGCTTCTTGAGGTCGCGCAGCAAGACCGCCGTGATGCGTTCCGGGGCGATATGACTGCTCCCGCCATGCACCAAACGGTGCCCAATGACGTCGAATTCGGCATCCGCTCTTCCCAGGAGTTGTGCCAATTGCGTCACGGCCGAGCCGCCGGGGCCATCCACCCGCCCGCCGAGCACGCGTTCCTCCGACGCGCCCATGGCGAAGACCGCATATTTAAGGCTGGAGGATCCGCTGTTGACCGCAAGGACCCGCAATCATCGCTAGGGACCGGGGATGGGGCGTGGCGTTCCCGCCAGCTGCGGTGTTTGCCCCGCCCGAAGTGGGCCTATACCTACCGCCTTTTGCACGGCCGGGCGGTGTCGAACGAGATTCCACGAACATGAACTGTCGCTTCCATTTCCCTGCCCTGCGCCGCCTGGCCTTCGTTGCGGCGGCCGTCTGCACCGCTGCCGCGGTTCGCGCCCAGACAATCCTGCCCGATGCGACGGCTGGGACGGCCTATAGCTTCCAGATCACCACCAGTCCGGCCGCACCGACCGGGACGACCTACGCCGCCGATGGATTGCCGGCGGGGCTCGTCGTCGACGCGGGCACCGGTATGATCAGCGGCACCACCACGACCGTCGGCACGTTCGACGGCAATCTCTCCCTCACCTACGAGGGACAAACCGCCCAGTATCCCTATGACCTGACGGTCGATCCCGCCGCCAACACGCCCGTGATCACGAGCCCCGGCGCAGCCGTGGGCACCGTGGGGACCGCTTTCTCCTATACCCTGACCGCGTCCAACAACCCGGCGAGTTTCAATATCGCCCAATTGCCGGCCGGACTCACCGCGTCCGGCAACGTGATCAGCGGCACACCCACCGCGGCCGGGCAATTTTTCACATCCGTCAGCGGCAACAACTCCAACGGCCAAGGGAAAATTCTCGTCATCATGTGGACGATCAATCCCGCAGGCGCGGTGCCGGACATCACCAGTTCTCTGCTGGCCAATGGGGAGCCGGGACAGGCGTTCACTTACACGATCGCCGCCGACAACACACCGACGACTTTTTCCGCCTCGGGACTTCCGACCGGACTTACGCTGGACGCCACGAGCGGCGTCATTGGCGGCACCCCCGCGGCGGCCGGTATTTCGACCGTCACTCTGAGCGCCAGCAACCAGAATGGCGCCGGCAAGAGCGTCAATCTAACGCTCACGATCGGCGACTATTCCGCCATCACGAGTTCGCCCACCCTATCGGCGACGGTAAACGTGCCATTCACGTACACGCTGACGGCCAGCAATACTCCGTACACGTTTGCCCTCACGGGCCTGCCGGCCGGACTCAGCTACAACAACGTATCCGGCATCATTACGGGAACCCCAACCACGTCCGGCACTTATACGCTTGCGGCCAGCGCAACCAACGCCGTGGGCACCGGGGCGGCAACCTCTGTCACTTTGACGGTGGCCAATTCAGCCACCGGAGGGGGCGGTAATCTCACCGCCCCCTATATCTTGGAAAATCCGACCAGCCAGGGCGCGACCGTGGGCTCGAACGCGACCTTCAATGTCACTGCCGTCGGGTCAGGCAGCCTCGCCTATCAATGGGCATTCAACGGCAATGCCATCTCCGGGGCCACCGGCCCCGCGCTGACCCTCGATGAGGTCACGGCGGCGAACGCCGGCAACTACACGGTGACCGTGACCAACTCCATCGGCAGCGCCACCTCGACCATCGCGGCGCTCACCGTCTCCTCGCTGCTCGTGCCGCCCGCGATCACCGGTCAGCCGCAGAATGTGACCGCCAGCGTCGGCATGAGCGCGACTTTCACGGTCACGGCCTCCGGGTCGGCGCCCCTGACCTACCAATGGACGCTCAACGGCCAATCCATCGCCGGAGCCACTGCTCCGACCTACACGGTACCGTCCGTGGCGCAAAGCGACGCCGGAACCTACGCGGTGATCGTTTCGAACAACCAGGGCTCAATGACCAGCGACGGCGCGACGCTCACTGTCTCCGCCACCGCGATCGCTCCGATTTGGCAGTGGCAGCCGACCTCCATCGCGGTGGCGGCCGGCGGCACCGCCAGCTTTTCCGTCGGTGTCGTCGGCTCGTCGCCCATCAGCTATCAGTGGTATTTTGGCTCCAACGCCATTCCCGGGGCCATCGGTCCATCGTATACGATTCCGAGCGCCACTTCCGCCAATGTCGGCAGCTATTCGGTGGTGATCACCAATCCGGGCGGCACCGTGACGAGCTCCGCGGCCAGCTTGAGCGTGAATGCATCCGGCTCCGCTCCGGTCCCCGTCACCATCGCGCTGCAGCCGCAGTCGATCGCCGCGACCATCGGGAGCAGCGCGACATTTGCGGTCGCCGTGACGGGCGATCCAACTGTCACGTACCAATGGCGGAAGAACCAGGCGGCCATTTCCGGCGCCACCAGCTCCACATTCACGGTCAACAATGTCCAGAACTCCGATGCGGGCACCTACGACGTGATCGTCGCCAACGGTTTCTCCGCGACGATTTCCGCACCCACTCCTTTGACGGTGACGCCGGTCGCGGTGCCCAGCCATCTGGCGAACATTTCCGTGCTGTCGTATGGCGGAACGGGACCCGACTCCCTGACGGCGGGCTTCTCAATCGGCGGCAGCGGATCCACCTCGACGCTCATTCGGGCGATCGGTCCGACCCTGACTCAATTCAGGGTTTCAAATCCGATGGCGGACCCGCAGCTGTCGATTTACTCCGGCTCCACGCCGATTGCGACCAATGACAATTGGGGCGGCGTGACGCAGCTTTCGACGACGTTCAGCCAAGTGGGAGCGTTTTCGCTGCCCGGCGCGTCGCTCGATGCGGCGGTGCTCGCGCAGTTCAACCCGGGTGTCTACACCGCCGTGGTCCAAGGGGCCAATGGGGGGACCGGCACCGCGCTGCTTGAGCTCTACGACGCGGACACCGCCGTTCAACCCACCGCGCAGTACCTGAATCTTTCGATTCGAGCCAAGGTGGGCGCCAGTTCCCCCATCATGACCGGAGGCTTCTCCATCGCGGGCACGACTGGCGAAACTCTCCTGATCCGGGCGGTGGGCCCCACCTTGGCGCAATACGGCGTCAGCGGCAGCCTGGCGGACCCGCAGATCGCCGTCTTCAATTCCTCCGATGCGCAAATTGCCTCGAACGTTGGCTGGGGCGGAAGCCAGGCGCTGTCGACGGCATTCAGCCAGGTGCAGGCATTCGGCCTCCCGGCGAATTCCCACGACTCCGCCGTGTTGATCACTCTCGGGCCGGGAGTCTATACCGCCCAGGTGACCAGTTCCAGCGGCGGAAGCGGTGTTGCACTGCTGGAGATCTACGTGGTGCCGCAATGAGCTGTAGCCGGGGGCGCTGACCCCGGCAGTTCCGCTTTCGACGTCGCAGGCGCCGGGGTCAACGCCCCCGGCTACAACTACCCGCGATGCACAAATATCGTCGTCGAGAGCGGCGGCAACGTCACGTGGAGTGAAAAAGGACGGCCGTGGGCGGGCAGCGGGTCGGCCTTTGCTCCGCCGCTGTTGCCCATGCCGCTGCCGCCGTAGTCCAGGGCATCGGTATTGATGCGCTCGGTCCACCAGCCGCCGTCCGGGACGCCGATCTGGTAGCCCAGACGCGGGACCGGCGTGAAATTGCAAACGACCAGGACGGTGCTTTCGCCGGGAGCGCCCTTGCGAATGAAGCTGAGGGCGCTCTGGGCGGTGTCGGTGGCGTCGATCCATTCGAATCCTTCACCGGAACAGTCGAAACGATGCAGGGCCGGGATCTCGCGGTAGAGCCGATTCAGGTCGCGCACCAGGCTTTGCACGCCGCGATGCCAGTCGACGTCGAGCAGGTGCCAGTCCAGCGATTCGTTGTGGTTCCACTCGCGGCCTTGCGCGAATTCTCCGCCCATGAAGAGCAGCTTCTTGCCGGGATGCCCCCACATGAAACCGAAGTACGCGCGCAAGTTGGCGAATTTCTGCCAGCCGTCCCCGGGCATCTTCGCGATGAGGGAGCCCTTGCCATGCACGACCTCGTCGTGGCTCAGCGGCAGGATGAAGTTTTCCGAAAAAGCGTAGAGCAGGCCGAATGTAAGATCATGGTGATGGTACTGCCGATGCACCGGATCGAGCGACATGTAGCGCAGCGTGTCATGCATCCAACCCATGTTCCATTTGTAGCCGAAGCCCAGTCCGCCCAGGTAGGTCGGCCGTGAAACGCTCGGCCACGCCGTCGACTCCTCGGCCGC
Source organism: Opitutaceae bacterium (assembly GCA_036502225.1). Taxonomy (GTDB): domain Bacteria; phylum Verrucomicrobiota; class Verrucomicrobiia; order Opitutales; family Opitutaceae; genus Palsa-1447. The sequence goes on from DASXYY010000027.1 coordinate 86,575, forward strand.
CGTCGTGGCGCCGGGCGCCAGGCTGAAGACCAGTTCATTGATCCGGCGCAGGAGAGCGATCGCCTCGAGATTTTCCCGTCCGCCGAACGCATTGGGAATCCACTCTCCCTCCTTGCGGCTGTAATCCAGGTAAAGCATCGACGCGACGGCGTCGAAACGCAGACCGTCGATGTGAAAGCGCTTCAGCCAGCACAGCGCGCTGTTGATCAGAAAATTGGCCACCTCCCGACGTCCAAAATTGTAGACCAGCGTATTCCAGTCGCGCTGAAAACCCTGGCGCGGATCCGCATGTTCGTACAGGTGGGTGCCATCAAAGTAGCCCAGCCCATGCGCGTCGGTGGGAAAATGGCTCCCCACCCAATCGACCCAGAGCGCCAGGCCGGCTTCGTGACAGGCGTCGACCAGGTAGCGAAAATCGTCCGGGGTCCCAAACCGGGAGGTGGGAGCGAACATGCCGATCGTCTGATAGCCCCACGACCCGTCGAAGGGAAACTCGGTCACCGGCAGCACTTCCAGGTGCGTGAAACCCAGATCCGCCACGTACGGGACCAGCTGCGCGGCGAGTTCGCGGTAGGTCAGATAGCGATTGCCCTCGCCCGGGTTGCGACGCCAGGAGCCGAGGTGAACCTCGTAAATGGAAATGGGAGCATGCAGGCCGTTCGCTTCCGCGCGGCGGTTCAGCCACTCCTCATCGCGCCACACATGGCGCGTCGCGGGCGCAATCTTCGACGCCGTCGCGGGCGGATGTTCGGCCAGATTCGCAAACGGGTCGGCTTTGAGCGGAAGCTTCTGCCCGTCGGGGCCATGCAGTTCGAACTTGTAGGCTTGGCCGGGCTCCAGGCCCGGCAGGAAAAGATCCCACACGCCGCAGGACGGGTGGACCCGCATCGGATGGCGTCGTCCGTCCCAACCATTGAAATCCCCGACCACGCTGACGGACCGGGCGTTCGGGGCCCAGACGGCGAATCCGATCCCGGCTACGCCATCCAGCGTCAAAGGATGCGCGCCCAACTTTTCGTAGGCTTCAAGATGCGTCCCCTCCGCCAGGTAATACTGGTCCATCTCGCCCAGAACGGTGCCAAACCGGTAGGGATCCTCGCCGTCGCGTTCGGTCGGGCCGCAGCGCACCCGCAGTCGATAGCGAAAACGTTCTTTTCGCCCGAGCGGTCCGGCAAACAAACCGGCGGGGTGGACCCGGGGCAAGGCCGCGACCACCCGGCCGTCGGCCGCGTCGAGCACGATGACCGATTCCGCATCGGGCCGGAAACAGCGCACCCATTGCCCGTCCTTTTCCTCGTGCAGCCCGAGAAATCCGAACGGATCGGAAAGCGTGGCGGCGAGCAGCGCATCGACGCGCGGGTCAGCGGCGCTCTTCTTCACGGTGATTTCCCCCGGTTGCGTCCCAGCAGATCGACGACGGCCCGCAGCGGAATGGCCAGCCAGTTCGGACGGTTGGCGAGTTCGTAGCCGATTTCATAAAACGCCTTGTCCAGGACGAGCACCTCTAGCAAATCGGCGGCCGCCCCGGATTCACCCGGCCAGACCGGACTGCCCGCGATGGTATCGCGGTAGCGGTCGAGAAACCTGGCCTCCGCCTGGACCCGCCATTCGGAGCAGAATTTGCGGAAGTCCTCCAATTGGACGGCGGGAAGTTCCGCAACCGTGCGGGCGGCGGCGGCGGCCGCGTAGTCGAAGGAACGGAGAATGCCGGCCACGTCCTTCAGGGCCGTGTGCTTTCGGCGCCGCTCCGACATCGACCGGCGGGGTTCTCCTTCAAAGTCGATGATCACGACGTCATTCTGCTTGATCAGCACCTGCCCCAGATGCAGATCGCCGTGATAGCGGGTCTTCACCGCCTGGATGCGGTCGGCCGTCAGGCGCTGCAGGCGATCGCGGAAAAGAGCCAGGAGATCGATCACTTGTCGCGCGAGATCGGAAACACCTTGGTCCGCGCCGGGGTTCGACCCCAGCCAACGGCGCAGACCGTCGCAGACACTGTCCGCCTGCGCGCCGATTTCCTGCACCCACTCGGCGAGGTCGGATTGTCCGACGGGTTCCGGGCAAAACGCCGGATCCGTTTCGTCCGGATCGCACAGCGCGCGGTGCAGCTCGGCCGTGCGCCGTCCCAATTGCGCCGCGATCTCAAAATAGAGCGCATGGTATCCCTTGTCCTGCGCCGGCGGTCCGTGCAGCGAATCCTGGAACGAACGCTGCAGATGTTCGCGGGTGTAGGTCCAGGCATCGCCCTGATTCTGGACGTACGCCATCAGCAGGCCGGTGGCCAGGGCGTCACCTTCCGCCGGCGCCCACTCGATCGTGCCGAGCAGCGCGGGGATCGCGACCTGCGGAGCCTTCGCGGTCAGATATGCCATGATTTCCACCTCCGGGTGCACGCCCGGCTGAACCCGCCGGTAAAGCTTGAAGATGGCCTTCTGCTCCAGAAAGACGGTGGTGTTCGACTGCTCGCCTTTGGCCCGCTTGGCGGCCGGCTGCGCCGGCAGGGCGGCTGCCTCCAAGGCGCCGGTCGCACGGAAGCGAATCCGGCCGCCGTCTTCGGCGGGAACGTCCCGGTTTTCCCGGATCGCATCCAGCACCGCCCAAACGAACCCCTCGTAGCCGCTGGCATCGAACAGAATGCCCTCCGCGCGAAATCGGCGCACGTGCGCAATCGTTTGCGGCAGCAGGCCCGCGAGCGGCTCGGTCGTCGGAGCGCCCCAGGCCAGGCCGAGGGGAAGAAAATATCGCTGCGTCGTCCCGTCGCTCAGCGCCGTGTCGACGAGCAGGAGCCGCCAATTGTCGATTCCCACCCCCGCGGCAATCTCGGCCGCGGCCGCCACCTTGATTTCCTTGATCATCCGATCCTTCGCCCCGAACCACCGTTGCGATGGGACGAAACGCGGCAACGCCTCGACCAGCAGATCGGAAGCGCCGCGGCCGACCTTCAGGTCTCCCCATCCGCTGCGAATGACCAAGGTGATGAATTCGGGCATTGGTTCGGGCTCGGCGGCGCCAAGACCGCCTTCAGTCTGTCCGGGTTCTAGCAATCCGAACCAGAAAAAACTGTGCCCTTGCAAGGTCAACGGGTACCCGCGATCGGTCACCCCGGGGAAATGCGTGCGATCGAAAAGGTCCACGGGCACGCGCCCCTTGAACGCGCTCAGTTCCAAATCCACCGCCTGGGCCGCCCGCGAAAGATTGGCCACGCAGAGTATGATCTCGTCCTCGAATCGGCGGATATAGGCCAGCACCTTGCGATTGCGCGGATAGAGGAACGTGATGGTCCCGCGGCCAAACGCCTTGCGCCAGCTGCGAATGGAAAGCAGCCGCCGCATCTGGTTGAGCGGCGAAGTCGATAGTCTGGCCTCGGCCTCGACGTTCACGACCTGGTAACCGTAGAGCGGATCCATGATCGGAGGCAGGTACAGTCGCGCCGGGTCGGCGTGCGAGAATCCGCCGTTGCGATCCGGCGACCATTGCATCGGCGTGCGCACGCCGTCCCGGTCGCCGAGATAGACATTGTCGCCCATGCCGATTTCGTCGCCGTAATAGATCACCGGCGTGCCGGGCATGGAAAGCAGCAGCGAATTGAGCAGGTCGATGCGTCGACGGTCATTGTCCACCAGCGGCGCCAGGCGCCGCCGGATGCCCAGGTTGAGACGGGCCCGCGGCTCCCGCGCATAGATGTTCCAGAGGTAGTCGCGCTCGCGGTCGGTGACCATCTCCAGGGTCAATTCGTCGTGGTTGCGCAGGAAGATCGCCCATTGGGCGGCTGCGGGAATATCCGGCGTCTGCCTCATGATGTCGGTGATCGGATGCCGGTCCTCCTGGGCGAGCGCCATGTACAGCCGGGGCATGAGCGGGAAATGGAACGCCATGTGGCATTCGTCGCCGTCGCCGAAGTACGGCAGCACATCTTCGGGCCACTGGTTCGCCTCGGCGAGCAGCATGCGCGCGGAATAGTTCCGGTCCACCTCGGCCCGCAGGCGCTTCAGGATCGCATGGGTCTCGGGCAGATTCTCATTCGTGGTGCCCTCGCGTTCGCACAGGTACGGCACCGCGTCGAGCCGCAGGCCGTCGACGCCGCAGTCGAGCCAGTGGCGCATCACGCGCACCACGGCCTTGAAGACGGCGGGATGATCGAAGTTCAGGTCCGGCTGGTGGGCGTAGAACCGGTGCCAGTAGTAGGCCTTGGCGACCGGGTCCCACGACCAGTTCGACTTCTCGGTATCGAGAAAAATGATGCGAGTGCCATCGAATTTTCGGTCGCTGTCCGACCAGACGTAGAAATTGCGCGCGTCCGAGCCCGGCCGCGCGCGGCGGGCCCGCTGAAACCAGGGGTGCTGGTCCGAGGTGTGATTGATGACCAGCTCGGTGATGACCTTCAGCCCGCGGCGGTGCGCCTCGCGCACAAAGAGCTTGAAGTCCCGCATCGAGCCGTAGGACGGGTGCACGCCGCGATAGTCGGCGATATCATAGCCGTCGTCGCGCAGCGGGGACGGATAGAACGGCAGCAGCCAGAGCGCCGTCACCCCCAGATCCTGCAGATAGTCGAGTTTCGCGGTCAGTCCGGCAAAGTCGCCGATGCCATCGTGATTCGAGTCGAAGAACGCCTTGACGTGCAGCTGGTAGATGACCGCATCCTTGTACCACTGCGGATCCGACGGCGCGGGTTCGGGCTTGGAAATTACAGCACCCTCCACACCAGCGCGGGCTGCGCGCCGGGATTGATCTCGATGGTATGTCGCGGTCCGGTCCATTCTTGTTTCCAGCCTGAAAATAATTCTTCGGTGACAAAACCCGCGTCCGGGGCCAGCCCCATCTCCGACAGCGGAAAGACCAGTTCCGTTCGCGCCGGTTGGTGAGGATCCAGCGTGACGGCGATCAGGATTCGGTCGCGGCGGTCAGGCGTGATCTTGCTGTAGAAGAGCACGTCGCCGTGGCTCGACTCGTGAAAGCGGAGATTGTCGAACAACTGAAGCGCCGGACTCCGGTGGCGGAGACGGTTCAACCGAGCGATATCGTCCTTAATGTGCCCGGGGCGGTTCCAATCCCAGGCCTTGAATTCGTATTTTTCCGAATCCTGATATTCCTCGCGCCCCGGCAGCGCCCGGGCCTCGCAAAGCTCAAAGCCGTTGTAGAGGCCGTACACGCCCGAGAGGGTCGCGGCGAGCGTCAGCCGGATGCGAAAACCCGCCCGGCCGCCCGTCTGAAGATAAAACGGCAGGATATCCGGGGTGCTCGGGAAAAAGTTCGGACGGTAGTATTGGACCATCTCGGAGCGGGTTAGCTCCGTGAGATATTCGGTCAGCTCCCCCTTCGTGTTGCGCCAGGTGAAATAGGTGTACGACTGGTTGAAGCCCGCCTTGGCCAGCAATCGCATCATCTTCGGCCGCGTGAAGGCCTCCGCCAGGAAAAGCACGTCGGGATCGGTTCGCCGCACCTCCCCGATCATCCATTCCCAAAACGCGACGGGCTTCGTGTGCGGATTGTCCACCCGAAATATGCGAACGCCCTCGTTCATCCAGAATCGAACCGCATCGAGCAGCGCCTGCCAGAGGGACCGCCAATCGGGTCCGTCAAAATCCACATTGACGATGTCCTCGTATTTTTTCGGCGGATTCTCCGCGTACTCGATCGAACCGTCCGGCCGCCATTTGAACCAGGAGAGGTGCTCCTTGAGCCACGGATGGTCGGGCGCGCACTGCACGGCGAAATCCAGCGCCAATTCCATCCCGTGTTCGCGGACCTGGGCCTGAAACCGCCGGAAATCATCCAACGAGCCCAACCCTGGTTCGATCGCCGTATGGCCGCCCCAGCGGCTGCCGATCGCGTACGGGCTGCCCGGTTCGCCGGGCTGGGCCGCCGGGTGATTGTTCCGACCCTTTCGATTCACCTCTCCAATGGGATGGATCGGGACAAAATAGATGACGTCAAACCCCAGGCCGCGGATTTCGGGCAGCCGCCGGGCGCAATCGTCAAAGGTGGCGGAACGTTCGGCGGACGTTCCCTGGCTGCGCGGAAACATTTCGTACCACGCGGCGAACCGGGCGCCGGGCCGGTCGACCGACACAATTTGCGGTTCGGTGACCTTGCGGTCGGATCGATCGGGAGCCAGCTGCACGGCGCCGGCCACCAGGGGCGAAAGCAGAAACGCGGCCTGAGCCGGTTCATTCTCTCCCAGCGAGTCCAAGCGGGCCAGATAGGCCGTCAGGCGCGGTTTGACCGCCGCCGGCGCGCGCTGGGCGGCGGCGGCAAGCAATTCCCGCCCCTCCACCAATTCCAGGCGCAATCCCCTTCCCGCGTCGCGCTTTTTGCGCACCTCTTCCTGCCACGATCCGAAATGGTCCGTCCACGCCTCGATCGCGAAGCGGGCGTCGCCCATCTGCGTCAGCGTGATCCGAGCGGTCCAGCGGTCGTTGCCCGTGGCCGCGAATGGCACCGCCACCCAGTCGGACTCTCCCTGCTGCTGCACGCGGAGCGCCGCCCGAATTCGATCGTGGCCATCGCGGAAGATATCGGCGGAAATTTCGAGCGCATCGCCTTGGATGCGCTTCAGGGGATGGCGCCCGCCGTCCAAGTCGGGCTCCAGCCGCTCGATGATGATCCTTGACGGGGGTTCGGCGGGATTGCGGGCCGGCAGGTCGCCTTCCCGCCGGGCGGCGGGGGGGGCCACTCGAATCGCCCGCCAGTCCCCCGCTCGCAGCGTTAATTGCGGCATCAGCGCGGACTGCTCATTCGATTCCACCGCGTCGTCGGCGTCGTCCCACGCTCCCGGCAGGCGGGCCAGTGCTGAATCGAGATCGATCGTGACGTCCGCCGAATGCGGATTCGCGGCCCAGATCAGCGCGCCGAGCGCGCCGCCCTCGCCGCGAACGACCCAGTTCACCCCCCCCGCGAGCGGAACCTCCTGATTTGCCGCCGGCGTCGCGGCCTTGGCTCGATTGACGGACCGAATGCGATCTTCCACGCCGGTTTCCAACCCGGCGGGCATCAGCACGGCCGAAGAGAGCAGCGCCGCAAAAGCATAGCGCCGGACTCTCGCTTCCGGCCCAAGTCCCGCGTCCAGAACCGGAAATCCGAGCGAAGCTCCGATCCGCCGATATCGCTCCTGCTGCTGCAGGTGCCAGGCATCGCGGCCGTTCCACCAGCCGATGCTGCTCGCCAGATAGTCGAATCGCGCCGGTTTGAGCGACCACACTTCCTCGTCCGGCCGCGCCAGCGCTTCGGCGCAGAACGCGATGCCCGGCCGGCTCGCCCGGGCTTCGGCGAGCGCGACGCGCCAGACGGTCGCGGGCACCCGTTGGGCTTGGCGGCAGAGCAGAAGCCGAAAGCCCTTCGCCACGGCCTGCGAGATTTCGGTGATGACATGCCCGTGGGCGGAAATTTCACCCATGGCGGCCAGACCGGCGGACTCCGCCTGGCCGGCCCAATCGTCGCCACCGGCGGGCCAATGCACGGCATCGAAGCCCAAATCGGCGATCCGCCGCCAATCCGGACGCGTGGCGGACGCGGCCGTCCCGGCCAGCGGTGCAAAACTGTAGATCCGTATTCCCGGTCCCATGTCGTCAGCCGTGATGGGGGGGCGCCGGCAGTTGCATCCAAAAACGGCTTCCCTGGCCTTCCGTGGATTCGACGCCCACTCCTCCGCCCATTTTTTCGAGGGATTTGCGCACGATGCTCAGGCCGATGCCGGTGCCTTCATATTCCTCCGGCGGGTGCAGTTTGTTGAAGATGCCGAATATTCGGTGAAAGTCAGTCGGATCGATTCCGATGCCGTTGTCCTCGACCCAGATTCGCACCGCTTCGTTGCGCTGCTCGGCGCGAACGCGCACGCGGGGCTGTTCACCAGGGCGGACGAACTTCACCGCGTTGTCGAGGAGATTGGAAAAGCATTGGGTCAACGCCGCCACATTGCCCCACACCGGGGGCAGCGTGCCGTCGATCTCGATGCGCGCACCCGACGATTTCAGCCGCGGATATTGCTCGATGATTTCCCGGGCGAGCGCGTCCGCGTCGATGCGCTCAAGCGGAAAGGCGCCCCGCGCCGTCAGGCTGTACGTCAGCACGTCCTGGATCAGCCGATCGAGCCGCCCCGCCCCCGAGGAAATTTTCTCCAGATAGCTCCGGTGACGGGAATTCAGTCCGGCCGCCGCCTCTTCCAGGAGAATCTCGGCGTAGCCGCGCATCGCGCGCAGCGGAGCGCGCATGTCGTGGGAAATGCTGTAAGAATAGCTTTCGAGTTCCGCCACCGTTTCCTGCAGCCGCAGGGTGCGTTCTTCCAAGGCGGCGTTCTTGGCGCCAAGTTCCACGTTAAGGGCCCGCAACTGGGCCTGCGCGCGGGCCAGTTCCACGAAAACGCGGACCTTGGCCCGCAGGACGTCCGGCTGCACGGGCTTCACCAGGTAGTCGACCGCTCCGGTCGAGTACCCCTTGAAGATCATCTCGTCCGTCTTCACCAGACCGGTCAGAAACAGGATCGGAATCTGCCGGGATTTTTCGCGCTCGCGGATGGCTTCCGCCGTCTCGATGCCGTTCATCCCCGGCATCTGCACATCGAGCAGAATGGCCGCGAAGTCGGTTTCCAGCACCCGCCGCAACGCCTCTTCGCCTGAACCCGCCTTGACGATCCTCCGAGCGGGCTCCTCCAGCAAGGCCTCGAGGGCGAGCAGGTTGCCGGGTTCATCATCCACCATCAGCAGATTGACGATGGTTTCCTCGCTCATGCGGCCCCCTTTGCTTCGGCCAGCCTCACCAGCAGCCGCGGAATCTCGTCGAGCTGGCAGATGAAACTCGCACCGCCCATCGCGATCACCGCCGCCGGCATGATTGGACACTCCGCGGTGGCGGGCTCCTGGACGATCACCTGGCCGCCGGCCTCGCGCACCCGCACGGCGCCCCGCGCCCCGTCCTGGTTGCCGCCCGTCAGGACCACGGCGATGGTCCGATCGCCCCATTCGTCGGCGGCGGACTCGAACAGCACGTCGATCGACGGGCGGGCATACTGCACCGGTTCGTCGACCGAAAGCGAAAAGTGGTCGCCCTCGATGAGCAGGTGGTAGTCGCACGGCCCGATGGTCACGCGGCCCGGCGCAACGACATCCTTGTCGCACGCCTCCCCCACCGGCAATTGGCTCGATTTGGCCAGCATTTCAATCAGCGCGTCATCCGATTCGCGGTGGCGATGCAGCACCACCACGACCGGCGGCGCAAAGCTTGCCGGCAGGCGGCTGAGGATGCCGCGCAGGGCCTGCGTGCTTCCGAGCGATCCTCCAATGGCGATCATGCAATTTTTCGAAACAGCCGTTCCTTGGACGCGACGGCCTCGTAATCGTTCTCAAATCCCGAAAAGCGCACGGTCTCCGAACGGCCCAGCCCCAGGTAGCCCCAGGTCGTCAGGCTGTCGTGCAACAGGCGATGGACCCGGGATTGGAGCTCACGGTTAAAATAGATCATCACGTTCCGGCAGAATATCGCATGGAATTCGTTGAAAGAGGCGTCCCCGGCCAAATTGTGCCCCGCAAAAACGACATTTTCCCGCAGCGCCGGCCGGAACAAGACATTCTCGTTGTCCGCCGTGTAATATTCGGCGAACGCCCGCGTGCCCGCGGCGCGCTGGTAATTGCGCGTGTAGTCCTGCATGGCAGCCAGCGGATAGACCCCCGCCCGGGCCCGTTCCAGCGCGATGGGGCTCAAGTCGGTGGCGTAAATGCGGCTGCGTTGGTAGAGGCCCTCCTCCTCGAGCAGGATCGCGAGGGAATAAACCTCCTCGCCCGTCGAACAGCCGGCGACCCAGAAGCGGAGATACGGATAGGTGCGCAAGCGGTCCGACTCCGCGCGAAAGGCCCGAAAAAAACCCGGATCGCGAAACATCGCCGTGACGTGGACCGTGATGGCCGCCACCAGGCGCGCCCGGGCGGCGGAATTGGCTTCGATCTGGGCCCGCAAGGCCTCGAGGCTGTCCAATCGTTCCAGCATCAGATGGCGAACCATGCGCCGCCGCAGCGACGTCAGCGCGTAGCCGCGAAAATCCGGACCGCCGTGTTCGGCGATGGCCGTGATCACGGGCAGCAGCTCCGTGGGATCGGGAGCCAGCCTCACCGGTAAAGCCAGACGCGGAGCAGCGAGCGGAGCTGGTCCATGTCGACGGGTTTCGTGATGTAATCCGAAGCCCCGGCTTCCAGGCATTTCTCCCGGTCGCCCTTCATCGCCTTGGCGGTGACCGAAATGATCGGCAGCCGGCGAAATCGATCCAACTTGCGGATACGGCGGATGGCCTCAAATCCGTCCATTTCGGGCATCATCACGTCCATCAGGACCGCTTCGATGCCCTCCTCGGATTGGAGCAGGTCGATGCCAGTCTGGCCGCTCTCGGCGTAACGGACTTCCATCCGCGACGCCTCCAGCGCGGAGGTGATGGCGAAGATGTTCCGGACATCGTCATCCACCACCAGCACCTTGCGGCCCGCCAGGATGGAATCGTTCTTTTGCGATCGCTCGATCAGGCGCCGGCCGGTTTCCGGCATCTTGGCCTGCACCCGATGCAGGAACAGGGCGGTTTCGTCGAGCAGGCGCTCGGGCGAACGCGCGCTTTTCACCACGATCGAATCGGACACCAGCCGCAGCCGGGTCTCCTCGTCGCGCGTGAGCTCCTTGCCGGTATAGACGATCACCGGCGGCGGATGGGGCGCGAGCCGCCGCTGCAACTGGGAAATGAGATCCAATCCCGCCATGTCCGGGAGGCCCAGGTCCAGCACCACGCAGTCGCATCGTTCGCGCTCGATCGAAGCGAGCGCCTCGGCGCCGGATCCGGCCTGGCTGATAAGCGCATCCGATCCTCCGACCAAGTCGGACAGCGCCTGCCGCTGAACCGGATCATCCTCCACGATCAGGAGGCGTTTGATCGGACGGTGAAGGAATTCGATGGTCTGGCTCAGCGCCGATTCGAGCGAAGCCTGCGTGACCGGCTTGTGCAGGTACGATACGGCCCCGCGCGAAAGCCCGCTGTGCTCCTTGCCCTCCTCGACCGAAATGAGATGAACCGGGATGTGGCGCGTCGCGGCGTCATGCTTGAGCCGGTCGAGCACGACCCAGCCCTCGCTGTCGGGCAGGCGCAGGTCCAGCGTGATGGCCGAGGGGCGAATCTGACGCGCCAGCTCCAACCCGCGCGCCGCCGTCCGCGCCGCCACCACCTTGAAACGTTTTTCGCGCGCAAATTCGGCGATGATTTTCGCGAACGCCGGATCGTCTTCGATGACCAGGAGCACCAGGTCTCCCGGCGACAGGTTTCCCCGGTCGTCGGGGATTCCCTCGGGGTCGGGTTCCACCGCGGAAAGCGCGGGCTCCGCGGAGCGGCCGGCCGAGGCGGTTTCCGCCTGACGGCGCCGCGCCGGGCGCGCGTCCGGAGCGGAATAGGCGGCCGGCAGATAAAGGGTGAACGTGCTTCCCATTCCCGGTTCGCTCTGCAAACCGATGGATCCGCCGAGCAGGGCGGCCAGCTCGCGGCTGATGGAAAGACCCAGGCCCGTCCCTCCGAATTTACGCGCGGTGCCGGCGTCGGCCTGCTGGAATGCCTCAAAGATCAGCTCCCGCTTTTCCGGCGCAATGCCGATTCCAGTGTCCTTCACGCTGAACGCGATCACCTCCGCCGCGGCGTTGAGCGACGCGCACCGGTTATCCCAGCCTTCCCGGCACCGCGCCGCCCGCAATGTCACCCGGCCCTGCTCGGTGAATTTGAAGGCGTTCGAAAGCAGATTCTTGAGAATCTGCTGCAGCCGCCGCTCGTCCGTGCGGATCGAGTCCGGGAGCGCCGCATCGAAATCGACCGCAAAAGTCAGGTGCTTGGAATCGGCGACCGGGGCGAAATTTTCCTCCAGATATCTCCGGAGCGCGGGCAGCGGGACCGCCGCCGCGTCGACCTCGACGGCGCCGGATTCGATTTTCGACAAATCGAGAATTTCGTTGATCAGCTCGAGCAGATCGTTGCCCGAGGAATAGATCGTTTCCGCGTACTGCACCTGTTTCGCGGAAAGATTGCTTTCCGCGTTGTCCGCCAGCATCCGCGAGAGAATCAGCATGCTGTTGAGCGGCGTGCGCAGCTCGTGCGACATGCTGGCCAGAAATTCGGATTTGTATTTGGACGACTGGGACACCTGGGCCGCCTTCACCTCGAGCGCCCCGCGGGCCCGGTCGATTTCGTCGTTGGCCCGCTCCAGTTCCTGCTTCTGCTCGGCCAGCAGCCGCACCTTCTCCTCCAATTCCTCCGTCGTCTGCTGCATTTCCTCGTTGGTCTGCTCGAGTTCCTCATTGGTCTGCTTCAGCTCCTCCTGCTGCTCCTGCAGTTCGAGCTCCGAGGAACGCAGGCTCTCGGTCAGGCGCTGGGACTGCCGCAGCAGTTCTTCGGTGCGGAGGGCCCCCTCGATCGTGTTCAGGACGATGCCGAGACTGGCTGCCAGCTGATCGAGGAGATCGAGCTGCGGCGCCGTCAGCTCGTTCCAGACCGCCAGTTCGATCACGCCCTTGACGCGGCCCTCGAAGACCGCCGGCGCTACGGCAACCGCCGCCGGCGCCCGTTCGCCGAGGGCGGAGCGGATGCGCAGGTAGTTTGCCGGGACCTCGGTGAGCACCACCCGCCGACCGTCCGCCAGCGCCTGTCCGACCAGGCCCTGGCCGGCTTCGACGCGCGGAGGCAATTCCTCGGCGGCATAGGCGGAGGCCAGCCGCAGCGAAATCCGGCCGTCCGTGTCGTCGGCGACATAAAAGACCGACTGCCGGGCGCCGATCAAGGACGCCAATTCGGCCAGTACGGCTTTGCACAGGCTGTCCTGATCGCGCCGGCCCTGGAAAATGGCGGCAAAGCGCGCGAGCGAACTTTTCAGCCAATCGCGCTCCTCGACCTTGGCCTGCCGTTGTTCCACCTGGGCCGCCATGCGATTGAACAACTCGCCCAGCCTGCCGACTTCGTCCTTCGTGATGACCGGAACCCGATGGCTGTATTCGCCTCCGCCGATGCGGGCCGCGCCTTCGCTTAATAACCGCACCGGTTGGATGATGCTCCGGGTGACGAAGTAACCGGTGAGAATGACAACGGCGAACGCGGCGATGGTGCCATCGACGATCGCATCCCACGTAAAGCGCGTCATGCGGGCTGCGCGAAGCTGGCGCAGATTCAGCAATCGCTCCTCCTCGGTGGACAGGTCGGCGGCGATCCGATCGAGCTGCAACATCTCATCGCGGCCCCGCTGCACCAGCGCGAGCACGCGGCTATCGCTCAGCGCCGCGTTGCCCCGGAGTTGATCGCGCAGCTGGATCGAGTCGTCGAGCAATCCGATCCGGACGGCCAGAACGGGTTTCAATCGCCCCACGTTGCCGATCTGGACCGGATTGTCGGGGATCATGGCGCCCAATTGCTGGACTTCGTCATTGGCGCTCTTCACCGATTCCTCGAAGTCCGCCTTGGTTTGCGGCGAGGGCACCAATTGATAGCCCCGCGCGTAGCTTTCCGCGTGGAGCACATCGGCGAGGAAAGAGGCCAGATGCGCCTTCACTTCCATCGTATGCGTGACCCAAAACGAATCCTGGTCGAGTTCGCGGAGATTGTAGGTGGTCACCGAGCCCACCCCGACGAGGGCCGCGAGCGCGATGAGAAATCCGATGCCGATCTTATTGCCAATGGTGAGTGTCATGCTGAAGCCGGAGCAAAGCCCTGAAGGGGTTGATTTTGGACAACGGCAGTTGCAAATGGTGCCGATCGGTGGAGCCTCCTCCAACGCGATTTTCCATGATCCTCTTCGCGCTGCTGGCAATGGCGTCGCCGACTCGGGCCAACGAGGGTCCGGTCGTGCAGCTGCCTTCCTTTGTGGTGAGGGACAATCGCGTCCTGCCCGGGCCGCAGCGCTGGGATTACGCATCGGTGACGGGAATCGAGGCGCTTTCGGACGCCGACCCAGCTCAGGCCAAGGCGCTGCTGACGGATTTCGTGGAGTTCCATCGGGCGATCGCCGCCGTTTGGCCGCTCGAACGCGAAGAGGCGGCCGTCCCGGCGATGTTGATCCTATGCGGTGAAAAGGCGCGGGCCCGTCCGTTTGTGCCGGCGGACGCGCCGGCAGGAGTGGATTCCTATCTCAGCATGTCGATTCAGGATCGGGAGATGGCCTCGATCGTCATCGATCTCGACCCGGCGGTTCTGGCGACCGGGTCCAGCGACGACACTGCGGAAATTCTGCGACGGGAATTCATCCATTTGGTGATTTCACGGCTCGGGCGCCTTCCGCCCTGGATTCGGCAGGGCCTCTGGACCGCTTTTTCCACCATGCGTTGCTCGGATCAGGCGTTCGAATTTCCGGCGATCGATGGCGGCGCGGAATTGAAATCCCGCCAGGCCGGCGATTTGTCCGCCTTGGCCACGGCCGAAAAGTCGGGAAGCTTTCTGCCGCTCTCCGCGCTGTTCGCCGCCTCCTTCTCCGGTGGCGATGAAACGACGAGCCCGTGGTCCCGCGAATGCTATCAATTCGTTCACTATTGCCTGGTGGGTGAGCCGCAGCGCTACCGAGTGCCGTTTCTCGAATACGTTCAGGCCACGCAAACGGCGTCGGTCGACGAGGCCCTTTTCCGCAAATATTTCCACCGCGGCTATTCCGAATTTACGGCTGAACTGTGGAAATATACCGGCTTTGCGGCTCCGGTGGGTTTCCGGCTGACCACGCCGGGAGGAAAGGCGTCCCCGCTGCCTCCCATTCATTTTCAACGGGCGACGGACGCGCAATCGGGAAGGATCACGGGCGAAACCCTTCGCATGCAGGGTAAGTCCGAAGCGGCTCATTGGGCTCTCATCGCCCCCTATTTGCGCGGAGTCCATGATCCTGAACTTCTCGCGTCCCTCGGGCTGCAGGAGGTCGCCGCTGGAAACGACGGCCGGGCTCGCTCGTTTCTTGCCGCGGCAACCACCGGGGGGACCGTCCGCGCCCGAGCCTGGGCCGAATTGGGCCGCCTGCGCTTGCGGGCGTTCGAGTCCCAGGCCGGTCCGACCGGGGCCCTGACCA
Source organism: Opitutaceae bacterium (assembly GCA_036502225.1). Taxonomy (GTDB): domain Bacteria; phylum Verrucomicrobiota; class Verrucomicrobiia; order Opitutales; family Opitutaceae; genus Palsa-1447. The sequence goes on from DASXYY010000027.1 coordinate 101,613, forward strand.
GCGCTCAAGTCCACGAGGTCGTCGGGCTTCTGATCAAAGCCAGCCGGCTGCCGCCGCCGCTGGCCGAGGAGCTTCAATACTACCGCGAAACCATGGCTCATGCTCCCCGGGCAAGGAACGCACTGCCTCCAGCGCCGTCTAAGTGAGCGTCATGCTTATGCTTCTTCCCCACCTCGTGCTGCCCCTCGCTGCGATCGGTTACTCGCTTATCTATCTGCTGCTCGGCGGCGGAATGGGAGGCGCCGTGCTGATTTTCATCATCGCCAAGATGCTGGGTAAATAGTCCCCGTCGTGGCCGCCTCCAAATCCTTCGAGGCCGTAATCCGCGAACGGCGCGCCACGATGCATTTCGATGGAGCGCCGCTTCCTGACGCGGCGTTGCAGACAATACTCGAACACGCCGGCCAGGCGCCTTCGGGCTACAATCTTCAACCCTGGCGGTTTCTAGTCGTCCGCACGCCCGACGCCAAGGCCAGGCTTCGCAAGGCCGCTTTCGATCAGCCCAAGATAACCGAAGCGTCCGCGGTGGTCGTCGCATTCGCCCCGCGCGAGGGCTGGAAGGAAAACGCAGCGGAAATATTTGAGGAAAGCGCGCGGCGCGGGGCGATTCCCCCTGCGGAAAAAGAAAAGCGCCTGGCGGGAGCGATCAAGTTCATCGAATCCATGGATCGAGCCGTCTGGCTCAATCGGCATACGATGATCGCCTTCACTCATTTGATGCTGGCCGCGGAAGCGGCGGGTTTTGACACCGCTCCCATGGAAGGTTTCGACCCGGCCGCCGTGCGAACTGCCATGGAGCTGCCCGGGGATTGCGAAGTGGTCGCGCTTCTCGCGATCGGCCGACTGAAAGGCGAAGACAAGCCGAATCCGGGGCGCCTTCCCCTGAGCCGCCTGGCCTTCAGCGAGTCGCTTCGCCAGCCCTGGGGAGCATAACCCCGATGGGTGGAGCGCGTGGTCCGCACGCGCTTTTGATCGTCATCCGCGTTTCGCGCCGCTCAGCGCATGGGGACCATGCGCTCCACCTTGGCATTCGCGAATTGCCATAAACAGGTGTCCTTTAGGATCTTGCGCCCTGAGGATCCACGGTGCCGCCTTGGCTGTCCAAGCCTGCCGTAGAAAGGAACCCCGTCGAAATGGCCCGCGATAACCCGGATTTTTGGGGGGTAGGCCTCAGGTGGAATTGAGGCACCCACCCTATATGTTTTCCCTATGGCGTGCGCTATAGTCGCTCCCGTCAGAAACACATCAAGTCCCACTCACACCGAGCCGATAACCCATTTAGCCACCCTCCCCGTCATGACCCTCTTTCTTCTGATCGCCCTCCCCATCGCCGCCGCCTCCCTCTTCGCCCTGATTTCGGCCGTTCGCAATGCCCCCGAAGGCCTGGAGACGGCGGACGGCTTCATCGCCGCCCCGGCCGCCCGCCGCGCCACTCGCCGTCGCCGCGCCTCCCTGGTGCACGGCCGCCAGGCGCTCTCGCACTGAGCGATTTCCCCCGGTCAGGGGCGGAGATAGTATCCTGCTTTTGAATACCGCATCCCTCGGGGGGTGCGGTTTTCTGTTTTTAGTCATAATTTGATAGGTAGGAACACCTAGCAAAGGCCCCTACAATCCCTACGTATTTTCACGAACGTACGGGTGGGTCTTACGGAATCCGGCGACTCAGGTGGGCATTGTATCTCATTACCTGCTAGATAGCTTACATCGTCATGCACAATGCGAATCCGCATAAGTGAGCCTGCGGATCGATTGCTACGATTGTGCGCTTTTAATATTAAAGATTGCACCTCGGAGGAGTTAATCGTCTTTAGCCCACCTGTCGCAGCCAGCGGCAGTCCGGTTCGGGTGGGGCGGTCAAACGCCCGATTCGGATCTCTCCGCCAGCCAACGCCAATTTTTTTGCCAAGCCGTCAAACCGCAGACATGAATTTGCCAGAAGCCAACGAAGGTCGCGTCCGTTACGACGACGCGTTCAAACTCGAAGCTCTCAAACGCTGGAAAACCACGCGCCGGTCCGCCGGCGCCGTCGCCAAGGAATTGGGGATCAGCCCCGCCACCTTGTACACCTGGGGCCGCGAGGCCCGCGTCAACGGCAGCGAATCCTCGGTGGCCACCACCGGACAGCTGATCCGCGAAATGCAGCACGAAATCGCGCGCTTGCGCGAAGAAAACGAACGGCTGCGCCAGCACCGGGAGATCCTGAAGAAGACTCTCGCCATCCTTTCCGAACCGCAACGGGCGGCCGCTGTCGCCGACCTGTTGCGTGCCCACAGCTCCGAACGCCCCGTGAGCTCCGATGGCGCCAATGGCGCTCATCGCATTTGAACCCGCTTTCGGCCCCGCACGCGGATCTGACCATCGCGTCTCGCACCTAGCTAAACCGTACCGAATGAAAAACCATAGTTTCGCCATTGCCACGCCTTCCCTGCCGCCGATGCCGGCCTGGAAGCGCGGTCTCGATCTGGCGTGCTGCCTGCTCGCGCTGCCATTTCTCGCCGTCCTCACCCTTCTGCTCACGGTGATCACCCGCCTGGTATCCCCCGGCCCGGTGTTCTTCCGCCAGGAGCGGGTCGGCCTGAAAGGACGCCGCTTCTTCATTTACAAGTTCCGCACGATGCATGTGAACGCCGCGACCAAGGGTCACGAGGCCTATTACAAGCACCTGATGGCATCGGGAGAGCCGATGCAGAAGCTCGACAGCAAGGGCGACCAGCGTCTTTTCCCGCTCGCGTGGATGCTGCGCGCTTCCGGGCTCGATGAACTGCCCCAGGTGATCAACATCCTGCGCGGCGAAATGAGCGTCGTCGGCCCCCGCCCCTGCGTGCCGTATGAATATGAGGAATACGAGCCCTGGCAGCGCCGCCGGTTCGACAGCACGCCCGGCCTGACCGGCCTGTGGCAAGTCTCCGGCAAAAACCGCCTGAGCTTCGCCGAAATGGTGCAGCTGGACCTGCGCTACTCCCGGGATCGCAACGCCGCCCTCGACGCCCGAATCGTTTTGCTGACGGTGCCCGCCCTTTTGATCCAGATCGGAGAGACCCGCCGTGCCCGCCGTTCCCGCTCGCGTCCGGCCGCTGCCGATCCCGCCCGCCCCATTTTTCCCAGCCAATCTCCGGGCGCGCAGCTAAAATCATCTTAGAATAGATTCATGACTAAGAAACTGCTCACCGTCGGGGTCGTCGGCTGCGGCTATTGGGGGCCGAACCTGATCCGGAATTTCCGCTCGCTGCCGGACTGCCACATGAAGGTCATCTGCGATATCAGCGAGGACCGTCTGCGGCATCTCCGATCACTCTACCCGAGCGTCGAAACGGAAACCAGCTATGAACGGATGCTGCAGGATCCGGCGCTGGATGTCGTGGTCGTCGCCACCTCGGTGAAATTCCATTTCCCGATGGCGAAAGCCGCGCTGATGGCCGGAAAGCACACCCTGATAGAGAAGCCGATGGCGAGTTCAGCGGCGCAATGCGAGGAGCTTATCGCCCTCGCGAAGAGCAAGGGCCTGGTGCTGATGGTCGGCCATACGTTCCTTTACTCCGCGGCTGTGCGGAAGATCAAGGAGATCGTCAACAACCGGGACATTGGCGACATCCGCTATATCTCGGCGCGCCGTCTCAACCTGGGTCTGTTCCAGAAGGACATCAACGTCGCCTGGGATCTCGCTCCGCACGACATCTCGATCATTCTGCATATCATGGGCGAAATGCCGTACAGCCTGAACTGCCGCGGCGAGGCCCACGTGACGCCCGGCATCCAGGATGTCACATCGATGAACCTCCATTTCACCCAGCATCGCTCGGCCATCGTGCAGAGCAGCTGGCTCGACCCGCGCAAGATTCGCGAAATGACCATCGTCGGCAGCGAACGCATGATCGTGTACGACGACGTCGTGTCGCAGGAAAAGATCAAGGTGTACGACGTGCGCGTCCAGCGCCCGCCGCATTATGACACCTTCGCCGAATTCCAGTACGCGTACCACTACGGCGACGTCTACAGCCCGTATCTCAAGCAGGACGAGCCGCTGAAAACGGAGTGCCAGCATCTGCTGGATTGCATCCGCAACGGCACGAAGCCGATCAGCAGCGGAGACAACGGCCTGGAGGTGGTGCGCATTTTGGAAGCCTCGACGAAATCGGTGAAGGCGGACGGCGCTCCCGTCGACCTGAGCTTTGTCGCCGAAGCGCCGGCGGAGAAGAGCCGCGCTGCCAGCCCGGCTCTTGTCGCCCATGGTTCCTAACCCGCTCCAGCAGATCGCGCCGACGGTCAAGCTCGGCCGCGACGTGCGCGTCTTCAGCTTCACCAACCTCTACGGCTGCGAAATCGGCGACGAGAGCAAGGTGGGGACGTTCGTCGAAATCCAAAAAGGCGCGAAGGTCGGCCGCCGCTGCAAGATCTCGAGCCATTCCTTCCTTTGCGAAGGGGTCACGCTCGAGGACGAGGTGTTCGTCGGCCATGGCGTCATGTTCACGAACGACCGCTTCCCGCGGTCGACCAATTCGGACGGCAGCCTGAAGACGGATGCCGACTGGACCTGCACGCCGACGCTCGTGAAGCGCGGCGCGGCCATCGGCTCCAATGCCACGATCCTTTGCGGAGTCACGATCGGCGCCGGAGCCACCATCGGAGCGGGCAGCGTCGTCACCAGGGACGTGCCCGACCACGCGGTCGTCTGCGGCAATCCCGCCCGGCCGGTTCGCAAGGGCGTTCCCGCCTAATCTCTTTTCATGCGCGTTCCATTCCTCGATCTGCGCGCCCAGCACGACCCGATCCGGGCCGAACTGCTGGCGGCGTTCAATGAAGTCATCGACAGCAGCGCCTTCGCGGGCGGGCCGTTTGTCGCCCGTTTCGAAGAAGACTTTGCCGCCTTTTGCCGGACGGCCCACGCGGTGGGCGTCGGCAACGGGACGGATGCGTTGTGGCTTCCCCTTCTGGCCCATGGCGTGGGTCCGGGCGACGAAGTCATCACCGTGCCGAATTCCTTCATGGCGACCGCGGAAGCGATCAGCTATTGCGGAGCGAAGCCCGTGTTCATCGACATCGATCCCGGCACGTACACGATGGATCCCGCCAAGCTCGAAGCCGCGATCACCCCTCGTACCAAGGCCGTCATTCCAGTCCATCTTTACGGACAGCCGGCCGACATGGATCCGATCCTCGCCATCGCGGCGCGCCACCATCTCTTTGTGCTGGAAGACGCCTGCCAGGCGCACGGCGCCGAATACAAGGGCCGGCGCGCCGGTTCGATCGGCCACGCCGGCGCCTTTAGCATGTATCCGGGCAAGAACCTCGGCGGACTCGGCGAAGCCGGCGCAGTGACCACCAACGACCCGGCGCTGGCCGAACGCATGCGTTGCCTGCGCGAACACGGCCAGTCGAAAAAATACTACCATTCGCATATCGGCTGGAACGCCCGCATGGACGGCCTGCAGGGCGCCGCGCTCCGCCTGAAGTTGCGCACGCTCGCCGATGGCAACGCCCGCCGACGGGCGTGGGCGCGCCGCTACGACGAGCAGCTCGCCGACGTCGACGGCCTCGTGCTGCCGGCGGTGGCCGGCTACGCCCAGCCGGTGTTTCACCTGTACGTCGTCCGCACTCCGATCCGCGACCGCCTTTTGGCCGCGCTCGGCCAGCGCGGAATCGGCTGCGGCATCCACTATCCGGTTCCGATCCACCTCCAGGAAGCCTATCGTTCGCTCGGGCACGGGCCCGGGTCCTTCCCGGTGGCCGAAGCGCAGGCCGGCCAGTTGCTTTCACTGCCCATGTTCCCCGAGCTGGGCGAAGAACGCGTCGACCTGGTCTGCCGCGAACTCAAGGCCGCCCTCGCGGCCGAACCCGTTTCGGAGGCGGTAGGTGCCTGATTTCCATGCAGTCCGCAGTCGTCGATCCAACCACCGCGGCGGGGTGGGACCATTCGGTCCTTTCCATGCCCGGCGCGACCGTGTTTCACGGCGCGGGTTGGGCGCGCGCACTGAGGGCGGCCTATGGTTATCGTCCACTCTATTTGATTCAGGGATCGCCCGAGCGGCCGGACGCGGTCCTGCCGCTCATGGAGATCTCCAGCTGGGTCACGGGACGCCGCGGAGTTTCCCTGCCGTTCACGGACGAATGTCCGCCGGTCGGTTGCGATCGCGAGCGATTCGCCTCCCTGCTTGGCGATGCACAATCGTTGGCCCGCCAAAGAAGTTGGAAGCAGCTTCAGCTCCGCGGCGGCGCGGCGTGGCTGAGTCCGGCGCCGGCCTCCGACCGCTTTTTCGGCCATCAGATCGATCTGACCGGCGGAGAAACCGCGGTGCTTGGGCGCTGCGACGCGGCGGTCCGGCGCGCCATTCGCAAGGCCGGTCATGAAGGGGTTGCCGTCGAATTTTCCACCGCGCCCGCCGCGGTGGACGAATTTTATCGTCTGCTCTGCCTCACGCGGCGGCGCCACGGCTCGCCGCCCCAGCCCCGGCGGTTCTTCCGGCTGCTTCAGCGGGAAATCCTGGCGCCGGGCGCCGGCATCGTGGTTCTGGCCCATCATCAGGGGCGGGCCATCGCGGGGGCAATATACTTTCATTCCGGCACCTACGCGATTTACAAGTACGGCGCCTCGGACGAGACTTTCCAGCATCTGCGTGGCAATAACCTCATCATGTGGTCTGCGTTCCAACATTACCTGGGCCGCGGCTGCGCCGTCCTCGATCTGGGACGCACCGATTCCGACAATGAAGGTCTGCGACGATTCAAACTCAGCTGGGGAGCCACGGAGCGAACCGTCGACTATTTCTGCCAAAATCTCGCCAGCCAACAGTTCCTCGAACAGCGGCCTTTTGCACGGTCTCCCTCCGCGCTTTTTCGCCGCCTCCCGCTGCCGCTTGCGCGGCTCGCGGGCGAACTGCTTTATAAACATGTGGGATAAGCCATGAACGCACTGCCACCGCCACCCGCCTCCTCACCGATCACGTTCCAGGACATTCTTTATGTCATCTTCCGCCACAAGTGGAAGATCATCCTCTGCACGGTGCTCGGCCTGGCTACCACGGCCGTGATTTATTTCTTCTTCCCTCCGCCCTTCCAATCGGAGGCGATGATTTACGTCCGCTACGTGAAGGACGACGCCACCCCCAGCATGCCGGACGTCAACGACAAGACCGTCGCGACCGATATTCGAGGCGAAACGATCATGCAGACCGAAATGGAGATTCTGCGGAGCCTGGACCTCTCCGAGCAGGTCGCCGACGCCGTCGGGCCGGACAAGCTGCTGCCCAAGGTGACGGATCCCAAGCTCCGGACCCGTGAGGCGGCGGCGGAAACGGTGGGCTCCAATCTCGACATCGAGCCGCTGCCGAACAGCGCGGTCATTCACATCACTTACAAGAACAGCGATCCCACCCTGGTTCAGCCGGTGCTGACCGCGCTGGTGGACGCCTACCGCAAGAAGCACGTCGAAGTGCACCGGGGCGACGGCGTCATCGGCGATTTCCTTTCGCAGGAAACCGATCAGCTGCGGTCGCGCCTCCAGCAGACCGAGGATGAGCTGCGCAAGGCCAAGATGAAGGCCGGCATCGTCACGCTCGACACCGCGCACAGCAGCAATGCCCGCGCCGTGGACGACGTTTCGCAGCAAATCGTGGCCGCGGAAGCGTTGCTCGCGGAAAAGTCCGCCATGTTGGATGATCTGGCCAAGCGCCTGCCGCCCGGTTCGATTCCAGCCGCCGCTACGGCCGGCGCCGCCGCGGCTCAAGCCACGCCGGCGCGCGATGTCGTGGTGGAATACGGCAGCGTCCTGCGCCGCATGGATACATTGGAGAAATCCCTGGAAGAGCTTCTGAACGAATTCACCGACGAAAGCCCGCGGGTGAAGGATGTCCGCGGCCAGTTGGCGGAATTGGACAAGCAGCGCGTGGCGCTGCTGGCGAAATACCCGGCGCTGTCCGCTCCGACCTCGGCGGCTTCCGCCGCCGCGTCGAATCACGCCGGCGGTTTGGAAGGCAAATCCGACAACTCCATCGACTTGGTGGCCTTGACAACGGAAATGGCCGGCCTGCGGTCGAAAATCAAATTCCTGCGTTCCGAGCTCGACCAATACCACCAGGCGGAAGCCAACGTCGATCAGCTCGAGGGAACCATCCTGGATCTGCAGCGGCAGAAGGAGCTGGATGAGACCAACTACAAATATTATTCGACGCACCTCGAATCGACCCGCATCGACGAGGCGCTCGGCGCCGGTCGCGCGCTCAATTTGGCCGAAATCCAACAGCCCACTCCCCCCGGCATCGACTACACCAAGTCTCGCAAGCTTCTGGCGGAAATTGCGGTCGGCGGACTCGTGCTCGGACTGGGCTGGGCGTTCCTCATCGAATATTATTTTGACCGCTCGTTGCGCCGTCCGCAGGACATCGAGAAGGCGCTCTCCGTTCCCCTGTTCCTTTCCATTCCCGATTTCGGCGTCAATGGACACAATCGGAACGTCTTTCACGAGACATTGCGCGATCGCCTGATCGCTTTCTTCGAAAGCAAGGGCATGACGCACAAGCCCAAGCTTCTGGCGGTGACCGGCGTCGACAAAGCTTCCGGCGTCACCTCGACGGCGTCGGGCCTGGCCCAATCGCTCTCCCAAACCGGCGAAGGTAATGTGCTGCTCGTGGACATGACCCAAAGCCAGGGGTCGGTGCAACAGTTCTGCCAGGGCAAGGAGGTTTGCGACCTCGATAAGCTGCTCGATACGCGCAACAACGCCCAGGTGCAGGAGAAGCTCTTCGTCGTCGGCGCCGAACCGAGCAGCGACAAGCTGTCGCGCGCGCTGCCTTCGCGGTTCAACCGCCTGGTGCCGCAGCTCAAGGCCAGCGATTTCGACTACATCATTTTCGACATGCCGGCGGTGAATCAGATCAGCATCACCCCTCGGCTGGCCCAGTTCATGGACATGGTCCTGCTCGTCGTTGAGTCCGAAAAGACGGACAAGGATCTGGCGAAACAGGCCGCCACGATGCTCGCCCAGGGCCAGACCAACCTGGGCATCATCCTCAACAAGACCCGCAACTATGTGCCGTCACGCGCGCAACACGAATTTTTGGGCAGTGGATGAGCTCCAGCGTCACGCGCGAAGTTTACTATCGGCTAAAGCCTCTGCTTCCCTGGCGCCTGCGCATCGCCGCGCGGCGGCTTTCGGCCCGCTATAAGCTCAAGTCCACCGCGGCGACTTGGCCGTTGGATCCGGCGGCGGCGGCCCAGCCGCCCGGATGGAAAGGCTGGCCCGAGGGGCGGCCATTTGCGCTGGTCCTCACCCACGACGTCGAGGGGCAGCGAGGCCTGGACCAGGTGCGGCAGTTGGCCGAGCTGGAAATGGAGTTCGGCGTCCGCTCCTGCTTCAATTTCATTCCCGAAGGCGAATATGTCGTGCCGCCCGAGTTGCGCTCGTGGCTCGTGGCCCAAGGCTTCGAAGTCGGGATTCACGACCTGCGGCACGACGGGCGCCTCTATTACTCGCGCGCGGAGTTCCGTCGCAACGCCGCCCGCATCAACCGCTATGTCCGGGAATGGCAGGCCGCCGGCTTCCGTTCGGGTTTCATGCTGCATGAGCTCGATTGGATGCATGACCTCGACATCGCCTACGACAGCTCGACGTTCGACACCGACCCGTTTGAGCCGCAACCCGAAGCCGCCCGCACGATCTTCCCGTTTTGGGTTCCGCCCCTGCACCGGTCCTCGGGCCGCCCGGGCTACGTCGAACTGCCTTACACGCTGCCGCAGGATTCCACCCTCTTTCTCGTGCTCCGCGAAGCCACCCCCGACATCTGGCTGCGCAAGCTCGATTGGATCGTCGAACGCGGCGGCATGGCGCTCGTCAACGTGCATCCGGACTACCTGCACTTTGGCGATTCGGCGCCCGGTTCGCGCTCGTTCCCGGTCGCGCATTATCGCCGGCTGCTCGCTTCCGTCCGCGAGCGCTACGCGGACCGCCCCTGGCAGCCCTTGCCCGCGCAATTGGCCGCCTGGTACAAGGATGCGCACGTCAGCCGGCCGGCCGCCGAGGTGCGCCCGCTCGAGGGCAAACGGGCGGCGGTGCTCCTCTACTCCTATTATCCGTCGGACCCGCGGCCGCGCCGGGCCGCCACCGCCCTGGTCGAGGCGGGCATGGCCGTCGATCTGCTGTGCCTGACGGAGAATCCCTCCGATCCCCGCGAGGAAACCGTCGACGGCGTGCGCATTTTCCGGGTTCCGATGCGCCGGCGCCGCGGCAGCAAGTTCGCGTATCTCAGCAGCTATGCCCGCTTCATCGCGTCCGCGTTCGCCTTCCTCTCGCGCCGGGGCCAGTACGACGTCGTTCACGTGCACAACATGCCCGACATCCTGGTATTCGCCGCGTGGATGCAGAAGCGGCGCGGCGCCCGGGTTCTCCTCGATCTGCACGATCCGATGCCGGAGCTGATGATGAGCATCTATTCGCTTCCGCCGGGCGGCTGGCCGGTCCGGCTGCTGCGCTTTCTGGAGCGCCGCAGCATCGCGTTCGCCGACGCCGTTTTCACGCCCAACGCCAGCTTCTCCGAGCTCTTCGCCGCCCGCAATCCCGAGCCGGAAAAGATCCACATCGTGATGAACACGCCGGAGGAGCGCATCTTCGAGGCCGAACCCCGGCCGGCGCCGCCGCGCTTTCCCGCGCGGGTGGCCGGCGAATTCCGGGTGATGCACCACGGTTCCATCGTGCACCGGCACGGGCTCGACCTGCTGGTCCGCGCGGTGGCGGCGGCCCGCGCGCGGATTCCGGGGCTGCGGCTCGACATCTACGGCCGCCGCGAGCCGTTCCTCGACGAAGTGCTGGCGGTCGCGGCCGAACTCGGCATCGCGGACGTGGTGCACTATCACGGCAACCAGACGTCCGCGCAGATCAGCGAGGCGATCCTCGAGACGGATCTGGGCGTCATTCCGAACCGCCGGTCCGCCTTCACGGCGCTGAATTTTCCGACCCGGATATTTGAATACCTGGCGATGAAACGGCTGGTGATCGTGCCGGACACCAAGGGCATCACCGACTATTTCGCGCCCGACGATCTGCCCACCTTCCGGGCGGACGACGTTGACTCGCTCGCGGAGCGCATCGGGTGGATCCACGACCACCCCGAAGCCGCGCGCACCATGCTGGACCGCAGCCGCGCCATTTACCGTGAACATCGCTGGGCCGGCGAAAAAGCCCGCCTCCTCAACGTCGTCGCCCGCACCCTTTCCCCGCTCTAATGTCAAATATCAGCATCTTCGGTCTCGGTTACGTCGGTTGCGTCGGCGCCGGCTGCCTCGCGAAGCTCGGCCACACCATCGTCGGCGTTGACCCGCAGGCGAGCAAAGTCGAATTCGTCAATCGCGGCGAAGCCACGATCATCGAGGAAGGCATTGCCGAGCTGATCGCCGAGCAGCACCGGGCCGGACGCCTGCGGGCGACCACCTCGGCCACCGAGGCCGTCGGCGCCACCGACATTTCGTTCATTTGCGTCGGCACCCCGCCCACCGCCAACGGGCACCTCGACCTTTCCGGCATCGCCAAGGTCGCGGCGGAAATCGGCCGGGCGCTCCGCAGCAAGCCGACGCGACACGTCATCGCCGTGCGGTCCACGGTGCTGCCGGGAACGCGGGACCAGGTGACCAATCTGGTCGCCGAAGCCTCGGGCAAGACTCCCGGCGTGGATTTCGCGGTCATCTCCAATCCGGAATTCCTGCGCGAGGGCAGTTCGGTGAAGGATTTCTTCCGTCCGCCCTACACGCTGATCGGAGCGGACAGCGACTGGGCCGTCGAGACAATGCGCGAAGTGTACCGCGGCGTCGAAGGCGAATTCATCGTCGCCGCCCCGCGCGTCGCGGAGCTGATGAAATATGTCTGCAACTCGTTTCACGCGCTCAAGATCGTGTTCGCGAACGAGGTGGGAAACATCTGCCGCCGGATCGGCGTCGACCCGCTGCAGCTCATGGATATCTTCTGCCGCGACACCAAGCTGAACATCTCGCGGGCCTACCTGACCCCCGGTTTTGCCTACGGCGGCTCCTGCCTGCCCAAGGATCTCAAGGCGCTGTCGACGATCGCCCACGACAACTACCTCACCTGTCCGGTGCTGGAAAGCATCGAGCGCAGCAACGAACTCCAAAAGGATCTGGCCCTGACGGCGATCCAAGCCTACGGCGTTCGGCGGATCGCGTTTCTCGGCCTGGCCTTCAAGTCCGGCACGGACGACCTGCGGGACAGCCCGATCATCGACGTGATCGAGCGGCTGCTTGGCAAGGGATACGAGATCCAGATTTACGACCGGCACGTCCACGTCGCGCAGCTGACGGGCGCCAACCGCGACTACATCATGCGCAAGATCCCGTTCATTTCGCGCTTCATCAGCGACGATCTCGCCCAGGTCCTGGCTCATGGCGAGCTGATCGTGGTCGTCAACAATGAGGCCGGCCTGCGGGATACGTTGATCGCTTCGGCGGGTTCGCGGCCGGTCTACGACCTGGCCAACCTCAAGCTTCCCCCGCCGTGAGTGCCCGCGCTCCGAACCGGCGACGCCGGGTTCTGTTCATTTCCCACCACAACGCGCGCACCGGAGCGGCGCTGGTTCTGCTTGTTCTCGTGCGCTGGGTGCGGGCCAATACCGATATCGAGCCGATCATCCTGGTGCGCAATCAGGGAGCCCTCCTGGAGGATTTCGCGGCGCTGGGCCGGGTGGTCTGGTGCCCCCGCCTGCGCCGGATTCCCCGCACCGTGATGAAGCGCGTGTTCGGCGAGCCGGCGGTGCGTCAGCGCGAGGACCGGAGCTTGCGCCGGCTGGTGCGTCGTCTCGCCCCGGACCTGATCTATTCAAACACGATCACCAATGTCCGGGAGCTTCGCGCCCTGGCCGGACTGAACCTGCCCTCAATCTGCCATGTGTATGAGTTGGAATACTACGTGCGGCAGATCGTCGGCCTGGACGCGCTCGCTCCGGCCCTGGCGGCCACCAGCCGCTTCGTCGTCTGGGGATCCGCCGTCCGGAATTTGCTGGTTGAGACCCTGGGCGTTCCACCCGAGCGGATCGACGTGACGCAGGCTTTTCCCATTGCCGATTCCGAACCCGCCGCTCCGGTCGACCGCGCCGCCTTTCGGCGCGAGCTTGGAATTCCCGACGATGTGTTTGTGGTGGGCGCCTGCGGGACAATCGACTGGCGGAAAGGAACGGACCTGTTTCTGGCGGTCGCGGAAGCCGCGGCCAAGGCCGGCTCGTCGCGCCCGCTCCGGTTCGTCTGGCTGGGCGCCTCGATGGACCCCAACTTTAAACACCAGATCGAATTCGATCTCAAACGCACCGCCGCCAGCGCCTCCGTGATCTTTGCCGGCCCGCGCAAGGATCCGGTGCCTTTCTTCACGGCGATCGACGCCTTTCTGATCACCTCGCGCGAAGACTCCGGGCCGATCGTCATGCTGGAAGCCGCCGCCCATGGCGCGCCGATTATCGGTTTCACCGAGACCGGCGGGCCAACGGACTTCGTGGCCGGCGACGCCGGCCGAGTGGTACCCTACCTGGACGTGGGGGCGATGGCGAGGGCCGTGGTGGAATTGGCCGCCCAGCCGGCCATCGGCGCCCGCTGGGCGGCGAATGCGCGGAGCAAGCTCGCAACCGTGCACGCCACCCCGGTTCAATTGCCCGCGTTGTTTGACGCCATGTGCAACACCGTGCCGGCGCTGCGGGCTTCCCGCCGTGCGCCGTCGGCCGCTTCCGCCGCCCCCCGCCTGACCCCCTCGCCCCTTTCCCAGCAATGAACCGACTGACCATTGAAGCCGGCAAGCCCGATCGCCACTACTGGCGCGATCTTTGGGTATTCCGCGAGCTGTTCTATTTCATGACGTGGCGCGACCTGCTGGTCCGCTACAAGCAGACGACCATCGGCGTCGCCTGGTCGGTCATCCGGCCGCTGCTCACGATGCTCGTGCTGACCTTCGCGTTCGGGCGCGTCGCGAAAATGTCGGCGACCATCGATTACCCCTATCCCCTCCTGGTCCTGACCGGCCAGCTCCCCTGGCTGTTCTTTTCCAACGCGCTGTTCGAAAGCGGCAACAGCCTGGTCATGAATTCCAAGATGATCTCCAAGGTCTATTTTCCGCGGATGGTCGTTCCCGCCGCCACGATCATCACCAGCATCGTCGACATGGCGATCTCCGCCTGCCTGCTGGCGCTGCTGCTGGTCTGGTACCGGTTCATGCCCAGCGGCCACGTGTTCGTGCTGCCGGCGTTCATGCTGATGGCGATCGCCACGTCACTCGGCGTGGGCCTGTGGACCTCGGCGCTCATGGTGCAATATCGGGACTTCCGCTTCATCGTGCCATTCGTCGTCCAGTTTGGACTGTACCTTTCGCCGGTCGGGTATCCGACGTCGAGGGTCCCGGCGGCCTGGCGCCTTCTCTATTCCGCGAACCCCATGGTGGGCGTCATCGACGGCTTTCGCTGGTGCATCATCGGCGATCATGCCGGAAACGAGATCTACCTGCCGGGCATGCTGCTCGGCGTGATCATGAGCGCCGTGCTCCTGTGGTCCGGAATACGGTACTTCCGCAAGACCGAACGCACGTTCGCCGACGTCATCTAACCATGCCCGCTCCGATCATATCCGTTTCCCAGCTGGGAAAAGAGTACACCATTGGCGTCGCCCGCAACAAGGACGAAGGGCTGCGCCACATCCTCGAGGACGCCGTTCGCGCGCCCTTCGAATGGATGGGCGGCCAGCGCAAAGGAAAGCCGAAGACCACCGAATCATTCTGGGCCCTGCGCGACGTCAATTTCGAAATCATGCCGGGCGAAGTCGTCGGGATCATCGGCCGGAACGGTTCGGGCAAGAGCACGCTGCTCAAGCTGCTGAGCCGGATCACGGCGCCGTCGACCGGCCGCATCGAAATCGAAGGGCGGGTGGCCAGCCTGCTCGAGGTCGGCACCGGGTTCCATCCGGAGCTCACCGGCCGCGAGAACATCTTCCTCAACGGCGCGATCCTGGGGATGCGGGGCGCCGAAATCCGCAAGAAGTTCGACGAAATCGTCGAGTTCTCGGAGATCGAGAAGTTTCTCGACACGCCGGTGAAGCGCTACTCGAGCGGCATGTACGTCCGCCTGGCGTTTTCGGTCGCCGCCCACCTCGAGCCCGAAATCCTGATCGTCGACGAGGTCCTGGCCGTCGGCGACGTCGGCTTCCAGCAGAAATGCCTGGGGAAGATGGAAGGCATCGCGCGCGACCACTCGCGCACGGTGCTTTTCGTCAGCCACTCGATGGGCGCCGTCAGCCGGCTTTGCTCCCGCTGCATCACCCTCGAGTCCGGGCAGATTGTCTTCGAGGGCAAGCCGACGCAGGCGATCGCCCGCTACTACCAAAGCCAAAGTGCGGCGTCGAACGATCCCGCCGCGAGCAGCAGCTCACGCGAGGGCGCGGGCGACCTGCGCTACGTGGCGGCCTCGATGCCCGAACAATTCGGCGTCGCGGATGCCAAGACGGCCGAATTCAAGATTCGCGCCATGAAGCCCTGCGGCGGCGAGTACTATCTCTCGGGCCTGATCCGGCAAAACGAGACCGATGTCTTCATGTTCGACAGCCGCATGATCAATTGCTGGCTGAAACCGCAGCAGGAAGTGACCGGCCGCGTGACCTTCAAGCATCCATGGCTCAAACCCGGCCGCTATCAGCTCGACCTGCACATCGACTCGACCTCGGGCCTGGTCGATGTGCTGTTCAACGCCGCCGTTTTCGACGTGATCGATGAAATGCCTTACCCGGGCGCGTTCAACGCGAAGGCCTACCGCATGGGCAACACGATGGCGAATTTCTCGATCGATCTCGGCGGCGAGCATTTTCAAACGGATTGATTCGGGCCCGAAATGAAACCGCCGCTCGTCAGCGTGATCATCTGCACCCGGGGCCGGCCCGACGACCTGGCGCTAACCTTGCAGTCGCTGCGCGGCGTGGCGGTTCCGCCGGAAGTGCGCGCTGAATTGGTGGTCGTCGAGAATTCGGCCGACCGCCAGGCCGAGACCGTGGTGGCCGGCTTTCGCCACCCGGACCTGACGGTGCGATACCTGAGCGAACCCACGGCCGGAAAGCCGCACGCCTTGAACCGCGCCGTCCGCGAGACGCAAAGCGACGTGCTCCTGTTCACCGACGACGACGTGCGCTTTCCTCCCGATTGGATCGCCGGGGTCTGCGGTCCCATCCTGCGCGGCGAAGCCGACGGAGTCGCGGGCGGCGTGCGCCTGGCTCCGCATTTGCTTCGTCCCTGGATGGGCCGACTCCACCGGGCGTGGCTGGCGTCGACCGCCGACTATCTGACGGCGCCGAATCCCTCTGAAATGTGCGGCGCCAACATGGCGGTCAGCCGCCGCGCCATCGAAGCGGCGGGTCCCTATAACATCGAACTGGGGCCGGGCCGCGGCAACATGGAGGAAACCGTGTTGTCCTGGCAGATCCGCCAACGGGGGTTCAAGATCGCCGCCGCGCTGGACGTCCAGGTCGAACACCACTTCAGCCCGGGCCGGCTGCGCTACGAACACTGGGTCAAGGTCGCGACCGAAAACGGACGGTCGAAAGCGTACCTGCTCCATCACTGGCATCACCGGCGCGCCGCGCTGCCCGCTCTGCGCCAGATCTACTTTCGGTTCAAACTGGCCTTGCGCCGCGCGCTCACCGGCCGCCGCCGCGCCGGCGACGAAGGCATCCCGCCCTGGGAGCTCAGCTATCAGCTGGACGCATCCTGCTGGAAGCACTACCGAACCGAGCGCCGCCGCCCGCGACGCTACGCCCCGCCCTCCCTTACGCCCTCCTCATGAACCGCGCCCGTCTCATCGCGTTTTACCTCCCGCAATTCCATCCCACGCCCGAAAACGACGAATGGTGGGGCAAAGGGTTCACGGAATGGACCAATGTCACCAAGGCTAAGCCGCTCTTCCCGGGGCACTATCAGCCACGGCTCCCCGCCGATCTCGGATTCTACGACCTGCGGGTGCCGGAAAGCCGCGCCGCCGCCGCGGATCTGGCGCGGGCGGCCGGAGTCGAGGCGTTCTGCTACTGGCACTATTGGTTTGCCGGACGCCGGGTCCTGGAGCGCCCGTTCAACGAAGTGGTCGCCGCCGGCCAGCCGGACTTCCCGTTTTGCGCCGCGTGGGCCAACGACTCCTGGCGGGGCCATTGGTACGGTTCGAAAACCAAGCAGATGCTGATTGAGCAGACCTACCCCGGTCCCGACGATCACGAACGGCATTTTTACACGATGCTCCCCGCGTTCTCCGATCGCCGCTACGTCCGGGTGAACGGCCGGCCGCTCTTTGTGATCTTTCGGCCCCGGGCCCTGCCGAATACCGAAGCGTTCATTGCCCAATGGCAGGATCTGGCCTCGAAAAGCGGCCTGCCGGGAATTCATTTCGTCGCCCATCTATTCGACAACGAAATCGATTTCGACTGGAAGGCCGCCGGTTATGGCGGCGCGGTGATGACCAACGAGCTCAAGATGCTCCGGCGTCGCTGGTGGGACATCGTGAAGCGCCGCCGCCAGGTCAATGGCTGGGCTGATGCCGGCAGCTCCGCCGCGCGCCTGCTGGCCCATCGAGTGCTGCAGCGGTTCCTTCGCTGGCCGGGCGGAATGCACTACTACAAGGACGCCGTCCTGTTTTTCAAATCCGACGAAGGCCTCGCCAAAGGCCTCTACCCGTCGCTGGTTCCGGGCTGGGACAATTCCGCCCGGGCCGGCCCGAAAGGCATTGTCCTCCACGGGTCCACTCCGGAGCTCTTCGCGGGGCACGTGAAGGAAATCCTGTCGGCCGTCGACCATCGGCCGGCGGAAGATCGCCTCGTGTTCATCAAATCGTGGAACGAATGGGCCGAAGGCAACTACCTCGAGCCCGACCGCCAGTGGGGCCACCGATATCTCGATGCGCTTCGGGACCAGGTGGTCGGCCGCGGCGAAGCTTCACGTTGAGCCCGACCAACCGATAATTCGCCATGCCTCCGCGGCTCGCCCTTTTCCTCGGCTTGGGGTTCGTCTCCTACACCCTCTTCACGGAGCGCCGGCGGGGCGTCGAGGCGGCCTCCGGTGTATTCTGGCCGACGCTTTGGTACATGGTCGTATCGTCCCGCATGGTGGGCATTTGGCTCAGCACCTGGGGCGTGCCGCTGCCCGGCGGCGGCGGGGACGCCACCGATGGCAGCATCATCGACGCTTCGTTCTTCGCCGTGCTGACAATTGTCGGTCTGTCGATATTGGCCCGGCGCGGCTTTAGGTGGGGCGTCGTGCTGCAGGCCAATCCCTGGCTGACGGCCCTCCTCATTTTCATGGCCGCCAGCGTGATCTGGTCGGCTTATCCCTACGTTTCGTTCAAGCGGTACATCAAAATCGTCGGCTCCGTGAGCATTGCCATGGTGGTGCTGAGCAATGAGCACCCCATGGAGGCCACGTTCACCGTGATCCGGCGGGTGCTTTACGTGCACCTGCCGATGTCGATTGTCTGCATCAAATATTTCCGCACCATCGGCGTGTCGTACGATTGGTCGGGCAGCGCCAGCTCGTGGCAGGGAATCAGCACCTCGAAAAACGATCTGGGCCAGGTGGCAATGCTGGGGCTGATCTACTTTTTCTGGGAAATTAAGCGCCAATGGAAGGTCAAGAAATGGAAGAACCTTCACGTCCTCTATCTGTTAATGGCACTGCATCTGCTCAAGGGTTCGGACAGCTCCATCAGCCTGACTGCAGTGAGCACCTCCGTGTTCGTCATGTTGATGTTCTTTCGACTGCAGCAATTGCGCGACCGCATCGACAAGGCCCGCCGCTTCGTGGGCTGGGTCTTCGCTGCCACGGCGGGATTCGTTCTGCTCATCATCGTGCACAGCATCGTGTTCTTTTCCGAGGAC
Source organism: Opitutaceae bacterium (assembly GCA_036502225.1). GTDB lineage: Bacteria > Verrucomicrobiota > Verrucomicrobiia > Opitutales > Opitutaceae > Palsa-1447. The sequence continues at coordinate 120,480 of DASXYY010000027.1, forward strand.
TCCCTGCTCGGCAAGATGATCACTACGTTCGGCCGCAATATCACGCTGACGGATCGGACCAATATCTGGAATGACGTCTACGGGGCGGCCAAGGGCCATTTCCTCCTGGGCGTCGGCTACGGCGGCTTCTGGATCGGCCGGATGATGAACATCCCTTGGAACGCCCGCATGACCTGGGTGCTGGGACAGGCCCACAATGGCTACATCGATACATTTCTGCAGGTCGGCATCATCGGAGTCGGACTGCTCGCCATGACCCTCGTCACGACGATCCCTCGGCTGACGCGCGGATTCTACGACAACTTCGATTTCACCTGTTTCCGTATATCGGTGTTCCTGGCGATCATGTACATCAACGTCACGGAATCCACCTTTCTGCGCGGCGACCATCATCTTTGGTTTATCACCATGCTCATTTTGTGGCAGGTGCCGCCCGATGCGGTGCCATCGTTCGCGCCGTCGCTCCGGCGTACCGCCTTTATTCCCGAGGCGGATTTCGTGGGCCGGCACCTCTGATGAAACATGCGGCCGCACTTGCTGATACCGCATGGCTTCGAAGCCAACTACACGGTTGGATTTGCCCGGGGCCTCAAGGCCAACGACGTCGCGTTCGTGGTTCTGTCGGACAACGACATCGCGGCGCGGCTTGATGGCGCGGGAATCCCCCACCGCAACATCCGCGGCAGCGTCGATCCTCGGCGCGGACGGCTGAGCAAGATCGTCAATTTTGTCCGCTACTATTTGGCGCTGCTGACCGCCACGATACGCCATCGCGGCCGGACGCAGCATTTCACCGGACTTCTCCTCAGCCGATTCATCTGGTGGGAAGGACTGCTCCTCCCCGTGTGGCTACGAATTTGGGCCGGACGCTACGTCCATACCGCCCACAATGTGCTCCCCCACGGACGCGAAAGGCAGCGGCGGTTTCGCTGGGCCTATCGATGGATCTACCGTTTCCCCCACCACATCGTCGCCCATTGCCAGGCCACCTCGGATCAGCTCCAACGGGATTTTGGCGTCCCGGCCGACCGCATCACGGTCATCAGCATCGGGCTCAACGAAGAAATGCCGCAGCCGGACCTCACTCCCGCCCAGGCCAAGGCGGAGCTCGGGCTGGGATCCGAACGTTTGATGCTGTTCTTCGGCAAGGTCGAACCATACAAGGGGGTGGATCGGCTGGTGGAGGCCTGGCCGCAGGTGTCGGCTCCATCCCAGCTCGCGATCGCGGGCCTAAGCATCGATCCGGCTTACGGCTCTCAGGTGCGCGCGGCCATCCTTTCAAGCGCACGGCCGATCCGCTGGGAGGAAGGCCATGTGCCGAACGAACGGGCCGCCCTGTGGCTGACCGCGGCCGACGCCCTCGTGCTTCCGTATCGGCATATTTATCAAAGCGGTCTCGTATTCCTGAGCCAGCGCTTCGGACTCCCAGTGATCGCCACCGACGTGGGGTCAATGCGCGAATATGTCGACGCGGATTCCGGGCTGATCGCCGAGGACAATTCGGCCGAAGGCCTTGCCACCGCGATCAATCGATTCCTAGCCGATCCGGACCGGTTTTCCCGCGGTGAAATTATGCGGCGGGCTGCAAAGTTTTCCTGGAGTGCGCAGTGCGCCTTGATCAGGCTTCTCTACTTACCGTGACCAAGCCGCGCGTCCTGCTCATATCGAACAAGGTCTTCCATTATCGGGTCCAGAATTACAATTATTTCTGCCGGCGGTTTGCGGAGGAGGGTTACGATTTCGTCGTTCGGGCCAACGAACTGCAGAAGAGCAACCCCTATCCGATCGAGTTCGACTTCAAGACCGTGCCGTTCGGCTTCTGGGCGTACCGCCGCGAAATTCTCGAACTGAAACCGGAGGTGGTGATTCTCTTCATTCACCTCAAGGACCGTTTCGTGTGGCCTTTGCTGCATTGGCTGAAGCTCAAGGGGATCAAGGTGATCTATTGGAACAAGGGCGTTAACCTGGAGGTGGCCCCCTCGGGATTGCGCAATCGCTTCTTTTTCTACGTGCACTCCCGCTGTGACGGGATCATCCTCTATTCGAAGCACAATCTCGGGGATATCCAGCCGAAGAACCGTCACAAGGTTTCGGTGGCCAACAATACGATCAATCTCGACGCTCTTCCCGTCGTCACCGAGTCCAAAGACGAGATCAAGCGTGAGTTTGGCATCCCGTATGCAAAGGTCGTGCTCTTCGTGGGGCGAATGCGTGACGTGAAAAAAGTCGATCACCTGGTGGCCGCGTTCAACCGGATCACCGAACCCGGCGTGGGCTGCGTCATCGTCGGCGATGCCATGGGCATCGATCTCAAGGGGATGATCAAGACCGACCAGATCCTCTACCTGGGCGAGGTGTTTGATCCGAAAAACGAAAAGGTCAGCAAGCTGTTCAAGGCCTCGGACATCTTCTGCATTCCCGGCGACGTGGGCCTGGGGCTCAACGAAGCTTTTCATTGGGGGCTGCCGGTCGTGACGGAGGCGGGCCTGCAGCCGCCGGAAATCCACTACCTGACACCCGGGCGGAACGGCTTTATCGTGCCGGAAAACGACATCGACGCGCTGACCGAAAAGCTTCTCCTGCTCTTGCGCGACGATCGTCTGCGCGACGAATTTTCCCGCGCCGGCCAGGAGGACATCCGCCGGGACGCATCGATCGAAAAGATGTTCAGCGGATTTCTCGAATGCGTCCGGCGCGTTCGCCCGGTATGAAGTCCGAACTCGTCCAACCGGTCAGCCGCACGGTGGACCTCTTTGTTGCTTGGCTCGATCGCTACGGAGAAACGTCCCAGGATCACCAGGATTTCTACAACAGCCAGGTCGGGCGGGCCGCCAAAAACTTCTACTATCGTCATCCCGGAATCGGCCGGTTCGCCGTCCTGCCGATGGTCGGCTGCGAAGCCTTCGCCCCGTGGACGCGGCGTTTCTTCTATCCGCGGATGCGCCTCCCGATTGCTGACGCCCACTACGCAATGGGTTTCGCGCTTTACCATCGCGTCACGGGCGACCCCCGGCACCTGCAGCGGGCCGTTCATTTTCTCGAGGTGCTGGAATCGACCAAATGCCCCGCTTACCGGAACGCAGGCTGGGGATACCCCTTCCAGTGGCAGACGCGCAACGGATTGATCCAATCGGGAACGCCGCTGATCACGACAACGCCGTATTGCTACGAAGCGTTTGCCTACGTCTATCGTCTGGACGGCAATCCGCGCTGGAAAGAAACGATGGCATCGATCGCCCGGCACGTGTTCGAAGACTACGACGACGAGGAGACCGGCCCGAACGCGGCCAATTCGAGCTATTTTCCCCACTTGGAGCACGGCGTTATCAATGCGAGCTCGTACCGCGGTTTCATGCTGACGGCGGCGGCCCTCGAATTTGCCGAGCCCCGCTACGCCGCCGCGGCGGAGCGGAATTTGAATTTCGTCGTGCAGGCCCAATCGCCGGACGGCTCGTGGCCCTATTCCACCGACGGCGAGCGCACCTTCGTCGATCATTTCCACACGTGCTTTGTCCTGAAAGGCCTGGCCAAGGCGGAGGCGCTGGCGCCGCGGACGGCCTGGCGAGATGCGATCGACCGCGGCGTCGCGTACTACCTCGAGCAGCTCTTCGACGAGGATGGCCTGCCCAAGCCGTTTTCCCGGGCGCCCCGCCTGACCGTCTACAAACGGGAGCTCTACGACTGCGCGGAATGCCTGAATCTGGCTGCTTTGCTGCGCGGCCGTTTTCCGAAGCTGGACCAGGCCGCCGACCGGCTGGTTGAGCATCTGCTGCAAAAATGGGCGCTGCCCAAGGGATCCTTCCGCAGCCGCAAACTGCTGGTCGGCTACGACAACGTGCCGATGCATCGGTGGGGCCAGTCGGAAATCTTCCGCAGCCTCTGCGCGCTGCTGACCGCGGAACGCGGGTACGAAGCCAACGTCGCCGGACTCACGCCTGACCATGTGCGGAATCTGCGGAACGTTTGATTTTCACGGAGGCCGGCCGGCTTCATCCGAAACCATCGGCCGGATGGCGGAGGCCATTCGCCACCGCGGTCCGGACGACGATGGAATGTACTTGTCCGGCTCGCTCGGGTTCGGTTTTCGCCGCCTCTCGTTTCAGGATCTAAGCCCGCTCGGACACCAACCGATGTCCGACGCAGACGGCCGGACCTGGATCGTTTTCAACGGCGAAATCTACAATTTTCCCGAGCTGCGCGCGGAGCTGCAGGGCTTGGGCGCGACCTTCAAGTCGCACGGCGACACCGAAGTCATTCTCCAGGGATTCCGGTATTGGGGCGACGACGTCCTGAAACGCCTGAACGGCATGTTCGGGCTCGCGATCTGGGACGACGCCCGCCGCCGCCTGCTCATCGCGCGCGATCCCATGGGCATCAAGCCCGTGTACTATGCGGAGCGCTCCGGCGTGCTCTATTTCGGTTCCGAATTGCGGGCGGTGTTCGCCGGACTGGACGAACGGCCCGAATTGGATCCGACGGGCGTGAACCTATTTCTGCGATACCGCTACACGCCGGCGCCGCTCACGATGTTCAAAGGCGTTCGCAAGCTGGCGGCCGGAGAACAGCTGATCGTCGACGCCTCGGGCGTTAAGGCCAGCCGCTGGTACCAGCACCATCCCAGGCCGCTCGATCCCGCGCCGTCGGACGACGAGGCCGCCGAGCGGTTGCTCGACCTTTACCAGCGCGCGGTCAAGCGCCACCTGATCAGCGATGCTCCGCTCGGCTTGCTCCTGAGCGGCGGCATGGATTCCGGCCTCCTCCTCGGACTCATGAACCGCGTGGGTTCGAATTGGCCGACCTTCACCGTTGGCTATGGCTCGTCCTTCAAGGACGACGAACTGGACGATGCCGCGAAAACTGCGCGAACGTTCAACGCCCGCCATGCGACCGTCCAGCTCGATCGGGCCGCTTTCGAACGAGTGCTCCCGCGGGTCGTGAACGTGCTCGAAGAGCCGGTCGCGTCGTCGTCGATCGTGCCGATGTATTTTGTGTCCGAACGGGCCCGGCAGGACGTAAAGGGGGTATTCATCGGACAGGGTCCCGATGAGCTTTTCGGCGGCTATACCCGCCATCTGGGCGTGCAGTACGGCGGTCTCTTTCGCGCGCTCCCCGCGCCGTTGCGTTCCGCAATCGCGGGTGGAGCCTCGCTGCTTCCCCGCAATGAAGCCGTCAAGCGGGCCGTCGAATCGCTATCGGTCGACGATCGTCTGCGGCGCTACCAAAGCGTGTTTTCGCTCATGCCGGGCGCGGCGGTCGATGCCCTGTTTCGGCCCGGCGTGCTGCCGGCGGGCTGCGGCGAGGCGGTGCTCCAATGCTGGGCTCCCCTGCGCCCGCAATTGGAGGGCTTGGACGAACTCAACGGCTTTCAATTGCTCGAATTGCGTTCGTCGCTGCCCGACGAGCTGCTGATGTACGGCGACAAGCTGTCCATGATCCACAGCCTGGAAGCGCGCGTGCCGTACCTGGATCGCGAAGTGGTCGAGTATGCTCAAAGCCTGCCGGCTCGATTCAAGGTGCGCGGCGGCCAGCGCAAGTGGCTGCACCGGCGCGTGGGGGGCAACTTCCTCCCGGCCGAATTTCTCCGCCGAAAAAAGCGCGGTTTCGCGGTGAACGTGGTGGACGATTGGTTTCAAAGCGACCTCGGCGGGCGCATCACCGGGTACCTCGAGGACGAAAAGTCGCTCATGTATCGGCTGCTCGATCCCGCCGCCGTCAAGGCGCTGCGGTCAGACCACATTTCGGGGCGTCACGACCATCATAAGGTGCTATTCAGCCTCGTTGTCCTCGAGCAGTGGTTACGCACGTTGGCGACCGGGGACGGCCGGATCGGCTGATTCTTTTTCTCCCTAGGGGGAACACCGCATTTTTGCGATGCCGCCGGCTTCTACCTGGCTGGCGATGATGGAGTTACGGACTAGGCCTCATCGGAATCCGGGCCTGCGGGGGCGGTGTCGCGGTTTTCCGCGAAAGCCCTTGCTACACTTGTCCTGTCATGCCCATTCCCTGTGTCAGATCGGCCGGATATTGGCTGGTCGCCTTGTTCGTTTGCGGGTCGACATCACTGACGGCGTTCAACCGCGTCGGCACTGTCTTCGCCACCGACGGATCGCAGGCGGACGTCGCCGCCGCCATCGCCGCCGCCGGCGCGGGCAACCTGGTCGAGTTGCCGGCCGGAACATTCACCTGGGGCGCAGCGGGGACGATCACCTACATCAACAAAGCGATCGTGCTGTCCGGCGCCGGAACCGGCGGCGACGGCACCACGATTCAGCTTGCACCCGACGGGCCGTCGGAAACGACCGGAACCATCGAGCTCTTCGCGGCCTGCACGGTGGAAAATCTGTCGATCGTCGGCGCGACGGGCGCCTCGGTTTGCGCGTTTTCCGCCAACTCGACCGCGTCGAATTGGCAGATCACCAACGTCACCTACGTCCAATCCGACTCCAACTTCACCGCGTATTTTTGCGCGTCCAACTCCAGCTACGGGCTGATCGACAACTGCACGATCACCAGCCTCATCGGCAACAACGAACTCATCTTCGGCCGCGGTCCGGGAAATTCCTGGCAGGCGCCCGACTCCTCCGGAACGGCGAATGCCGTTTTCATCGAAGATTGCACGTTCAATGGGCCGGGCTACGTCTGCGACGCCAACGCCAATGCCCGGTTTGTCGTTCGTTTCTGCACGATCAATGGGGCGATGAAAGTCGACGGCCATGGGCTGGCCAGCAACTCGCCGGCCCGCGGAGTTCGGCAGATGGAGGTCTACGACAACACGTGGACCACGAGCACCGCCGACAGCCCGGCGATCGAAATTCGAGGCGGCACCGGGTACATCTTCGGCAATCAGACGATCAATCAGACCGCGGCATCGTCCTGGCTTTACCTCGACGAGTACGGCGCCCTCGGCACCTGGCCCAATTTTGGCAGCGCCTACCAGACTCCCGCCAGCTACCCGGTCGCGGATCAGATCGGCATCGGCGAAGATCCCAAAGCGGCGCACTCGGATCCGATCTACGTGTGGGGCAACCTGGCGGCGGCGAGCGCCGGCGCCGGAGCGGCCACCGTCGATTGGGCGCTCGCGTGGAAGCCGATCCCGGCCGCCGCCGTCACGGCCAATGGCGGCGTGACGTTCACGATGGGCCCCTCGAGTCCGTGCATCATCCACCAGAACCAGGATTACTTCAAACAGAACGTCGGCGAGACCTTTGACGGCTCCGGCAGCGACGGCAACGGCGTCGGGTCGGGCACGCTGGCGCAGATGAACGCGCTGACCCCCGCGGTCACGGGCGTCGGCTTCTGGGTCACCGACCAGGGAAACTGGAACCAGCGCGCGGGTGGAATGAGCGGCACGCTCTACGTGTGGAACGGTTCGTCCTGGACGCAGCACTACACACCCTACACCTATCCCCACCCCCTGCGTTCGCCGAACGGCCCGGGCAACCTTCGGATCGTCGCGCAATGAGAACCGTAGCGCGCGCCCTTTGGCTGATCGGCGGGCTGGGCCTCGCCGCCGTCGCCCACGCCGCCTACACGGTGCAGTGGGACAATGACGACACCGCGAACAAGGAGACGGGCTTCGCGATCGAACGATCGACCGACGGCCGGAATTTTTCGCAAGTGGCCTCCGTGGCCGCGTCGACGACGAGCTACACGGATTCGGCCGCGAATTCGACGAGCACCTACTGGTACCGGATCCGCTCGTTCATCTCATTCGGAACGGCCACGTACTATTCGAGCTACTCGGAAGTGATTACCAACGCCCCGGCTTTCACCACCGAGCCTCCGGCCACGCTGACCCAGAACGCTCTGGCTTCCACCACCCTGACCGTCGCCGCCAGCGGGCTGCCCGCGCCGACCTACCAATGGCAGGTCAGCTTCGACGGCGGCGCGACCTGGAGCCCGCTGGCCGACGGCAACGGCATCGCTGGCTCCGCCACGGCGAGCCTGACCCTGTCGAATCTGAACCCGCTGGAAAACGGGCTGTACGCGTGCGTCGCCGCCAACGGCTTTGTTCCGAATGCGCTCAGCAGCAGCACGGCGCTGACCGTCACTCCCTCCTCCCAGACCATCACTTTCGGCGCGCTGGGCTCCGTTCCCTTCGCCGCCAACGAGACCATCACGCTGGCCGGCACCGCGTCCTCCGGATTGGCAGTCTCGTATTCGAGTTCGAATACCGCCGTCGCCACCGTATCCGGCGGCGTCCTCACGGTCGTCGGCTACGGCACCGCGACCATCACGGCCAGCCAGGCGGGGAACGCGGGCTATACCCCCGCGCCGACCGTCAGCCAGAAGCTGACGGTCTCGGCGGGAGCGCAGACGATCACGTTCCCCTCGATTCCGGCGGTGACTTATAGTCCGGGCGAGACGATCACGCTCGCCGCCACCTCCTCTTCGGGCCTGCCCGTCGTTTATTCGGTCACCAACACCGCCGTCGCCACGGTCAACGGCAACATCCTGACCATCCTCGCCGGCGGCACGACCGGCGTCAGCGCCAACCAGCCCGGCAACAGCCAATATCAGGTCGCCACGCGTCAGCAGCAGGTTCTGACGGTGAATCTGGCGCCCCAGGCCATCACCTTCGGAACCTTGCCGACGCTCCTGGCGGGAGGTCCGGCTTACACGCTCACCGCCACCGCCAGTTCCGGCCTCCCGGTCGCGTATTCCCTTTCCGGTCCGAGCATCGCGACGCTTTCGGGCAACACGATCACGGTCGGATCCAGCGGCGGCTCCGTGACGGTGCTCGCTTCGCAATTCGGCAACAACTGCTATTCCGCCGCAACGTCGGTCAAACAGACCCTCGTCATCAACCAGGCTCCGGTGTTCACCACGCAGCCCGCGGCGGCGGCGACCAGCATCGGCGCCCGAGTGTCGATCGTCGCGGTGGTTTCCGCCTATCCGAGCGCCACCTACCAGTGGCAGGTCAGCACGGATGGCGGCAAAACTTGGTCCAGCTGTTCGGGATCGGTCTACGGCGGCGCGACCGCGAGCACGCTGAACGTAACTCCGCCCAGTGCCGCCTACAATGGCTACTGTTATCGCTGTGTCGCGAGCAATGCCGCCGCCGCCGCCGCGTCCAACGCGGCCGTCCTCACGATCAATATCGCCCCGGCCATCTCCGCGCAACCGGCGAGCCAAAACACGACCTACGGGGGCAACGCAACTTTTTCCGTCACCGCTTCCGGCCAGCCACCGCCGACCTTCCAGTGGCAGATCAGCACGACCGCCGGCGGCTCGACGTTCGTCAATCTCAGCAACAGCGGAACGTATTCCGGCGTGACCTCCGCCAACTTGAGCGTCACGAACACCACCACGTCGATCAACGGCTTCAACTATCGGTGCGTCATCACCAATTCCGTCTCGGCCGTGACCTCGAACGTTGCCCAGTTGACGGTCGGCACCGTGGCGCCGCAGATCACGACGGCGCCGGCCAGCGAGTCCGTCGCCGCCGGCGGGACGGTCGACTTCACGGCGGCGGCTTCGGGCGGACCCGAACCCACGCTCCAATGGCAGCTGAGCTCCGATGGCGGCGCCACGTGGTCCAATCTCGCGGCGAACTCCGTGTATTCCGGTGTCACGTCGGGCACGCTCACGCTCGCGTCGGCACCGGTCAGCTTGAACAATGACGAGTACCGGATCGTCGCCACCAATTCCGCCGGCACCGCGAGCTCAACCGCGGGAACCCTCACCGTGACCACAGTGGCGCCCGGAATGGATTCCTCGCCGCAGAACGCCACGGTCCTCTCCGGCGGCACGGCCACGTTCACCGCCGGCTTCACCGGCGCGCCCGCCCCCACGGTCCAATGGCAGGTGAGCACGGACGGCGGCAGCACCTGGAAAAATCTCAGCGAAGGCGCGCCTTATTCGGGCACTCAAACGACGACGCTCACCGTCGCCGGCGTCACGTCCGGCCAGAACAGCGACCAATATCGCTGTGTGGCGACCAATTCCGCCGGTTCGATCGCATCCTCGGCTGCCACACTGACCTTGGGCGCAACCGCACCAGTGGTGACCGCCGACCCATCGTCCGTGATCGTTTCGAACGGAGCCGCCGCGACCTTCACGGCCGCGGCCGAAACGGGCACCGCCCTGACGGAGCGCTGGCAGATCAGCACGAACGGCGGAACGAGCTGGGCCAACGTGGAGGACGTCGGCGTCTTCTCGGGGTCCACCACCACCACCCTTTACCTCTCCTCGACCGCGGCGGCGTTCGACTCCGCGCAATTCCGGCTCGTCTTCGCCAACAACGTCGGAGCCACGCCCACGGCCAGCGCCACCCTGACGGTGCTGACCGTCGCGCCGACGTTCTCGCAGCAGCCGGCAGCGGTGTCCCTACGCGCCAATTCGACCGCCACCTTCGTGGTCGCAGCGGCCGGCCAGCCCACCCCGCTTTACCAGTGGCTGATGAGCGCGGACGGCGGCACCACCTGGGTCCGCATTTCCGACGGCAGTCCGTATTCGGGAACCCAGACCTCGACCTTGGTGGTGAGTCCGATCACGGCCGCCATGACCGGCGATCAATACGAATGCCAGGCGTACAACGACGGCGGCGTCGCCCTCAGCAATCCCGCCACGCTGACCGTTTCCGCCAGCGCGCAATCGAGCAACAGTGTTCCGGTGCCGACGAAGACCCAAACCATCAACTTCTCGACGATCGGCGCGGTGAGTCCGGGGATTTCGGTCACGCTCGTCGCCACCGCCACGTCCGGCCTGCCGGTCGCCTTAACCGTGCTTTCCGGCAGCGCCGTCATCACCGGTGGCAACGTGCTCGTGGTCAATGATGATCAGCCCGTCGTGATCCAGGCCACTCAAGCGGGCAATGGCACCTACTATGGCGCCCCGCCGGTTCAGCAGACGGTTTCGGCGGGCAGCGCCGGCTCGCACACCTACTTTGGCTCGTTCGGCTCGGAGCAGGCCTCGAGCTCGGCGGGCGGCCTCACCGCCCACGCCGCGTCCGGGTCGTTCGCCGCCGTGCTCAATGCGGGCGGCCAATCCGGCACGCTCATGGGATCGCTCTCCAATCCGCAGCTGTCGTTCATCCTGAATTTTCAGGCCGCGAACGGCGCGTTCAGCGGAAGCGTCGCGTCGCTCAATGCGGACGGCACGACCGGGCAGACCTTGACCATCGCCGGCCAGATCACGGCGGGAGCCATCTCCGGCACCCTCAGTCCGCTGGGCCTCTCGTTCTCGGGCAGCGCTGACCCGGCGGGCGGCAGCTCGTCCGGCTACTCGGGATTTTACCCGGGCAACGGCATCTATTCGATCGTCGGCACCCAAAGCCAGGTGTTCGTGGTCGCCGTCGCGGGCAGCAGCGCATCCGCCGGCAGCGGCGCCCTCGGTTCGAACGGCTCGTTCAGCGTCCAGACCTCGAACGGCACGACCGTCTCCGCTACGCTCGACGACACCGCCCAGACCATTGCCGGCTCGGTTTCGCCGGCGAGCAACACCCAATCCACCTCGTTTTCCGGCTCGCTGGGATCGGCGGCCCCGGCGGTCACCGCGTCGCTCACCAGCGCCAGCGCCGGCGCGACGCTCACCCTCTCCACTCCCGCCGTCAGCGGCGCCACGTATCAATGGCAGTATTACGGGGTGAACCTGGCCGGCGCGACCGCGAGCACGCTCAACCTGCGCAACGTCGGAGCCTACCAGGGCGGGCTTTACTCGGTCGTGGTCACTTCCGGCGGCCGTTCCTCCACCTCGTCCGGCGCCACCGTGTCGATCTCCGAGTCGGCCCGCCTGGTCAATCTTTCGGCCAATGGCTACGCCGGCACGACTCCGGCCACGGGGCTGGTCGCCGGGTTTGTCGTGCAAGGCTCCGGAACCAAGCAGCTGCTCTTGCGCGGCGTCGGCCCGACGCTCGGCACCTTCAACGTGCCCGGCGAGGTGACCGACGCCCTGCTCACCGTCTATGACGGATCTTCCGAGGTGGTGGCGACCGATCATGGCTGGGCCAATGCCCCGCTGGTGGGCGTTTCCACGGTCGGAGCGACCATTTCCGCGGCCACCGCCGCCGACTTCGATTCCGTCTTTGCGTTTGCGCTGAATCCGGGCTCCCTGGACAGCGCCATGAAAACGGACGTGCCGACCGGGTCGTTCACCGCGGAGAACACCGCGACCGGCAGCAGCGCGGGAGGCACCGGTCTGGTCGAAGTGTACGACCTCGATTCGAGCACTTCCTCCGCCGATCTGACCAATCTCTCCTGCCGTGCTCCGGTCAGCTCGGGACATTCCTTGATTGCCGGCTTCGTGATCAGCGGGACCACCTCGCAGACCGTGCTGCTTCGGGCCGTCGGACCGACGCTCGGCAGCTATGGCGTGACGGGCGTGCTCTCGAATCCGCGGCTGACACTCTATGACGACACGTCGACCGCCATTGCCGTCGACAGTGGCTGGGGCAACGCATCGACGCTGGGAACCTCGAGCGTGGCGGCCGGAATTCAATCGGCCACTGCTTCGCTCATGGGAAGCGTCTACGCCTTTTCCCTTCAAAGCGGTTCGGCCGACTCGGCGATCATCGCAACGCTCCCCCCCGGTTCCTACACGGTGGTCATCGACTCGCCCACCGGAGCCAGCGGCACCGCCCTGGTGGAAATCTACGATCTGCCCTGAGCGACGCGGGATTGCCCTGGCTCTGTTCGTGCTGCTGCTGTCAGCCGCCGCCCGGCGGGGCCGGTACCCTTTTGGGGCGATCATCACCCCATTCGAATGCTTGGCTTACGTCCGCGCGTAATTCATTATGAATCCCAAGCCATGAAATACGGACCCGTCCGCAACGCACGATCGGCAATGATCTTCGGCGCACTTTGCGCTTTATTGGCGCCCGCGATCGCGCGCGCACAATTCGGCGCGGGACTTCCATCCGGACCCATCGAAAGTCCATTTGTGTACGGCCCGCTGATCCTGGCGCCCGGCATCGACTACGACTTCGGCTATCACGAGGGCACGCTTTACGCCCCCGGACACTCGAGCAGCTACTACGAACAAAGCGTGGCTCCGCGTTTGGCCGGCACCTACGGCTCGGTCTGGTCGTTCAGTTACGATTCTTCCTTGGACTACTATTCGACCGCGCGCTTTCACGACACGTTCGACCAGCGGGGAGAACTGGCCGCGGCTTGGGTGACCGACGATTGGAGTTTGCGCGCCGACCAGCTGGCTTCGATCACGAACCTGCCGACTTTGGAAACCGGCCGCCAGACCCGGGAAACCGAGTACGTCACCACCCTGTCCGGAGCGCGGCAGGTCGGCAGCGATCTCACGTTCAAAACCGCCGAAACCCAGTCGATTGAGTCCGCTGGCGTGCTCTTTCCGCATTCCCAAGTCTGGGCGACGGACGACTCGTTGTTATATAGCGTGACCGGCACCGTTTCAGTGGGGCCGGGAGTGACCGTCAGCTATATGAAGCTCCTGGGAGTCATCCAAATGCTGCAAACGGCTCCCACCATGCGCCTGAATTGGCAGATCAACGAGATCAGCAGCTTAACCGCATTCGCCGGCTTTTCGAATCAGACGTTCCTCACCGGCCACTTTCACGACACCAACGAGCCGTCAGTCGGCGCGAGCCTAAATTTCATCAGCCAATTCGGAACCACGATCTCCGGTACGGCCAGCGACGTCGCGGGCTTTTCGGTGCTCACCGCGCAGCGCACCCAAATTCAGCAGGTTCAGACGCAAATCCACCAAGTCGTGCTCACGCACGGCTTCCTGGACATTTCCGGCACCGTAGGACGCGATTCCTACGACGTCGCAACCGACCTCCGTGCGGTCAACCGCACGGACAATGTTTATGGCTTCAATCTCAGCGCCGGAATTGACGGGCTGTTCAAGCATGGACGGATCGCCGCGATGTACTCGTACAATCACAATTCGTCCACCATCGGCGATTTCAGCCAGACACCGCGGATGATTGGGTTTAACGTGGAATATCGGTACTGAGCGGATGGGGAAAGCGGTACGGTTCGTATCGGAGCTTCCACGCCGACCCGTCCCAGACATACAGCCGGCCGCTGGGTCCGGCTTGCCGGTGGTTCCAATCACCTTCGTCGGTGACCCAAAATCCCACCCCCGCACGGGCGGAGCCGATCGCCATCATTTGCGCCCTGGTCCCGATTCCGACCCCGCTCGAGCCGTCAAAGGGCACCCCGGGAGTCTCCAAAAAGTAATCGCGGTCCGCCTTGACGATATCCTGCATGGTGTACGTTGCGGCGGGATCGTGAATCTGTTGCCGATAGTATTCGATGGCGGCGGGGGGGATTTTTTTGCCGACCGGCATCCAGGGCACCGTCGCTACGCCCGCGCCGGCTTGGGCCGCGGCCAGATTGTCCCAGACATACATCGGCTCCGCGCCTTTGCGACCGCGGCCAATTTGGCCTTCGATCGGATAATCCGCGGGCGTTTGAAATTTTTTCCCGAAGTTCCGCCAGGGCGCGATGGTCGCGTAATCCATGAGAAAGAACCAGGCCACCCGAGGCACTTGATTGGGCAGACGGTTGCCGAAAATCACTCCCGTACCGCCGCGAATCTCAATGGCAGGACCATAGTGCTGAACGGTGGTCCAGGTATTGTCGTAGACTTCGATTTCTCGGCAGGAGCGCCGTGGTACATTGCTCGCGATGCCATGGGCATCGACCTTCATCAAGGTTTCGATCGTGCAGAACCGGACCACCATCCGGCTGTTGGCGTTGGCGTCGCACACATAGCCGCGGCCGCCAAAGGTGCATTCTTCGACAAAAAGGTTTTCCGGCCCTCCCAGCGAGTCCGCCGTATCCCAGGAATTGACCGGTCCGCGGGTAAAAATCAGCTCATTGTTTCCAGCCCCGCCCACGATGCGGCAATGGTCGATCAGCCCATAGGATCCATTCACAATCGCAAAATAGGCGGCGGAAGCGCCCGCCTCATAGTCGACCCGGGTGATGCGCCACCCGCTCACGTTCGCCACCGAAAATGCGGCTACGTGGGGCGCGCCGTTCAACGTAAGTTCGCCGATGGTTGCCGGGCCGGCGAGGCGAATGATCCCATTTTGCGGCCGGGAGATATCAGGCGCCAAATCGATCACAGTGTTGCCTTCGCCGGCGCCCACCACCGTTATCTCCTTGGTCAGATTCAGTGTTCCGTGGTTTGCCCCCCAAACGAAGTGTCCGGCCGGGATACGGACCTGGTCTCCTTTTGAGGCGTGTCCGGCCGCCGACTCGACATCGCCGAACGAGCCGTCCGTGAGGTAGTTGTTGCCGCGACGTTCGAAGCCACCTAAGCGTGCAATCGTGAACGCCAGCAGGATCGCGATTGCGGCAAAAGGTATCCTCATTTGAAGACCGTTAACGGGTTCGCGGAGTGGTGTCGAACTCCGGTGGCACAATGTATCCTAGGAGCAGCATTCCTCTGTCTCCTTTTTGCCCGGGTGTTCGAACATCTCTTCAACTATGCGTGGCAGAACGAGTTCAATACATATGTATTGGCCGCTCCGCTGGTCGCAGGCTTGATTGCGGCACTGGACTCTCGGGGCTGGCCGCGGAATTCGCGAAGCGCTTTAAGTGCCACCATTGGAGCGGGTGCCGCGGTGGTTTTGCTTTGGCTCAGTCGTGCAGTCCACTCGTCGGTCGGCTCCCTTGATTGCGAACTGCTGGCGTTTGACCTCCTTTTGGCGGCATGGATTGGGTACGCTCTGGGGGGCTGCATTCTGCGACGACTGGGATTCCCGCTCGCCATTCTGGCCCTGATGACACCGTTACCAGCTGTCTGGCTCACTGCCTTTGAAAGCTGGTTGCAACTACCCTCCGCCAATGCCGCTGCGCTCGGTTTCGACCTGGTCGGCGAAAGCTATCTCCAACTCGATTCTCTCACCTTTCAATTGCCCGGAATCCGGCTGAATGTGGCGCCGGAATGCAGCGGTATCCAATCGACACTGGCACTCGCAATTGTCAGTCTGGCGGCGGGTTACCTATTTCTCCCACGAATTTGGCAACGATTCCTTTTCACGGTGGCCGCGATTCCGATCGGTATTCTCCGCAACGCTCTAAGGATCGTCACGATCGGTGAGCTGTGTACGCACTACGGTCCGCGCATGATCGACTCCTATATTCACCGTCACGGCGGCTGGATTTTTTTCGCAGTGTCGCTGGTGCCCTTTTTCGCCCTTGCGGTCGCGCTGCAGAAAATTGCGCCGGCGCGGGCTCATCGCACATGAAACGTCATTTCCCGCACTGGCCGGCCCTCGGCCTGGCCGCGGTCGCCGTCCTAGGCCTGGCCGCTTGCACCCAATCCCAGCGTTCCGCCTACCACGCGCACCGTGCGGACCGCCTGTATCGATCGGGAAAATACGATGCCGCCGAAATCGAATGCTTCCGAGCGCTCTCGCAGAACCCTCGCAATGGCGCGGCCCTGAGCCGTCTGGGGATCATCTATCTGGACGACGGACGATTTCTCCGGGCCGGTTCGATCATCATGACGGCTGCGAAGCTGGATCCGGACAATCTGGAACTGAAATTGAATCAGGGCCGGCTTTATCAGCGTTTGGGACAATACACCGCGGCGGCGATCGACGCCCGCGCGGTGCTTCAGCGCGATCCGGATTCCGCCGAGGCCCCGCTCCTGCTGGTTCAATCCGCCACGTCTCCGAGCGAACGGGAGGCGGCCGCGAACCTGCTCCGCTCCCTTCCGGAGGGGGCCGCGAACCGGGCCCCGGTGCTCATGGCGCTGGCGGCGATCGCCTTTTCTTCGCACGACAAAGCCTCCGCAAACAGCCTGACCCAGCAGGCGCTGACGCAGGATCCGCACTATGCGGCGGCGTATTCGCTGCGCGCTCTGCTGGACCTGCAACGCAAGGACCCGGCGGCGGCCGGCGCCGACTTCGCCCGCGCCGCCCAGGAGGCGCCGTGGCGCTCTTCCCGACGGCTGCAATACGCGACTTTCGCCGAACGCCAGGGGCAGCCCGAGCTGGCGCGCACGATTCTGGAGCAGACCGTGGCCGCGGCGCCGGATTTTCTGCCCGCGGTGATGCAACTGGCGGCGCTCGAAGAAACGACGGGCGACCTCAAGGGAGCCCTCGCTTCGGCCGTTTCTGCGGTCCAGCGAGATTCCATCTTTCCCGGCGCAGCGCTCCTGGCGGGACAGCTTTGCCTCAAGACCCACGCCAACGCGGACGCGGAAAAATACCTGATGATCGCCGTGCAGAATTACGGCCGGGATCCCCAGGTGCAGCTCGAATATGCCCGTGCGGAGCTGACCCTCCACAAGGTGACCGAAGCCGTGACCGCCCTGAACGCCGCGCTGCGCGACGCGCCCGATTTTGCCGACGCGGCGCTCGACCTGGCCCAGCTCCAAATGGTGGGCGGCGACGTGACCGGCGCGATCCTCACCCTTCAAAAATTCCTGGCCAAGCGGCCGGATGTTCCGGCGGCGACCTATCTGCTGGGCGTGGCCTATGTCGATCAGGGAAATTTTGAACCGGCGCTCGGCGTGTATCGGCGGCTCGAGAACGATCAGCCCAAGGACCCGCGGGCCCGCGTGCTGACCGGAGAGGTGCTGAGGCGGCTGAACGATGACAACGACGCCCGAGATGAGTTCGAAGCCGCGCTGGCGATCGCCCCGGGCGATCTCGATGCGCTGGAGCAATTGTCGGCGCTTGATCTGGACCACGGCAATGGCGCAGGCGCCCGGGCCCGGATCCAGGCGCAGATCGCGCGCCAGCCCAAATCCGGCCAGCTCCAAATGCTGCGCGGGCGCATTTGCCTGGCGATGCAGGACTATGCCAATGCGGTCGCGGCGCTGCAATCCGCGATCGCCCTGCAGCCGAATCTGACGGATTCCTACTATCTGCTGGCCGAATATTACGCCGACACGAAACGAGAAGCGGAGGCCGGCCGCGAGCTCGCCGCCTTGGTGAAGGCTCAGCCGACCGACAACACCGCCTGGATGATGCTCGGGCTGCTGGCCGAGCATGCCCACCGGTGGCAGGACGCGCGCTCGGACTACCAGCATGCCACGGCCGCCAACGCGGATTTTTTTCCCGCCCTTAACAACCTTGCCTATCTGGACGCCGAGTATTTCCACGATTTGGACGGGGCGCTGGCCATCGCGACGCACGCGCGCGAAGTGGCGCCCGAGGAGGCCCACGGCGCGGACACGCTGGGATGGATCCAATACAAGCGCGGGCACTACGATTGGGCTCTCAGCCTGCTGCAGGAAAGCGCCAGCCGAATGCCGGGAGACGCGGACAACGAGGTCCATCTGGGCATGACTCAATACATGCTCGGACAGGAAGGCCCGGCCCGGCAGAATCTGGCGCGCGGGCTCGCGGGCAAATCCGACATCCCCGAAATTGCCGACGCTCGCGACATTCTGGGCGTTCTTGCCATCGATCCGGATCATCCCGCGGCAGCCGATCGGGCTCTCCTTGAACACGTGCTGGCCCAGCGCCCAGCCGACCCCGGAGCCTTGACGCGACTGGCCGGACTTTACGAATCCGCCGGCGAGCACTCCAAGGCGATTGAAACCGCCCAGTCGGTGCTGAAGGCCAACCCGCAACACCTCGGGAGCTGGGTGGTCTTGGCCAAGGCTCTGGCCCAAAGCGGCGACCAGACCGGCGCGATGGACGCGGCAAAACACGCGCATGACCTGGCTCCGGATGATCCGCCGATCGATCATCTGGTGGGTTCGCTCGCGTTGGCAGCGCACAATTATCCTTGGGCCTATAGCGTGCTGAAAGACGCTGTGAATCAGGGGGGCGGCAACGACGCCGGCCTTCAAAGTGACTTCAGCCGCGCGGCCTACAGCCAAGGCCATGTGGATGAGGCCATCCATGCCGCGGAACTGAGCGTGCGTCAGGACGGCGATTCGGCCCGCGCGGCGGCCACTCAACGTTTTATCAATCTCGTGACCTTTGCGGCCAAACCCGAAGCCAACCGCGCGTCGGATATTGAACTCCTGATCGGCCAGGACCCCAATTCGGTCGCCGCGCTCATGGCCCAAGGATCGATCGACGAACTGCAGATGCGACCGGACGCCGCCCGCGACCACTTCCGACGGGCGCTTGAATCCTATCCTGCTTTTGCTCCCGCGGACCGCCGGTTGGTTCTGCTGGCACGGGACGATGACTCGTTTGACCCGGCGGCAAAGAGCTGGGCAACGGCCGCCCGTGAAGCGTATCCCGGCGATCCGGCCCTGGCGAGCGCAGGAGGCATCATCGCCTTTCGTAGCCACGATTATCCCCGAGCCTTGACGCTTCTCAATCAGGGGCTGGCTGCCCAGCCGAACGATGGTGAAGCACTCTACTGCCTGGGCATGGCCCAATTTCAGGTGAAAGATCCTTCCGCCGGATCGACTCTGCGTCGGGCTTTAAATCTGAAACTCCGACCCGCAGAAGCCAAAGAAGCCCGCAAAGTCCTAGGCGAAACTAGCGGATTATAGGTAAATTCCCGTATGCCCGGGCCGAAAAACTGTCGACAAAGCTTACAAAGTAACGGTTCTGAAAGGCGCGCCAAAGGTTGGGTTCCATTCAGAACTTTGTAAGTACCTAATATACAACGGTAAAAAAACAACCATTTCAACCTGGCATCACGGCTGCTTAAAACGATCCGAAAGTTTAAACCACTTTTTCCAAAAACAGAGAAAACCTAACATGAACATTAATCGTATTCCCAAGATGCTTAGCTCGAGCTTGGTTGCAGCCGCGGCCCTGGCCATTGCCAGCACCGTGTCCGCCAGCCCGGTCACCGTCAGCTGGGGCAACCTTCAAAGCACCACCAAGCCGAAGAATCACGCTGGCAATGCCGGCATGATCAACTTCAACGGCGCCGGCAGCTTCAGCTTCTCGAAGTCCAGCTCCAACCTGGGCGGCGTTAAGGATCCGGGCAACGGCTTCGCCTTCGAAGTCGCCTCCGCCAATGACTCGAACGGCGATTACGGCTTCATCACCGGCTCGTTCAATCTGGGCGCCATCTCCGGCGATTCGATCGCCGTCTCCGACGTCGGCACCCCGACTATCACGTTCTGGGACACCACCGGTTCGGCCTCCAGCCTGAACAGCGCGAACTCCTGGACCGCGGATCTCCATCTCGATACGCTGACCATGTCGTCCAACAACCAGGGCGCCGCCTATGGTATCGCGGATGACACCGTCACGTTCAACCTGGTCAGCGCCACCACCTACACCGGTTCCGACGCGGGTCTGATCACCCTCATGGATAGCAACGACCTGATCAACTTCTCGTTCACCATGTCGGGATCGCACACCAAGTCGCTGTCGCAGCTCAAGAGCGGCTCGCCCGTTTCCGATTCCTGGACCGCCCAGATCGCCTATGGCGTTCCGGACACCGGCGCGACCCTCGGCCTCGTTGCCCTCGGCCTCGCTGCGGTTGGCATCGGCGCGATCAGCCGCCGCCGTCAGTCGGCCTAATACCCCTAGGTTTTACAGGTTACTCTGTTTCAAAAAAGCTGCCTCGGTATTCGCCGAGGCAGTTTTTTTTTGACCGCAGGATTTCGCGTCCCGCACTCTTGTCTCCATGCCCCTGCCCCTGATTCATGAAGTGCCGCTCGTTTCCGCCGTCTGTGCCGTGCTGATCGGCCTCGCGGTCTTGCTGCGGCGCCAACGGACTCAAGCCGACTGGGCCTTTTGGTTTGGAATGTTGGTCCTCGGTGCGGAATCCCTCTGCCTTTACGAGACGATCCGAGCCGATCCCGACCCGCTGCTCATGCGGACGTGGCAGGTCTGGCACGTGGCCGTCACCGCGCTGATCCCCGGTCCCTGGCTCTTTTTCAGCGTGACCTATGCCCGCGGCGACGCTCAAGCCTGCGTCCGGCGATGGCGGAATGCCCTGTTCGCCGCGGTCGTGATACCGGTCGCATTGGTGGCGGCTACATTTCACTCCCTGATTGGATCGCGGCCGGCGGGCAACGCCTCGGAATGGCTTTTCCCCCTGGGATGGTCCGGAACGATCCTGAACTTCCTGCTGCTGGCAGCGGCAGTGCTGGTCCTGGTCAATCTCGAGAAGACGCTCCGGGCATCGATCGGGACGATCCGGTGGCGCATAAAATTCATGTTGGTCAGCGTCGGGCTCATATTCGTAGTCCGAATCTTCGCCGTGAGCCAGACGCTGCTCTTCCGGGGCGCCGACGTCTCGCTGGAAAATCTGAATGCCGGAGTGATCATCGTCGCCGCCATTTTCGCCCTCCGCTCCTTCCTCCGAACCCGCGAAATCTCCCTCGACGTCTACCCTTCGCGGTCCGTGCTGCAGAACTCGATCACGATCATGATCGCAGGCGCCTACCTGGTGGCGGCCAGCATCTTTGCGAACGTCTTTTCGCGGATCCATCGGGGGAATGTCTTCGCCACGCAGGCGCTGCTATTTCTGGCTGCGATCGCCGCCCTGATCGTTCTGCTTCAGTCCGACCGGTTGCGCGTGCGGCTGGCCCGCTTTGTGAGCCGGCATTTTCAGCGCCCGATCTACGACTACCGCACCGTGTGGCGGCGATTCACCGAGGGAACCGCGAACCAGGCCGACCAGACGGAGCTCTGCCGCTCGATCGTGAAGCTGGTCGCCAACGTGTTCGAATGTCTTTCGGTCGCGATCTGGGTGGTGGATGACCGGCGCGAAAACCTGGTCCTCGCGGCGTCGACTTTCCTCTCCCCGGCCCGGGCGCGGGAGCTCGCGCTCAGCCGCGAGGAGGCGGCGCTGGTGAGCGAATATTTCCTGGCGCATCGCGAACCGGTGAGCCTCGAACTGGACAAGGATCCAGTCACGGAAGTCCTGCGGCGGATCCATCCTTCGGAATTTCCCAAATCCAAAAATCGCCTCTGCCTGCCGATGATCGCCCGCGGCGAGCTGGTCGGCCTGCTAATATTGGGCGACCGCGTCGGACGCGCTCCCTTCGCGGTGCAGGACGTGGACATGATCAAATGCATCGGCGACGACGCCACCGCCAGTCTGCAGAACGCCCAGCTTTCGCAGCGCCTCCTCCAGGCCAAGGAAATGGAAGCCTTTCAGACGATGGCCGCCTTTTTCGTCCACGATCTGAAAAACGCGGCTTCCACCCTCGGGCTGATGCTCAAGAACCTTCCCATCCATTTTGAGGATCCCCAATTTCGCCAGGACGCGCTTCGCGGCGTCGGCAAATCGGTCGATCACATCAATCACGTGATCGGCCGGCTCAGCTCCCTGCGCAACGAGCTCAAATTGAGGCCGGCCGAGGTCGACTTGAACGAACTCGTCACGGAATCGGTTTCGGAGCTCGGCTCCACCGACCAGCTGACACTGGCCAAGGAGTTCGGCCCTGTCCCCCGTTTGCGCCTGGATCGCGAGCAGATTGCAAAGGTGGTGACCAACCTGGTGCTCAATGCCAAGGAAGCCAGCCCGGCCAAAAGTGAAGTGCATTTGCGCACTCACGCCGAGGGTCCGTGGGCGATTTTGACCGTTCGGGACGAAGGCTGCGGCATGAGCCGGGATTTCCTGGAGCGCTCCCTGTTTCGGCCTTTTCAAACCACCAAGAAAAACGGTCTCGGCATCGGCATGTTTCAAAGTAAGATGATCGTGGAAGTGCATGGCGGCCGAATCACCGTTTCCAGTTCCCCCGGGGCCGGCACAACCTTTCAAGTTTTCCTTCCGCTTAGAAATCACGGATGAATCCCAGCTTGCTGATCGTTGACGACGACGAGGAGATCCGCACCCAGATGAAATGGGCGCTCTCTTCCGACTACGAAATTATCGCCGCCGGCGATCGCTCCGCGGCGCTCGAGGCGTTCCGCGGTGCACGGCCCATGGTCGTGCTGCTCGATCTGGGACTGCCCCCGAATCCGGGCGGCCCCGCGGAGGGGCTCGCCGCGCTTTCGGAGATCGTCGCGAACGATCCGTCCGCGAAAGTGGTCGTCATCACCGGCCAGGGCGAAAAGGAGATCGCGCTTCAGGCCATCGGCGCCGGCGCCTACGATTTTCTCGGCAAGCCGCTCGACATGGACGAGCTCAAGCTGCTGCTTCGCCGCTGTTTCCACGTCGCGAAGTTGGAACGTGAATACCGCGAGATGCATGACCGCATCCAAAGCGACGGCTTCGAGGGGCTGCTGGGATCGAGCACCTCGATGCAGGCGGTGTTCAGCTCGATCCGCAAGGTGGCGACGACGGACGCGCCCGTGCTGATTCTGGGCGAAAGCGGGACCGGCAAGGAAATGACGGCCCGCGCCATTCACCACCGGAGCGGCCGCAAGGACGGCGCGTTTGTCGCGATCAACTGCGGCGCGATTCCCGAGACGCTCATGGAGAGCGAATTGTTCGGCCACGAAAAAGGTTCGTTCACCGGCGCCCACGCGCAGCGCAAAGGGCGCATCGAATCGGCGGACGGCGGCACGCTGTTCCTCGATGAAATCGGCGAAATCTCGCCCACGCTCCAGGTGAAGCTGCTTCGCTTCCTGCAGGAACGCGTGATCGAACGCATCGGCGGACGCCAGGAAATCGCGGTCGACACCCGGGTGATCGCCGCGACGAACGCCAACCTCAAGAAGCGGATGGCCGAAAGCACCTTCCGCGAGGACCTCTATTACCGGCTAGCCGTCGTCCAGATTCTGCTGCCGCCGCTGCGCGATCGCGGCGACGACGCGGTCCTGCTGGCTCGCTCGCTGCTGCAGCGCTTCGCGGCGGAAAACAACCGCAACGGCGTCACCTTTGGGCCGGACGCGGTGCGCGCGATTCGGGCCTACGGCTGGCCGGGCAACGTGCGCGAGCTGCAAAACCGCGTGAAGCGCGGAGTGATCATGGCGAGCGGGCGGCGCGTGACCGCCGAAGACCTCGAACTCGAATCATCCGCGGCCGGAGCGAGCAGCCTTTCGCTGAAGGAGGCCCGCGAATCGCTGGAGCGCGAATTGATCACCGAGGCGCTGCGCCGCCACGATGGCAAGGTTTCGGCGGCCGCCGCCGAGCTAAAGGTCAGCCGACCGACCTTCTATGAATTGATGGAAAAGCTTGGCATTCATAAACCGGAGTAAACCATTCACCAGAACATGAAGAAGCTGCTCGCCGCCCTGTCCGCTGTTGTCCTGCTGGCTGTCGCCGGCTGTGAAACCCAAAACCAGCCCGTCTCCTCTTTGGCCGAACAACGGTCCGAGATCTATCTCCACGAGGGAGATGCGATCCGCATTACCTTCCCGGGCGCGCCCAATCTGGACGTGCAGAACACGGTGATTCGCCGCGACGGAAAGATTTCCATTCCGCAGGCGGGAGAAATCACCGCGGCCGGGCTCACGCCCGGACAACTGCAGGATAAGATCCTGGCCGCGCTCGGACCGCAACTGATCAGCAAGGAAGTCCAGGTCAGCGTCCTGCAATCCATTGTCACCGTTTACGTCGATGGTCCGGTCATGCACCCCGGCAAAATCCAGGTCGACCACCCCATCACGATCATGGAAGCGATCATGGAAGCGGGCGGATTCGATTATGTGCGGGCTGACACCCACCACGTCCAAGTCATCCGCCACCCCGAAAACTCCTCCAGCTACACCTATTTGACGATCGACGTGGACGCCATTCTCAAGGGCCAGAACAAGGAGTTGTTCTACCTGGCGCCGGGCGACATCGTTCACGTGCCCCAGAAGTTCTCCTTCTTCTAAGTCGCCCGGTACCGGGCCCGATGCGTGGAATTGCGCAGTCCACGCTTCTTTACATCAGGTGAATCGGCGGCAAGCCTCAGTAAATGTCCGTGCCGCCGCGTGTTGTCTCCGCCGTTGCCGAGGGTAGCGGAGCAAATCCCACCGTCAATTTGCGCCTGACAATCCTGGGTGTCGCCTGCGCCGTCCTGACGGCGCTGTTCTGGCATCCCCTTCAGGCCACGGCGCATCTGGCGTGGACCAACGATCTCTACTCGTTCCTCCCGCTGATCCCGGTCGTCAGCGCCTATCTGGCCTGGACGTGCAAGTCCGAGTGGCTGGGACGGATCGCCTTTGACTCCGTCGCCAAATTGGCCGTCCTGCTGGCGGCGGTGGTGGCCGCGGGCTACGCCTTGGCCAGCTTTACGGATTCGATTCCGAACAATATCAATTCGATCTCTTTCCCGCTGCTCCTGTTCTGGCTTCTCATCTCCTTGACGATCGTATCGTTGACGGGCGGGCGGGCGGCACGGCGGCTCTGTTTTCCCCTTTGTTTTCTGATTTTCGCCGTGCCGCTGCCGGGTTCGTGGCTCGGCACTTGCGAGACTTTTCTCCAACACGGATCCGCCACGGTCGCCCAGGGATTCTTCGCCGCCACGTTCACCTCTTTCCACCGCTTCGGACTGATCTTCAATCTGCCCGACATCGACATCGAGGTGGCGCCGGAATGCAGCGGACTTCATTCCACCCTCGTGCTGCTGATCACGGCGGTGCTGGCCGCCCATTTGTTCCTGCGCTCGCGCGGCCGTCAGGCTCTTCTGCTGCTCGCCGTCCTGCCGCTGGCGCTGATTCGCAACGGATTTCGGATCTTTGTGATCGGGGAACTCTGCATCTGGATCGGTCCCGACATGATCAACTCCTACATCCATCGCCACGGAGGCCCGATCTTTTTTGTTCTTTCGCTGATACCCCTGTTTTATTGGCTGCGGACCCTGCGTCGCGGCGATCTGCGACACGCCCGCGCCGCTTCCGCCCCCTCCCAATGAAGTTTGCCCTTCGCCCCTTCGTCTGCATTGGCCTCGCCGCCCTGGCTCTCACCGGGTGCACCCGCAAATTGCGCGAACATCGCCTGCTGAAAGTCGCGAACGAAGACTATCAGGCGGGCCGGTACGACCGGGCGGAACGGGAGTACCGGCAATGCCTGCTCTGGCAGCATCTGGACCCGCTGCCGATGGACCGGGTCGCGCTCATCTACTTTTATGAGGGCCGGGTCGGGGTCGCCAGCCAATGGCTGATGCAGGCCCACAAGGAGGATCCCGGCGATTTGCAGGTGCTGCAATGCCTCGCTGACGCCGAGTTCGCCATCCAGCAAACCAAGGCGGTGAAAACCTATCTCGCCGAACTCCTGGCGAAAGCCGGCCCGACCGAGGACGATTTGTCGCTGCTGGCCGCGCTGGCCCGCACGCCGGCCGATGCCGCGCAGGCGCGCGCCCAGATCGAGGCCTTGCGGTCCAAGCACCCGGACTGCGCCGCGTTTCATATTGGCCTGGGCATCCTGGCTTTGCCCGATGCCAAGGCGGCCGGACGCGAATTCGCCGCCGCCGCCGCGCTGAACCCCAATTCGCCGGGCGCGCATGGCGGACTGGCCGGCGTCGCCGTGCTGGAGCACGACGACGCCCGGGCGATCGCGGAATATCAGAAGGCGGCCGATCACTCCCCGCTGCGCTCCATCTGGCGTATCAAGCAAATGGATACGGAAGTTCACGCCAACCATTTCGAGACGGCCCGCGCCCAGGCCAAGGCCCTGACGACGGCGGCGCCCGACGACGTCACGGCCTGGATCGAGCGCTGCAAGCTCGACGCGGCCAGCGGCGACTACGACGACGCGGCCACCGACGCCACCCAGGTCCTGGAACGCGATCCCAAGAACTTTGACGGCATGCTGCAGAAAGGCGCCGTCGCGCTGGCCCGGGGAGACTTTCCCGCCGCGATCGCCGATTTTCAGGACGCCGCCCTCACCTACCGCAAGGTGCCGCTGATCGAGTACCAGCTCGGCGTCGCCTATCAGCGAAACCACCAGGCGATCCTGGCGCGGCAGCACTGGGTGCAGGCCCTGGGGCTCGATTCCAACTACTATCCGCCCGCGCTGACGCTGGCCGAGTCGGAAATTGACGACCAGAGCCCCGCCGAGGCCGTCAATGTGCTGACCACGCTGATCAAGTCGCACCCCCGAATCAACCAGGCGTATCTCATCTTGGGCCGCGCGCAGCTCCTGCTGAAGAACAGCAGCGGCGCGCTCGAAACATTTCGCCGCATGCAAAGCCTTTTTCCCGAGGATCCAGAGGGCTTTTATCGCGAAGGCCTGGTCCGCCTGCAGCTCAAGCAGCCGACCGAGGCCCACCTATGTTTCGAACACGCGCTGGCCCTTCGCCCCACGTTTGCCCCCGCGGCGGAAATGCTGGTGAACGACGACCTGCAGCAACACGACGCGGCCGCGGCCAAGCGCCGCGTGGACGCGTACCGCAAGGAATTCCCGCAGTCGCCCGGTCCTTGGCTGCTCGAGGCGCAGATCTATATTTCCCTGAAGGACTCGGCGAAGGCCCGCGAGGATTTGCACAAGGCGATCGATCTCCAGCCGAAGGACCCGAACGGCTATCGCATTTTGGCGGATCTCGACGGCGGCGAGCACCGATTCGCCGACGCGGAAAAGGACATCCAAGGCCTGATTGAGCGGGCGCCCTCGCCGGGCGCCTATCTGGAATTGGGCGACATCCTGGTCACCGAGAAAAAATACGAGGAAGCGCGCCAGGCCTACACCCACGTGCTCACGTACGACCCCAAATCCATCGTTACCCTCGACAAGCTCGCGGGCCTGAGCCTGGATCAGTTCAAGGAGCCCGCCCAGGCGCAAAGTTACGCCCGCCAGGCCTACGACGCGGACCCGACGAGCGCCGAGGCGAATCTGACCCTTGGATGGGTTCTGGTGATGCGAGGCGATTTGCGCGCCGGTCAGCCCCTGCTCGAGGAAAGCGCGCGGCGGATGTCCGGCAATTTTGAAGCCCAGTACCATCTGGGCCTCGCCTACTATTACATGGGCGACAAGGACGCCGCCGCGGCCAAGCTCAAGCTCGCGGCCTCGCTGGCCCCCAAGAATGCGGTGCTCGCCAACTCGGTGAAGGTTCATTTGGCGGTGATTCAATACAATGCCGCCACCGGGACGGAAAAGGATGCCGCTTTTCTGGCCGACCACATCAAAAACGATCCCAAGGATGGCCTCGCCACCGCCGATCTCGCGGCGCTCGAGGCTCGATTCGGCCGGGCGGAAGCGGCCGCCGCCCATTATGAAAAGGCGGCCACGCTGCTGCCCGGCGACGCGGGGCTGCGCATGGCGCTGGCCGATCTTTACAGCGGACCCTTGCATTCGCCGGCCAAAGCGAATGAAAACGCGAAGCTGGCGCACGAGCTTGCGCCCGATGATCCCAACATCGCCCTGGCGCTCGGCCGCCTTTCGGCGCGCTCCGGCGACTATGCCTGGTCGCTCGATCTTCTGCAGCAGGCCTCCCGGCACCTGCCCAACGACAACGTGCTCGCGCTTGATCTCGCGGTGGCGTACTACCGCGTCGGCGATCTGGCCCGGGCGTCCGACGCTCTTCCCGATTCCAACGCCGTTCTTCCGCCCGACAGCCGCGACCGTGATTCGCGATTCCGCGCGATGCTGGCCGCCAGTCGGGACCCGGTGGCAGCGGGAGCCGCCGCGGCGCAGGCCGGCCAGATTCTGGCGGCGGACCCGCACTTCCTGCCGGCCCGGATGGTTTCCGCCATGGCCGTTGAGAATCGTGGTGATTTGAGCGGCGCGGCGGACCGTTACAGCACCATCCTGGACCAGGACAAGCTGTTCCTCCCCGCCGCCAAGCGCCTGGCCCTCGCCGACTACAAGCTCGGGCGTTACGATCAGGTCGTAAACACCGTGCAGGCGAATCCCGTGCTCACCGGAACCGCGGCCGACAGCAATCTGCTCTATTGTTACGGCCTCAGCCTCTTTCACCTTAAGCAGGCGGATCCCAGCCGGACCCAGCTGAAACGCGCGCTCCTCGCCGGGCTGACGCCAGCGCAGGAAGCGGACGTCCGCAAGGCGCTCAAGGAACTGAAGTAGGCCCCGCCTGCCTGGCTAGTTGAGCGGGACGCTGCTTAGGGCGGGATCGGCTCCCGGCTTCGCCCCTTCATCCAGCCCCGAAAGCGCCGCGCGCGCATCCGCTGCTTCCGAATCGGGCAGCGACAGGCGCAGCGCCCGCTCCAGTTCGGCCTTGGCGGAGGCAGAGCTGTTCAGCCGGGAGTAGGTCAAGCCGAGATAGAGCGCCACCTCCGCATCGTCCGCGCGGGTCCGCCGAACGGTCTGTAAAAGCGGGGCGGCGTTCGTGAACTCTCCCCGGCGGTACATCGCCACGCCGAAATATTTCCCCAGCAGCGCGTCATCCGGCCAGGTGCGGTGCGCCTTGGCCGTGAAATCATAGGCACTGGGGTCCGATCCGGCCGCCTGCGCATAAAGCCGGCCCAGCGCGTACACCACCGGCAGGTAGTTGGGAGCGCGGGTATAGATTTCCTCGAGCGAGCCTTGGGCCGCGCCCGGATCCCGGGCCGATTTGGCCAGGGCCAAAACAAAGGCCGGCAAGGGATCGGCGGAATCCGCCGCCGCCGCGCCGCGGGCAACGGTCGCCTCCTCCTCCGCCGTCGCCGGACTGGAGGCGCCGTGGAGCAATTCGCCCACGGTGGATGGGCCCGGCAGGCTTTTCGCCATTGCCCCCGCCTCTTCCTCCCGGCCGAGCGCAAACAAATCGCGGGCCAGGCCCGCGGTCACCGCCGCATCGCCGGGCAGATTGCGCCGCGCCAGGTTCAGCTGAACGAGTGCCCGAGCGTAGTCGCCATTGCGGTATTGCAGCAGGCCCAGCGTGCGGTCCACGCGCGGATCGTTGGACATGATCGCATGCGCCCGCTCCGCCAGCGTCGAGGCGCGCGACAGCCCGTTCGGCTGCGACAATTCAAGCTCCGCCAGTTGCAGCATGATCGGGCCATCGCCCGGATTGACGTCCAGATTCGCATCCAGGCGGCGGATGGCCGCCGCGGGATTGCCGGCCCCGGCCTCCAGCGCGGCCATCCGCACCGCTGCCACCGGATCGCCGGGATCGGCCGCCGCCGCGCGCTCCAGGTCGGCCCGCGCCGCCGGCGCGGGCGCGGCCGGATCGAAATCGAGCAAGGCCAGGCGCCGCACCGCTTCCGGGCGCCGCTCGAAATCGCCCCGGCCGAGGGCCGCGCCGATCTGACTTTTGGCGGCCGCCTCGTCGCCCAGCATATAATCGGCCAGCCCCGCGTGAAAATGGATGGACGCGTCCGCCGGCAGCCGCTCCAAAGCCTCGGAAAACAGGGCCAGCGCCTCGCGGTAGTTGTGTCGGCGATACTCGACCCACCCGGCCGTGTCGGCGACATTGCCGTTGTCCGGCGCCAGCTGCCGCGCCTGACGGGCGAGCGCCGCGGCGCGCTCGAGCTGGCGGGGGTTTTCCGCGCACAGATAGGCCAGATTGTTCGTCGCGGTCAGATCGTCGGGATGGTCCTTGAGCACGCGCTCATAGGAATCCTCGGCCAGCGCCACTTCGCCCCGATTTTGGTGGATCTCCCCGATCAGATCCACGGCCAGCCGGCTGTCGGTGTTCTTCGCCAGCGTCGTCAGATCGTCGAGCGCCTTCGCCGTGTCCCGATGGAGGAGGTAGAGCCGCGCCAGGTTGATATAGGCGGCGTCGAATTTGGGTTCGAGCCGGATGGCCTCCCGCAGATCGGCTTCGGCCGCCGGCGCGTTTTTTTCGCTCCGGTCGAGCTCCGACTGCAGCATCCAAGGAAACGCGCTTTTCGGCAGGCGGAGTTTGAGCCGCTCGATCTGCGCGCGTGCGTCGTCGGCCCGCCCCTCCTGCAGGTCGAGTCCCACCAGTTGCTGATAAACCGGAGCGTAGTCGGGGTTGCGGCGCAGCGCCTCGACCAAATCGCTCCGGGTCGCATCCTTGTCGCGCTGAAGATAATCCACCGCCGCCATCAGCGCTTCCGGCCGGGGATCCTTCGGATTGTCGGCCGCCATTTGGCCATAGATCGCGCGCGCGGTCTTGCCGTCGCCTTGAAGCACATACGCGCGCGCCAGCAGCATCGACACTTCGGACGGTGTCGGCTTGAGCTTCTGGAGCGGCTTGAGGAGCTCGACGGCCGCGGCGCCCTGATTCTGGCGCAGCTCGACCTGGGCGAGCATCATCACGGCCGGAAGGTAGTCCGGCTGGTCCACCAGCGCCTGTTTCAGGACCCCCGCCGACGAGGCCAGATCGCCCCGCCTGGCATAAGCCTGTGCCAGCGTCGTCTTGATCGTCGGCGAATGGCCATAAATGCGCGCCGCCTGGCGCAAATCGTCGATCGCGCCATTGGTGTCGCCTTTGGCCAGTTTGGCTTCACCGCGAATCCCGAGCGCCTCGTAATTGAACGGATCGTCGGACAGCACCCGCTGCGCCAACGTGATGCAGTCGGCATAGCGTTTTTCGCCAAATTCCTGACGCAACTCGAGCACCTCGGCGGGCAGGTAATGGGGAGCCTCCTTCAGCCAATCGGCCAGGAGCTGCTTGATTTCGTCTTTTCGCCCGCTTTGGCCCAAGACCTCGGCGTATTGCAAGCGGTAGGGGCTCCGCGCCGGCGAAAGATCGACCGCGGCCTTGAAGTCCGCCAAGGCGTCGGGCAGGTCGTGCTTGGCGATCAGATCGAGCTCC
This sequence comes from Opitutaceae bacterium, assembly GCA_036502225.1. Taxonomy (GTDB): domain Bacteria; phylum Verrucomicrobiota; class Verrucomicrobiia; order Opitutales; family Opitutaceae; genus Palsa-1447. Next base: position 151,830 of record DASXYY010000027.1, read on the forward strand.
CCGCGATCCGAGTAAATCGTGGGGTCCTTGGGATCAAGGCGGATTGCCCGTGTGAATTCGACGAACGCGTCGTCGAAATCCCGGGCGGCAAAATCGGATACGGCCCGCGCCTGGTGAAGCGGGGCGCTCTCGGGGTGCCGGCTCAACGCCTTGTCCACCTTGGTCCGCGCCTCCTTGTATTCGATCCCATTGCGCACGCTTCGCACGAACAGCAGAATCGCCTCGGCGTTTTCGGGCGATTTGGCCAAAAGATCGTTCGCGACCCGGTGGGCGTCGGCCAGCTGGTGGAGGCGGTAAAGGACATTTCCCAGCGCCAGTTGCGAGTCGACATCGGCGGGGTCCCATTTCACCGCCTCCTGAAAAGCGGAATTTGCGAAGAGATCCCGGCCTTCCCCCACATACAACTGCCCCAAACGCCGCAATGTCGGCGCATCATGAGGCTTGAGGTGAACCGCCTTGATCAGGTCTGCTTCCGCCGTCGCATAGTCGGCCTTGGCGAGATCCTGGTCAGCCTTCGCCAGGTCGTGGCTGTGGCGAAGAGATTTGATGCAGCCCGCGTTGGCCAGCAGGCCAAGCAAAGCCAAAACACCGGCAAATTGCCGGTGCCAAGGATACGAACGACGTCGGGAACTAACGAACGGGGGCGAAGCGACGGCGGCAGGTAACGAGTCCAGCAAGGGAAAGAGTCAGGAGGGCGAGGGTCGCCGGGGCATCAGGCACGCTCGGCGGGTGATTCGTATAGATAAACTGAGCCTGGGCCGCCTTGCCACTAGAATCCTTCAGCTCCATCAATTGAACGTCCCAAGTGCTTTCATTGCTGACCGTCACCGCCTGCTCCGCCTTTTCGAGGGTGCCGAAATGGGAGACGGCCAAATCCAGGTAAGGGTTGTCGGTGCCCGTTTGAAACAGCGGCACCGTGGGGTCGCCTCCCGTGCCGTCCGAGGGAATCTCGCCTTCGAGCGCCCACAGCGCCGATTGGAGGAATCCTGCGTTGTCGATACGGGTCTGGTCGTTGCCACTATAGTAACCCGCGAGCTGGCCAGTCGCAAATAGCTGATACAGATAGGCCGCGCCCTCGGTCAGATTGGTGATCGAGTTCCCATCGGCGTCTTGGCCCGGCGTTTCTCCGGAGAGATATAGGCCATACGTCCAATTGTAGGTTTCTCCGACATTGAACTGGACAGCGTCCTCCGCGCAAAAACTCTCGAAACCCGTTCCGGTCGGCTCGTTGGAGCTGTAACTGGATCCATTTGCGGTGATAGTCACCGTCGCCTGGCTCGCGTAGCCCGTCGGAATATAATAGGTATTTTGACCGGCTAGCGTGGTGAAAAGGGTGAACTCGCCGCCGTCGCCCGCTTCAAACGGATTCTGGCCGCCCAGATTCGGATAGCCGGAATCATTGGCTCCTGGGACTGGGTTATTCCCCGGTCCGACAGCGATATACACCGTGCCGGCCGGAGCGGCGGATGCGACCGACGCCAAGCCCAAAAGGCCGGCTGCAAAACTCAAAGCTTGGATACGGGGACGGAGCATTTGCTCATTCCTAAGCAGAGCACATGCCAGAGAACATCGTCGTATCGTTGTTGCTTGTCTGTCATCGCTTTACGGATCGTAAAAATCAAGACGTAGTTCCCCCTAAGGTCACTAAGTGTAAGCTTTACCGACAATTTGCACGGACCAAATCCCGGCAAACCAGCATTCGTATAGGCAAAGCGAGCCAGATTCTCTTTCGATCAATTCAGTCATTCCGCCGGCGCATTGTCGGCGACCTTTACATGTCAGGCCAAAGGCTACAAATCCTAAAAACTCAATTTGAAGCTCTAGTTTATTATCAAGCAACGGTTTACCGATCTCATGATGTTTCTGGCAAAACTCATGCTTGAGAATTGAGCATGCCCCACCGTGAACTCGCCAGCTCCGGTACCGAGTCCCCCGCTCCAAACAACTTCCAACGCCTCTGGGCCGAAAACGCTCTCCTGCGCGCAGAGGTGGAACGTCTCCGCCACGATCGCGAGACCTTGAAGCAGACGGTCGAGATCATGGTGGAGATGACGGACCTGCCGCTGATGAAGGGTTTGGCGCTTTAGCGACGGCGGGCGCCCCGATCCAGGTTTGGGGCGAGGCGGGCGATCGCCGCCGCGGCCATCAGCGCCCCATCCCTGATCAGCGGAGGTACGGCCCGCAACGGGCGCCAAGGATCCGGCCCGAAGCAGCCACAATCGACATTGAGGTGCCGCGCCTGCGCTGCCGCAGTGGCGGTGAAAAACAGGAACAGAAGCGCCAGGGCGATTCCCGCGCCTTCCTGTCTCCACTGAGGCACTACGAGCGTGGCGGCCAGGAGGAGCTCGAACACGGGCAGTGCGACGGCAACCAGGCCGATCCCGGCGGGCGGCAGCAGGCGGTAGGCGGCGACCGCGGCCGCGAAGTCGGCGGGATGGGCGAGCTTGACCCATCCCGAGTAGGCGAAGATCGCGGCCAAGATGACCGGCGCGACCAATCGGACGGCCGCCCTCATCTCGCCGATTTCTCCGCCGGCCGGTGGGCGCCACTCCAGCCCTGCCAGCCGTCGGGATACACGGCCACGTTCGCGACGCCTCGGGCCGTCAAGTGGGACTGCAATTGCCGGGCGTCCTCACAATCGGGATCGGCGCAGTAGACCGCCACGACGCGGGCCGACTCCAGCCGATCGCGAAATCGGGGAAAGGCCGCGGCAAAATCCTCCTCGGGCAGGCTGAGCGCGCCCGGAACGTGACCCAGCTCGTAGAAGATTCCGGGGCGCGCATCCAGCACCAGGGCCGTGGCGTCGTGAGTCAGCGCGGAAAATTCCGCCAAAGTCAGGTCTCCGGAGACCACGACCGGTTTTCGCGGCACATAGGGAATGGGCACGGCGTCCGGCCGGATCCGGTTGAGGGTCCACCCAATGGACAGCGAGCCGACGGCCAGCGCGAGCAGGACTTTCCCGTCGCGTAGGGATGGCCGCCACGGTGCGGGCCGCGTCATGGCGAACCCAAAATACGCAGATAGACCGAGCGAGTCAGGGTATGGCCGTTGGGTCCGATGAAGTTAAATATGACCGTTCCAAGGCGCGCCGCATCGGTGGCCACCGGCGCGATGTCGATCTGAGGCAGTCCGCCCGCACTCTGGCGAACCGGACCGACGTGGAAGCGGCCCGTGGATTCGCTGACTGACGTCAGGCGATATTCCGCGTCGCTGGGATAGTGGATCGAAACCGTCTGCGACTGCGGAGCGTCGCCTTGATGCCAGATCAGCAGACGAGGATTGAGGCCAAGGTACGGGGGAATGTCCGCTTTGATGGCCAGCGAATAGACGCCGCCCGACGCTTCGTCCGTGCGAACGGCAATCTGCTTTTCCTGATGGCCTTCGCGCTCCCCTACGACGAACTGCACGTCGATGTGGCCAGACTCACCCGGCTGATAGGTGCGCTTGGCCAACACCGGCAGCGTGCAGCCGCAGCCCGGCTTGAGCTCCACGATCGTGACGGGCGCGGCACCCGCATTCGTGAAGGGAAACGAGCCCTTCAGAATTTCCTGCCCCGGCGCCGCCGGCAAGACGATCGCCGGGGAAGGAAATTCGAGTTTGGCTTTGAGATCGCCGCCCAATAGGGCGAAGGCAATCAGGGCACCGGCCCGTAGATGCATCCGCCGCCCTGGGTCTGATTGTAAGCGGCGCACCAGGTGGCCGCGAACTGGCAATACTGGTTGCCGAAGCTGTTGGCATTCTGCAGCACGTATTCTCCCCAGTAGATGAAGCAGTTGGTCAGCTGCTGATTGCCGCCGATGCACGAGCCATTGACGGTATTGATTTCGCAGCCGAGCAGCTCGCGCTGCAGGGCCGAGCAGGAATTGTAACCGCCGTAGCCCAGGATTTGAGTGGCTTGATTGCACGTCAGGCCATGGAAGCAGCCCACGCCGTAGTTGCCAACTGTGCAGCAATAGGATTGCAGGCGCGACTCGCACAGATCGTTGCCGTAGTTACGATTGCAGCTGGAGCGGGAGAAGTTGCCGCACCAGGAGCTGGCCGTGCTGGCACAAACGCGCTGGCCGCAGATCTGGTGCCAGTTGAGGCACGTCCCGACCGGCGGAACGGTGCAGCAAGTCGAACCCACGTTGATCTGGCATTGGCTGTTCTGGCCGCCCTGGCTGGAGCAGAATCCGTTCGGATGGCAGACCGAAACCAGGTAGCTGCCGCACGGTTCGTTGAATGAGTAGCTGCCATCCGAGCAGGTCTGCGTCGTTCCGATGCAGTGCAGGTTGCAGTCATACAGGTTGACCGTGGCGCCGCAAAGGCCGGGTTCGCCCTGACGCTGGCAGCCGGAGCCGTCGACATCGAAGTAGACGCAGCCCTTGACGCAGACGATCGTCGGCGGACGGACCACGAAGCTGACCGTCGAGGTCGAGCGGTTGCCGCAGTTATCGACCGCGGTCACGACGACCACGTGCTGCTGGCACGAGGTCGGGTTCAAGGTGGCCGAACCCGAGGCGGTGGCGGTATTGAGGCCCGACACCGACAATTGGATCGCGCTGCCGTCAAGCGTCGCCGACAGGCTGGAAATCGTGCCGAAGGCCGCCGTCGCGCTCGTGTGCAGCGGGATGTTGAGCGCCGAGCCCGAGTAAGTGTAGTCGGTGCCGCCCACCGGCGATGATATGCTGACCGCGGGTGCAGCGATGGTCGTGATCGTCACCGTGAAGTTGCCCGACGAGGTCGAGGTGCCGCCCTTCGAGTCGACCGCCGTCACCGTGATCGTATGGGTGCCCGCCGTCGAGACGCTGACCGTACCCGTGCCCGTCGCATGCTCGGTGCCGATGCCGGAGAGGTTCAGCGAGATCGGCGTAACGTGATCCAGCGTCGCCGTGAGCGAAGCGATCGGCAGCGCGGTGGAATTGCCCGCCACCTGGACCGCCACCTTGACCGGGCCGCTGCAGTCATTGCCCGTGTAGCACGAACCGTTCGGCAGCGTCACGCAAGTGGTGGGAGGCGGATAATTCGTGACGCTGGTGATCGTGAAGACGCTGCTGGAGGTCGACACATTCGCGCACGCGTCGGTCGCGGTGACCTGAATCGTGTACGTGCCGCCGGCCGTGAGGCTCAGGCTGGCCGTGCCGCTCGCCGTCGCACTGGTGCCGACACCGGTCGTCGACAGCGTGATCGGCTGCTGGGTCGCGCTCGGCGTGATCAGCACCGCGCTGAGCTGCGTGATATTGCCGTAGCCGGCGGTGGCCGACACCGACACCGGAATCGAAACCGGCGCGTTGTTGGTGCTCGAGTAGCTGGCGTTGTTCGACGGCGAGCTGATGGTGACCGTCGGGTTGGGCGACGTCGTCAACGTCACCGTGAACGTCGTGGAAGTCGAAAAGGAGCCGTTGTCCGTATCGTTCACCGTCAGGACAATCGTGTGGATGCCGCCCGCCGTGACGCTCAGGCTCGCCGTGCCAGTCGCGTTTGGCGACTGCAGGTTCGCCGTGCTGATGCCGATCGGATTTCCGTCCAGCGTCGCCGTGATCGATGCGATGTTGAACTCGGCGGAGGTGCCCGTGAAGTTCACCGGGATCGTCAGCGGCTGGTCGCAATCGTTGCGGGTGTAGGTCGACCCGTTCGGCAGCGTGATCGAGCCGGTGGGAGGCGTGTAGGTGATTTCCGTGATGCTGAACGTGACGTTCGCGATCGAAGTATTGCAGCCGTCGGTGGCGGTGAATTGGACCGTGTACTGGCCGCTCGGCAAATTGGCGAGGGTGGCGCTGGCGGTCACGTTTCCGCTCGTTCCCACGCCGGTGGTGGAAAGGGGCAGCGACGAAGTTGAGCTCGGCCCCATCAGCTGGGCCGACAGCGAGACGATGTTGCCATAACCGGCGGTCACATTCGCGCCGATGTTCACCGTCGGTTCGGTCTGGTTGCTGTAATAGCTGATCGTCGGGCTGCCCGAGGGGGTCAGGTTCGTAAAGGACGGGGCGGGAGCCGTCGTCTCATTCACGGTGAAATTGGTGTTCGTGGAATTGGTGCCGCCGTTGCTGTCCTGAACGCTTACGCTCACCACATGGTTGCCGCCCGTGACGCTGATCGTCGTGGACGCGGAAGCGTTCGGCGTGCCGATTCCCAGCGGCGTGATCGCCAGCGGCGAGCCGTCAAGCGTGGCCGTGAGCGCGGCCACGTTCAGGCCGCCGTTCGCCGCGCCGGAGAAATTGAGCAGCACGCTGGCCGATCCGGCGCAATCCACATAGGTGTAAACCGAGCCGTTTGGCAGGGTCACCGTGACCGTGGGCGGCGGATAGATTGTGACGACATTGAGCGTGAACGAGCTGGAAGCGCTGACCGTGTTGCAATCGTCCACCGCCGTCACCAGCACCGAATAGGTGCCGCCGACGGTCAGGTTGACCGAACCCACGCCCGAAGCGCTGGCCGATCCGACGCCGCTGGTGGTCAAGGTAATGGGCGTTTGCGAGGCGTCCGGATTGACCAGAACGGCGGACAGCGAGCTGATATTGCCAATGCCCGAGGTGGCGCTGACGCTCACCGGCACCGTGACGCCGGTATTGGACTGGTTGTAGCCCGCATTGTACGAGTAGGTGGCTCCATTGGCGGGCGAGCCGACGCTCGCGATCGGCGGCGGCGGAGACGTGATCGTCACGGTGAAGGAAACCGAGGCCGGCGCCGATGCCACCGCGTTCGTGTCGCTCGCGACGACGACGAGAGTGTGGGAGCCGCTGGTGCTGAAGGAAACCGAGGCGGAGCCCGTGGCGGGCGTTGCGCCCAGATTCGAGGTCGTCACGGCGAGCGGATTTCCATCGAGCGTCGCGGTGAACGAGCCAATGCCGGCCGGTGAGGTCGCGTTGAATTCAATGTCGACGGTCGCAGGGCCGCCGCATTCGGAACCGGACAGGCTGGCATTGGCCGCGGGCGAGGTGATGGTCACCACGGGCGGCTGAGCGTGAGGGATGGCCAACGCCACATTCGCAGTGGCGAAAGCGGCGAATACGCCGAACAGCGCGGAAGAAACGGAGCGGAGACAACGCAGATGGGGGAGCATGGCGCGAATCAAACAGCAAATGCCGGGCCGCATTGCATTTGGCACGGCAACCCACCCGCCTAATTATTTATCCTGTAGTCACTTGAAAATCTACGTAGCTCCTCGTTGAATGCACGATATAGGGATTTTCCCCTAAAAAGTGTTAAGATTCCCGACGCAAAAGCTCCTCGGGGAGCGCCCAGCGATGTCCCGGCTGCACCAACAAAGTCTGGGCTGAATCCGGTCCCCAGCTGCCCGCCGCATAGTTGGGAAAGTCGCTGGGAGGACTGGTTTTCCAGGCATCGAGGATCGGCATCAGGATGTTCCAGGCGGCCTCCACCTGATCCGCGCGCATGAACAGCGTCTGGTCGCCGCGCATGACATCGCCCAGCAGTGTTTCGTAGGCGTCGGGGGACCGGGTCGCAAAAGCCTGCTCGTAGCTGAAGCGCAGATCGACCCCTTGCAGCCGCATCTTGGGCCCGGGCTGCTTCGCCTGAAACGTCAGAACGATGCCTTCGTCCGGCTGGATCGACATGATCAGCCGCGAGGTCTGCCACTCGTGCGCCGCTTCCGGCGGAAATGAACGGTGCGGCACGGCCCGGAATTGAATGACAATTTCGGATACCTGGCGCGCCAGCGCCTTGCCCGTGCGCAGGTAAAACGGGACGTCCTGCCAGCGCCAGTTGTCCACGTTGAGCCGCAGGGCGACAAACGTCTCGGTATTCGAATGGGGATCGACTCCGTCCGAGGCCCGGTAGCCGGGCATCTTTTTGCCGCCAATCCAGCCCGCGGCATATTGACCGCGCACCGCGGTCGACCCGACCCCGTCGGGGGCGATGGCGCGCACCGCGCGCAGGACGTCGAGCTTCTTGTTGCGGATTTCATCGGCCTGGAACGACACGGTGGGCTCCATGGCCACGAGGCACAGCAGCTGCAGCAGATGATTCTGCACCATATCGCGAAGCGCGCCGGCGCGATCGTAGTAGCCCCCGCGGTGCTCGACCCCCACCTGCTCGGCCACGGTGATCGTGACATAGTCCACGTACCGGCGGTTCCAGATGGGCTCGAACAGCGGGTTCGCGAATCGAAATGCCAGGATGTTCTGCACGGTCTCTTTACCCAGGTAATGGTCGATGCGGTAGATTTGCCGCTCCTCGAAATGCGAACCCAGGGTCGCGTTCAGGGCCCGGGCCGACGCCAGGTCGTATCCGATCGGTTTTTCGACGACGAGCCGGGTGCGCGCGCGGTCGCGCCCGAGGCCGGCCTTGCCGAGCATCACTGGAATCTGGGCAAACATCGCCGGCGGCGTCGCCAGATAAAAGATACGCTGGCTCGGGCCGCCCCAGGTCTTTTCCCAGCGCCCGCAGGCCGCGCCCAGCAGAGCGTAGGTCTTGGGAGCCAGGAAATCGCCGGCCAGGCCGAAGATTTGCCGGGAGAATTTCTTCCAGTGGGCGGACCCCACGGATTTGAGTCCGGAAAAGCGACGGACGCCTTCGCCCAGCTTCCGGCGGAACGCGGCATCGCCGCCCGGATTGCGATCGACCGCGAGGATCGCGAATTTCTCCGGAAGCGCGTCGTTGAGATACAGGTTGAACAGGGCCGGCATGAGCTTGCGCCACGCCAGGTCTCCGGCCCCGCCAAAAATGACGAACAGAGTAGGATCGGCCATGCGTCCTTAGAGCGGACGCGGGGCCGGTTTGTTCACCGCGCTGCGACCACGGCCGGCTTCGGCGCCAGCGTCCGCTGCAGCCAGGAAACAAATTGCTCCTTAAACCCGGGAGCCACCCGGCTCCAATTTCCCATGGCATGCGATCCACCGGCGATCGAAATGAAATCGCAGGAATCACCCGCGGCCTTCAGTTTTTCCGCAAACGCCACCGATTCGCTATAAGGAACCACGCGATCGGCGGTGCCGTGAAAAATCAAAAAAGGCGGCAATCCGCCGTGCACGTGGTTAACCGGCGATGCGTCACGCAGGATTTCCCTGGTCTGGTCATCCAGCGTCGTTCGGCCGAAAAGCGTGCGCAAATCGCGCCGAAGGCTCCCCTCGCGGCCGGTCGCCTGGGCCATCAGGTCGGCCGGGCCAAAGAATGGCACCACCGCCTCCACTTTTGTATCCGGAGGCCCCTCCAACGCCGCCATTTCGACCAAGTGGCCGCCGGCCGACTCGCCGACCAACGCCAAACGGTGAGGATCCACGCCGTATTCGGCGGCATGGGCCTTGACCCAGCGAATCGCCGTATAAACGTCGTCTAGGCAAGCCGGATAGTGATACTGGGGGGCCAGTCGGTAATTGATCGAAAACCAGGCGAAGCCCGCGCTCGTCAGCGGCGCCAGCAAGGGCCGCGGATCCTTTTGCTTGTCTCCGGCGGCCCATCCGCCGCCGTGCACCAGGATGACGCCGGCAAATGGGCCTTTTCCCGGCGGCACGCACAAATCCAGCCGCAGGGGCGCCCCTTCCGCCTGGCCATACTGGACGTTCGCCAGGGCCACGACCGGGCCCTCGGCGGAGGACACGGCGGCGCCAAGCAAAGGCAGCAGGGACAGGACGACGGGGCGGATCATCGCTACAGGTGAGCGATTATATTATCACCAAAGCCGCTGCACTTTATTTCGGTGGCCCCCTCCATCAGTCGGGCGAAGTCATACGTCACCTTACGCGAGTTGATCGCTCCGTTGAGTCCCTTGAGGATCAGGTCCGCCACTTCGGTCCAACCCAGATAGCGGAACATCATTTCGCCGGAAAGCACCACGGATCCCGGATTGACGACATCCTTGTTGGCGTATTTCGGGGCCGTGCCGTGGGTCGCCTCGAAGATGGCGTGACCGGAAATGTAGTTGATATTGCCGCCCGGAGCGATGCCGATGCCGCCGACCTGCGCCGCCAGGGCGTCGGACAGATAGTCGCCATTGAGATTGAGCGTGGCGATGACGTCGAAGTCCGTGGGGCGGGTCAGCACCTGCTGCAGCGTGATGTCGGCGATGCTGTCCTTGATGACGAGGCCGGCGCCCGGCTTGCCTTCGGGAATCTTGCACCACGGCCCGCCGTCGATTTCCACCGCACCGAACTGTTCCTTCGCGACCTGGTAGCCCCAGTCGCGGAAAGCACCCTCGGTGTACTTCATGATATTCCCCTTGTGCACCAGGGTGACGCTCTTGCGCCCGTTCCGGATCGCATAGGAGATCGCGCTATGGATCAGGCGGACGCTGCCGGAGTAGCTGACCGGCTTGATGCCGACGCCCACCTGCACCTGCGTCGGGAAATCCTTCGCTCCGACCGCCGTCCAGAATTCCTTCGCCTTGGGCTCCGTGCCGAACCGCACCTTGTCGAAACCCTTCGGAAATTCCTTGGCCAGAAAATCGAGCACCTTTTGGGCTTCCGGGGTCCCGGCGGCAAATTCGATGCCGGCGTAGATGTCCTCGGTGTTCTCGCGGAAGATCACCATGTCGACCTTCTCCGGATGCTTCACCGGGCTGGGCACGCCGTTGAACCATTGGACCGGCCGGAGGCAGACATAGAGGTCGAGCATCTGGCGCAGTGCGACGTTCAGCGAACGGATGCCGCCGCCGACCGGGGTCGTCAGCGGACCCTTGATGCCCACGAGATAGTCCTGGAACGCCTTGACCGTTTCGTCGGGCAGCCAGTTGTTGAAGCGCTTGAAGCTTTCTTCGCCGGCGAAGACTTCGTGCCACATCACCTTGCGGCGGCCGCCGTACGCCTTGGCCACGGCGGCGTCAAACACGCGCACCGAGGAGGCCCAGATGTCCGGACCCGTGCCATCGCCGCGAATGAACGGTACGATGGGCTGGTCCGGCACGGTCAGCCGGCCCTGCGAAATCGAAATCTTGCCGCCTTGAGGAGGAGGATTGGAGGACATGAGTGATGAATAGGAGGTTAGAGGGTCGCGCAGAACCGGGCCAGGCGTTCAACACCCTTGGCGATGATCGCGTCGCTCGTGGCGTAGCTGAGGCGCAGGTAGCCTTCGGCGCCGAAGGCGCTTCCGGGCACGGCCGCCACCTTTTCCTTTTCGAGCAGCCGGGCGCAGAATTCCGCCGACGGAAGCCCGAAGCCCGAGATATTGGGAAACAGGTAAAACGCACCTTGCGCCAGCAGGCAGCGCACGCGCGGGATCTTGTTCAGCTCGGCGTGCAGGAACTTCCGGCGCCGATCGAAAGCGGCCAGCATCACGGCCAAGGCGGCCGAGGTCTGCTCCTTCTCCCGCAGGGCGGCGAGCGCCCCGTATTGGGCAAACGTATTCGCGTTGGAGGTCATCTGGCTTTGCAGCTCGCCGACGGCTTTCGCGATGGCCGGCGAAGCCACCAGCGTGCCCAGGCGCCACCCGGTCATGGAATACGTCTTGGAAAAACCGGATACGATGATGGTCCGGGCGGCCGCTTCCGCTCCCAGCGTCGCCGGGGCGGTCATCCGAGCGCCGTCATAGACCAGATGCTCGTAGATCTCATCCGAAAGCAGGTAGATGTTCCGACGCACCGCCACCTCGACCAAGGCCTCGATCTCGGCCCGCGTATAGACCGCGCCCGTCGGATTCGACGGGGAGTTGAGCACAGCCAGCCGGGTGCGCGGGGTGATGGCCGCCTCGAGCTGGGCGGCGGTGATCCGAAAGCCCGTCTGATCGTCGGCCAGGACAAATCGGGGTGTCGCGCCGGCCAGCTTGGCCATTTCGGGATAACTCACCCAATAGGGCGCCGGAACGATCACCTCGTCGCCGGGCGAACAGACCGCGAGCATCGCCAGATAGCAGGAAAACTTGCCGCCGGGGCTGACCACGACCTGCGCCGGAGTCACCGCCAGGCCGTAATCCTCGTGATAGCGGGCCGCGATGGCCTGCCGGAGGGGCTCGATGCCGGGGGTGGCGGCGTATTTGGTTTTCCCTTCCCGCAAGGCGGTGGCGGCGGCGGCTTTGATGTGTTCCGGGGTGTCGAAATCGGGTTCGCCGGCGGCGAAACCGCAAACGTCTTCGCCCGCGGCCGCGAGGGCCTTGGCCTTGGCGTCAATGGCCAAAGTCGGGGACGGAGCGATGTTCTGGGCCCAGGTGGAGAGCGGCGGAGGCGGCATGAGGGGAACCTATCCAAACGCCGGGCGAAAGCCGCCGCAAGAATGAAGCGCGTTTGGCATCCGGCGTGCTCTCCCAATCTTCAGACATTTTTTATTGCGGCCCGGGTGGCGGCGACTAAGCCTTGCCGCCGCCGCCGCTTGCTTAACCTCCAACCCGCTTCCATGGCTTCGAACAACGCTTCCGCCCCGCTGACCTTCGACCTTCCGGTCTCGCTCATTTCCAAGATCGAATCCTGCCGGCGCGGACACGCCCTCAAGACCGCGAGCGAGGTGATCCGCCTCGCGATCGATGCGTATGACTTTGATGGATACAAGCCGTCCCGCGACCCGCACCGCCAGATTTCGGTGCGCATCAGCGGCCGCCAGCGCGCGACGCTGAAGCGCTACGCGCGCAGCAAGCGGGCCAGCGTCGGCGAGCTGCTGCGCCTCGCGCTCGAGGAGCTGCCGGCCCGCGCCAACGGCAAGAAGCCGAAGAAATAGTCAGAACCGCTCGACCCCCGCGGGGGCTTCGGCGGGACCGGCCAGATTGGCCGGCTCGAACAGGGAAGGGCTGAGATCCAGCCCCAGCGCCGCGCCGGTCAGGCTGAAGCGGGTCTTGTTGTGCGTGGCCTCGTCGCGCGCGTCGATGTCCTTGGGCAGCCATTGCCCGGAGACCTTCTTGAGATCGAGCAGCGAAAAGGTCCGCACGAGCCCGCCCTTGGCGTCCTGGCATTCGACGTCCACCGGGGCGTGATATTCGGAATCGAGGAATGCCCGCACCGCCGCGATTCCCCCGGGCGAGGGGTTGTGAAACAAAAACACATCGGACGGCCGGCCCCGGTCCGGCGCCACGGCGACCGGACCCGCCAGCGGCCAATACAGGTACGGACGCTGCAGATCGAACGCGTCGATCTCGAGCCCAGGGGCGAGCGGTTCGGTGGAGGGCACTTCGGTCACGGCTCCCCCTTCGGCCCTCCAGACCTTGGCACGGCTCCCGTTCTGCAGAAGAAAATGGGCTCCGCCGACGATATCGATCCGGTAAACCGCGCCATCCTCATTGCGGCTGGCCCAAAGCTGTCCATGAAACACCGTTTCGGCGCCCCGTCGCGGCAGATGCCGCAAATCAAACTCGAGATAGGACGGCCGGGCGGGTCCGGCCGCGCGGAAGGCGTCCAGGGCTTCCGCCGTCTGCGATTCGTTCAGCGTGGACTGGCCGCCATAGCTCGTCGGCGGCGAGAAGGTCGGAGGGGCCGCGAGTCCCGCCCCGGCCGCGGCCAGAGCAAGGAGGAACGCGGCAAACCGCTTCATTGGGCGGTCAGGGCTTCGGCGAGGCCGGCGCCGGCGCCGCCGGCTTGGAGGAAGCCGGCGCAGCGGTCGGATTCGCCGAAGGGAACGCCGGCAGGGTGGATGGAGCGGCGATCGAAGGCAGGCCCGCGTTGTGCGGATGCAAATGGGTATGCTGGTAAATTCGGCCCAGGAAGAGCACGACTGCCAAAATAAAGAATATGACCGTCGCGCGAATCGTCGCCTGGCTGAGCACGTTGGTCGTGTCGGCGCCAAAGGTCGCCTCCGCCATGCTTCCCCCCATTACGGCGCCCATGCCGGCGTCGGATTTCGCCCGTTGCATCAGGACGACCAGGATCAGGAATAGCGAGACCAGCACGAGGGCGAAGGTCAGGATGCCCAGGAGGATGTTCATGACGGTAAAGGGTCATTCCACCAAGGAGCGGCCCCCTTGTCAAACGTTCAGGCCTCGACCCCGATCTTTTCCAAAATGCGCTGTAGGTCCTCGTTGCCGCGGTATTCGATGACGATCCGGCCCTTTTTGGGCGTGTGCAGCATCGCCACCCGCGCCCCCAGATGGCTCGTCAGCTTCTTCTCAATTTGCTCAACGGCCGCCGAATCCTGGGCCGAGGCGCCGGCGCGCCGGCGGCTCCCGGCGGGAGCGCCGGCTCCTGACTTGGCCTGCTGGGTCAGCTTTTCGGCCGAGCGAACACTGAGGCCTTCGGCGATGATGCGCCGGGCCAGCAGGACCCGCTGGGAGGCGTCCTCGATCCCCAGCAGGGCCTTGGCGTGCCCCGTCGTCAGCAGCGATTTGCCGACATACCCCTGGATTTCGCCATCGAGCGAGAGGAGGCGGAGCACGTTCGCCACCGACGCGCGGCTCTTCCCCACCCGCTCGGCGGCGACCTCCTGGGTCAGGTCGAAATCGCGAACCAGGCTGGCATAGCCGTGGGCCTCTTCAATGGGGTTCAGGTTTTCGCGTTGAAGATTTTCGATCAGCCCCAGGGTGGCGGCCGACGCATCGCTCGCTTCCGCGACCCGGGCCGGAATCAGCTTGATCTTGAGCTGCTGAAAGGCGCGCCAGCGCCGTTCTCCCGCGATCAACTGGAACTTGTCGCCGGTCTTGCGAACGACGATGGGCTGCAGGAGCCCTTCGCTGCGAATGCTCTCCGCCAGTTCGGCCAATTGCTCGGGGGGAATTTCGCGGCGGGCTTGGAACGGGCTGGGTTCGACCGCGGAGACGGGGATTTCCTGGTAGCCGGCCAAACCGGACGCAGGCACCGGTGGCGGCGGCGTCCCGCCGCCTGAAGCGGCGGGGACGCCGCTTCGACTTTGGCTGGCGCTGGCGCCCGCTGGTGTCTTCGCCGCCGAGATCAATCCCCCTAGTCCCCGGCCGAGCCGGGATTTGGACGCGTTGGCCATGGTTCTATTTGCCTCCCGGGATAAACAATTGCTGGCCGATCACAATATGAGACGGGTCGGCCAGCCGATTGGCGGTCACGATTTCCTGAAACCGACCGCCGGTCTTCTTGGCGATCAGCGCCAGGGTGTCGCCCTTTTGCACCGTGTAGATGGTCCCTTCATGCGAAAACGTCCCCGGACTGGCCTCGGCCCGCGATTGGGCCCGGACCGGCGTCGAAGCGGCGCTCGGCGCCGCCGGGACGGTGGCCAGCTTGCCGACCGCAATTCGCAGTTCGGTGATCTGGGCGGAAAGCGACGCCACCGCGTCCGCCAGTTGCTGCTGGGTGACCGCGTTGGGCGGCAAGGCCGCCGTTCGCGTCACGGCGTCGGCGCGCGAAGCGTGGTTCTCCAATTGCTCAATGCGCAGTGACAATTCCGCCAGGCGCTGATCGAGACCCGTGATGTCCTCGCGGAGGTTGTTCACGTCCGCGGTATTGGCGCCATTGGCAAATTGGGCCCGGACCGCCGGGAGCGCCATCAATCCGAGTGCGGTGGCGAGCGCAAGGCGTGGGATCAGCATCGATCGATCATTCAGCCGCTCTTCCCCGCGGAATTCAATGCTTGAACGGCCGGACAGCGACGAGTTCCGGCATGGGCGAGGATGGCAGCACCGCTCCCGCCGGAATCGGAAAGCCTCGGAGAAATTCCCTCGCCGGCAGCATGCGTCCGCCGGGCCGCTGCAGGCGAAGAATCTCCAGCACCCCGTGTCCGGTGCCGACGCGAAGAGCTTCCCCGCCCGCTTCCAGGATTTGTCCGGGGGTTGTCGCAAGGTGGAGCGCGTTGCCCCCACCGCGCGGTGCGACATCGCCCGCGGAAAAGCGCGTGGGGACCACGCGCTCCACCTCGCGATCGGCGCGGGCCAACCCGAACTTCAATTGCACCCCGCCGAGCAAAACCCCGCCGCCCGGCCACGGATACAAGCCGTTGATTCGCGCCGCCAGCACGTTCGCCCGGTCCCGGAAATCGATCGCACCGTCCGCCTTGGTCAGGCGCCGGCAGAACGTCGCGCGGCTCGCGTCCTGCGCCTGAAAACGCAATTCGCCGGCCGCCAGCCGCGGCAGCGCCCGCGCCAGCAGCGGCACGCACGCCGAGGCCAGCCTGCCCTCCACCTCGCCCGCGGTATCCAACGAATCGATATCAACGCGCTGCTCGTCCGCCGCCGGGCCGGCGTCCAGCTCCCGCACGATCCGCATGAGCGTCACTCCGGTGACCGTCTCTCCGGCCGCGATGGCGGTTGGTATCGGCGAGGCTCCGCGGTACTTCGGCAGGAGCGACGCGTGGAGATTGACCGTGCCCAGCCGGGGTATCGCGATGAAATCGTCCTTCAGGATGTGCCCATAGGCCATCACCAGGGAGAGATCCGGCGCGAGCGCGCTTAGCGCCGCGTTCGTTTCGGCCGTGATGCGCTCCGGCTGAAGGACGGGAATGCCCCGCGATTCCGCCCACGCCTTGATGGCGTTCGGCCGCGCCTTTTGTCCCCGGCCGGCGGGGCGATCCGGCTGGGTGAAGACCGCCCCCACCCGTCCCACCCCCGCACCGTCGCCCTGCAGCCATTCCAAAGCCGGGAGCGCGATCGGGTCCGATCCCAGGAAGGCGATGCGGAGCATGATAGCTAGCCTTCTGAATCCGGCGAACCCCCTTCGCGCCGTTTGCCCACCAAGTCGAACGTGACCGGACAGCCATTGAGTTTGAACTCATCCACCAGCCCGGCCTCGAGATAACGGCGGTAAGACTCCGTCAGTTTCTCCTCGCGATTGCAAAAAATCTTGATGCGGAAAGGGCGGTTTCCGGTCTGGGTCGCGTAATAGATGCGGAAACGCCGCGCCCCGATCGAAGGCGGCGGCGTCCGCTCGGTCAGATACGAAAGCGCCTGATTCAGCTTCGCCGTCGGCAGCTTCTTGTCGAGGGAGCGGGTCAGCTTGACCGCGGCATTCAACATGCGGCCGACTTCGTAGCCGTTCATCGCCGACACGAAGACCAGCGGCGCGCCCGGCGTGAAAAACAGCCGCTCGAAGACGGCGTGCTCATACTTCTCGCGGTAGTCGCGCTCGCTGTCGTACTCCGCGCCCGGCAGGCGCAGCCCCTGCTGCCCGCGAAAGGCGTCCTGCACCAGGTCCCATTTGTTGACGACGACCACGATCGGTTTGCGCTCCTTGATCGCCTCGCCGGCGATCGCCTTGTCCTGCTGGGTCACTCCGTCCAGTGCATCAAGCACCAGGAAAACCACATCCGCGCGCTGGATCGCCTCGAGCGAACGCAGGCGCGAGAAATATTCCACGGGCGAGGCCAGCTTGGAAGCCGCCTTGATGCCCGCCGTGTCGATCAGGCGGAAAGGATACATCTTGCCGTTGCGCCCCTTGAACTCGAACGGCAGCTCCACCGCGTCCCGCGTGGTGCCCGGCACGTCGCTCACGATCAGCCGGTCGCTGGCGAGCAGCCGGTTGGCGAGCGACGACTTGCCGACGTTCGGGCGGCCGATAAAGCAGAATCGGATCCCCGGCGGCCGGTCGTCCGGGACTTCGGGCGCCGCCGGACCCAGCTTTTCGGCGATCGCCTCGCGCAGCGATTCCTCCCCGCGGCCATGCTCGGCGGAAACGGTGAGGGGCGTCCCGAGACCCAGCCGGAAAAACTCCCCGAGTTCGATCTTCTCGTCGCCAAAATCCGCCTTGTTCACCACGAGAATCACCGGCTTGCGGCTTCGGCGCAGGCGGCCCGCGATCCGTTCGTCGAGCGGCGTGACTCCGCCCAGGCCGTCCACGAGGAAAAGGATCAGCGCGGCGGCCTCGATCGCGAAGGCCACCTGGCGTTCGGACGCTTCCGTGAGCGCCGCGCCGCTGGCGTCCTTGCTCGTCAATCCCAGGCCGCCCGTATCCATGACGGTGTAGCCGCCGTCCTTCACCTCGGCGGAGACCACGTCGCGCGTGATGCCCGGCTCGTCGTGCACGATCGCCGTCCGGCTGCGGGTCAGCCGGTTGAAGAGCCGGCTCTTCCCTACGTTCGGACGCCCGACAATCGCAACGGATCGGTTCACAAGGATTGGATGTAGCGCTCGATGCGGTCGCAGGCCTCCACGAGCTGCTCGTAGCCGGTCGCGAAGCTGGCCCGGACAAAGCCCGTTCCATCCGGGCCGAACGCCGTGCCGGGAACCACCGCGACGCGCTGCGCCTCGAGCAGGCCGTAGGCGAACTCGCGTTCGGTCTTCCCGGTTCCGGCCACGCGCGGAAACGCATAGAACGCTCCGCCGGGGGAATGACAGCCGAGGCCGGCCTCGCGGAAACGCCGCACCACCAGATCGCGCCGGCGACGGTACTGGTCGCGCATGGTTTTCATGCCGTCCTCGCCGCAGGCCAGGGCCTCGATGGCCGCCTCCTGCGAAAGAATGGGGGCGCACAGCATGGAATACTGGTGGACCTTCATCATCGCCTCGATCAGGTCGGCCGGACCGCAGCCATAGCCGATCCGAAATCCCGTCATCGCAAAGGCCTTCGAAAAGCCATGCAGAAAGATCGTCCGATCCTTCAGACCCGGGAACGCCGTGATGCTCGTGTGCGGGCCGTCGTAGACCAATTCCGAATAGATCTCGTCGCTGAGGACGATCAGATCCTTTTCCACGACAAACCGGGCGATCTTCTCCAGGCGCGCGCGATCGCAGGTTCCGCCGGTCGGATTGCACGGCAGATTCATCATCAGGACCTTGCAGCCGGGCGACCAGGCCCGCTCGATGTCCTCGACATTGAGGGCGAAGCCGTCCTCCGCCCGCGTCGCCACGGGCACGCCGATCCCGTGGGCCAGGGTCACGCTCGGGTGATAGGAGACGTAACAAGGTTGATGATACAGCACCTTGTCGCCGGGATTGAGCAGGGCCCGCAGCGCCAGGTCGATCGCTTCGGACACGCCGACCGTCACGATGATTTCATCGTCGGGCCGGTACGCGACCGCATAGTTGCGCTCCACGTATTCGGAAATGCCGCGGCGGAGCTCCAGCAGGCCCAGATTGGACGTGTAGTGCGTCTTGCCCTTTTCCAGGGCATAGATGGCGGCCTCGCGAATGTGCCAGGGCGTGTCGAAGTCCGGCTCCCCGATGCCCAGGGAGATCACGTCCTTCATCTTGGCGACAATCTCGAAGAAGTCGCGAATGCCGGATTTCGGCAGTCCCACGACGTGCCGGGCGATGAAACGGTGCGTATCCACGCGGTCAGGGAGCGACCTTCAGGCGGCCGGACGGCTCGGTCGGAAGGTCGATCAGGTAGCCACCCTCCTTGTACGAGCGCAAAAGGAAGTGCGTGCTGGTCGACAAAACCCCCTCCAACGTGGAAAGTTTTTCGGAAACGAACGCCGCCACTTTTTGCAAGCTAGGACCGGTCAAGAAGATAAGCAGGTCGTAGGAACCGGACATCAGGTAGCAGGACTCGACTTCGTCAAAGCGGCTGAGACGTTCCGCCAGCCGGTTGAATCCCCCGCCCCGCTCCGGGGTGATGCGGACCTCGATCACGGCGCGCACGGCGCCGGCGTCGGTCCGGGACAGATCCAGCACCGGGCGCCAGCCCAGAAATACCTTTTCCCGCGCGAGCTCATCGAGTTGCCGAGCCACTTCGGCCTCCGGCAAACCAGCCACCTGGGCCATTTGGGCGGTAGTGAGGCGGCCGCCCTCCACCAGGAGCTTAAGCACCGGGTTCATAGGGAAAGGGGGTTATCCCCGATCGGGGCGGGACTGGCCAGACGAAACTTTCCCCTCAAGTCACCCGGCAATCTGGCCGATGAGTCCCGGGTACGATTATGCACTTGTTGCTGGCCGAGGACGACAAGATCTCCCGCGAACTGCTGCGGCGGATCATCGAATCTGAAGCGCACTCGGTCACCTTGGCCGAGAACGGCGCTGAAGCGTGGCGTCAGCTGTCGGAAAATCCCGGAAAGTACGACGCGGTGGTGTGCGACATCTGCATGCCGACCCTCGGCGGAATCGAGCTGATCGAAAAGCTTCGCGCGGACGACGACCTGAAGAAGACCCCCGTCATCCTATGCAGCGCCGTGAGCGACCGGCTGACCGTGCAGAAGGCCGTCGCGCTGGGCGTCACGCATTATGTGGTGAAGCCCTACAGCCGCGCGCTGATGAGCGAGAAGCTCAAGCAGATCAAGGCGGCCCTTCCGGTCAAGTCGGCCCAAACCGAAGCGGGCATCATCGAAGCCAAGGAATTGGTCTGCCAGCGCCTGGGAATCGACTCCGACACCTATCGCGAAATGGTCGGCTCGATCATCGAGGAAACGACCGATTGGGGCTGGGACCTGCGCGCCTCAACCGGCCGCGAGGCCGTCGAAAACGCCTTTATTCGCGGCCGCGGACTGCGCGGTTCGTGCCTGAGCAGCGGGCTCAAGCGCGCGGCGAAGCTCATGGACGTCATGGAGAAGATTCTGGAATCCTATTTGACCGCGACCGATCCCGCCAAGGCGACCCTGCCTCAGGGCACCATCGACAGCTTCCTGACCGAATTGGACAACGAGTGCGCCGCGATCCGCAGCAAGCTGCGGCTGCCCAAATCGCCGCCCAAACGAGCCAATCGCGGCGCCGATATCGAATCGCCCCCGCCGGAAACTCAAGCCGCCGAGGAAGCGACAGTCTAGGTCGAGGGTGGAGCGCATGGTCCCCATGCGCTGGAACGTCCGCCCGCATTTGGCGCCGAAGCGCATGGGGACCATGCACTCCCTCTTGCGAGGTCATCTCGACAAACGCCGTCCGGAGCATACTTATTGTCGCTCCCATGTTCGAATCGCTCACGGACAAACTCGGCCAGGCCCTGCGCAATCTGCGCGGGGTCGGCCGGCTGACGGAGGAAAATGTCGCCGAAACGCTGCAGGAGGTGCGCACCGCCCTGCTCTCGGCCGACGTGCATTTCAAGGTCGCGCGCGAATTCGTCGAGACGGTCAAGACGCAGGTCGTCGGCCAGGACGTGCTCAAGGGCGTCACGCCGGGACAGCAGATCGTCAAGATCATCCACGATGAGCTGGTCCGCCTGCTCGGCGAAGGCGCCACCACCCTCAGCACTGCCCGTCCGCTCAAGATCATGCTGGTCGGTTTGCATGGTTCGGGCAAAACGACGTCGGCCGCCAAGCTGGGGCGCCTGCTGAAAAAACGCGGCTACCGCCCCTTTCTCGCCGCCGAGGACGTCTATCGTCCCGCCGCCATCGACCAGCTCGAGATCCTCGCGAAGCAGGAAGAGCTCGGATTCTTTTGCGACCGGAACTCCAAGGATGTTCCCGGCATCGGCGTGGCGGCCCTGGAGGCCGCCCAGGCCGCCGGAGCGGACGCGATCATTTTCGACACCGCCGGCCGGCTGCAGATCGACTCGGACCTGATCGCGGAAGCCAAAAAACTGCGCGACCGCGTGCAGCCGGATGAGGTGCTGCTCGTCGCGGACGGCGCCCTCGGCCAGGAAGCGGTCAATGTCGCCAAAGCCTTTCACGAGGCGCTCAACCTCACGGGGCTGATTCTCACCAAGCTCGACGGCGACGCGCGCGGCGGTGCCGCCCTCTCGATTAAATCCATCACCGGCGTCGCCATCAAATTCGCGGGCACGGGTGAGAAACCCGAGGACTTCGAAATCTTCTATCCGGACCGGCTCGCGTCGCGCATCCTCGGCATGGGCGACGTCGTGTCGCTGGTCGAGAAGGCCCAGGAAGCGATCGACGAAAAGGAAGCCGCCAAAATGGCGGAGAAGCTCCGCTCGGCGGACTTCAATCTGGAGGATTTCCTCTCCCAGCTTCAGCAGGTCAAGAAACTCGGCCCGCTGCAGAACCTCGTCGGCATGATGCCCGGCATGAGCGGGGTCGAACTCGGCGGCGACGCCGAAAAGCAGATGGGCCGCACGGAGGCCATCATCAAGTCCATGACGGTCCAGGAACGGCGCAAGCCCGACGTCATCAATGGCAGCCGCCGCCAGCGCATCGCCAAGGGCGCCGGGGTGAAAATCTCCGATGTGAACCAGCTCCTGAAGCAATTTCAGCAGATGCAGAAGATGATGCGGATGTTCAAGGGCGGCGGCGCGAAGAAAATGATGCGCCAGATGGAAGCGATGCAGCGGTCCGGACAGGTGCCGAAATTTTAGGCTCGGTCGTGCCGGGTAAAAACGAAAAAGAGCAGCCCGCCGTGGCGAAGCTGCTCTTTTTGTGAAAGCGGTCCGGATCAGGCCCGCTGCGTCTGTTTGCGGGCGATAAAGCAGGCGGAAACGGCGCCCACCAGCAACAGCAGCGCCGTCGAAGTCGCGTCAGGGGCGGACTGCGCCGACGGGCCGAAATCGTTCAGCACGTTGCCGAGCAGATTGTAATATTGGTCGTTGTCGACGCCGCTCTGATCGTTCGGAAACGTGTTGAAGCCGATCACATTGTTCGCGCTATTGATCGCGATCATATCCACCCCTGCGCCGTCGGTGGCGAGAAGCGTGGCACCGGCCGCCAGCGTCGGATCGGCGAAATTCCCGTTATTGTAATAGCTCAGGGTGTTGAAATCGACGCCCACACCCAGGTTGGCTCCTGCGGCGGTCAAAACGATCGCTCCACTCACGCCCGTATTGGATCCGACATTCACGAGCGGGTTCAACGAGGCGATCGATCCACCCACCGCCCAAGGATCGCTCATCGCATAGGTGCCGATGACGACATGGCCGCCCCCGGCGACATATTGGCCGAGCACATTGCCCAAAGCGGTTGGGTCGTTGGACGGATAATCCGTGTACTCGAGGACTTCATCGAAACCCTGCAGCAGGCTGAGGGACGGCGTGCCCGAACTGAGATCGTCATAGTCCGTGGCACTGAAGCCGCGAGCGTCGAGTTCGGTGACCGGGGCGCCGGAACCGAAATCGTCCGTGAGGATGAGCAACGTGTTCGCGTGCGCGCCCTGAAGGAGGGCGGCGCCAAGAAGAGCGGAGAAGAGAGACCGTTGGAGTAGGGACATGGTAAGGATAGAGATGCCATTCAGCACGAGTCATGCCAGGCCTTATTCTTACTATTATAACATTTATGGGCAATATCTTACATGTTTGCTAATTTTCCTGGATTCTGTCGGATCGACAGATGTGTAAAGAAAATCGACATCTTGGGTTCGATTCCCACTTCCGCCGCCATCAAAACCCGCCCCCAACACGCGCCATAGCACCGGCTTTGCCGGATCCGCCGACGTCACCGCCCTTGGCTGAAGCGCGAACGTACAACTCACGCGTTCCTTCGGCGCAGGAAATTTTCCCGATGCCGGGGGCTCGCCACTCCGGTCGAATCCGATAAACGTCAGCCTGCTATGCACCTCAAATCAGTCTTTACCCTCGGGGCGGCGATTCTTGCGGCCGGCGCCGTCCATGCGGACAACTTTGAAGGCAAGGTCACGATGACGATGAGCAGCGACCGGGGGAAGCAGCCCCAGACGATCAATTACGAGATCAAGGGCCAGGCGCTCCGCGTCGACATGGCGGCGCAATCCTCCGGTCACATGGGCGCGGTGATCATGGATTTCGGAAAGAAGCAGATGACCATCCTGATGCCCCAGCAGCACATGTACATGACCCGGCCCTTCGGCGGGGCAGCGGCCGGAGCGGCGCAAGGCGGCAATTCCCAGGCCCCGGCGGCCGCCGCCGGCGATCGCCCCTCGCTGGTGCCGTCCACCGAAAAGACCACGCTGCTCGGGTATCCCTGCACCAAATACACGGTGACGGACAAGGGTGCGACCACCCAGATGTGGGTCACCGACGCGCTCGGCACTTTCTGGGGCTTCGGCAGCATGGGAGCGAATCGCGGCCGCGGCGGCATGCCCGGCTCCAGCGCTCCCGCCGGCTGGGAGCAGGCGCTGTCGGGCAAGGGTTTCTTCCCGCTTAAAATCAGCGGCACCGACGCTTCGGGCCATACTTTCAGCATGGAAGTCACCTCCGTCTCCAAGCAGTCCATCGACGACTCCGAATTCCAGGCCCCCGCCGGCTTCCGCGAGTTCAATCTCGGGGCGATGATGGGCGGATTCGGGCACTGAGGCGCTTTCTTCCTTCCGCCGGGGTCACGGCCCCCGGCTACAGCTATCGGCCGTTGGATCACTGTTCCGGTCCGCGACTCGGGCACGACTTCAGAACGACCCCAAAATTGCAGCGAAACTAATCGGACGACGAGGCCGGCCGGCTGTGCTATCGTGGGCGCATGCGGCTCAGCGACGCCCAGATGTACGACCGGTTCGTGGCCGGAGACCCGGCCTTTGACGGCCGGTTCTTCACCGGCGTGGCGACGACCGGCATCTATTGCCTGCCCTCCTGCCGGGCCAAGAAGCCCAAGCGCACCAACGTGCGATTCTTTCCGACCTGCGAAGCCGCTCGCGAGGCGGGCTTTCGCGCCTGCCGCAAGTGTCATCCGGACGACTTCGCCCGCGGAGCGGACCCGCTGCTGGAGGCGACCGAAGCCCTGGTGCAGGAAATCCGACCCGAACCCGCCAGATTTCCGGATGTCCGCTCAATCGTCCGTCGAATCGGGTTTGGGACCACCCGCGTATTTGAACTTTTTCGGCAGCACTACCATGCGACTCCGGCCGAGATCCTGACGCGAGCCCGACTGGACCAGGCGCAGAAGTTGCTCCTTGAATCCGCGAAGCCGCTCGCCCAGGTGGCCCACGATGCAGGGTATGAATCGCTGTCGGTCCTCCACGCCCATTTCAAGACGCTCGTCGGGATGACCCCGTCCGCGTACCGCTCGTTGCCGGAATCAGACCGCTTTTCGATCACGCTTCCCCCCGGATACCCGTTGCCGTACTTGCGGCGGGCGCTTTCGCGCGATGTTCACAGCGTCAATGAACGATGGGCGGGAGAATGCTATGAGGCGGCGGTGCGGCTGGAAGGCGAGCCGGCGCTGCTGCGGTTGGATTTTGGGGAAGAGAAGTCCGACGGAATTCGAGTGGGGGTGCGCGTTGTGGCCGGGCTCGTTGAGCCCGCCGGCCGGGGTCGGCGCCCCCGGCCACAGGTTGCCGCCTATCGCGTCGTTCGGGGGCTCACGGGGCTCGACCAAGACGCCGCGGCCTTTTCCCGCCTCGCCCGGCGCTTGGGGTTTGCCCGGCTTGTCGAAGGCCGGCCGGAGCTTCGCATCAGCCAGACCACCTCCGTCTTTGACGGACTGATCTGGGCCATCGTCGGCCAACAGATCAATCTGCCCTTCGCCTGCCTGCTCAAGCGCCGGCTGTTTGAGCTCGCGGGAACTCCGCTCGGCAACGGGCTCGTCGCTCCGCCGACGCCCCAAGCGGTCGCCGCGCTCACCCCGGAGGCACTTCGCCCGCTCCAGTACTCGCAAAAAAAGGCCGAATATCTGATCTCCGCGGCAAAACTAGTCGCGGGCGGCACGCTCGACCTGGAAGGCCTGAAACGCGGCTCCGCGACCCGCGCCGAACGCACCCTGCTGGAAATCCACGGCCTCGGCCCCTGGTCCGTGAACTATATCATGATGCGCGCTCTGGGATTCTCCGATTGCGTCCCCTTGGGCGACACCGGCGTCTCGAGCGGCCTGAAGCATCTGTTTTCACTTGAGACGCGGCCGGACGCCGACGACACGCGGCGGCTGATGTCGATCTTTTCCCCTCACCGCAGTCTGGCCACCAGTCATCTGTGGCAGTTGCTACAATCACCGCCATGAAATCACTTCCTCTCGCCCGCTGGGGCACCATCCAAACCCCCTTCGGACCGCTTCGGGCGGCCATCGACACCGACGGGGCGCTCGTCGCCACGGCCTTCGACGGCCTCCAAGCACTGAAGTTGCGCGCGCCCCTTTTCGACTACCGCGAAGATCAGGGCGCCCTTGCGCCGGTCGCCCGGCAGATCTCGGCCTACCTGCGAAATCCCAAGGCCGTCTTTTCAGTCAAGTTCGCCCCCCAGGGCAGCGCATTCCAGCGGCGGGTGTGGGCCGCGCTGCGCGCCATCCCCTCGGGCGAAACCCGCAGTTACGGCCAGCTCGCCGCGGAACTGGGAAGTTCGCCGCGAGCCATTGGACGTGCCAACGCCACCAATCCGGTCTGCCTCATCGTCCCCTGCCACCGCGTCATCGGTTCCGACGGATCCCTCACGGGCTTTGCGTTCGGAGAGGACATCAAACGCGGGCTCCTCGCCCACGAGGGCGTCAGCGTGGCGCTTGAAAAGCGCGGATCGCGTCAGCCAGCGCTTGCAGCTTCCGCGAGTCCTTGACCCCGGGCGCCGATTCCACGCCGCTGTTGGCATCGATGACGGTCGCTCCGGTTTCGCCGAGAGCCTGGGCGATGTTGGCGGCGGCAAGCCCTCCGGAAAGGATCCACTCCTTTTCCGGATGCCCCGTACGCAGCCGGCCGAAAAGCGTCCAATCGGAATTCAGTGCCGTGCCGCCATCCAGGCCGGGTTTGTAGCCGTCCAAAAGGAATGACCGCCCCTGCGGCAGCAGTTCCTCGGGAAACGCCGTGCCCAACGGAAGCTTCGGCGCAAGCCAGAGCCGGTCGCGGCCCACCGCATCGCTCCAACGGGCCAGGCGCCCGACATCGCCGCCGGGTTGAAAATGAACCTGAAACCGATCGAATCCGGCGGCGGCCAGCGCCTTGAGCGTCTCGATTGTGGGTTCAACCACCACGGCCACCCGGCGGCGCACGGGAAGACGCCGGGACATCGCCGCGTATTGCTCGGGGCTGACGTTTCGCGGCGAAGCCGAGTGAAAAATGAAACCCAAATAATCCGCGCCGATCTCCGTCGCCGATTCGGCGTCGGCCACGGAAGTCAGCCCGCAAATCTTGATCTGCACGTTTCCGATCATACGAAGGAATTGACGGTCCGAATCACGTGCTCGACCTGTTCGTCGGTGAGCTCCGGGAAGATTGGCAGGCTGACGCAGGTCTTGGCAACCGCTTCGGCAATTGGGATCGAACCCTCCCCATAGCCGAGGCTGGCGAAGCACGCCTGCCGGTGCAGCGGCACGGGATAGATCAAGTCCGTCCCCACTTCGCGCTCCTGCAGGTGGGTCCGAAGCGCGTCGCGCCGCGGGTGGCGAACGGTGAATTGGTGAAATACGCTGGCCCCGTAGGCGGGCTGTTCCGGCAAACTCAGTTCCGGTAGCTTGAGCTCGGCCAGGTAGCGCTGGGCGATCGCGCGCCGCCGCGCGTTCCAGCTCTTCAGCCGGGGCAATTTCACGTTCAGGACCGCCCCCTGAAATCCGTCCATCCGGAAATTGCCTCCAATCCGATCGTGGTGGTAGCGCCGGTCCGAACCATGGACTCGAATCTGCCGCGCTCCGAGGTGCCAATTGGCGTGGCGGCTGACGAAGGCCCCCCCCTCGCCGCACCCACCCAGGTTCTTCGTCGGATAGAAGCTGAACGTGCCGCAATCCCCCAGCAATCCCACGGGCACGTCGCGGTACTTGGCGCCGATCGCCTGCGCGCAGTCCTCGATCACCACCAACTTATGGCGCTCGGCGATCGCCAGTAATTCGCCCATGCGCGCCGGCTGGCCAAACAGGTGCACGACGATGATCGCCTTGGTCTTCGGCGTGACGGCGGCCTCGACCTTGACCGGGTCCAGGTTGTAGGTGCCCGGCTCAATGTCGCAGAAAACCGGACGCGCGCCGCAGTAGCTGACGCCCCACACGGTCGAAATGAAGGTGAATGGCGTCGTGATTACCTCATCGCCCGGGCCGAAGGCCGCCAGCAGGCCGGCCACGTGCAGCGGCGAGGTGCCGCTGTTCATCGCCACCGCGTGCGGATAGCCGAGCCCGGCGCAGAAATTGCGCTCGAAATCTTCGACGTCGCGCCCAAGGCAGAATCGCGCGCCGTCGTAGGCGTTGGTGATGCCGGCCAGAATTTCGTCGCGCAGCTCGGCATGCTGCAGGGAAAGATCCAGAAACGGCACCTTCATAAGCGGGACCCCAGCTTCTTCGCCAAGGCGGCAATGAGTTCATCCAGGCCCGGCGTGACGGCGGCAAAATCGACGGCGATCCCGACCCGCTTCATCGTCGCGCTGGTCTGCGGGCCAATGCTGCCGGCCAGGGGTTTCGTCGCGCCCGGCGCGAGCGCCAGCACGTTCGATTGCGCGGCGAAGAATTCGGCGGAGGATGAACTGGCAAATAGGATCGCATCCGCACCCCGGGCGCGGAATTCAGCCGCCGCCGGATCGTTGGTCAGATCCACCGACTCGGTCTTGTAGACCTGAAACCGATCGACGATGGCGCGGGCGCCTTCCAGCTTCTCGACCAACTCGTCGCGGTTGAGATTGCCCGTGATGACCAGGACCTGCCCGCTATCCAGGCTCCCGGTCTCGATCATCGCATCCGCCAAAGCGCCCGCCGTCGCGGTCTTGGGCTGGACTTCGATGCGCAGATGCAGCTCGGCCAAGCGCCGGGCCGTGCCGTCTCCGATTGCGGCGATGCGGACCAACCCCAGCGATCGAATGTCATCGAAGAGCCGCAGGAATTCCTCGAAGAAATAGCGCACGCCATTGCCGCTGGTGAAGACCAGCCAATCGTAGCGGCCGAACTCCAGCATCACATCGGCTTCGGTCTGCTTGGTGATTTCCTTCGAAATCTTCAGCACCGGCAGCTCCAGGACCTCGGCGCCCAAAGCGCGGAGTTTTTCCGACAGTTCCGACGCCTGGTCGCGCGTGCGCGTGACGACGATGCGCCGGCCGGCGAGCGAGGGGGAGCGATTCTCTTCAGTTGGCATGCGGCAATTGGCTCGATTTTACAGGTAGGCGGGTCTCGCGCACTCTCAAGCTCCCGGTGCCAGGTCGAATTGGACCAGCACGGCGCGGGCGGTTTCGGTCGGGGCGGCGATTTGCGCCTCGCTGAGAGGGATCGAGCGGCGGCCCAGACCCTCAAAAAAGAAATGGAGCGTCCCGCCGGACAAATGGGCGCCCAGGGCCGTTTGGCAGCCTCCGCCGAGGGCATCCTGGATCGCCCGCTCCACGTCGACGGCGCGGCGGGTCGGCTCGTCCAACGCGGCGGCGAAGCGGCCTTCCTCGCCGGCCCGGCATTGCAGCGCGATCGCGCCCTGCCCCACGGCCGGCACCATTTGATCGAACTCCAATCGTCGAAATTCCAAGCCAGGCCAGCTCGCCAAATTGAGCCGGTCGAGTCCGGCGGCGGCGAGCAGCGTCGCATCCGCGGCCCCCGCGGCGATTTTCTTCAGGCGCGTATCCACGTTTCCCCGCACCGCCACAAACGTCGCTTCGGGAAAAAGCCGGGCGATTTGCTGGCGCCGGCGCGGACTGCCCGTCGCGATGCTGGCCGGCCGAGCCACGCCGGCCCGGACAACCAGCACGTCACGCGCATCGGCGCGGGGCAGATAGCCGGCGATCGCCAGCCCGGGGCTGTTGCCGCCCGGAAGATCCTTGGTGCTATGGACGGCGAGATCCGCTTCCCCGCGGCGCAGGCTCTCCTCGAGCTCGCCGGTAAAAAGGCCTTTGCCGCCCTTTTCCTCCAGCGACCAGGCCGCCTGGCGGTCACCGGTCGTCACAATGCGCCGCTCGGCCGTTTCCAGCCCGAGCGCGGAACGCAGCCGCGCCGCCGCCATCTGCGTTTGAACGAGCGCCAGGGGGCTCTGGCGCGTCGCCAAAACGACCGGCCTCAATAGCTCGCCTGGACGCCCTTGAGGTTCTTTTTGGACATCCACGGCATCATGCCGCGCAGGCGCTGTCCGGTCTTTTCGACCAGGTGGCCTTCGCCCTTCTTGAGCAGCGCCTTGTATTTCTTGAGGCCGCCTTTGTATTCCTTGACCCATTCGCGGGTGAACTGGCCGGTCTGAATTTCCTTCAGGATCTTCTTCATCTCCTTCTTGGTTCCCGCATTGATCACGCGGGGGCCGCGGGTGATGTCGCCAAACTTGGCGGTCTCGGAAATCGAAAAGCGCATTCCGGCGATGCCGCTCTCGTACATGAGGTCGCAGATGAGCTTCAGCTCGTGCAGGCACTCGAAATAGGCCATCTCGGGCTGATAGCCCGCTTCAACGAGGGTTTCGAAGCCGGCCTGCACCAGCGCCGCGGCGCCGCCGCAGAGGACGGCCTGCTCGCCGAACAAATCGGTTTCGGTCTCTTCCTTGAAGCTCGTTTGAAGTACTCCCGCGCGGGTCGAACCGATGCCTTTGGCCCAGGCGAGCGCGGTCTTCTTGGCCTGTTTCGACTTGTCCTGGCCGACCGCGATCAAGGCCGGCATGCCTTTGCCCTCCACGTAGAGCCGGCGCACCATATGGCCCGGGCCCTTCGGCGCGACCATGATGACGTCGATCTGCGGGTGGATCTTGATCAGCTGGAAGTGGACGGAAAGGCCGTGGCTGAACAGCAGGGTTTTGCCCTTCGAAAGGTTCGGCAGGATGTCCGTTTCGTAGACATCGGCCTGCTTCATGTCCGGCAGGGCCACCATGATGACAGCGGCGCGGCGAACGGCCTCGGCGGTATCGACCACTTCGAATCCGTGCTGCTCCGCGACAGCGCGGGATTTGGAGCCCGGATACAGGCCGATCAAGACCTTGCAGCCGCTATCCTTGAGATTCAGCGCATGGGCGTGGCCCTGGGACCCGTAGCCGATCACGGCCAGGGTTTTGTCGCGAAACACGCCGAGGTCGGCGTCTTGGTCGGTGTAGACTTTGGCAGGCATGTAAAAAAAATCAGCGTTTGAGCGCCAGTCGGCCCGTCCGGGCCAGTTCGACGATGCCGAAGGGCTCCAGCAATCCGAGGAGGGCGTTCACCTTTTCCTCGTCGCCGGTCACTTCGATGATGAGCGTGTCCGCGGTCATGTTCACGATCTTGGCGCGGAAGATATCCTGGATCTGGAGGATTTCCGGGCGGGTCCGCGAATCGGCCCGCACCTTGACGAGCACCAGTTCGCGCGCGACCGCCTCCTGCTCCTTGAAATCCTCGACCTCCACCACGTTGACGAGCTTGCGCAGCTGCTTGGTGCAAAGGTCCAGGGCCATGTCGTCGCCTTTCAGCACGATCGTGATCCGGGACAGCGTGGCGTCGTGGGTCGGGGCGACGTTCAGGGAGTCGATATTGAAGCCGCGTCCGGAAATCATTCCCGCCACGCGTGCCAGAACGCCGAACTTGTTCTCGACCAATACCGAGATCGTGTGGCGGTGAATGTGCATGAAGCTGGTCAATCAACCAACTGAGCGACCAAAAGAAAAGCCTAATTCCGGATCCTCCCCGGGACGTCAACTTCGTGTCGCAATCCATCGGCGGCCCCGTTAATTCCCGACCATGCTTAAATTCGCATTACGCGCCTTTCCCCTGGCCTTAGCGCTGTGCCTGGCCCTGCCGGCCCTGACCCCCTCCGTCCGTGCCGACGCACCCAAGCCGGTCATCACCAAGCTCGATGACCTTCCACGTCACACTTACCCAATCGAAAAACTGCCCTCCGAACTGATCTCGGATGAGAACGCGTTCAACGTCCTGGCGGCCGCATACCAGAAAGACGTCCAGGCCGACCTCGATCACTATGATATCCAGGACCGCACCACGCTGCAGCGTTTTGAAGGCACCTTGATGAATCTCGCGCTGCTCCGCGGCGATTACGCGACGGCTCGGACGCTGCTGGCAAAGGTGCGGGAGCTCGAAGAAAAGCCCGCCCTCAAGCTCACCACCGGCCTGACGTCGGAGTCCTACATGGATGCGAAAGAACACCCGGCGGACTCGTTTACCGCCAATTTTCAGGAAATCCTGGCGAAGCACGTGGCCGCGCTGCCGTGGAGTGACGTGCAGAGCGAACTCCGCGAGACCCTCACCAGCTACGAGATCCGGAGCCCCGCCCTGGTCATCGGCAATGTGAAGAACCATTTCGATCCGGCCGCGGCCCGCACCCACTCCATTTCGGCCGACGTGGCGGCCACCTTGGTGGGCGCCCGCGCGCAATTGCAGATCTTCCTGCCGCTCAAAGCACAGATTGTCGCGGCCATCTCCAAGACGGTCGACGCCCACCGGGTGGCGGTGAAGGATCTATGGACGCAGCGGCTGGTGACCCTCACGCCCGCGGACCATGCCTCGCCGGTCCTCGTCGGAATCTGGGATAGCGGCTCCGATCCGTCCGTCTATCAAAGCATCCTCTACACGGACGCGAACGGAAATCACGGGTTTGCCTACGATGTCCACTCCAACCCGGAAAAGGAACTGCTGATGCCACTGGGCGACGCCACCACCCGTCTGCCGGAAAACCTCGGCCGCCTGAAGGGTTTCGAGGATCTCGAGGCCGGCGTCGACAGCCCGGAGGCCGACTCGGTCAAACAGTACATGTCCACGCTGAAACAGGACCAGGTGAAGCAAACGCTGGAAGACCTCAATATGACCGGCGATTTTGCGCACGGGACCCACGTGGCGGGCATCGCCACGGCCGGGAACCCCTATGCCAAGCTGGTGGTGGGGCGCATCACCTTCGACTATCACACAATTCCCGAGACCCCGACCATTGCGCAGGCCAAGAAAGACGCGGCGGCCTCGATTCAACAGGCGGATTATTTCCGCGATCACCACGTGCGCGTCGTGAACATGAGCTGGGGCGGATCCCTGCGCAGTGTCGAGGATGCGCTGGAGCAGAATGGAGCGGGAGGCAACGCCGAGGAGCGCGCCAAGCTCGCGCGCCAGATCTTCGACATTGGCCGCGACGCGCTGCAGCAGGCGCTCAAGAACGCGCCGAACGTCCTGTTCGTCGTCGCCGCCGGCAACGACAACAACAACGTCAAGTTCGACGAATTCATTCCGTCGGAATTCCAGCTGCCCAATATGATCACGGTCGGCGCCGTCGACTCGGCGGGCTCGGAGACGAGCTTCTCGAGCTTTGGCCCGATGGTGAACGTCCACGCCAACGGCTATGAGGTCGAAAGCTACGTGCCCGGCGGCAAGCGGATGAACCTCAGCGGCACCTCGATGGCGGCGCCGCAGGTGACCAATCTCGCGGGCAAGTTGTTCGCGCTGGATCCGAACCTGACGGTCGCCCAATGCAAGCAGCTGATTCTGGACGGCTGCGAACGGACCGGCCGCGTGAATCTCATCAGCGAGACCAAGTCGATCGACCTGCTGCATAAGGAGCAGGCGGATCACCAGCTCTAAGCGCGGAGGTTCCGGTGCTACCGCAGGCCACCCACATTGAATATGCGCAGGCGTTCGACTGGCTCGACGTCGTCGTTGTCCCGTTCCTGATGACGGTGCTCGTCGGCGGCATCGTGGGCATCGTCACGGGCCGAATGATTGTCTATCAGCAGACGATCGCCAACGCGGTCTGCGCGACGCTCGACATCGGGCGATTCGGCCGGTGCTTCGACTACGACGAGGCCCGGCACATTTCATCCGACATTCACCTCCGGGTGAATGGCTTCACGATGACACTGCTGTGCCAGCGCTTCAAGGAGGCCGGGAAGCGCGTCAACCTCCTGGCCAACAAGCTCAAGACCGAGACCGACGAGATCATCGAACGGCGCAAGCACGCGTTTGCCGGCCCGAATACCGACCCCGAGGAGCACGCCCAGACCTACGCCGAAATCACCGCCCTCGCGAACCGCATCGCCAAGCAAATCGCCATCGTCCGCAGCCCCCTGCAAAGCTACCTCGACCCCACGCCGCTGCGGGCCGACGAGCTGGGGGTGGAAGCGGAAATGATCGACGATTAGAACGCAGAATGGGTGGAGCGCGTGGTCCCCACGCGCTTGGTCGCCAAATGCGGGCGGACGTCAAAAGCGCTTGGGGACCATGCGCTCCACCTTACGGCCCCCTGTGCCCCAGCACCGAATAAAGCAACGTCACCTGGGCAACCGACATGCCAAACAGCCAAATGACCATCTTGCCCACTGAGCCTCAAGCTTCGTTTCAATCCTCCCGAAACGATCCTCCATCTTGAGCTCCAACCGGTGAAGCTCGCCCCGCTGGACGACACTTTCGTGAAGCCGATCGGAATGTTCTGCCAGCTCGGGCTCCATGGCCTTCAAAATCGCATGGATCTGCTCGAGGGGCAACTTGGATTTCTCCAGGATATCCAAACTTCGGGGTTTCATATCTTGCGATATTGGCAAGGAGGACGAAAACCACCTTCCGACGGCCCACAGTCGTAGCCGGGGGCGCTGACCCCAGCACCGTCGACCCGTAAGCGAAAGGTGGAACGTATGGTCCCCATGCGTTTTGACGTCTGCCCGCGATTGGCGCCTAAGCGCATGGGGACCATGCGCTCCACCTCGGAGGGTTTGCGGGAGTCCGTTCCGCCGTCGCCCGGTGGGCTTTGGCGGACACCCCTTCGCATTGCGAAAGGGTGGACGCCGAGGGATTCGAACCCCCGACCCTCTCCGTGTAAAGGAGATGCTCTAACCAACTGAGCTAGGCGTCCGTATCCTTTTCGCCGGTGGGCGAAATCATGCGGTGGCCAGCGCCGACTTCGGACGCAGCCAGCCCTTTTGGACCATCAGTTCGGCGTTCTGCAGCGCGTTCAAGGCCGCGCCCTTCCAGAGGTTGTCGCCGCTGACCCAGAAAGAGAGGGCATTGTCCATCGCCGTATCCAGCCGGATGCGACCGACGCCGCACTTCACCTGGCGGGTGAAGTCGAGCGGGGTCGGATAGCGCTCGCGCGCCGGATCGTCGACCAGTTCGGCGCCCGGAAATTCCGCGACCGCCGCGCGCGCTTCGCCCACGCTGACGGGACGCTCGAACTCCGCCGTGATGGCCACCGAATGCGCCTGAATGACCGGCACGCGCACGCAGGTCGCCGACACCTTGAGGTCCGGCAGACCCAGAATCTTGCGGCTCTCCTGCATCATCTTGGTCTCTTCGCCCGTGTAGCCGTTGCCGCCGAACGTATCGACCTGCGGGATCACGTTGTACGCGATCTGGTACGGATAAATGCTGCGCTTGATCGGCTCGCCCCGGACCGACGCCTTGATCTGATCGTTCAGTTCGTCGACCGCTTCGGCGCCCGTGCCGGAAACCGACTGATAGGTCGACGCGAGGTAGCGCTTCAGACCGAAACGCCGATGCAGCGGATAAAGTCCCATCAACGCCACCGCCGTCGAGCAATTGGGATTGGCGATCAGGCCCTTGTGCCGCTGCAGGCCTTCCGGGTTGATCTCCGGAATGACGAGCGGCACCTCCGGGTCCATGCGAAACGCCGAGCTCTTGTCGATGACCAGGCAGCCCGCGCGAATGGCGTCCGGCGCCAATTCCTTGGTGACGGATCCCCCGACCGCGAAGAAAGCCACGTCGATATCGCCAAAGACGCCGGCTCGGGCCTCTTCGATGACGTAATTGATGCCGCCCACCGTGATCGTTTTGCCCGCCGAGCGCGCCGAAGCGAAGAGCCGCACCTGTCCCGCCGGAAACCGGCGCTGTTGCAACAGGCGCAGCAACTCTTGACCGACCGCGCCGGTCGCGCCGACGATGCCTATGGTAAAGGAGGATGCCGCACTCATGGATTGGGAATCGTTAACTAGAATCGCTTCCGCTTTGGGTATCAAGCCCACAGACCGGATCCTCGTGGTCAGAATCCGCCCTTCGACGGCCCAGCTATTTGTTAACCGCACCCTGCAAAAAGCTTACACCGTATCTACCTCGCGCCAGCCGCCCTCGAACGTCAAGGGCTCGCTCGGCACGCCGCGTGGCCTCCACGAGATCGCCGAGCGCATCGGCAGCGGCCAGTCCCCGGGCATGGTGTTCAAGGCCCGGGTGCCGACCGGACGACACTTTATCGAATGGCCGGAAACCGAGGGCAACCTGATCACCAGCCGCATCCTTTGGCTGCGCGGTCTGGAGCCGGGCCTGAACCGGGGCGGCGACGTCGATACCTATAATCGCTACGTGTACATCCACGGCACTCAGCACGAAGACCGGGTCGGCCAGCCGATCAGCGCCGGTTGTGTGCTCCTACGCAACGCCGATGTCGTCGAGCTTTACGAAATCGTGCGCGCGGGCGACTGGGTTTGGATCGTCGACGAATGATCGGGCTCAACGATCCCGTCGAGCCGGGTCCGGCCCCCTCCCGGGCCATTCCCCTCACCACCGCCATGTTTCGGGAAGGCGGCTGGCTCCAGGAGGAAATGCACCTGGAGCACCGTCCCGAACAGGCGCATATGGCCGGCACGGTGGCCGCTGCGCTGGGTGACGACGACTCTCTCGTTTTCGAAGCCGGCACCGGCGTCGGGAAATCCCTGGCCTATCTGGTTCCCGGTTTGATTCGTGCCGTGGACACCGGACGGCCTTTCATCGTTTCGACCCACACCATCGCCCTCCAGGAGCAGATCGAACAAAAGGATCTCCCGCTCTGCCGGCGGATCTTTTCGTCCCGGCCCGAAACCGCGGCCTACGCCGATTTCAAGTCGGCGGTGCTGGTCGGCAAGACCAACTACCTTTGCACCACCCGGCTCAGCCACGCGCTCGCCGAAAAGAGTTCGCTCTTCAGCGATGCCGAATTCGCGGAACTGCAGCGAATCGCCGACTGGGCCGACCGCACCGAGACCGGCCTTCGCCACGAACTCCAGCCGCCGCCTCTTTCCGAAGTCTGGGAAGCCGTTTGCGCCGACTCCTCCGGGTGTTCCCGCCGCCACTGCGATCCTGAACGGTGCTTCTATCAACGCGCCCGCAGCCGCGTGCGCGGATCGAATCTGATCATCGTCAATCACGCCCTGCTCTTTGCGCTCATCTCGGCCGGCGGCGCGCGGAGCGAAGGGTCCGCCGCCAATGGGCGCGGCGTCCTCTTTCCGGATGATTTTCTCGTGCTGGACGAAGCGCATACCGTGCCCGCGGTCGCCACCGATCATTTTGGCGTCTCCGTGAGCAGCTATGGCGTCGAGCGGGCCCTCAAATCCCTGCACAATCCCCGCACCAAACGGGGACTGCTCCGCAAGCGGGGCGGGCTGGAGGGCGCGGCTCTGGTCGAGTCAGCGCTGGCCGCCACCGTCGTGTTTTTCGCCGAAGTCGAAAAGGCGCTCCTGACTCCGCGGTCGGTTGCCCGATTGCGCGAGGACATTCCCGTTGCGCCGACCTACGAGACTCCCTTGCAGGCTCTGCAGCAGTTCCTGCTGCGCGCCGCCGACCGCCTGGAGGACGGCCGTGAACGCGACGAACTCATGGACCAGGCGGCGCGGATCAAAGCCATCGGCGCATCCGCGACCGAATGGCTCCAGCGCGCCGATCCGGGGCAGGTGTATTGGGCGGAACGCGGCGGAAAGCGCCAGACGATCGTTACGCTCCGCGGCGCGCCGATCGACGTCGCCCCGGAACTGCGTCAACACCTGTTCGGCCGAGGCGTCAGCGTCGTCGCGACGAGCGCCACCCTCGCCCTGGCCGGAGATATGGAGCCATTCGTTCGCCGCTGCGGGGCCGAGGGCTCGCGCGTCGGCCTGGTTCTTTCGCCGTTCGACTATGAGCGGTGCATGCGCGTCTACGTGGCCGGCGACGTGCCGCTGCCCGGAAGCGCGAGCGGCGACGAAGGCGGCCGGCTCGCGATCGACGCCGTCATCGACTACGTGAAATTTTGCACCCTCCAGGTAAAGGGCGGATCGCTCGTCCTGTTCACCAGCTACTCCGACCTGCGCGCCGTCGCCGCCGCCATCGGCCCCGCGATTGCCGCCGCCGGCCGCCCGCTGCTGATCCAAGGCGAGGCGCTCTCCCGCACGGAACTCACGCGGCAAATGCGCGCCGCCGGCAACGCCGTGCTGCTCGGCACCGAAAGCTTCTGGACCGGCATCGACGTGCCGGGCTCGGCCCTTTCGCAGGTGATTGTCACCCGCCTGCCCTTCGACCCGCCGGACCACCCGATCACGGAAGCGCAGGCCGAACGGATTCGGGACGCAGGAGGCAGCCCGTTCAACGAACTGATGCTGCCCCAGGCGCTCATCCAATTCCGCCAAGGTGTGGGGCGGCTGATCCGAAGCCACACCGACCGCGGCGTTGTCACCCTGCTGGACGGCCGCATCCTGGCCAAGGCTTACGGACGCCTGTTCATCGACTCCCTCCCGCGAAAGGAGTTCGTCCGCTTGACCCGGGGCGACCGCGGGGAGAAGTTTATCCCCTTCCCATGAGCAATCCTTCCTCCGCATCCGCCGCCAACGAGCAGGCTGTGATCAAGACCGCCTACGGCGAAATCAAAATCGGGTTCTGGCCCGACGTTGCGCCCAAGACCGTGGAAAATTTCAAGAAGCTGGCCAAGGAAGGTTTCTATAACGGCACGGCGTTTCACCGGATCATCAAGGGCTTCATGGTTCAGGGCGGCTGCCCGAACACCAAGGAAGGCGCCAAGGGAATGCCCGGCACCGGCGGCCCCGGTTACACGATCAAGGCCGAATTCAACCCGAAGTCGCACGTGCGCGGGGTCATTTCGATGGCGCGTTCGGCGAGCCCCGACTCGGCCGGCAGCCAATTCTTCATCTGCCACGGCGACGCCAAGTTCCTGGACCGCCAGTACACGGCGTTCGGCGAGGTGGTCGCGGGCGATGACGTGCTGGAGCAGCTCGCGAATGTTCCGACGCGCAACGGCGGCGGCGGCGAGAAGAGCACGCCGATTGACCGGGTCGCGATTGAGTCGATCAGCATCGTCGCGGCCTGATAAACGTCAGCGGGATAGGGGTAGGGACAGGAATGGAACCTGCCCCTCCCTCCGAACCGGACGTGCGGAACTACCGCATCCGGCTCTCCGGTTGAAGAGTGCCCGTTAAGGGACTGGAAGTGACGCGCGCCAGAGTTGCTCCAGGCTG
>DASXYY010000028.1:0-148800 GCA_036502225.1 Opitutaceae bacterium
CAATCCGCGATTGTCTGCGCCCAACTCTCGCGCCGAGCCTGACGTCGGCTCGGCACCATCAAAGCATGGTCTGTTTCCATGCCCGCCACTTTACTCACTCTCGGGCGCTCCGCCTAGACTGTCCTCCGCTTACCGCTTACGGTCAAACAGGGGAAGACCAGCGCAAAACCCTAGAAAAAACCATTGTTTAACGCTATGAGAACGTTCCTCGCATTCTTACTCGGCCCGTTGGCTCCGTGTATATTGGTTGGGATTGGCCAAGCTTTTACGCAGCCAGAACACATTTCATGGATCGCGAAATTCCTGGGGTACGCGTATTTCGCCATCCCGACTTCGTGGCTATTAAGTTATACGATTGGAACGCTCACGTTTGCGACCCTGAGAACAGGAAAAAAAGAATACACGTTGTGTTATTGTGCCGCGGCGGCTTTAGCCGGTTTTTCGTACGGCATGATGATCGGTGGCGCGGGCCAGCGAGCAATAGCTGGAGCGATAATGGCGGCACTCGCAGTTTCGGCAGCCCTGGTTTTCGCCCTGATCCGAGGACCTGATCGGCAAATGAGCCGCGTGTGCAAGAGTACAGCGTAGAAGCGCCGGTGCTCGGAGGGGGCGGCCCTCGGGAGATCAGGCAGCGTCGGTGTCGTAGTGAATCAACCGTTAGAGGGCGATGATCGCCGCCTTCCGATCTCGTCATGTGAGTAAAACACAAAGGGCCGGCCAGAGGCTCCGAGGATGTAGCAATCCCAGAGCATCAAGGCGCAGTTCACGGCAATCGAGACCGTCGCTTCAAACTCCACCGCGGGAACGCGCATTGCCGGTGCGTCTTCAAGCGAGGCGTCGATCCCGTAGGACTTTCGGAAGCGGTGGAAAAGGTGCTCCCATTGCCCGGAAGGCCAAACGCCCCAGTCATCGATCCAAACGCAACACTCGCTCTCAACTCGGAATACCTCTGCGTGATGGCGGACCATATGGACGCGCTTTCCAGCGTCTCCGGGGATTGCAAACGATTCCAGTTCGCCGGAACCCCTTAACACGGGCAATCCCCGCTCGTCCAAAGCATACGAATGGGTCCTTGCCCACTCCTCAGTTTGTTGCCGCGTGAGGGCGTTCATCTGTTGCGACGTTGGCAAACGGAAACGGACATTTCAATGACGATGGCTGCCGCCCGAAGTGGCGAGGCTTGACGAATGATTTTTTGTCAGTTCCAATTCCGGCGCGCCAAGCAATCTCTGCCGACGAAAAAGATAGCCGTAAAATAAAGAATCTGCGACCGGCCGCAGGATAAAAATAGGGATTCACAGATTGGCGTGTAAGTCGCCCGAGTAGGTCACCCCTTGATCGCCCGAATCGGATGCTTGGGCGGGATCATCTCCTCCACGTTCACATTCAACAGGCACGCCATGCTCAGTTGGCCCTGTCGTCTTCCTCGCATTCACCGACTCCAGCGATCGCTACGCTGAAGTCGAGTTCTTCAGAGTCGTTCTCCGACTATAGGACATTTTCGCGATTCAATGATGACGGTGCGATTCATGCCCGTTCTTGTGCGATCCGGCCGTCATCGAGCATTCTGTGGCGGGTGCCATTGCCAAAGACCTGCGAGGACACCAATTCATTGAAGTGCCGGACAAACTCGGCACGTCTGTCCCAAGCAAGAAAGTAGCGCTTATGAAACGGCGCATCCGAGTAACGAAAAAAGGAATCGGTCTTGTCGCCGATAAAATGGGAGGTCGCCACCACCTCGTCACCCTTCGCGATGATTTCACCGCAAAGCACGCACTGACTCTTCCCTATGATAGTGATCGCCATGTTTTAGGCGGGACACGTCGGCAAGACTTCGCCGCCTCGTATCGTTGGCAATTCACCATCTTTGGTCCCCAAGTCGAGTTTTTCACCACACTGCTAGAAAGACAGAGTTCGATTTCGTCATGTTGGGACCGAGCTTGCCGGACTCAAAGCGTCGAGCCGGGAATGCTCCCTCTGTCCCGATATCCGCTTTCCAGCGGCCTGAAATCGTTCCGTCTGATCCCAGCGCTTCGGGGATTAAGCGGCCGCCCGCTTCGGGCGGTATGTCGCAGCGAGCTTGCCTTTCTTGGTCAAAACACCTGCATCAACCAGGATCTTAAGCCGCTCATCGGAGGAAAGCCCTGCAAGGCGGGCCGCCACCTTCTCGCGGAGCGAGTTTCGATCCGACTCAAACCGGCGAATGATGGCTTCTGCCTTCTTGGTCACCGGACAAACTTTGTCCGATACGCTCCCAGGGTCAATTGATTTTAGGCTTGAAGTACCCAATGACGCAATCCGTGTTCCGGACGGTAACTTGGATGTGGGACTGCCGATAGACTTCAGAACCCGCGAAGGCCCGCTCGCCTTCCATGAAGGCCCCTCGAACACTGTCGAACGCGCGTCCATCGGTCTCCGCCAGCTTGATGGCAAACTCTATGACCGCGCGGTCCAAAGCGTGGAATAGCTTGGTGCCGTCAGGGCGCCGCCGCTCATTCTCGGGCATCGGCTCGCCTCGTCCCCTCAAATCGGCTGTGAACGCGGGGTACACGTCCCCAAGCACTGACGTAAAAGCGACATCGAGAAGGTCGAAACAATCGCCGAGAGAAATGTACGCCCCGAGCACGGCCGGTTCCTTGATCTTGCTGGGTTTCCGTTTCGCTTCTTCGACCGCGAACTCCATGGCCCGGGCCGGCCCGTGCTCCCAGAAGTAGATGCCGCGTCCAAGCCAGTCGTACTTGTTATTGCTCGGCTCCAGTTGCGAGTCGCCCAGCAGAACCTTTCGTGCCAATGCAGCATCGCATCCGTGGTAGCCGACGACGAACCTGCTGTAGTCGAGCTTGGATGGCATGGTCTACGTTGCCGGGAAGAAAAATCGCACTCAAGCGGTTTCAACCATCGGCCGGCTACGCAAAAAAAGGGCGATACCTCGTCTTCGGGCCGGGGCTTCTCGCCCTCGGTCAACATGGCAACCTTGTTTTTTGACAGCGCGGTGCGTTCGCAGAACAAGGTTGAAATCTACCGGTCGAGTTGCGGCTCCGCCCACCCGCAGCGGAGAGCTTCAGCCTCGTAGAAACGGCGTGCCTCGGGGTTTTTCACGGACATGAGTCGCACGTAATGTGACCAAGGCGGCGGAAAGGCGGATCGGTCACGGGGTGTGGCCGCCGTGCCGGAAGATTTTGCAGAGCCAATCTGAGAAATTGGCCACTCCAGTAAAAACAGACGCATTTGGTCCAAATTCCTCGCGGAAAATCCACGGCCGAATTGTTGCGCCAAATCTTCGGCGAGCCGCTTGATCAGTTCCTCCCCGTAGTGCCTTCGATCACATGATCGGCCAAGGTGATCTCGACCGTGCGCGCCGCCTCACGTAGCAGATTCGTAATCTGCACGTCAGCCGTCGAACTCGACGGGTCTCCGGAGGGATGGGAGTGACTGGCGACAAGCTGAAGCCAACGAGCGGGGCGTCATGCTGATTAAAGAGAGTGGTGACTTTTGAGCGCCGTCAGGGCTTCCAGACGTCTTTAGCGCGCTCGAGGGCAACGTCGCTACGGTCGTTCCAGGCGCTACGAAGCCAGAGGGTCCCTGCCGTTTCGTCGTATGCCGGCAGCGAATTCCGCCTCGCCGGAGACCTCCCGGGAAGCATACGGTCGTGGCATGTCGCTCGACGGCGCCCATTACTCCGTCTTCGTCCATCTCAGCACGGAGAGACGGGAACTGTACCGTGCCGTTCTGGGGGTGTTCGTCGCGCGGCGGGCGCAATTTGTAATTTCGCTGCGACCCGCCGAGGTGGCGGAAGGACTTCGCTCCGCCGGGCTCGCCGCGGACGAAGCCGAAATCCAAGCTGTCCTCCTGCAGCTGCGCGCCTGGGGCAACCTGGACGACACCCC
This sequence comes from Opitutaceae bacterium, assembly GCA_036502225.1. Classification (GTDB taxonomy): domain Bacteria; phylum Verrucomicrobiota; class Verrucomicrobiia; order Opitutales; family Opitutaceae; genus Palsa-1447. The sequence continues at coordinate 3,888 of DASXYY010000028.1, forward strand.
GGACCAGGTCGAGGCGGCAACGATCGAGGAATTCTACCGCAACCGCCGGCTTTACCATCTCAGCGAGGCGGGCGAGGCGGCGGAACGGGCCCTCGCCCAATTCGAGGAATTTCTTCACCGTCCCGGACAGCTTCAGACGACGGCCCTCCACGATATCATCGAACTGCTCGATTCACTGCTGCCGCTGCTGGCGGAGTCGCCGCCCGACGACGCCAAGCTGCATCACGCGCTGACCGCCCTGAGCGCGCGCTTCGAGGAGCTGGCGAGCCGCGCCCAGTCGTTCATGCGCGGTCTCCAGGGCAGCTTGGAACTGCAGGGGATCTCGGTGAGCGGATTTTCAGCCTACAAGGAAAAGCTCATCGAGTACCTGGAGCGCTTCATTGGCGAGCTGGTGGTGGCGACTTCCCGCATCGCCGAACAGGTGACGAACCTCGAAGTCTGCGGGGTCGACGCAGCCTTTCTCGCCGCCGCACGCCGCGAACTCGTCGATGCGCTCGAGGCGGAGCCGGATGCTTTGGCCAAGGCCGAACGGGCTTGGCGGCAGCGCTGGACCGGATTGCGCCGCTGGTTCCTTTCCGACGATGGGCCGTCCCAGTCCGAATTGCTTCGGGCGCGTGCCCGCTCAGCGATCCCGGCGCTGCTCACCGCGTTGGCACAGATCAACGATCGCCGGGCGAGCCGCGCCGATCGCGCCGCGGATTTTCTGGCATTGGCGCGCTGGTTCGCCGAAGCGCCCTCCGCCGCGGATTGCCACCGGCTTTGGCGGGCGGCCTTCGCGCTCGCACCGGCACGGCACCTGCGGATCAACGCGGAGACGCTGAGCCGCCGCTCGGAGGCTCCGGACCATGCGCGCCTGAGTTGGCTTGCGGCTGAGCCGATGTGGCTTTCGCCCCGCTTGCGACAATCGGGCAGAGCGGCGGCCCGGGGACCGGCGCCGGCCACGATCGATCGGGCCGCAGCCAAGCGCCACCTGCGGGAAATCGCCGCCGAACAGGCTCGGCAGATCCTGGCAGCCCAGCAGCGGCTTCTCGGGGCGGGCCGGGTGCGGCTGGGAGCGATGGGATTCCTGGAAGAACCCGCATTTCGGCTCCTCCTCGACCTGATCGGGCACGCGCTCAGCCAGCAACGCGAACGCGGGGCGGCGGTAAGCGCCGAGTCAGCGGACGGGACCTTGCGCGTCACCCTTGATCCGATCGCTGACGCCTATCGCGCCGAACTCGCAACGCCGATCGGCACGCTTGCCGGGAGGGATTATTGGTTTTCCGTCGAACCTTTCGAGTCCAAGCGTGGAGGTGCGGCCCGATGGTGAACGGACCCGAAGCGGCGGCGTTTCGTCCGGCTTCGCAGCGCGCCCGATTGGAGCGGCTCCGCGATGACGCCGATCCATTGGTCGAGGAAGAACGCCGGCAGGCCGTTCGCGAGCTGCTTCGGCGGCCTCTGCTCCTGCCTCAGGGCAACACCGCCGTCGCCTTTGCCCGGGTTCGCCGGCACGGGCCGTGGCTCGCCGATTGGTTCGCCCACTACGCGGACTGGACCTTGAGCGTCACATCCGAAGCGGCCCGGCTGCGCAAATATCCGGCCAGCGCGGAGGACACTACGCGCGGCCTGACTGCCTCATCTTCGGAGGAGCCGTTCACCCCCGCGCGCTATGTGCTGCTGTGCGTCGCGCTGGCGGTGCTCGAGCGCGGCGGCCGGCAGATCACCTTGGGCCGGCTGGCGGAAAACATCACCCTGTTTTGGGCGTCGGAGCCGGCTCTGGCCGCCCAAGGGCTCATCTGGTCCCTGGATACAGCCGCGGGACGCCGCGATTACGTCAATGTCCTCCGATTCCTCGCTGGCACGGGGCTCCTGGTTCGCCTGCAAGGGACGGAGGAATCGCTGCTGCAGGACCGGCAGGCGGACGTCCTTTACAACGTCAACCGTCCGGTGCTCGCCCTTCTGCTCGCCGTCCGGCGAAGCCCCTCCCTGATAACGGAAAGCACGTTTGCCGACCGGCTGCGCGCGATCATGGAAACCCCGCGGCCGAACACCGCCGAAGCGCGCAACCGGGCACTCCGCACCGGCTGGGTCCGCCGACTGCTGGACGACCCCGTGACGTACTACGGGGACCTCGCGGCCGACGAGATCGGTTATTTCGAATCCCAGCGGGCGCACCTGGTTCGGGAGTTGTGCGGCGCCGCGGGCCTGGTCGAGGAGGCGCGCGCCGAGGGGATCGCGCTGGCCGACCTGGAAGGCGATTGCACCGACACGGGACTGCCCGAAGAAGGCACGGAAGGCCATTTGACCCTTCTCTTGGCGACCTGGATGGCGGAACGGCTGCGCCGCGGACAGAGCGGGCCGCTGGGAATGGGCGAGGTGCGGGACCGGTCCGCACGTTTCATCCGGGAGCATCGCCATCATTGGCGAAAAGCGGTCGCCGAAGCCGGCGCGGAGGAATGGCTGACCGAGCTCGTGCTGAGCCGGCTGGCCGGGCTCGGTCTTGTCACTTTGGAACTCGGCGCAGTTACCCCTCGTCCGGCCTTGGGTCGCTTCGCGCTGCGCGCCACGCCGGGCCTCGTCGGCGCGGCGGCGGAGGCCGACGGAGTATCGCAATGAGCAGCGGCAATGGCTCGGATGGTTCCTTCCCCCTCCCGCGCCGCAAACGCTGGCAGCCGCTCCGCGGCGGACTGCTGAATCTCTACCGCTTCGATTACGAGGAGTTCCACTTTGAGGATGGGCGCCTCCTGCTCCGCGGCAACAACGGCAGCGGCAAGTCGCGGGTCCTCGCACTTCAGCTGCCTTTCCTGCTCGATGGGGATGTCCGTCCGGGCCGGGTGGAACCGGACGCGGACCCCGCCAAACGGATTGAATGGAACCTGCTGATGGGTCGGCACTCCGACCGCACAGGATACACCTGGATCGAATTCGGACGGCGTGAAGCGGATGGAACCGAGCATTATCTAACTCTCGGCTGCGGCATGCGCGCGGTCGCGGGCGAGAGCGGGCTGCACAGCCGCTGGTATTTTCTCACGTCCCAACGCGTCGGCCGGGATCTATTCCTGCAGACGCCGCAGCGGACGCCGCTCGGTCGGGCGCAATTGGAGGCGGCGATCGGAGCATCCGGCAGGTTGCCGTCCAAGGCGGACGACTACCGCCGCGCCGTCGACGAAGCCCTGTTCGGACTCGGACCCCGGTTTGGCCCCCTGATTGAGCTGCTCCTTCAGCTCCGGCGGCCTCAGCTCTCGCGCAAGCTCGACGAAGACGACCTCTCTCGCGCGCTCTCGGAGGCATTGCCCACCCTGTCCGCACCCATCATCGATGACGTGGCGGAATCGTTCGCGAGTCTTCAGAACGACCGGGGGACGCTGCGCGATTTTGCAGCCGCGCAGCAGGCGGTGGATTCGTTTCTCGCCGATTACGCCGGATACATTCGGATCGCCGTCCGGCGCCGCGCCCAGGCGGTCCGCGAAGCTCACAGCCGGTATGAGGCGGCCCAGCGGGCGCTGCGCGATGCGGAACGCCGGGCCGAGGAAGCTGCCGCCCGCTTGACGGAGCTCGCGAGTCAGCGCGGTGGAGCCGCAACTGCGCTGGCCGGCGCGGAAGCCGCTGAGCGCACGCTCCGGGACAGCCCCGAAATGCGCACCGCCGGGGAGTTGGGAGCGGCAGCCGAGGCGGCACAAACGGCGGCGGCGGCGCGGGCGCAGGCCGAAACGGACGATAAGCGGGCTGAAGAGGCCGCCGAACGCGCGTCGGACGACGCCGAACGTCTGCGGGCTGAAATACAGGAGTTTTCGCGCCAGGTCGAAACGGTCCTCGTCCAGGCATCCGAGAGGGCCGCCGCGGCGGGGATGGCCCGTTTGCACGAGCAGTGGATGGCCCCAAGCCTATCCGCCGACGCAGGTTCGGTGGCGAAGCCGGGCGCGCGGCCGGCCATTGAGCGCGAGAGCGCCCGCCTCCGTCGATCATTGGAACGGCTTTTGCGCTGCGAAGATGATGTCGCGACGGCCAGGGCCGCGGTCCGCTCGGCGGAGCAGGCCGCGCAGCAGGCTGCCGCCGCGGCCAGCGAAGCTCGGGAAGCGGAGCGCCAGCACTTCGAAGACCTGGAGCGAAACGCCGCGCAATTGAGCAGTCAGTATGATCGCTGGCTCGAATCATTGCGCCAGCTCGCACCCCGAGCCACGCCGGATTGGAACGAGGCGCTGGCGGCATGGCAACAGGGCCCGACCGGCCCCGGCCCGATCGCAGCCGCGGTCACCGAGGCGCTGCGGACATCCGAGGCCGGCTTCCTGAAGCGCGAGATGTACCTGCGGCGAACGCTCGAGGAAGGGCAGCGCCGGAAAGCCGAAATCGCCGAGCTGATCGCACAGCTTGAGCGAGGCGTGACGCTGCCGCCCCCCGCGCCGCGACTCGCGCGAGCGGACCGCCAGCAGCGGGCCGGCGCACCGCTTTGGCGCGTCGTCGATTTTCGGCCGGAGGTTCCGGACGAGGCTCGTGCGCACTGGGAAGCGGCCCTGGAATCCTCAGGCCTGCTCGACGCCTGGCTCATGCCGGACGGGAGCCTGCTCGCAGAGGCGGATGACCGCTACTTGCTGGCCCGAGCACGGGCGGAGACTCCGCTCCGCCATTTGGGCGAAATTCTGGTTCCTGCAATCGACCCGGAAGATGCCGCAGGCGCGGCGCTCACTCCGGCCATCGTCGAAGCAGCCCTGCGGCAGGTGGGTGGCGGGCCGGGGGAAAGCGATCATTGGGCTGCGTCCGACGGCCGCTGGCGGCTCGGCCCGCTGGCGGGGCGCGCGACGAAGCCGGCCGCCGAATTCCTCGGTGCCGGCGCCCGCGCCGGGGCAAGGAGGCGGCAGCTTGAGGTCCTCCGCGAGGAGCAGGCCAAGGTGGAATCCGAATTGGGCGCGGTGGCCGAGTCGGAACAGGCCCTACGGCGGGACCGGACGGAATCCGCAGACGAAGCGGCGCGGGCGCCGAGCGAAAACCCCGTCATCCAGGCGGGCTTTCGCCTGGCGGAGGCGGGCCGCCGCCTCGCCGTCCAGTTGCACGACAGCCGGGAGGCCGAGGCCGAAGCCGTGCGGGCCCGCGAGAAATGCCAGGCGTCGGTTCGAATCCGGGATCAGGATGCGGCGGATCTCGGATTGAGCAGTTGGATCGGGCGCGGAGCGGAATTGGAGCGCGCATTGGCCGCGTACGAGCTTGTGCTCGCCCGGCTCTGGCCGGAACTGCGACACCTTGAAAGCGTTTTCGCGCAACTCAGCCAGGCACGGGTCCGCGCCGACGGCGCCCAGGAAGAGCGGAAACGGCGCCTCGCGCTGTTCGAGCGGGCCCAGGCCGACGCGGAGGCAAGTCGCCGGCGCTACGAGACAATGAAGGCGCTGCACGGCGCCACTGTTGAGACCGTCATGCGGCAGCTCGCGCAGGCTGAGAGCGCCGTTCGGGGGCTCAAGGAACGCCTGGGGGCGATCCTGGACGAGGAGCGGAACATGGAGGGACGGCGCAGCGGCGCGCAGGCGGAAGCCGACGGGGCCGTCGTCCGCCGGGCGGAGTGCGATGAGCAGCGCCGGATTGCGATTTCAAGCCTTCGGCGACTTGCCGAAGAGCGCTTGTTGGCAGAAGCCCATTCCGCTCTGCGCGAGATCGAGCCCGGAGACTGGAGCCCCGCCTATGCGATCGACCTTGTACGACGCAGGATCGACGAACACCTGGCCGACATTGCCGATGATGTGACGGCTTGGGCGCGCGGCCAGAACACGATCCAGGCCCGGTTCCAGGAGCTGCGCGATCATCTCGTCAGCCGGGGCTACATGCCTGAACTCCATCAAAGCGAAGACGTGGTGGTGGCGCGCTGCGTCTTTCTTGGACGGAGCCTCGGGATGACGGAATTGCGCGACGCATTTGCGGCGGAAATCTCCCAACGTGAGGAGCTGTTGCGGGCGAAGGAGCGGGAAACCATCGAGAATCATCTCCTGGCCGAAGCCGCCGTGGAGCTGGTCAAGCTGATTCGCTCGGCCGACCAGTGGCGGGGGCTGGCCAACGACGAGTTAGGCCAGCGCCCGACGAGCGCGGGGGTCAAATTTCGCTTCCAATGGGAGCCGGGCCCGGAGGGCGGCTTCGCCGCAGTGCGACCGCTCCTCCTGCGCCGCGGCGAGTTGTGGAGTCCGGCAGAACGAACGCAGCTAGCTCAGTTTCTTCAGGGACGCATCGCCGCCGAACAGGCGGAGGAGGCAGGCGGATCGTGGCGCGACCACCTCGCACGTGCACTGGATTATCGACGCTGGCATCGGTTTATTGTGGAGCGGTACCAGGATGGCCAATGGAAGCGATTGAACCGGGCCAATTACGGCACAGGTTCCGGCGGAGAGAAGGCGCTTGCCCTCACCCTGCCTCGCTTCGCCGCCGCCGCCGCGCATTACCGAAGCGCAGCGCCCACCGCGCCGCGGTTGGTCATGCTCGATGAGGCATTCGCCGGGATCGATCCAACGATGCGCGGCCAATGCATGGGCATTCTGGCGCAATTCGACTTGGATGTCGTCATGACGAGCGAACTGGAGTGGGGCTGTTATCCTTCGGTCCCGGGCCTCGCCATTTACAACCTAACCACCCTTCCCGGGCTCGACGCGGTGGGGGTTACGCGGTTCACCTGGAACGGCCACGAACGCCGGCAGGAAGACACTCCTCTTCCGCCGGACGTGCCGCCGAACGGAGTCCTGCGTGAAGCAACGGCCGCTGAAGAGGGATTATTCTCCGGCCGCAGCCCGAGCGGGCCTACCGAATGAGCAATGACCCGGCATCGCACAGCATCGACGCGGCAAGATTGAACCGGCTTTTCGGGGACAAGGACACCGAGCCTCTCGTCAAAACCCTGGCTCGGCGATTGGCCGACGGCCGGCCCCTCTCGGGAACGATCGCTTTGCGGCCGCTTTCGGCCCAAGAGCGCGAGGCGATCGCGGCCCTGACGGGGCAGCCGGTTCCCACCGGCGACACGCTGAGGCTGGATCTCGATGCCCTCGCCGCCCAATTGCGGGACGCCGGGATCAGTCCGACCCTGGAAGCGGCGATCGTCGCGTTGAGGGGGCCAATCGCGTCGCGTCGGTTAGCTTCGGTAGCGTCCGCCAAGGCCTGGGAAGCCGTGAAGGCGGAAGCCGACCGGACGTTTGCGGCCTGTCCGGAACTGACGGAATGGGTTCAGCACCTTTTCGACCTCGGCCTTATGCGCCGCCTGACGGGCAACGATCCGACCAAGGCGGCTGCGCTAATCGGCCAGCTCGGCTTGTTGGCGATGGCGTTGCCTGCAGCCGACGAGCCACTGCCGACGATCGCAGCGCGCCTGTTCGGCAGCGCTCACTCCCTCGACCCGGGTTCGCCGCTGGCAACCCTCGGCGTGCGGTTGGCAGCGCGCCTCGGCGGCGTGCGGCTGGCGGAAAGTGCCGAAGGCCGGCGGCTCGCCTGGTCGAGCGCGGGAGTCCTATGCGACGAGCTCAGCCTTCCCGTCCTGGTGTTCAACCTGCGGCCGCTGGAAAGCGGCTTGCTCGGCCGACTTCTTGCCGCCGCAGCGGACGAAGGCCAGCCGCTTCATATTTCAGCCCGGCTGCTGCTGCGTTCTTCGCTGGTTGCCGGCTCCGGCTTGAGCGGCACCGACGTGTTCGTGTGCGAGAATCCAACGATCGTGACGCTGGCAGCGGATCGGCTGGGAAGCGGCTGCGCGCCGCTCGTCTGCGTGAACGGCCAGTTCGCGACACCCGCGCTTCTTCTTTTGCGCATGCTTCGATCCGCTGGAGCGAAGCTGCACGTGCATGCGGATTTCGATTCGGGAGGTCTCGTCATCGCCCGCAGAGTCATGAGCGAAGGGGGCGCGACACCCTGGCGGTACGGCGCGAAGGACTATGCCGCCGCATGCAAAGGAATTCGGCTTTCTGGCGATCTGCCCCCGGTCCCCTGGGATCCTGAGCTACGCGAGACCATGCTGCGGGACGGAAGAGGCGTCCACGAGGAGGCCGTGGCCGACGTGCTGTTGCGCGATCTTGGCCAGCAACAAGGGTAAGCGTCGGGAGACTTGGAGGAATCGATTCCCCTCGAAGCCAAAAACCCGGTGCCCAGTGCACGCCCGCCGTGCTATTCGTCGGCAAAACTGAAAATCTCAAGCTCCGCTTCGCCGGCCACAACGCGGCAAGCCGCGTGCCGAGAAATGACCCCTTCTCGGATCCCTCAACGAACCAAAACGTCCGCCGAAACGGCGAATCGCCGACACAACGCCTTGATATGATCCGTGGTGAGTCCCCGCTCGCCCTTGAGAATCCGGTATGCGACCGAACGATCCACGCCGAGGATTGAGGTGGACCCCGTCCGTTGGACAGCGGATCGGGTAAAATAAGTTAAATAACTGGGAGGGGTTTAAGGGGAGGGGCGAAGCTCCTCCCCTTATTTGTACTTGGTTTGTGGATTCGTGCCGGGAGTTCAAGCGCTGAGTGCGATCTCCGTTTCGCCGCGGTAAACTTCCATGGGAGTGACGTCGCCGATAAACGAACTGTGGGGCCGCTCCTCGTTGTAGAAGCGGTAGAACCATTCGAGGTTCTTGTAGGCATCGATCATCGAGCGGTAGCTCTTGCGATAGACTTCGTCCCATTTGACGGTCCACCAGAGACGCTCGACAAACACGTTGTCCAGGGCGCGGCCCTTGCCGTCCATTGAGATCTTGATCCCGCGGGCGAGGAGGATGGCCGTGAAGTCGGCCGCGGTGAACTGGGCGCCTCGGTCGGTGTTGAAGATGTCAGGCGCGCCGTACTTGGTGAGGGCGCGGTTCAGAGTGGTGATGCAAAAGCTGACATCCATGGTGTTCGACAGCTCCCAGGCCAAAACCGCTCGGCTGTAGGGGGTGGAGACCATCGAGTTCTATTGGGAGGCGGCCTGCCGTGTGCCCAGATATGACCCCTTCCCCAACCGTTGAGAAAGTCAGAGGCTCGTCCATTGGCCGATTTCGCGGCTGCTGAAGACGAATCCTGCGATGGCGAGCTGAAGCGGTTGGCAGGTATCCCAGGGATAATCTGGAGCGCGCAGCAGTTCGAGCCGCCCACAGATCGCGGAGCGCTGACCGCCCCGGAAGCAGATCTCGACGCGCTGGCCCAGCGGATAGCCCCAGGCGGCGGCAATCTCTTCGCGCAGAGCGGGGACGACGACCGGAGCGGGTTCGTAGCCCATGTCGAGACCGAGACTGGCCTGATGCTCACTCACGCTGGAAAAAAGCGGTTGGAGTTGCCCAAGGTTGGCTGGCCGCGTTAGCGACCGAGTTGTGGAGAATGCCAATCGAAAGAGGGCGACCCCAACCAGAGGCAAGCACACCGTTCTGGCGCCGCATTGCAACTTCATCCCGGGCCATTTGGTCGGAAAGTTGACGCGGGAGCGGGCCTCGAGGCCAAGGCCCGCATGTTCAGCTCCTGGAGCCATGTCGTCGCCATGCTCTAGGCCAGCCAGCTGACCCACACCATCGGACTCAACGGCGTCTGTGACGCCCTACGTCCGGTCACCCGCCCACATCATCGCGAAAGTGCGCGAAGCGCACACCCGAATGCCGGCGGGCGTCTCCTGGAACAGGAAGTCGTCGAACACGATGTCTGTGCCTCCATGGTCGATCAGGTTCCGCGCGGAGAGTTCTCATTTCGCTGGTGTAAAAGTTGGCCGGAAAGCCCAGACCCACGGCTTCTTCCAGCTTTTTCATCGCGGTCTGCCCGGTGGCAGGCGCGCCGGTGTGGCGCAAAAAAAGGGGGCCCGCGTGGGCACGCGGCAACGTTCGGTAACCGTCCTGTTACGAATTTGCGGGTCTCATGCCGGCACAGACACGGCACCGGCCTGTCCGTCGCGCCGAAAGGAAAGTACCGCGTCATGAACACAAAAAATGCATTTCATCACCGCAAATTGCAGTCCGCGTTTGGCAGCTTGCTGTTGATCCTTCCCCTGGCGGGAATTCCGTTGGGCGCCTCGGCCGCACAATGGTCCCCGGGAACCCTCATCGAATCATCCTTCGCCTCGGCCGCGCCCAACGTGTTTGCGTTCAATCCGTCGGGAAACGAACTGTGGGCGACCGCGCCGGACGTCTCGGGCGGTGCGACCGTGCAAGTCGCTCAGCGGACATTTGGCGGACAATGGAGCCCGCTCGCGACGATTACGACCATCCACTCCGTCGCCCAGGTCGTGCTCGAGGATTTTTCCGTTTCACTTAGCGCCAGCAATAATGCCGCTGCCGTTTGGTCCGTCGGGGGCGGCGTGCAGATTGCCCTCCGATCGCCCGCAGGAGTCTGGCAGGCGCCGGTCGATTTTGTCCAATCGGGCGGCGCATCGAGGGTCCGCGCGAAGCTCGATGCGAACGGAAATGGGGTCGCGGTCTGGGCGCGAACCACCTCGGCAGGCTCGTTGGTCGAGGCAGTCACGTGGAGCGCGGCGGGCGCATTTGGCCCCGTGGTGCAGCTTTCGCCGTCCGCACAGGGCGCATTCCTGCCGGACTTGGCGGTGAACGAAGCCGGGACCGCCGCAGCCGTTTGGCAGGTGGCGGGTCCGCAGGATGCGGGGAATCCCTTCCAGGTTGAATCGGCGACTCGGAAAGCCGGGGGCAGTTGGGGCGCAGCGACCGCGGCGTCGCCGAACGTGCCCCAAACGTGGAGCCCGCAGGTGGCACTCGACGGCGCCGGCAATGCGACGGTCGTCTGGGAGCAAGGAGCGACCGCCAACAATTATTTCATTTTCGGCGCCACGCAACGGGCGGGCGGCAGCTGGGGCGCTCCGACGAAAATCGAACCGGCCAATTGGTATATGGCCAGCGAACCTACCGTTGCCGCCGATTCAGCGGGCAATGTCACGTCGAGCTGGGTAGTGGAGAACTCCGGCGGGGGGATGCTCGTCCGTACCGCCACGCTGGCGGCCGGCGCCAGCTGGGGAGCGCCCGTCACTCTGGGTCAGCTCACGGCGACCGGTGGTTCGACCAACCTGATCCCGCCGGTGGCCGTCGCGCGCGATGGTTCGATCAGCGTCGTGGGCTGGGCCGCCTTCGCCGGCGCGGGCAGTCCGAACGTCGCCGTGCGGTTGGGCTCGGGGCAATGGGCGTCCACGGCAATCGGGGGAAATCCGCAAATCTCGGATGTGCAGGCCACGAACAATGCGCGTGCCTCCGCCAACTGGTCGGCGGCCAACGGCGTGAAATACCATCGCGCCCTGTGGCAGAGCGACTTTCCCTGAAGGGCGCGCCGTTCCCAGCGTCTAGTCGCGACTATCGTTGGCGACGCAGTCGTAGCCGGTCAGTGCCACGAGTGCCGCAAGGACGATGATTGTCATGATCATTGTTGTGCCTCCCATCCGTTATTACAGGATTGGGAGGCAACCATTGCAGGATACCGGGCCTATTCTCGCGGGGCTCGCGGCCCGATCGACCAGGCTGAGCAGCGCCAATTGGGACTGGGGGTCGCGAAACCAAAAGACTAGCACGAGCTCAAAGTCCCAGGGCTAGGGACCGAAACGATGGCATGGAGGCCGGCAGCATGCCGCCATTGGCTCTTTCTGACCCATTGCCCATCTAAGTGAGAAAATTTTTCTCACCGGGCGATAACGTGGTTTTCTCATGATGCCGCATACCAGGTACATAGACTCTAAACGGCGCCTGGCATCGAAATTGCACAAGTCCCCAGGCAATCAGTTCAAATTCAACCCAACAGGAGTAAATATGCGAAATGACCATCCACTAATTCGCAGCCTTGCCCCTCTGACGTCCAGAATGAGTCCTTGGGCCGGGCTGGAAACCGAGATCGATCGGCTGTTCGAATCGACCCTGAGCGGCGTCGCCGGCTTCGCCGGTGGGGCACGCAACCAATTCCCGGTCGATATCTACGAGGACCGGGACAATACCTACGTGCGGGCTGAGCTGCCCGGAGTCAGTCGCGCGGACGCGAACGTCGAGATGGTCGACGATTACCTGACCATCACGGCGGTGCGGAAGGAAAAGGCCGAGGAAGATTCGTTTTCCTTCAGCCGCTCATTGACCATACCGGAGCACGTGCAGACCGACAAAGTCAGCGCGCGTTATGAAGACGGCGTCCTCACCGTGACGTTGCCCAAGCGCGAGGAGGCAAAGCCAAGAAAGGTCAGCGTCGCGATTAATGGCTAAAACCCTCAACCAAGGAAAGGAGAAGCTTACCATGTCACTGTTCAATTCCCTCGTCTCCAAGCGCGATGACGCGGCCGCCGGAACCCGCCAGCAAGCCGGCAACCAATCCGCGATCCGCCCCGCCTTCAAAGTGCGGCAAAAAGAGGATGGTTTTGCGGTAACCATCTATCTGCCAGGGGTGGCGAAGAGCGGCCTTGAAATCACAGCCGAGGCGAATCAACTGCGGATCACGGGGCGCCGTACGTGGAGGCAGCCGGAAGGATGGACACAGATCTATCGTGAATCCGCCGATGCACCCTTCGAGTTGACGCTGCAGCACGACAATTCTGTCGATGCGGACAAGACTGAAGCCGAATTCCGTGACGGAGTCCTGCGGCTGGCGCTGCCCAAATCGGAGGCGCTCAAAGCGAGGAAGATCAGCATCAGCTAATCGAAGCGAGAGACGCGCGGCGCTACCGCGGCGGTTCGCCTCAGTCTTCGCACCAGGATTTCTGGCGGGACGACCCATCTCGCCAGAAATTCGCCGGTGGCGCATCGGGCGGCCGCCCTTCCTCTCCATTCCAGCGAGAGCCAGTCCCCAAGGATTCAAACGTCCTTAACTTTCGTCGGCGACCGTCAGCGCCTGCTTGTTGATCTGCCTCGCGAGCGCGGTGAGTTTCTTGTCCGTTTCGCCCTCCTCATTGAGGGTCTGCTGGAGCAGTTCGGCGATTTCCGTCCGACCCAGCGTCTTCGCAAAATTGCGCGCCGTGCCGTAGGCGGCAATTTCGTAGTGCTCCACCCGCTGCGCCGCACCGATCAGATTGGCATCGTGGACGGCATCCGGCGCCTTGAGATCGATGGCTTCCTCGCCTTCCTCCACCAAGCCTTTCATCGCGTGGCAGGTCTTCCCTTTCGGGGACTCTTCAAGAATCTCGAACGCCCGCTCCAGGCGCGCGACGTGGCCTTTCGTCTCCTCCAGGTGGGCGGTAAAGCCCGCTTTCAAATCGGCGTTGCTCGCCGCCTTCGCCATTTTCGGCAGAGCCTTCACCAGCTGCGATTCCGCGTTGTAAAGATCTTTTAGCTCGTCAACCAGCAGTTCTTCCAGGGTAGCAATTTTGGCCATAGGATAGTGGGTTTGCTCCAATGGAACCTGACGGGCGGAGGAGGTTCCGCGCCGGAAAGTCGGACGCGCACGGAATATCGCCGATCACCTCCTCCTCAGCGGTCAACCAACACGGTCCATTCAGGCGCGAGGCGGGCGACCCGCTACCGCGGCGGGTCACACGATCTCATCCGCATGTCGGCGGTAGCGGGGATTCGACTGCCAGGAACCCGCGTTAATATACACAGCGGAGTGCGTCGACAGGGCGGTATCAATGGCATGGGGCGGAAGCGTATCCCGGTGGTACTGACAAACCCCGGCCATGGCCGGATTGCGCTGCATGAATTCCCCCAACCGCCGTTCGTACTCGAAAAGCTTCTCCAGATTCTTTTCGCTCCCGAATTCCCAGGTCATGTCTCCCGAAGCCCAAAGTCCGGCATACCCCTCGGCGAGTGCTTGCCGCAGCAGGTCACTGAGCAGTCCGAGCATAGCGCTCACGTCGAATCTCCCGTCAACCAAGTGGCCTTGATCGGATGAAAGCCTCAACGCGCCGCGGCCCGTTTGTGCCTTCACGTCGATTCCCGCGGCGGCAAGCGCCGAACGCATGCCGGCGACCATGGGAGGGCTGTTCAAATAGACGCACCGATAATTCGCTTTGAGCCGCTGAATTATGCTCTGGCAAATACGCTCCAAATACGGCGAGGGAGCGCCCTCGTAGATCAGGCATTGATGCCGCGGTGAATCCAACATCGGGGTTCAGTTTGAAGGAAAAGCAGCGCGAACGCTTGGGATACGAACGTAAGAGCGGGGCTGCCGTTAGGCCGCGCTTTTGCCGCCGCGAGGCAGACAGACGCCTTGGCCTATCGCCGCGAACTCGGCCATGTCGTTGGCCAATCGCGTAAGCTCTTGGGCCGCCTGCCGGATCCTAACGCTATCGCCTTCATGAGCCGCGACGAGACGCCGAACCGTAAATTCCAACGGCATATTCTTATCCGGCGATCGCGCACTTTCAGGGGCAGTTCCCTGGGCAAAAGTTCGCATCGCCGCGAGGCAGGTTCCGAGCTCCGCATGCCGGCCCAGCGCATCTTGATTGCCCAGTTCGGCGCAACCGCCAAAAAAGCCGAGGAACGATCCATCCGACGCGAAATGCGGGGCGCCGCGATCGAGTATCCAGCGAAAGTCCCCGCTGGAATCCTGGAGGCGGTCGCTCATGGCGAAGGCGATTCGCCGCTCAAAGCAGGCCACGTAGTGATTGACGCACCGTTCCAAGTCTTCGGGATGCACCCCTGCGGCCCAGCCGTTGCCCGATTCCTGCTCCAGCGTACGCCCGCGAAAGGCCAGCCAGGCCTCGTTGAAGTAGAAACAGCCCAAGTCGGGTCCCGACATCCAGATCATCACCGGCGCGCCATCCGCCAGCTGCTGAAAATAATCCTGCCCAGCGCCCGGCGCCAGCTCTTTGCCCGATTGCATTGCCATCTTTACCATGAAGTCCCGTTCTTGGGCCAATTAACAACCCAAAAAACACCGACCCAATGCGGCTGGGGCGCTGCGGTTTCTGAGAATCAGCTTACCGTATTTTCTCCGGATCTCCTTCGACGGCATCGGGAACTTTCCGACGGAAAATCCGGTCCGATTCCCCTTTGCGATATTATGTGTGCCGCCTCAGCATCGCCTTCCTGATCTGCCTGCCCGTCGTTCGGTGACACCAACGGAAAACGCTCAGCCGAACCACGCGCATTTCGTTACCGGCCCATTTCGAGGCGATCTTTGCCCCCCTTCCTACCATGCTGATCGCAGTAATTTCTTTTTCGGTGCTGACCGTGGTCCTGGTCGCCTTGATTTTCTCCCAGACGAGAAGGGCCGCCCAGGCCGAGGAGAAAAACACGAAGATCCTGGCAAACATCACCGATGCCTTCGTCACCCTGGATAAACATTGGCGCTTCACGTATATCAGCGCCCGCGCTGCGCAGATCTACGAAAAACTGAATAAAAAACCTTCGGCCATGCAAGGCCGCCCTTACTGGGAGGAATTCCCCGGCGCCGTCGGCACCCATGTGGAAGAGGAATTCCACCGCGCCCGCCGGGAACGCACCACCGTCGCCTTCGAGAGCTTCTTTCCCACCCACCACCGGTGGTTCGAAATCAACGCCTATCCGACGGCGGAAGGCCTCTCCATATTCTTCCGCGACATCACGGAGCGGCGCACGGCCAGCGAAGAAACGCAAAAGGCGCTGCGCGAACTGAACGATGTCAAATCTGCGCTCGATGAGCACGCGATCGTCGCGATCACCAATCCGCAGGGCAAAATCACCTACGTGAACGACAAGTTTTGCGCGATTTCGAGGTACTCGCGCGAGGAGCTGATTGGACAGGACCATCGCATCATCAATTCCGGCCACCATCCGAAGGAATTCATCCGCGCCATCTGGCAGACCATCGGCTCCGGCCGCGTCTGGAAGGGCGAAATCAAGAACAAGGCCAAGGATGGCTCCTTCTACTGGGTGGACACCACCATCGTGCCCTACATTGGGGAAAACGGAAAGCCGTCCCAGTATATCGCCATCCGTGCCGACATCACGGAGCGCAAACGCGCCGAGGAGCAGACCACCGTCGCCTTGCGCGAATTGAACGACGTCAAGGCCGCGCTCGATGAGCATGCGATCGTGGCCATCACCGATCATCGCGGCAAGATTACCTACGTGAACGACAAGTTCTGCGCCATTTCGAAATACGCCCGCGAGGAACTGCTCGGCCAGGACCACCGGATCATCAACTCCGGCTATCACCCCAAGGGATTCATTCGGAGCATCTGGCAGACGATTGCCAGCGGCAACGTCTGGAAGGGCGAAATCAAGAACAAGGCCAAGGATGGCTCCTTCTACTGGGTGGACACGACCATCGTGCCGTATCTGGGCGGGGACGGGAAGCCGGTGCAGTACGTCGCGATCCGCGCCGACATCACCGAACGCAAGCGCGCCGAGGAGCAGACGAGCGGCGCTTTGCGCGAGTTGAACGATGTGAAGGCGGCCCTCGACGAGCACGCGATCGTCGCCATCACCGACCCCCGGGGGAAGATCACTTACGTGAACGACAAGTTCTGCGCCATTTCGAAGTACCCGCGGGAGGAGCTGCTCGGCAAGGATCACCGCATCATCAATTCGGGCTACCACCCAAAGGAGTTCATCCGCGCCATCTGGCAGACCATCGGGGCCGGGCGGGTCTGGAAGGGGGAAATCAAGAACAAGGCGAAGGATGGCACGTACTATTGGGTAGATACGACGATCGTGCCGTACCTGGGCGGGGACGGAAAGCCGTCCCAGTATATCGCGATCCGCGCCGACATCACCGAGCGCAAGAAGGCGGAGGAGCAAACCGGTGTCACCGTGCGCGAACTCAACGACGTCAAAGCCGCCATCGACGAGCACGCGATCGTCGCGATCACCGATGCCAGGGGCAAGATCACCTACGTGAACGACAAGTTCTGCGCCATTTCGAAATACTCCCGCGCGGAATTGCTCGGCAAGGATCACCGCATCATCAACTCCGGCTATCATTCGAAGGATTTCATCCGCTCCATCTGGACCACGATCTCGGACGGCCGGCCCTGGAGGGGCGAGTTGCGCAACAAGGCGAAGGACGGCAGTATCTATTGGGTGGACACGACGATCGTCCCCTACCTGGGGGTCGACGGCAAACCGAGCCAATACATCGCGATTCGCGCCGACATCACCGAAAGAAAAAAGGCCGAAGAGGCGACCGGCATCGCGCTTCGTGAACTCAACGACGTCCGGTCCGCGCTCGACGAGCACGCCATCGTGGCGATCACCGATCCGCGCGGGAAAATCACCTATGTGAACGAAAAGTTTTGCGCGATCTCCAAATATTCGCGCGAGGAGCTGCTGGGCCAGGATCACCGCATCATCAACTCGGGCTACCATCCGAAGATCTTTATTCGCGGCATCTGGCAGACGATCAGCGCCGGCAAGGTCTGGAAGGGCGAAATCAAGAACCGGGCGAAGGATGGGACTTACTATTGGGTGGACACGACCATCGTCCCATATCTGGGCGGGGACGGAAAGCCGTCCCAGTATATTGCGATTCGCGCCGACATCACCGAAAGAAAGCGGGCGGAAGAGGCGCTCCAACAGGCGCAGCATTCGTTGCAGGCCCACGCCGCGACGCTGGAACAGACCGTCGAAGAGCGCACGGCGCAGCTTCGGGAGAAAATCGGCGAGTTGGAGGCCTTCTCCTACAGCGTGTCGCACGACATGCGTCAGCCGTTGCGCTCGATGCAGGGCTACGCCCGCATCCTCCTGACCGACTACGGTCCCAAGCTGGAGGCGGAGCCAAAAAAATATTTGGAGCGAATCAAGACCTCGTCGAATCGCCTGGATCGTTTGATTCAGGACGTGCTGACCTACAGCAAAGCGACGCGCACGGAAGGCGCCATGGCGGTCATCGATCTCGGGCAGACGGTGCGAGAAATCGTGGAAACCTATCCGGCGCTGCGTGCGGTCGAAATCCAGATCTTGGTGGGTGATGCGCCCGTCCTCGGCTACGAAGTCGCCCTGACGCAGTGCATCTCCAACCTGCTGGGAAATGCGGTGAAGTTCATGCCCAAGGATCGCCAGCCGCAAATCAAGGTTGGTCGGAACTAAATGACCGTTTCATCCGGCTTTGGGTGCAGGACAATGGCATCGGCATCGCCATCGCCGACCAGCAGCGCATCTTCGATATCTTCGCCCGCGTGCACGGCGACGACCTTTACGAGGGCACCGGCATCGGGCTCAGCATCGTGAAGAAAGCGGTCGAAAAGATGGGCGGAAAAGTGGGCCTCCAATCTGAGGTCGGCACCGGCAGCCGCTTTTGGATGGATCTGCTGTCGGCGGCGGATACCTTGGCCGATGCCAAAGCCAATGGGCAGCCAAACGGAGCCAGCGGACACGCATGACCGACACGATATTATTGGTGGAGGATTCCGAAGATGACGTCTTCTTCATGGAGCGCGCTTTGGCCTCAACGGCGTTCAGAGGAAAGTTCTCGGTCGCAAAGGATGGTCAGATGGCGCTCGATTACCTCGAAGGCACCGGTCAGTTCGCGGACCGGAAGGCACACCCGATACCGTCCTTGGTTCTCCTCGATCTCAAACTGCCGCACGTGCTCGGACTGGACGTCCTCAAATGGATTCGCCTGCGGCCTGAATTGCAGAATTTGCCGGTGATCGTCCTGACCTCGTCGGGCGAACGGTCCGATTTGGACCGGGCCTACCGCCTCGGCGCAAACGCGTTCATGGTGAAACCCTCCGACGCGGATGACCTCCTAGGCCTCGCGAAGTGCGTTACTGATTTCTGGTTCAAGTATAGCATCATCTCGCGAAATTAGCTTTTGCCTGCGTTCCCAGGTTCACGCGCTCCGAAAACTCCACATCGGCTCTAAAGGCATAACGAAACCAAATGAAACGTTCGATGATTGCAGAGTTAGCCCGTAGCCACTCCGGCCGGTTTTTGGTCCTCTCGCTGCTCGCCACTTGCCCAGTCATTAGGGCGAGCGCATCGGGCCCGCCGGACGGAACTTTGAATATCTCAATCGACCCGCCGAGCGGATCGCCCATATCCTCGGATTCTTTCGGCACCATTTCCGACGGCCCCTTAAGCGGCACCGTGACCGGCGGAATGGACCCTTCGCTCAGCGCCAGCGCAACCGTCGGCTCAGATACCCCGGGTGCCTACTATTTCGGCGACGTCGATAGCCTGCTGGAATACACTATGATCGTGGAGGGCCCGCCCTCCGCCACGGTTCCAGTCGACGTGATAGGTTCGTTGTCCGCCTCCTTTTCAGCCGATAACCCCGATTTGAATGCCTATACCGAGCTGGGCGTTGCCCAAGGAGGCACGTTTCTTGACGTTCGGGCCTTATACCCGGCTGTATCCTCGCTCGGGCTCACGCAGAATGTCTCCATCGACCAGACGATCGACCTTGTTCCAAACACGCCCTATGAAGTAGTTCTGAATGCGGCCGCGATCGAACTGGTTGGAACCGTGGGCGTTTTTACGACGACCGCGTCGGTCGATCCTACGTTCAAGGTCGATCCGGCCTTCGCAAACGCGAATCCCGGCTATTTCCTCCAATTCAGCCCCAACGTCGTCCCAGATCGGGCGAGCACGCTCGGATTGTTGGCCGTTAGCCTTGCGGGCATTGCCGCACTCGGTCGCAAGACCCGGTTTCAGCCGACAATTTCATAACCAGGCGAAGTGGCCCGCTTTTCCCGGCGGTAGCCCACGGATAGTGGGCCCCCACACCCTCAACATCCGGCCGCCCGATCGCGCTACCAACCCTTGTTCTTGAGCAGATAGAGGATCGCCGGATAGGCGGCGACAAACGCCGGGAGGAAGGAATTCAGGCCCATGACGACGGCGGTGATCGCGTGGAAGATCAGTCCGCCAGCGACCCACACGGCGCCGTAGGGCCACGGCACGACCCAAGCCAGGGGAAACGTTATTTCCCACAGCATCAATACCCACGACAGGACCGCCGATAGGACGGGCGACTCCCGCAATATCGCCCCAACGGCTGCCATCCCGTAAATGTTGGTTCCAAGCACGCTGCCCAGGAACGTGCCGTCGCGCCACCCGGCAGCGGTCACCTTGGCAACGCCCGCGGTGACGTAGGAGAGCGCGGATTGGAAGCTCACGAGCACCAGCGCCAGGACGATGGTCGCCCGAGTTTGCCAAACACTGGCGACCGTGGCGGCAAAAAATATGATCAGCAACATGTGATCGGCGCCATCCTGACCGAGGTGATTGCGACGGTTGAATAAAAAGAGCAGCCACCAAGAAAGCGCGATTGCGCCCGGATGGGTGACCATCGCAGCCGGTGCCAATAGTCCGGTGGCGAATACGGCGACGCGCAACCAGAGCAGCCCGTGGAAAACCGGAGAGCGTTGCCAGAAATCCCAGAACCGTCCCCATCGGCCGACCGACATGAAGGGCATCCGCAGGCTGCCGATCTCCCAGCTCACGAGCCCTCCCTCGCGAAGGATTTCCGGTCGACTGAGCAACTCGGCCGTGTTCACGAGGCCGCCGTAGGATGCGATGCGCAGCATCCAGCTCAGCGCCGAGCGCGGATCGTCTAGAAATGGCGCGGAGAGTGAAATCAAAGTTCGTGCAATGGGGACACGTAAACCAGCTGCGGTCCTTGATCCGCCTTCATTGCGCCGGAATACAACACCAGAAACTGGGTATGGGTGCCGGCGTTGTACCGGGGCAGCATCGAAATATACTGCAGCAGCGTAAGGTAGGGCGTGGACGTCGCCACAGCCCCTGGGGTGGATTTGCTTTGGTGAGCCAGGCCGATGACCGCATCAAACAGCGCCTTGCCGCTGCGGCGTTGCGGATTCCAGAAACAGGCCCACCAGGGGCGCGGCTCCAGAAATCGTATTTCGGTGAAGGGACCCAGCCCGGAGGGCAGACGGTCCCGGTAAAGCAGGTGAAAATCTCCCCGGGCAGGATTCGGCGCGAAGAATTTCCATTCCGGCAGCAACGCCAGGACATCGTAAAGCCGCAGGGTCTCCGCGCATCTCGGAACCAATATCAACAGTGAACCCAGGACCCAGGCGCCGAAAAACGCGGCGCAAAGCCAAAATGCAATGAAATCGGCCAAGGCGCAGCGTCGCCTTAGCGAATCCACCCTTCCTGGAGCGCCTCCCGCCGGAGCGCCACCAGCTTGCGGGCGGCAGCCGTCGGAGACATCTTCGCCAGCGCGGCTTCGCTCACGTGGACGTCTTTGATCACGCCGCAAAAGGCCGTGGCAAGCGCAATCACCCCGGCTCCGGCCAGGCAGCCGAGCACAGCGGCCACGGCGATCCAAGTCGTATCGCAATCAATCGAAACCCCGACGTTCTTGGCCACCTGATCGGACGGCACCAAGCGAAGGGCGGCTTTTTCGGACTCGGTCAATTCCGGGTCGATCCGCAAGGCGACGGCCTCTAGGCCGGCATCCGAATTCTCATTCCAATGTTCGATGAGCGAAAGCCCCTTGGAATTTATCGCGCCGCCATTGTAAGGCAGCGTGGTGGCAAAGGCGTCGAGGTCCTTGGGAACAAACACTCCGCTGCAGAGACGCTGGCCCAAATACACGATATCGGCGTAGACGGGCTGGCGGACGATGGCGTTCGCCAACTGCTCCAAGGTCAGCGGCTTCCCTTTTCTGGAATACTGGGCGTACAGGCGCTCGGACACCGCGGTCAGCGCGGCTCCGCCCGATTTGATGGCCTGTTTGTACCGGCCGATGAAGCCGGTCGCTTTCGGCGCGACGAGGACGATGATCGACCCCGGGACTGCGGCGGCGAGCGAACGATTCCGGGCCTTGGTAATCGTAATGATTTCGACCGGGGTGGAACGAATGGCACGCTGCTGTTGGTTTTCGATGACAGTTTGGATCGGATTCATGGTTGGAGTGGATGATCGCCTTTGGTCCGCAGGGTCGAATTGCGCTCGAAAGGGGCGGGCAAATCAAGTTTGAAATCCCATCATCGGAATGCAAGGAAACGACATCGTAAGTTCCCGCCGATTCGCGACGATTGTTGGCGACGCTGTCATAGCCGGTCAGTGCCACGAGTGCCGCGAGGACGATGATTGTCATGATCATTGGTATGCCTCCCATCCCTTATTACGGGATTTCGAGACAACGATTGCAGGATGCCGGGCTCATTTCGCGCTCGGCCCGGAGGCGGCAGACGGATAAAGCCTGCAGCGGTGCCTGAATTACCGGATATTTTGGCCTACGTTGAAGCCCTGGAAAAGAGGATCGACGAGGCCACGCTGAAAAGCGTCCGCATAATCAATCCGTTCGTCCTACGGACCGCGCGCCCGCCGATTGTCGATCTGAATGGCCGCCGCGTGCGGAGTCTTCGGCGCATCGGAAAGCGCGTCGCGGTTGAATTCGACGGAGGCATTTGGCTCGTCATCCATCTGATGATCGGCGGGAGACTCCATTGGGCATCGCCGGGGACCAAACCGACGGGACGGAACGCCCTGGCCCATTTTATCTTCAGCACCGGCCAGTTGACGCTGACGGAAGCGGGTTCGAAGCATCGAGCATCCATTCATGTCCTCGAAGGCGAGGACGCCTTGACGGCGGTGGATCCGGGCGGACTTGAGGTTGCCGACGCCACTTTGCCGCAGTTCGTCGCGGCTCTCCGGAAAGAAAATCACACCCTGAAGCGCGCTTTGACGGATCCCCATTTGTTCAGCGGCATCGGCAATGCCTATTCCGATGAGATCCTTCACGCGGCCAGGCTGTCCCCCGTGTCTCTCACCCGGAATATGTCGGACGAAGAAGCGGCGCGATTGTTCGAAGCCAGCCGGACGGTCCTCAACGATTGGACGGCCCGGTTGAGGGCGGAAGCGGGCGGAGAATTCCCGTCTCGGGTTACGGCCTTTCGGGCGGAAATGGCCGTGCATGGAAAGTTCGGCCAGCCCTGTCCGGTCTGCGGAACGGCGATCCAGCGCATCCGCTATGCCGAAAACGAGGCGAACTATTGTCCCCGCTGCCAAACCGGCGGGCGCCTGCTGGCCGACCGGTCTCTGTCTCGCCTGCTCAAATCCGATTGGCCGCGCTCGATCGATGAGGCTGAGCAGCGCCAATTTGGACTGGGAGTCGCGAAACCGCAGATGAGTACGGGCTCAACGGCAACCGATTTGAAAAGGGGTCATCGGGCCTAATTCGCGTACGCGGGCCAGGCCGGACAACACATCAATCCCATCCCATAAATGCTGGGCTTATGGTGCGGAGGGAGACGGGCAATCAGGTACCAAAAGGGGCAAGAGAGCAGGAACGTTAAAACGACAAATGTTGTGCTGAGGGCAGCCGGTGGCTTGCGACGATTGGTCATGGTCGAATCGAAGGGGTCCGCGTTTTCGCAGCAAACGCGGGCGGAGGTCAAAGCGCATGGGGACCATGCGCTCCACCCGCTTTGGAGCGGCCTTACGCCGCTCGGAAGGCTTGCTCGAAATCGGCGCGCGTGAACGGCCGCGTCTGCAGCGCGTAGCGGCCGATTTCGCCGCTGGCCACCAGCTCGGGCACGCGCTGGTTGCATTCCTTCAGCACGTGCAGGAGCACCTTCTTGCAAACCCGCTGGATGTCGCGGCCGGCCTTGCCTTCGGTCAGCGCCGCGAGTTCGGCGCAGGTCAATGGCGGCGCCAGTTCGAAGCCGTTCTCCTCGATCTGCAGCCGGAAGATCTCCTCGCGCGTGGGGCCGTCGGGCAAAGGCACGTGGATGCGCAGGTCCATGCGCGATACGATTGCCGGATCCAGGGCGCCGGGCTTGTTCGTGGCCACGATCGTGATCACGCCGGAACGGCGTTTCTTTTCGGACAAGCCGTCCAATTCGCTGAGGAAACTGGTGACGATGCGCTTTTCCGCGCCGGAATCGGCGGCGTCGCGGTCGGGCACCAGGCTTTCGACCTCGTCGATGAAAATCACCGCCAGGCCCTTGTCCTCCGCCACGTCGCGGGCGCGCCGATACAGGGCGGAGATCAGTTGCGAGGACTCGCCGAAGTATTTCGACAGGAGGTCGGAGGTTTTCACGTTGAAAAACGTGGCCCCGAGCATGTTCGCGCAGGCCGATGCGAGCAGCGTCTTGCCCGTCCCGGGCGGACCGTCGAGCAGGATGCGGCCGGGGATGTCGATGACGCAGCCCGACGGCTGGCGCGCCAGCTGGAGCCCCATGGCGTAGCGCAGCTCCTGCTTGGTCTCGCGCATGCCGCCGATGTCCTCCCAGCGTACCTGGCTGCGGAAGATCATCGCGTCGATCTTGCGCGCGAAATCCTCGGTGCCGCTCCCCTGGCCCAGGGGCTCGTGCGCCGTTGGCGGGCGGGCGACACCCAGGTTGCCCGCCCGTGCCGAGCAGTCGGACGCCTTTTTGAACAGGCGGGCGCGGTCGATCATGTTCGATTCGGCGTCCGCCAGCCGGCGATAGCTGTCGCCGGCTTTTTGCCAGAGCCCGCGCGCCGCGGTGAGATTGCCCGCGGTCTCCGCCGCCCGGGCGTCGTCGATCCGACGCACCAGGACGGCACGGACTTCATCGTAGCCGTTTTGAAACCGCGGCATGGCGTCAGGCTCCCGCGACGGACTCCATGCCGGCCAAGGCGACGTTATCCTCGCCGGTCAGTTGCTTGTTGATGGACTTCACGCGCTCGACATCGCCCTTTTCGGTGGCGTCGGCCAGCTGGCGAAAGAGCTGCTGCGCCTCCGTGGTTTCCATGCGGTTGGCGGACGTCTGGTCGTCCAGGCGCTGGATTTCGACGTCCAGCAGGCGGTCCAGCCGCGAAGAAAATTCCTCCGCGCGGATGTTCGCGTCGTCGACCATGCCCTTGACCGTCTCGTCGTCGAACACCTTCTCGATGACCTTGAAGACGTCCTTTTGCTTTTTGCCGCCGAAGCGCTCCAGCTTGCGCACGGTGATGTGCGACAGCATGCGCGTCTTCATCAGGTTCTGGCGGTCGTGCTGCAGGGCCTTGCATTCGGCCTTGTGCGCCTCGAATTCCATGGCGGCCTCGGCGCTGGCGGCGGTGTCGCCCTTCTTTTCGGCGGTGACGCCGCGGGCCACGGTTTCCTCCAGCCGGCGGCGGCTGTTGCGCAGATCGTAATCGACGCGGCAGATTTCCTCCGACGTCTGGCGTTCGTTCAGTTTGAGTTTCTTTACCGTCTTGGACGGCGAATTGACGAGTTTATCGAGCAGGTACATAAAGGTATCAGATTTTTGGAAAGACCGGGCGGGATTGCCCGTTGGGAACATAACGCCTCAGTGCCGGATATTTTTCCGATGACCTATCAACGCCACGCTCTCCTGCTCGGGATCAACGAGTACCGCGATCCCGAGATCTCGCCCCTGGCGGGCGCCAAGGCGGACGCGCTGGCGATGTACGTCTTCCTGCTCACCGAGTTGCGATTCGATCGCGCCCAGCTGGTTGAGCCGGAGCACGCGGGGCAGTTTTTGGACCTCGTGGAGAAGTCGGCCAACGAGCTCGGTCCCCAGGACCTGCTGGTCGTCTATTACGCCGGGCACGGCTTCGAGGTGAACCACAAGCATTTCCTGCTGACCCCGAGCGATCGCATCAGCCGGTTGAAGGCCGATCTGGGCACCATGCACAAGGAGGCGCTGGTGCACGCGATGCGGGGCAATGGGTGCCATCGCATGCTCATCACCGACTCGTGCCGATCGGCGCTGCAGGGCAGCCGCGGCGGACCGCTTCCCCGCGGACACAATGCCGTGGACCGCGACCTGGGGATTAAGGAGGCGAAGGAAGCCCAGGGCTCGCTGACGCTGTTCAACGCGTGCGACGAGGGCAAAACGGCGGCCGAGGTGAAGCAGCTGAACTCCGGGCTTTTCACACGGGCGCTGCTGCAGGTGTGGGGGCAGGCGCGCGCCGGCGGCGGCATTGTGACGGTGGACTCGGCCGTGCAGCAGCAGGTGGCCGCCAGGATGCGGGAAACGGCCGCGCAATTCGGCGTGGATGGAGATCAGTACCCGTGGCTGATGAGTTCGGGCTGGGCGCCGCCGCTGGGCGAAGGAGCGGCGCAAGGGGTGAGGCCGCCGCCGGTTCCAATGGCGGCCGCGCCGATGCCGCCGCCCGCGCCGGCACCGGCGCCAGCTCCGGCCCAGCCACAAAGACCCAACCGTTTGGCTCCCCAATGGCGCTGGCCGGACGTTCATCCCAAAGACGGGCCAGCGCGGGTGCTGGTGGTGGCGATCCTTATTCTGGTGTTCCTGAACTGGCTGTTCCACGGACATCACCCGATTTGGATGCCTTGGCATCATCGGATGTGAACAGGACGGGCTGTGGCTGGGGCCTAGCCCGAGGTGGAGCGCGTTGTCCCTAACGCGCTGTTTGGCGCCAAAAATGGGCATAGGTAGGCCCTCACGGGCTTTCCCTGCGACACCACCGGACATGCGGGTCCGCATCCGGCGGTTCGACAGAGGATAGGTCATGTGGAGGCGAGGAATCGAGGCAGGCCTTTCGCAGCAAACCATCGGTTGGGAAAGGCCAGGCTCAGCGGAGGCGTGCGGCTCATGTGCCATGCGCCCTGGGGTGAGCCTGCCATTTGTGATGCTAACGGAAGGGGGACGCCGCGTTTAATCAGCTCGCGGCGGCGTTTGGGACCGAGTTTCCAGTGTCGCCAGATCAGGCATCGCAGGCGGCGGCGCGTCCATTCTTCCAACGCTGTCAGGACACTTTGCGTCTGACAGTGACGGTAGTAGCCGAGCCAGCCGAGCAGGTATTGCCGCAGAGAGGCCATGGTGGCCTCAAAGTTGGCATGCCCACGCTTGGTGAGGTCTCGGATCTTCGCCTTCGCTTTCGCGAGGGCCTTGGGCGCGATCTTACGCTTGGAGTTCTTCCCTCGGGTAAAGCTAAACCCGAGGAGCTTGCGCTCCCATGGTCTTGCTACCGCACTTTTCTCCCGGTTGACCTTCAGTCGCAGTTTTCCCTCGATAAACCCAGTCAGGGTTTCAAACGCCTTGGTCGCCGCCTTTTCGCTGCCGCAGTACACATTGCAGTCGTCTGCGTAACGCACAAAGCGGAGCCCACGTCGTTCGAGTTCCTGGTCCAGTTCGTCGAGCACGAGGTTTGCCAGCAAAGGCGACAGCGGGCCGCCTTGCGGCGTGCCTTCTGTCGTCTGGCTGAGCACTCCGTTTTCCATCACCCCGGACCGGAGGAATCCCCGGATGGTGCCACACACGCGCTTGTCCGCAATGTGGTGCCCCAGCCGACTCATCAGCCGGTCGTGATTTACCCGGTCGAAAAACGCTTCCAAATCGACGTCCACCACCCAGTCGCGACCCTCTTGAATCAGCGCTTGGGCGGCGTCCACGCATTGGTGCGCGTTCCGACCCGGACGGAAACCGTAGCTGTGCTCGCTAAACGTCGGATCGAGTATCGGTTGCAGCACCTGCAGGATCGCCTGTTGCACCAGCCGATCCTTCACCGTCGGGATGCCGAGCAGACGCTCGCCTCCGTTGGGCTTGGGGATCTTCACCCGCCGAAGCGGGCTTGGCTCATATCGGCCTCCCAGCAGTTGCCCTCGCAGGGCTTCCATGTGGCCCAGGATCAGCCGGGGGAAGGCCTCGATGGTCACCCCATCGACTCCTCCCGCCCCGCCGTTGGACCGCACTTTTTCCCATGCGAGCTTCAGGTTGACCATGTCGGCCACCTCTTCCATCAGCCTTTCATTCTGACTTGGGCTTTCCTTCCGCCCCCTTGCCTCAACTGGCAGGACGCCACGGGGCGTACTCATGTCGGCTCTACCGACTCCCTCCGGTCCGTGGGGCGCTTCGTCGGCGCTTTCTTGTCCTCTCGCCGTCATGGCAGCGGGCAGCTTACTCGCCCCCTCTTGATTAGCGCCCACTCGGGCGCGCCGTTCGGGCCTTCGCTCCGGACCGTTTCCGGCCCTTCTTCGCTACTACGCCCTCTGCTGACTTCTGTGGAGCGATCCGGAGACCTCGCGGTCTCCTCAGCCACCGCGAACGCGGCGGCACTCCGCAGACCTCCCCAGATAAGCCACACCTCTTTCTCCGCGCGGTCGCCGACTTTACGCTTCCGGGTTTCGATCAGATCGGACTTCGCGATATCGCGCTCGCTCGTCCTCCCTTGGCGCCTCATCAGCCGGTTCTTGTTCATCGACCCGCGGTTTTGATCCACGCTTCTTTCAGACGGCACCTCGCGGCGCCGCCCTTGCGCTTCACTACCCTTCGCCCTGATCAGGCTGGGAGTGACACTTTCAGTCACTGAGATGTATGACATGCTGGGCATACGCGGAAAAGCGCGTGGGGACCACGCGCTCCACCCGCAGTAGCCAGGGGCGTTGTCCCCGGTAGATGTGATGGCGACGTCGAATGCGGGACTGCCGGGATCATCGCCCCCGGCTACAGCGCCGGGCGTTCGCGGGCCAATGGGCGCGCCAAAGCCGCTTCGGCTTCCACTTCCTGACGCAGGCTTTCGAGCATCGGGGAAAGCTGTTCGCGCTCGTCGGCGGTGAATTCTGGCGTGGCCTCGGGCGTCTCCCCCGCCGGGACCTCGAGGCCGCCCATGATCTGGCCGACGGAATCTTCCAGCTGGCTCACTCGGTCCAGGCCGACTTCGACTTTCGCGGCAGTCGCCGTGACCGCGTTCAGCGAAATTCCTTGGCTGATCTGTGTGCACACCTGCTGAACGCTGCGCATCAGGTCTCCCATCGCACCCATGGCTTCGCCGCGCATGGCCACGTCCTCCAGCTTGAGCAGAAAGCGGTTCCAGCGGATCTCCTGCTCGTCGTAGTGGCGCAGATTGCGCACGAACAGCCGCGCCTGCCGCTCGTCGCCGTAGGCGAGGGCGCGCTTGGTCAGGTCGCGGTATTTCTCGCGGGACTTGGCGCAGTTCTGGATATAGCGCGAGATATTGGCTTGTCCCTTGCGGATCGCGAACTTGGCCCGGGCGGCGCGCTCTTCGCGGCTTTCGAAAAGTTTCATGACCTGAACTGGAACGCGGCTGGGACCGAGATTTTTCCGGCGGTGTCCAGGAACGCGGCAGGGACGCCGCTTCTACCTGGCTTCGACGCAGGGCCGCGCTGTAGCCGGGGGCGCTGACCCCGGCCGTCCCGCTTTCGATGTCGCAATTGTCGGGGTCAGCGCCCCCGGCTACATCGGGATGAGCCCCCGGCTTGCGTCTCCACTTAGCTAGTCTCTACGGCAGCTTCGGCCAGGCCCCAGGACCATTCCGTGACGGGCCACGCACTGACGAGCGAATCGACGACGGGCGTTCCGAAGCCGCGGCTATAGGCCGCGTCGCTCCAGGACGGGTGCAGGCTGCTGAGCGGCACGGACCGGGCTTGGGCGGTGACGATGGCCAGGACCCGCTCGGGAAATCCATTTACCGGACCTTTCTCCACCCACGTCTGGCCGGCGGCGGGCGAAGCGAGAAAGGATCGGCCAGCCTCCAAGTGCGGCGCGGGCTCGCCGGGCCTCGGCAGCATTCGCCGGGCGTCGCCGGTGCAGCCCAGGTTAAAAAGATGCAGATGCCCTCCGACCGGGGCGCTGATAACCACCTGCAATTCCTGGCCCAGCCGAAGCGCCGGCAGCGTGCGCAGCCCTTCCTCGCGGAACGGCGCCGGCAAAGTGGACTCATCGGCCGGAGCCGCCGCCGGCCGCGGCACCGGATTCAAAAGTCCGCGCACGCCGGCGGGCCCCTCGGCCACCCGAGTGCACAGCCTGACGGCCACCGCCGCCGGCTGCGCGGCGGCCAGGGCCTGCAAGACTCGCCGCAGGATTTCCTGGCTGGATTCGACCGAGAGGGCGCTCATCCGTGATGAAACTGGAACAGATAAATGCGGGCGTCGGTTCCAAACGTCGCCTGCAATCCGCGGTTCAGCTCGTCCTGAAATTTCCGAAAATCACGCACATTGGCGGACGGATGAGGCAGGATTGCCGGGTCGCAGGTGCCGGGGTCGGCGCCCCCGGCTACAGCGGCGGGGCGGATGGCGACGACCAGGGACTCCCAACCCGGTGCGGCGTCCAGGGTCAGGTAGTGCTGAAACAGCTCGGACGCTCCCGCGTCGCCGGGGAAGAGCAGAACTTCGCCGGCTTCCACCCGGTTTCCGCCGGGCCGCGCCGACCGCTGCACAAGATCGCTGCGCCCGTTCGGGCCGAAAAGCCGCATCCAACGGTATTCAACGCCACCGGAGGCGTCGCGATACGGCCCGAGCGCAAGCACGTGAACCTCCCCCGCCGTCACCGGGCGCACGACCAACTGCAGATGCTGTCCGCTCACCAGCGCTTCGTGCGGGGCGGAGGACTCCTTGATCATCCGTGGCGGCCGCGAGCCTTCGGCGACCAGATCGGCCGGCTCGAACAACCGCCAGCGGACTTCGTCCGGCACGTCGAGAGCACGCTGGCGCTCGAGTTCGGCCAGTTCGGCGGCCTGCCGCGCCTTCCGGACGTTGCAAGCATGCTCCCGCTCCAGGCGGTGACACTCGAGCGCGGAGCGGTTCTCTTTCTCGGCCTCCGGCGACTCGACCGCCAACAGGTGCGCCGCCAGCAGACCGACGATCCCCTCCTCCGTCCAGCGGGCCAGCGCGCGGCGCAGACAATCTTCCAGCTCGGCAACCAGCTTCGGGTCGTGTTGTCGGCGCTGCAGATCCCCAAACGCCTGGTCGCCGGCAAAGCGAACGATCTCCGCTTCGAACAGCGAACCCGCCACGCGGCCCAGCGCTTCCGCGGGCGGCACGTTCCGCGTGTCCTCGACGAGCGCGGCTGTCTGAGGCAGCCGTCGGGGCCAATCGCCGGCCTGATCCAGGAGGCGCAGCCGGACCTCCGCATCAATTTCGCCCGGCACGCCGCCCGCAAACTGGCACGGCAGACGCAGACGCACGCCAAAATCGCGGCTGACCACCCACCCTTCACAGCCCGGGTTGAACGGAACCGACCGGGGATCGGAACCGGCGACCTCGACTCCCATCAGAGCCTGGTCACGCAGCCGGAAAAAGAATACCGCCTGATGCGGCGCCAGTTCGAGTGTAGGCGCGGACCAGGCCCAGAATGGTTCGTCCGCGCTCCGCTGGAGAATGCCGGCAACCGTTTTCATGCCGCCTGGCGCTTGATCCAAGTGAGGTACTGCGCATTCAGACCAAAGCAGACTCCGAAGATCACGAGGATCAGCACGGCGCCCATCCAGCCCTCCACCTGATTGGCGTAGAGCAGCGTCGCGGACCCGACGTCAAGCGCGACCAACGCCAGCAGCACGCCGAGAATCAGCGCATTGCTGCCATCCACCAGCAGATCGCGGGCGAAGGGAAACAGCGCAAGCGGCAGTAGGAGCACGAGAGCCACCCACGCCAGCATCCGTTTCGGCGCCGAGGGCGCAACCAATAGAGATCGGCCCACCGCACCCAGTGGCACGCTGGCTCGGAGCGCAAAATCGCGCGTGGCGATAGTTTCACCCGAAGCGGGGCGGGTGATTTCCAGGCGCACGTTCAGCGTGGACTCCGGCGCATCGGTCAGTTGCGTGACGCTGCCGGCGATCGCGACATCCGCGTGATGAATGCGAGCATGCGCCGCCACCGCGGACGCGCCGCTCCAGTGGGGCGAGGTCCAGCCGATCCGCTGCCGCAGTCGCTCAACAAAGCCGCGCGGCGCCAGGTCGAAGCGGCCGCTGCGCCAGATCGCCTCGCGTACCGGCGCGCTGACAAAGGCGAAATCGTCGTGGTCGAGATTCGCAAAAACGGCGCGGGTCTGCCCCGCGGGCATTTCGCCGAGCCAGTCGCGCACCTCGCCCGAAAGCTGGGCGACCAGGCGCTCCTGCGCCGGCGTGTAGGCGGGCCGCTCGGGCAGAGCCGCCTGATAGACGGTCCGAAAGGCGACCATGGCGATCGAGCCGAATAGGATGACGCTGAACAAGGTCAGCACTTGCTGAATGAATTTCATACCGGTGCAACGCGCGGCTGCGCCGCATTTTTCCGGAAACTTGGTTGAGACCCGGTGGACCAAGGGTTTACTCCTTCGTCCCCCGCGTCATGCCTGCCGCCGAAAAACCTCCGTCGGAACTGTCGCAACTCTGCGCCGACATCGACGATCTGTATCGCCGCCAGACGGAGGCGGGCATCACCGGACTCAGCCGCGAACTCGCGCTCGGCCTGTTGCGCTGGGCCGGCGCCGCCGCCTGGGCGGTCAAGGGCGGGGGTGCGGTCAACGCGCAGGATCGCGAGGACGCGGCCCAAAACGCCTTTGTCGCCATCCAGCAGAATCTGGGCAGCTATCGCCAAGTGGAGGCGTTTCATGCCTGGGCGATGAAGATCATCGCGAACAAGGTGACCGACATCATTCGGCGCAAAACCGTGCGCGGCGAAATGACCGTCCGGCCCGACGAGCCGGAGGGCGGATGGGTGCATGAACCGGATAACGACGAACGGCCCGACCGCGCGGCCGCGCGCCGCGACGATTTGGAGCGGATCCGGGAGATCAGCGACGAACTGCAGGATCGCGAAACCAACCGCGCCTTCCGGCTGCGTTATGTGGTTGGCCTGAAGCTCGCGGAAATCGCGCCGATCTTGGGCTGCTCCACCGCCCAGGCGCACAAGCTGGCGGAACGTGGCCGCGACGAAATCCGGGAAAAAATAGCCGAGCACCGGCGTTGAAGGTCCGGAGAACGAATCATGGAATCCGACCCGTCACTTGAACAGACCGCCCGGCGCATCGTGCAGTGGGCCGCGGAAAACCCCTTGAGCGCCGAAGAGGCGGAGCGGCGGTATGCGTCGCTGCTGTCCGGACTGCCCTCCCTGCGCGCCGCGCAACCGGAGTGGAAGCTTTTCAAATTGGGCCGCCAGGCGATGCGCTATTGGCGGGACCGCGTGGAGGATTGGCAGCAGTCCCTCGAACCGTTGTCGCCCGCGTTCGCGCTCCGAGGCGCGGCGGCGGCGGAAGTTCGCGCGCCGGAATGCATCCTGAAGCAGGTGGGATTGACGGCCGACGCGTGCGTCAAACTGTCGGAAAACGCCGACCACGCCACGCTGGCTCTGGCGCTGTGGCTGGAGCCGAAAGCCAAGGATGCGCCGCTGCCGTTTCGCGTGACGGTGACGGGACCCAACGGAACGGTCGTGGCGGGGCCGGTCGCATGCGCGGCGGGGAGCGTGCTGCGTTTCGACCCGGTGACGCCGGAGTCCGAATACACGCTCACCTTTTCGACGGAGGGCGAAACATGGCACATCCGCTGGGGACTGGCATCGGAAGCCGGCTGAGCCGCGCCGCGGAGGAGGACCTGCTGGCCCTCCTCCGTCCCCGCGTGGAGGCGTTTGCCGCCCGGCGCCGCGGAACGACGCTGGTGTGGGAGCGAACCGGGCGCAGCGCCGAACTCGACGATTTGCGCGCGCGCGCCGGACTCGACCGCGCCGCCGCGGACCAGCTCCCCTGCGGAAGTCCCTGGCGGGCTCGGGCTCGCCGCGGCTGGCTGTTTCCCCGCGCCGAATGGGGAATTTCGATGGGCCTGGCCGTCTCGTGGGGCGCGCTCGCCCGCGGGGAAGACGGGACGATTACGGTGGCCGATGCGTGGGCATATTTCGAGCGGGAGCGGGCGGCGTGGCGCCGCCGATTTGGCCGCCGGCCTTTCTACGGCCTGGTCGCCGGCGCGTTTGCGGGCCCGCTCAAGGCCAGTCCCCACGAGAATCTGGCGCTGCTGGCGTGGAAAAATGGCGCCTGGCGTTTTTACGGGCGCGAAGACAAGCCCGAACTGGCGGATCTGTTTTTTCCGCGGGCGGCGGAAAAAAGCGGCCCGGTGCCGCGTTCAACCGGCATGAGCACATTCAGCGAACGCCTCCTCTCCCCATTTCGCGGCAAGCTGCGCGCGGCCGAAGCGCGGCTGGCCGCCCGCACCCAGGAATTCACGGTCGCGCGGCGCAACGCCCGGCACCTTCAATCCGAATACGAGCTGCACGCCGCCGCCACCGATTGGAGCTCGGAAATGCTGCAGGTCCAGCAGGGCAAGGTGACGCATGCCCTGCGCACGGCCAGCCTGCTCCACCGCCAGGTGCAGCAACTGCAGGAGAACCTGCAGCTGCTGACGACGGCGCGGCAAGGCGGCGCCCTGATCGCCGATTCTGCCCCGCCGGTCGACGGAGAAGAGCTCGAGTCGCTGGACCGGTCGTACCATGAAATGCGGTCGCGCCGTCAGGAGGTCACCCGGGCCGAACGCATCCTGTCCGATTCATTGCTGGGCGACGAACCGGCGATCACCGAGGCGCCAATGCCGGAAGCGCCCGCCGAAAAGCGCCTCCTCGAATAAAACTTCGGAAAGGGGTCGCCCTCTCTATCTCTGCATCAGTGAGCGAACCTCGTCCGCGATCGCGCCGCCCCAAATTTCGTACCCGCGGGGGCTGGGATGCAGAAAGTCGGGCATGATCTCGGACGAAATCGTTCCGTCTGCCTCCAAAAACTTCGGACCAATATCCCGGTAAAAGACGTGTTGCTGGTCGTCCAGGGCTGAAATCGTCCGGTTGATCGCCGCGACATCGGCCCGCATCGGATTATCGGACGCGTGGGCGCGAGGGAAAACTCCCAATAGCAGGATTTTCGCCGCCGGACACCGCCGGCGAAGCTCGGCCACCACGGCCTTGACGCCCCCGGCGGCATCCTCCGGCGTGCCGCGGGAGGAGAAGCCGTCGTGTTCGAGGCCGATGTTGTTCGTACCGATCATCAGAACGATCACCTTCGGATGCAGGCCGTCCACCTCGCCGTTTTGCAGACGCCACAGCACGTGTTCGGTCCGGTCTCCGCTGATCCCAAGGTTGGCCGCCTGGTAACCGCCCCAGAACTTGCTCCACTGCGCAGCCCCGCGGTTGCGCCAAAAGTCCGTGATCGAGTCTCCGACGAAAAGCAGGTCGGTGCCTGGTTCCTGCCGGGCCTGTTCGACAAAGCGCCGGTGGCGCTCCAGCCAGTCGCCGCCGTCCCGCCAGAGCGGCACGATGTCATAACGCGCCGTCGAAGCCACTTGGGCGACATCTTCGGCGACGGCGATCCACGCTCCGTTCCGTTTCACGAGGAAATCGCTGAAGGCGTATATTCCGGCGAAGCTTCGGCCGTGGTCGGTGCCCTCGAGCGCAGCTCGGCCGGTCACAACCGCGCTGTCGCCGTACCGGCGCAGCGACACCTCGTGCTCGTCCAGGCGCGTCAGCTTGAGCGGGCCACCGCAGTATTCGCGGATGTCGTCCGCGCGGCGATCGATATGGCCGTCCGGCTGCAGGCTGCTGTAATCTTTGGCCAGAAGGTGCTCGAACGCGGCAGAGTCTCCCTGGCGCTCCGCGTCGATCCAGTGCCGTTCGAGACTCCAGATCGCCTGCTCGTCGCTTGAAACGGCCGGCTGGGCAAGGAGGCGCGCGGCGGTCAGGACAAGCATCGCACTCGCGGCGCAAAGTAATCGCTTCATAGGGCGCGGCCAGCGTCTTCACCTATACCTACCCGCGCAATCCGATTAGTTCTTGGTCAAATTGCGCTTGTCGCATCTCGACGGCTTTGCGACGGTGGCGGGATGAGCCGGTGGTTGTCCAGACCTGGGCTGACTCGGGCCGCATTCATCGCCCTGGCGATGCTGTCGGCTTCCCTCGTCCGCGCTCAAAATGAGGACGAGCGCATCGCCGCCCTCCAAGGCCAGATCCAGGCCCTGGGCCGGGTGATCGCCGCCGCCCAAAACGCAGACACGAAGGCCAGCCTGCAGGGCAAGCTGCAACGAATGCAGCAGGAAATCGGCGTGCTCCAGCAAGGTCAGGCGATTGCGCGTCGCGAGCGCGAACTTGAACAGGCGAGCACGC
Source organism: Opitutaceae bacterium (assembly GCA_036502225.1). Taxonomy (GTDB): domain Bacteria; phylum Verrucomicrobiota; class Verrucomicrobiia; order Opitutales; family Opitutaceae; genus Palsa-1447. The sequence continues at coordinate 39,422 of DASXYY010000028.1, forward strand.
AAAGCCCCCTGGCGACCCTGCGGGACCGGCTCCGCCTTTTGGACCAATCACAAGCCGCGGCGGAAGCGCAGACCCGCGACCTTTCGTCGCAGCGGCTGCAGGTTTCCCAGTCGCGCGACGCGCTGGAGTCGCAGCTTGCGGCGTTGCGCTCCGAGAGCGCCCCCGATACCCGGCTCGCCTCGCAGCTCGAGGAGGAAATCTACACCGCCAATGAACATCTCCGGGCTTTGGCGCTGCAGAGCGAGGCCGCGGAGGCGGAGGGCGACCTGGCGCAGGACGCCGACCGGATGCGCGCCGAGCTCAAGTCGATCGACGCGGGGTCCCGGCCCAATTTGCGGGTGCTCTTCGAGAGCTACGAGCGGGTGCGCCATCAGCAGAAGGCCGGCAGCCGGGTGAGCGCCGACGCCGCCACCCTGGAGCAGGAACTCAAACTCGCGCAGCAGAAACTCGAGCTCGATCGCCAGAAGCTCGCGAAGTTCGACGAGGAATTGGCGGCGCTGGAGACCCAGACCGGATTTTTCCATCGCGATCCGGCCGTGCAGCGATTCATGGATTCGGAACGCATCCAAAAGGAGTCGCTCCTCGTGCGTATCCCGTTTGCCAGCACGCAGGTGGATGCCATCAAACGGACCCGCGTGGCGGTCGCCGCCCGCCAGGAGCTGAACGACTTGTGGTCGTCCGTGCAGCAGGAGCAGTTCACCTCGCTAAAGGACGCCTATCTGCTGCGCCTGCGGTGGCCGGCCCTGGCGCTGGCCGGACTGCTCGTCTTGGGTTTGGCGATCAGCTTTCTCGTTTTGCCGATCTTCTATGAACGCGAAACCCTGTTCCTGTCGCGCCGCCTCGTCCGCTACCTCTTGATTGCCCTGGCCGTCGTCGTCGTGGCGGGGTTCCTGTTCGAGGATCTCTCGATGGTCGCGGCCACGTTGGGGATCGTCAGCGCGGCGCTCGTCATCTCGCTCCAGGACGTGTGCACGTCGGTCTGCGGCTGGATGGTCATCATGAGCGGGGGAAAATTCCGGATCGGCGACCGGCTGGAGATCGACGGCACCCGCGGCGACGTCATCGACATCCAGCTGGTCCGGACAATCATGCTCGAAGTGGGGGGCTGGCTCGGGGTGGACGAGCCGACGGGCCGAACCATTCTCGTGCCCAACAATGTCATTTTTAAGACCAAGATCTTCAACTACTCCCACGGCCACCCGTTCGTCTGGGGCAAGCTCGACGTCACCATCACCTATGCGACTCCGCTCGAACTGGCGCGGAGCCTGTTCGAACGGGTGTTGAAGGAGCAAACCCGCGAGGCGATGAGCGAGGCCCGGCAGGCCGCCGCGACCATGCAGCGGCGCTACGGCGTGGAGGATGCCGTGTACGAACCCAAGGTCTACACCTCCGTCGCCGAAAACGGCGTGGTGTTCGGCCTGTTTTACGTGGCTCACTACCGGAAATTTCCGCAGGCGCGCGCCGAGCTGAGCCAGCGCATTCTCATCGAATTGCAGGCCCATCCCGAAGTGCAGCTGGCCTACCCCACCATGACCTGGCACGACGGCGCCGCGCCGCGCTCCTCCCATTCCGCCCCTTCAACTCCCTATCCGGACGGAGCGCGCCCGCGCGGCAATTCGTTCTGAGCCAAGGCGGTCGTATCGACGCATCCACTACCCAGTCGGCGCGAACTGCGGACGGAGGTTCAAGCGCAGGGGGACCCTGCGCTCCACGCTCTGAGCCCAGGAAAAACGAATCTCCGGAGCTCGCCCAGGGGCTCGGCTTTGGCCGGTTCCGCCTATCGGGCCCCGGCCTGATGGGCGCAATACGCCGCCGTTATGTTTTCTATATTGCTGGCTATGAGAGTCGTGGGGGTTTCGTCGTTTCGGCGGGCTCCTTTAAGGTAACAACGCTGTTACCTCTCTGACGTTCAACGGAGCCTGCGATGGGAAAACGCTCCTCCCCGCATGTTTATGAACACACACTCATTACAACGGAGTAGTCTTTTCGCGACGGCCTTTGCGCTGGCGCTGGGTGGAGCGGGACAGGCGTTTGGCAGCCTCCCCGACACCTACGGTCAAACCAACCTCGTGTCGGATCTTCCCGGAGTGGCCGCTGCCACCGATCCATCCCTGGTCAACCCCTGGGGCCTCGTGGCGAGCGGCACCTCGCCCTGGTGGATTGCCGATAACGGCTCCGGAGTCAGCACGCTGTACACCGGCGCCGGCGCGAAGCTCGGGCTGACCGTCACCATTCAACCGGCGCCCGGCGGAACCGTGCCCGCCCCCCCGACCGGCATCGTATTCAACGGCAGCTCCGGTTTTGGCGGCGACCACTTTATCTTCGACACGGAGGACGGCACGATCGCGGGTTGGAGTGGCGGTACCACGGCCGCGCTAACGGTGAACCAATTCCCGAATTCGGTCTTCAAGGGCCTGACGCTCGGCAGCAGCGGCGGCAACACCTACCTCTACGCGACGGATTTCCGCCAGGGGACCGTTGACGTGTTCAACACGAGCTTTGGCGCCACCACGCTGGCAGGAAGCTTCTCCGATCCGACCCTGCCGGCCGGTTATGCTCCTTTCAACATCGCCAACATCAACGGCGACCTGTACGTCACCTACGCCCTGCAGGACGCGGCCAAGCACGATGACGTGGGCGGACTCGGCAACGGCTACATCGACGTTTTCTCGTCCGACGGCACTTTCCTCAGACGCCTGGTTTCAAATGGGCCGCTCGACTCGCCCTGGGGCCTGGCCGTGGCGCCGAGTGATTTTGGCGATTTCAGCAACGACCTGCTCGTGGGAAACTTCGGCAATGGCGAGATCAACGCTTTCAATCCCATGACGGGCGCGTTCGATGGCACACTCGATGACACCCATGGCAATCCGCTCGCGATCCAAGGGCTCTGGGGCCTGGACTTCGGCAATGGCTCGGGCTCGGGCCCCTTGAACACGCTGTATTTCACCGCGGGCATTCCCGGTCCCGACCAGGTGGAGTCCCATGGACTGTTCGGCACCCTGACGACGGTGCCGGAGAGCGCCTCCAGCGCGGCGCTCCTCGTCGGAGGCTTGCTCGCCCTGGCGATCGTCGCCCGGCGGCGGACGAGCAGCAGCATCGCGATCTAGCCTCCTCGAGGATGGCGGCATCGCCGCCAGCGACAGAAGAAAGGCCCGTCCTCGCGACGGGCCTTTTGGCGTCCATGCGGATTACCCAGGAAGAAAATATTCGCCGATTCGGCGCCGCGTAAGACTTTCCACGGCGACCTCGCCCGGACAGGATCCGCCTATGAAACCAGCGCTTCGCATCGTTTTCTCGTTCTTTGCCCTCTGCGCGTTCGCCGCCGCTGCCTTCGCGGGCGATCCGACCGGAACGTGGAAGTGGACCACCCACTCGCAGTACGGCGATTTTGCCACCACGCTGAAACTTGAATCGAAAGACGGCAAACTGAGCGGTTCCTATTCAAATCAGTTTGGCGACACGGCGATCAGAAACGCATCGCTGCACGACGACGCCCTTGCGTTTGACGTGGTGCGAAACGTGAATGGAAACGAGTACGTCGTGAAGTATCACGGAAAACTCCAGGGTGACACGATCACGGGCATGATCGAAGCGCCCGGCCACGATGGCGGCAAGGGGGTCACGCTCGACTGGAATGCCACGCGCGCGGGGCCGGACAAACCCGTGGACGCGCACTGACCGCCGGCGGTTTATAACCCAGGTCACGGCCGCCATCAGCAAAAAGGCCCATCTGATCGACGGGCCTTTGGACGTGAATGGGCTGCGCCTTACGAACTAACCCGCTTGCGCGATCCGGCCAGGAACAGCACCCCAAGGCCAGCGCCGAGGAGTCCGAGCGTGGACGCGGCGTCGGGCGCGGCGCTCGCGAACGTCGCCTGGAACGTGAAATCGCCAATGGTATTGTATTGGGGGTAGTTGTTCACATATGCCTGTCCACCCGAATACGCGTCACCATCGTAGCCGTCGATGCCCCAATACGGGCTGCCCGAATTCGTGATGACGGCGGTATATTGATTCCCCGACGTGACGGCCAACTTGAGACTCCAATCGAGCCACTGGTACCCGCCGCCCGGGCTGAAGGTCTGCGAATCCAGGACGGAACCACCGAGACCGTTTCCATCCAGAATCTCCATGCTCAAAGACGTCACCGGCCAGTTTTGGTTGGCCGGTCCGATATAGAATTGAAAGTCGGTGAGAAAGGCGCCTTCAGCCGTGAACGACTGGCCCATCGGCTGGAAAAATTGGAGTTCATCCATGTCGTCGGACGACGTTTGGCTGATCGTTTGGTTGGCGTGGGCCAGCGGCAGAAGTGCTAGAGCCAGGCCGGCAATTGGAAAAGCAAGGTTGGGACGGATGTTCATGAATTACGGGTGCACAGAGCACGCGGCGTGCCGCTGTCCGTTTGATGTTTCTATCTGGTGGTCATTAGGCTCTTACAGAATATCACTCCTAGGTCGGTGCCGGGCCCTTATGCCATTTCGTAAAGATATTCGACAAACTACTCCAAATCCCAACCTAGGATATGTCCCATCCTGAAGCGTCAAATCTTCCCATCATCATATCTCCATGTGTTGATCTTTTCGTGACCACATTCGGATGTTCGCCACAGTCGCTCCTCGTGCGCCCATCGGACACGTCCACGAAATCATGGGCTATCCGGTCAAATCCGCAGCCGGGACGACGATGGGATCGGCGCATTTGGGGTGGCACGGATTGAACGGCGACCGACGCTTCGCCTTTCGGCGGGTTGGAAAAAACAACGTCTTTCCCCCGCTCTCCGCGAACGACTCCCGGAGCATCTGCTCTATCGGCCCGCCGGCCTGGACCAGGCGGCCGGTTCTCGCCCGAAGCTGATTTTATGGCAGTCAACCTCGACGAAACTTTTGGAATGTTCTCCGACCACTGGTCGCCGAAGATCATCGGCCAGCTGAACGACCTTTAGGTGAAGGCGGTGAAGATCGAAGGGGAGTTTGTCTGGCACTCGCACCCCGAAACCGACGAACTCTTCTTCGTCCACCGCGGCCTTCTCTTCATCGTCCCGCGCGGGGTGGAACACAAGCCGGCCGCAGACGAGGAATGCGAGATGCTCCTGATCGAGCCGGCCGGAACCCCAAATACCGGCAGCTCCGGGGGCCCGCTAACCAGAGAGCCAAGTTGGATTTGAAGCGATTCGGCGCCCAAAGGACACTTGCTGCCGAATCAAAAGAAAATGGAGTCGTCGCCGGAGCGGCGATATTTCCTCTCGATATGAATGTCCTGATTTCCGGTGCTGGAATCGCCGGGCCGACACTAGCCTTCTGGCTGGAGCGGTACGGGCACCGACCGACGCTCGTCGAGCGAGCGCCCGGCGTGCGGACAGGCGGCTACGCCATCGACTTTTGGGGGGCGGGATTCGATATCGCAGAAAAGATGGGTCTGACTTCGGAGCTGGATCGTCGCGGCTATAATATTCAGGAAGTGCGTTCGGTGGACCGGAGCGGACGCCGTCGCGCGAGTTTTCCCACTTCGTCCGTGGCACGGGCACTGGGAGGCCGTTTCGTCACCGTTCCCCGGAGCGAACTCTCGTCCCTGATCTTCGATCGCATCACCGGCAAAATCGAGACCCGCTTCGGCGACAGCATAACGAAAATCGAAGAAGCGGACGGTCACGTGCGAGCCAGTTTTCATTCAGGTTATGTCCGCAACTTCGATCTGGTTATCGGCGCCGACGGCCTCCATTCGGGCGTGCGGACACTCGCCTTCGGGCCGGAGCTCAAGTTCGAGCGTCATCTGGGTTATCTGGTGGCGGCTTTCGAGACCGACGGCTATCGCCCACGGGACGAGCTAGCCTACGTCCTTCACACCGACGTGGGATGGCAAGTGGCTCGGTTCGCGATGCGAGAAGATCGGACGCTCTTCCTTTTTGTCTTCGCGGACGATCCCGAGAATCCCGCGATTCCGCAGGAACTGTCGGCACAAAAGGACCTCTTGCACGAGCGATTCGCATCTGGCGAATGGGAATGCCCCCGCATCCTTGAAGCTCTCGACCGGACGACCGAGCTCTATTTCGACCGAGTTAGCCAAATTCAAATGGGAACGAGTCCGGGTTGCTGGCACCGCGGGCGAGTCGCGTTGGTCGGGGACGCAGCCAGTTGCGTTTCATTTCTGGCCGGCCAGGGCGCGGCGTTGGCGATGGTGGCCGCCTACCTCCTAGCCGGCGAGCTGCATGCCGCCGGGGGCGACTACACCCGCGCATTCGAGCGCTATGAAGCGCGGTTTGGCCCTTTCGTGGCGAGCAAGCAAAGGGCGGCCCTCCGCTTTGCCGGCGCCTTCGTACCGCGGTCAGCGCTGAGCTTGTTTTTGCGGGACCGGATAATGAATGCCATGTCCATTCCTTGGATCGCCAAGTTCGCGATGGGCCGGGGCCTGGTCGACAAGATCGAACTGCCCGACTACGCCGACAACGATACGTCCCCGCCAATCAAAAGATAACGGAGCCGTCGATCGCCAGCGTGTCGTCCCCGACGGCGGCCGGCAGGCCCATGGCGCTGCATCAGAGCGAGTTGTCAGCGACCTGTCAATCCAGCCTCGGACGCCAGGGCGCGCAGGAAGACGACAAAGCCGATTCCAAACGCGCCGTCGATCGCGGCAGGAATCAATACAGTCGGCCGGGCGATGCCCTCGTGCCAGCGCCAGGTAAGTGCAACGACGTCGAATGCCTTCGCCAGTATTCCCAGCCAGACGATATCCCGGTTCCGACGGGGATCTCGGGCGATCATCAGATAACCCACGCCAATGAGGAGCACCGCGTAACCGAAATCGCCCCAGAAGCGGGTCGCGGCCTCGGGCCCGGCCCCATACGCCAGCCCATAGCTCCAGTCGCGAAAGAAAAAGATCGGGCCGCCCATGGCGAAATTGAACAAGGCGGCACCGACGAAAAACCGCTTCCAGTTTCTCAGGACGCGATTGCCTCGCGTTGGATCATTATCGGAAAAGCCTGGATTTAGTCGAGTCATGAGGAGCGCCCAACACGATGCCCGGTGGCCGGTTTCGTCAATCGCGCTCGTCACGGTTTTTCTGAGCAGGGCGCCGACGAATCGTGCGCCGCGGCATTTCCGGCCCCGCCGACCGCGCGAGCGATCTCCGCGCGCACCCGCGGAAGGGGGGCGGGAGATCGCTTTTGCAGATACGCGAGTACCTCCTCGCGAATTTTGCACCGCAGATCCCAGGCCCGGCTGGAATCGGATGCCGTGGCCAGGATTCGCAATTGCATCGCGGTCTGATCGGCTTCCACGACCTGCAGATTCCAAAACCGCCGATCCCATAGGGGGCAGGCGGTCACGATGCGCTCCACAACGGGCCTCAGCTCGTCGACCGATAAGGTGTAATCGGTCCAGAAATGAACCTGCCCCATGATGTTTGAGGAGGTTCGAGTCCAGTTCTGAAACGGCTTGGTGATGAAATAGCTGAGCGGCACGACCAATCGAGTGTCGTCCCACACGTGGACGATGACGTAAGTCAGCGTAATCTCCTCAATCCGTCCCCAAGCGCCCTCGACCACCACGACGTCGTCGAGTCGAATCGGCTGCGCCATCGCCAGTTGGAAGCCCGCAAACAGGTTCGTCAAGGTGCTCTGCGCGGCCAGCCCCCCCACCACCCCGAGAATGCCGGCCGAGGCCAGCAGGCTCGCGCCCACGTGCCGCACCTCGCTGAACTCCATCAGCGCGCAGCCGATCGTGAGGACGCCAATGCCGACATAGAGACTCTTCGTGATGACCCGCACCTGCGTGTGCACCACTCGCGCCCGGAGGTTGTCCGCCAACGCAATGTTGTAGCGCGCGAGGACCAGATCGCGGCCGGAAGCGATTGAGCGAAAAAGAAACCACGAAACGGCGCCGATAATCATGAGGCTCGTGGCCTTCGCCAAAAGATCGTGATACGCCGGCGGCAAACCGAGCAACGGCAGGGCCAGGAGAACTCCCACCACCGGCACCAACGCTTCGAGAGCCTCCCCGAGGAGGGGGCCGAAAAACTCCTCCAAAATGCCGGGGGATCGAGCGGCCCAGTGCTCCAGCGCCAAGTCCGCCACGCGGGCGGTTCGCAGGCACAGCCAAAAAACGGTGGCGAAGATTCCGGCGTCGAAAAGCTTGGCCAGAGCCGCCCGGGCGAAATCGGCCGTCGGGCCCGCGTGAACTTTAAGCAGCAGAGGCGCGAAGGCCAGGTAGGCGCCAAAGATCCAGATCAGAAGATAGGCGGGCCGATCGATGGCGTCGAAGATTGCGGATCGCGAAGGATGGGCTCCCGGAGTTCGACGGGCCTGCCTTTTTTTGCGCCGAATGATTCCCGCCGCGACGGCGTGCAGCACGAGGAAAATCAGAGCAAAGCAACCGATGGTCGCCAAATCGGCCCAGTCGAATGGCCCGATCGCTTTCTTCGCGCCGGTTCCGGCCGTGAAGAATTAATCAATCAACCGCCGGACGAGGGCGCGCGCTTCAATCGCGGCCGTTTCCAAAATGTTTTTCCCTACCATCTTGCCAGCATGCCTCGCGCCGGGGATTTCCGCAATCGGGGCGATTCCCAACTCCGGGGCAATCCTGCATGCAGACCCTGCCAAACGCGGAAGGCGGTTTAAGCGCAGGGGGACCATGCGCTCCACCCGCGGAGGGGTCAGGACTTCGTTGGGCCTGCCTTCTTGGCGATCCTCGCCAGCTGCTCGTGGTCGCGTCCGTCCCAGCCGTGAAACAGCCATTTTCCGGCGGTCAGATTTTCCGCCTCGATGTTCGCGCGGTGGGCGCCGGCCTCCTCCAGCGCCTGCTCCACCTCGTCTTGGCTGCAGCCCTCGAAATCGATGCGAATTTCCGCCCCACGGCCGGCCGCCAGCATCAACAGGCTCATGATGCTGCATCCCACCGACTCGTCGTCTCGCGTGAAGCCGATGCGGCAGCCTTCGCCTTTGCGTTTGATCAGTTCCGAAAACGCCCGGCACAAAAATCCCGCCGGCCGGGAATGCAGGCCAAGCCGGTTGATGACCGTAAACGTAACGGCGCCCGTTCCCGTCGTGACGCCCTGCCCGATCCGAAAGGTCAGCAACGCGCGGAAGAGCAAAAAGCGGTCTCCGTCGACGGTTTTCCAGACGGCCCGATCACCTTCCACCGAATCAAACACGTAGCGCCGCCGTGCCAGCGCGAGGGCGCCCATGGTCGGCCGCCCAACCTCAATTCCGGCCGAGCGCAACGCCGACCGGTTTTCGGTGGTGTCGAGCAGGCTCTCGCAATGAAATCCGGGCGACTCCTCGACCACCCCTCCAAACCTGAATGGCCGGCCGGATTCCAGCCGGCCGAGCAACAGCTTGCACTGATCCAGCGTGGGAAGGCGTTTGATTGACGTTCCCACCCGGAGCTGCTCCGCCACCAGGTAGTCGTGAAACAATGGGGCGGCAAACGTCACCATTTCTCCCACACACGCAAAGATTCCGGTCGTTCGAAGGTCGAGAATCATGCGTTCCCGCTCGTCCGCATCCGCCACGTGGTTCAAATACTCGCGGGCGATTCTTTCGAAGTCCGGCCCCCCCATCTGCTTGTCGCCCCGCTCGTGCAGCTTTCGCGCCAGGTATTGCGCGAACGCCAGCCGGTCCCGTTCCGACAGCAGCCAGCGGGATCGCCCTTTCTCCGTGTCCCGCGCGAGCCAAAACCGAATGAAAATATCCACCAGGTCGCCCAGGCAATTGATCTGAGGATCAAGCCAGGGCCGCAAATGGATCATGATGTATAGATAGAGCGGGGTCCGAAGGAGCCGCCGGATTTGCCCCAGATCCTCAATCACATCGATCGAGTCAAAAAAAGCCTGCTCCTTTTCCTTCGCCTGCGAACCCAGCGCCAGGTGAACGTAGCGGACCACCGCCTCCGTGTTGAACTCGGTCAGCATGATCCCGGCAATTTTCGTCCGGGTCGAATTCGGCGCGATCGCGCCCGCCATCTGATTCCACAACCGGCTGTCCGATGCCATCTGGAAGAACTGCCAGAATTCGTTCATGCCGTGCAGATATGAGCTGCGCACGGTCACGATCAGCTTGAATGCCGGGCTCGCCGAGCGATAGAGCAGGTGGAAATTCTCCTTTCGCTCATTGATCCCCATCGCGTTCGGCAGCTCGTCGATGCCGTCCAGGATGATCAGCGGACTCAATTCCGTCCCTCCCAGACGGCGGGCAAGGTTTTGCGCCTTGGCGATGGCCCGGGGAATGTCTTCGGGGCCCCGCAGCTCGCGCATCGGCACGAGCACCGGAACATGGCTCTTGATCCGACCCAAAATTGCCGTGCAAAAGGCGCTTTTGCCCGACCCATAATTGCCGATGACGAAAAGCAAGTCTTTCGGGGATCGCAGAAATTCGTCCAGATGGACGAACGCCGGCCGCTGGTCCGAAAAATATCGGTTGACGATTTCCGCGCCGAGAATGACCCCCACGGCGTCGGGCTCGATGAAGGTGTCGCGAACGTTGTATTGGCGCTGCAGCCGATCGGTCATGTATTCGCCGGCGAACAACGGAATGTGATCGGCCGGCCGGCTGGAGGACAGCAGTTCGAGAAAATCGGCCTGCGAAATGACCGTCAGGCTTCCCGCCATCAGCCGGATATCGTCGAGCTTCTCGGGCAGCGCCGCGAGCACCAGGAAGCGCTGTCCGACCGCGGGATCCTGCTCGGCCATTTCCCGTGCGCGCAGCACTTCGCCCGGCTCCCAGGGCGCGTTGTGCAGGGAAACCAAGACCTTTTGCGTCAGCCGGGCTCCGACATCGAAGAAGACGAGATGGCAGCAATTCGGCTGCCGGCGCAGGATCTCCACCGGAAGATCGATGGCGAAGAGAAAGTCGATCGTGTTGGCGATGATGTCCGCGCCCGGCTTCTGCGCGGCGGCGTCGAGCTTCGCCAGCTGGCGCAGAATCTCCTCGGAGTACTTGGTTTGGGCGATGACGTTGAACAGCACGTCCGTGCGCGCCAAGTGCGAGACGTAGAAGTCAGCGAAATCCGCCGCCATGCTCTCGATCACCCGCGTTTCGGGACGATTGTCCGTCCACCGTTGCGCCGAGCGCACCATCCGCTCTTTCAACCGGCGGCGCAGCGAATCGGGCGTCCGCAATTCGTGCTCCGCCAGCATTTCGACGATCTGCTCCGAGCCGAGCTGGAACCAGGCCGCGACAAAATCGTAATCGGCGGGTTCGACGATCCGTTCATACTTTTCGCGCAGGGCCGCCTTCGCCGCGGCAAACGTCTTGATGTCGGCAAAAATGGGCGCGAGCAGTTCCTTGCCCTTGTCCAGCAACAAGCCCAGTGCGGCTTCCTCAAACATGGCAGTGGATGGAAGTCATCGCGAGGAAATGACATTTTTTGCGCTTAGGCCGAATTGCGAAGCAGCCGCCAGCAAATGCGTGTCATTGGAATAGATTGAATCGTAGCCATGCAAGGCAGCCGTGGCCAGATGGAGGGCATCCGCTGCACGGAGGAAAACCGCCGCGGGCAAATCCGCGTAGGCTTCGGCGATCCGCTCCAGAACTTCCGGGCCTGCCGGCAACCAGGTGATGCCACCCGCCTTCTGATCGGTGGCAAACTGTCCAAGCAACGCCCGATACTGGGTGGAGCGGATCGCCTTTTTGCGGAGTTTGCGATGAAAGGCCGCCATCGTCTCCGCCTGACCGTGCCAGGCGCAGGCCACATGATCCGACGCGGCCAAGGATCGAACCGCCTCAAATCCCAGGTCGTCAAAATACAGACGAACCAGGTAGCTGGTATCCAAATAGATCACGAAATTGGGGCATCGCGCTCTTCAGAGATCCCCGACGTCGAATCGCGGCCGCCCTTCAATGCGCCTTGGATCGCCCGAAAAGCAGGATTTACCTTGCGCCGGGCGAAATAGGGCCGGTCCGAAACCGAGGTCATGGGCAAAAGCCGCGCGATCACCTTGCCTCGCTCCGAGACTCGAATCTCGCCCAATGCGGCCGAGCGGCGCACCCACGCGCCGGTGGCGGCATGCAGCTCGCGAATCGTGATCGTCTTCATGTGTCACGTTGAGACACCTATTGCGGGTCCGTCAAGAGCGACTTGGCACGCGTCAGGGGCAGCTGACGTCGGCCCGGCCCCATTTCACCGCCACCGCGCATTCCTTCGCGATCACGGTTTCGGTCCGGACCAGGCAACGCGCGACGTGCCCAGGCGGAGTGCCGGGGGCGAAGCGGATCAGAGAATACATCCCCGCGTCCTCCGGATTGTCCGATTGAATCAAGGGCACATCCGCGACTTTTAGCAGGGCGGGATCGTCGCTGAAGACTCGCTGGGGGCGGCCGCCCACCTTGAGCACCCAGTTCCCGCCCTGGGGTTCCAGGACAGCATCCACCGAAGGCGCCTCGAACCGCGGAACCACATTGATTTCGTCGCGCCAGCGCTCTCCGGAATCAGCGCGAACCGTCACGTCCAAACGCAGGGCGAAGGGCGCGGCGTATCGCGGCGGCTCGACGCGCGCGATGACCGGCACAGACAGGGTCGCCACCTCGCCGGGAGCGAGGGCGTCGATTGCAAAATCCGCGTGCCCGATTTCCACACCGGGTTCCGGCGACGACACGAAACCGCGCAGGCCGTGCGCGGCGCTCGCTCCCCGGTTGTAGAGCTTGATCTGAATCGTCGTTTCCTCACCGACTGGCAGGAATGGGCGCAGGCCCGCCAGGCCGCCAAGCGCCACGACCTCGGCCGGATCGCCGGCGCGATGCAGGCCGACTTGATGCACCCTTCCGTCGAACGTCAGATGCAGGCGGCCGGACCCGTCGCTGCGCTCAGTCCGCTGCGCGAGCGTTCCTTGGGTTTCGTCGAAATCCGCAACCTCGTAGTCGGTGTCCGGCCGGTACGCCGGCGCCGTCACGACCGTTACCCGGGCTTCCGATCGAGGCCCTCCGTCCGGGAGCGCGGACAGCGTCGCCACTCGAAATCCCCCGCGCGTGACGCCGTGCAGTTCAGTCAGCCCGGGGCCGACACCGTCGCTGCTTACCTGGTAATCCCAAACCTCGAAACGCGGGATGAATTCCAGGGCGTTCCACCGGGATGGCGGGGCCAGCGGATGCCGGAAAGCATCGACCGCCCAGTCGAAGGCCTGATCGAATGCCGCCGTGCCGCCGGCCGGATCGATCGCATGCACTCCGGGAAAGAGCGCCCAGGCCGAATGGGGAAGCTCTTCCCTCTGCACCGCCTGCCAGACCCGCGCGTTTCCCGGTTCAAGATAATCCGACTGCGTGTCGTGAATGCGCAGCCGCACGCCTCGCAGGTTCTCCAGATAGTCGGAGACCCGCACATAGGTCAGGTCGGCGGCGGCGCCGTAAAAACCCTCGTTCGAACCGCAGCAGGGATTGATCGAGGCCAGCAGGTCGGGGAATCGTTCGCCGATGCGATACGCCATCTGCCCGCCCATGCTGAAACCGAGCAGCGCCCGGCCCGACCGATTGGGAATCGTACGGTAGGTCGCATCGATCTGACGGACCAGTTCCGCGAAATAATCCTCCCATAGCACCGGCGAGTCGTGCGGCAGGAACAGGTTGTAGGGCGCATAGCGCGTGATATCCTCGCCCGCGTCCCAGTGGACTTGGCCGTCAGTCACGACGACGATCACCCGGTCGCGCGCGACGCGCCGGGCGAGTTCGCCCAGATCCATGTGAGATCCGGGTACGCCTTCCTTGAACACGCGGCCGCCCCAGCCATGGAGGTAATAGAGCACCGGCAACCGGTCGCGCGTGGCGTCGTAGTCCGGCGGCAAAAAGATCCGGTACCAACGCCGCTTCCCCATGACGGCGCTCAGGTGGCTCGCGAACCGGTCGTGCTCGCCCGTCTCGCCGACCAGCCGCACCTCGTCAACGCTGACCCCCGGCGGAACGCTCAAGTGCACGGTATGATTCCCGGCCGTGAGACCAAAACGGTACGCTCCGGCAAAATCGTACCGGAAATTCGGCGAGACGTCCGTGGGCCGGTTCCCCGCGGGCGCGGTCAACGCCAGCTCCGCGCCGTGATCCATCTGCACGGTGACGCGAGCGTCCGCCGCTCCGGCGTTGCGCAGGCGGCAGACGAGCGCCACCACATCATCGCGGGGCAGGTTCAGGGCCAAGCGCTCGCCGGTCGCATCGACCGTGGCCGTCTTGCCGCTGAACCGGAGCGAGTTGCTGTCATCATAGACGATCAAGCGGCACATATCGGTCGCCTGGTCGTTGGCACCGCCCTTCACGAAGAGGTAGGTTCGGCCGGCGCGCAACGCCGTCACGGTCCCGCCGGCATCAACCCGGGCGACGGACGGATCCTGCGACGACCATTGCAGGTCGCGGGCCTGGTAGCGCTCCGGGCGAATGTTTGCTTTGAGCGTATGCGTCGCGCCGGCCCGGACAAAAACCAAGCCCGGCTGCAAATCGACCGCGGCGACCTGGGCCGTCGCGGGCCGCGGCGCCGCCCAGGCCCAAGCTGCGCTCAGGATAATCCACCCCACGAGCGAGATCCCGGGAATTCGCCGTTGCACGCCGGACAGTGTCAGCGCAACCCGCCCTTCCGGGCAATCGATTCTTTGCCGCTCTCCCCGGGCGAGCTCCCGTTCTTATGAAAGCATGAACGGAGAGTTGAACGATGGATTGGAGTGGAAACATTGGCTCAGCGTGGATTGACCAGCCCCTGGAATCGCCCACGGTGTCCGCCTGCCCCCCTATTCCCCTATGAAACGAATCCTGTGCCTCCTTGCCTGCCTCTTTGCCGTCGCCGCGGCCCAGGCCGGCAACTACCAGAACTTCGACGTCGCCGTCTATATCCAGGTGCGCGACGTGAATCGGTTCTCCAATCCCCAGGTGCTCCAGTCCGAATGGGACGCGATCTCCAGCCAGGTCAAGGTCGACAAGGTTTACATCGAGGTGCATCGCGACGGGATTCTGGCTGACGACGCCCAGCTCGATCAGGTGAAGGCTTTTTTCACGCAACGAGGCGTCAAGGTCGCGGCGGGAAGCGCATTTACGGCCAACGAGCGGGACTCGTTCCGCACCTACTGCTACACCAACGCGCAGGATCGCGATTTCGTGAAAAAGGTCGCCGAACTCGCCGCGCGCCACTTCGACGAGTTCATCCTGGACGACTTCTTCTTCGTCAATACGAAGACCGATTCCGACATCGCGGCCAAAGGCAACCGGTCGTGGACGGATTTCCGGCTCGCGCTCATGGACGAGGCCGGAGCGAATCTGATCATTAAGCCGGCCAAGGCCGTGAACCCCAACATCAAGGTCGTGATCAAGTACCCAAACTGGTACGAGCACTTCCAGGGCCTCGGCTTCGACCTCGACAAGGGACCGAAGCAGTTTGACGGCATTTACACGGGCACCGAAACCCGCGACCCGGTCTTCACCGATCAATATCTCCAGCAATACGAGAGCTACCAGGTCATCCGCTACTACGACAACATCAAGCCGGGCGGAAATGGCGGCGGATGGGTCGACCCCTACGGAACCCGCTACGCCGACCGGTATGCCGAGCAGCTCTGGGATACGATGCTCGCGAAGGCCCCGGAAATCACGCTCTTCAGTTGGAGCAACATCCTCATGCGCTCCCAATCGGGAGACCGGAACGGCTGGCAGTTCATGCCGACCTCCCTGAACTACCTGGGACTGGACTATGGATCGGCGACCGCGCCGACCTGGGCGACGGTCGCGGGCACGGCCCTGCGCCAGATCGACGGCGTGGTCGGCAAGCTCGGCAACCCGATCGGAATCGCGAGCTACAAGCCCTATCAATCCACGGGGGAGGACTTCCTGCACAATTTTCTGGGGATGATCGGCATTCCGATTGACCTCAAGCCCGAATATCCGGCCGATGCCAAGGTCATCCTTCTCACGGAAGCGGCGAAGTTCGACCCGGACATCGTCGCCAAGATCAAACACTCGCTGACCGACGGCCGCTCCGTCGTGATCACGTCCGGGCTCCTCCGGGCGCTCCAGGACCGCGGGATCCAGGACATCTGCGAGACGTCCGTTTCGGAAAACAAGTTCACGGCCAAGGCGTACACCGCCGGCTTTGGCTCCGCCGATCGAGACGATCTCGCGGTTGACGCCGGCAGCCCCGGCATCCTTTTCCCCGAGGTCCGCTTTCTGACGAACGACGCCTGGGCCCTTGTCAGCGGCCAGGAGAATGGGCTCGGCTATCCGGTGCTCCTCTCGGACAAATACAGCCAGGGCACGCTCTACGTGTGGACGATTCCGGATGACTTCCGCAACCTGTATGCGCTGCCCACCGGCGTGACAACGGCGATCAAGGACGCCGTAATGAAAGACTTCCCGGTCCGGATCGACGGCGCGAGCCAGGTCTCGCTCTTCGCCTACGACAACGGGGCGTTCGTCATCGAGTCCTATCTCGGGAAACAGACGACGATGCACGTGACGGTGGACGGGACGTTTTCGAAGCTCCGCAATCTGGCCACGGGAGAGGTAATCCCGGCTTATACGCCGCCCCAATCGAACATGCCCTTCTTCCGCCAGCGGCAAGCGGGGCCGGCCAAGTCTCACTTCCAGGTTACCGTTCTTCCGCATAGCTATCTTGCCTTTGCGCCCGAGAAATAAGGATGCTGGGGCCTGATGGGGCCCTTCCAATTTCGATTGCCGACTGCGTTTCGGTTTTGGGCCGCGGCGGCAATGGCGATTTTAGGGTTGGCGAGCTGCGGCAAGAAAGGAGCGTTCGTCGCCACCTGCGTCGACGACGAACGCATTCCGGCGGGCGAGCGCCGCGAGATCGATGCCACGGCGCTGAATTTTACGCAGGATCTCCTCGCCAACTACGTGGTCGCTCTCTCGAAGTTCTGGGACGACAGCCGTTCAAAGGATGCCGACGACCGCCAACTGGAGGCGATCGAAAAAAGCGTCATTGGAACGATGCATCCGACCAATCCCCGAGTCGCCCACTCCTACCTGGTCCGCAGTTACGCCGGTTCGCCCGGGCGAATGCTCTGCGCGGTTGACCTCAAAAGGGCAGACGGCTGGGTCTCCATGAAAGCCATCCCTGCCGCCGAACAGGCCCATGTTCTGCTCACTGCGGACGCGCGCAACAATCAGTGGACGCTCGACGTGTGGCTGATCCACCAAAAGGAACAATGGAAGGTGCACAGCTTCTGGATAAATCTTTCGTCGCTGGGCGCATTGGATTCCGAAGCGCTGTGGGTCCGGGGCCGGGAAGAGGCCTCCGGCGGCCATCGAATCAACGCCGCCTTGCTCTTGACCGCCGCCGCTCAAGTGGCCAACCGCGGACCCGCGTTTCAGCTCGGCCTGGCGCAGGCGATCGCGAAGGACTTAGCGGCAATCGACCTGCCCAGCGAGATCAGCGGGAAGGCCCCTTTCCGGTGGAATTGGAACGGCACCACCTTCAACGTCATCCAGGTCGGGCCCATCGCCCTAGCGGGAAAACTGTACGTTCTGCTCGTTCAGCGCCAGCCGGCCGGAAAAAGTCCGCAGGAGTTGGACGCGAGCAACCATCGCCTCATCGATTTTTTTAAGCATCGGTTTCCGGAATACCACGGAGTCTTCAGCGGAATCGCCGCCCGGTCGGCCGACCCCAGTGGTCATAGCGGATTCGCGACGATCGACGAATCCGCACTCACCAAGTCGTAGCGCGCGCGATCGCAGCCCGACCGACGACAAGACGGCGTCGGAGACTGGGGACATGCGTTCAAGGTGATCCGGTCGAGCCATTGGGTGTCGCCTGACCTGCCGACGGGAGAATCCCCGATCGCCGCGCCGGCCGAGCGTAATGATTCCTGACGTTTTAGCGGTATTGTTGACGGTTACAAGATTGCCAAAATCGGGCTACGTATTCTCCCAATCCGTTGGCGAGGCGGGAGCTAGCGCCGGTCCGTCCCTTCGCGGCCCGCGAGGGCATCGGGAATGCTGGGAGGATGGCGCGGGAGTCACACACCTCCTGCTCACCATGAACACACACACTTCATCCTCATCCCAGTTCGCGCGCGCCCTTGCGGCGCTGTCAGCCCTCATCACCCTCATCGCCGCCACCAGCCAACGGGCGAAAGCCGGAGACAACGTCGTGCAGAAGTTGATCCCGGCATTCTATCAGCACCAAGGCGACAACGGGCCCGTCAAGCCGAAGCCGCCGCAGCGCGCTGGGCCGGTCTCCAACCTCCCGTCGAAAAACAAGATCTGGTCGCCGGACAAAGGCTATTGCGCGTTTGTCGCGGACATGGACGCCCTCTACCCGTGGGAGCAACTTGCCCCCTTTGGCGTCCAGCTTTTCGACAATTCGAATGCGTGGCTGTTCGGCAAGCCGGGGAAAAAGAATCCCGGAACGGGGAAGGCCCTCAGCAGCGCGAAAACCTGGGCCCAGACCGCCGACGATACGGTCATTCCCGCCCTGTCCGCCGCCAACTCACTGCCGGCATATCTCAAAGCCCAGAAGGTCGATGCGGGAAGCCTGGGACTCGCCGGACTGGTCGACACGCAATATCAGGTGAAAGTAGGAGGCCAGGTCCAGGTGGCCACGATCGGAGGCTGGAAGAACGTCACCGGCACGACCTTTCAGGTGTACCAGGGTTTGACCAGCGCCGGCTCCAATCTGCCGGCCGGCCAGCCCGGCCAACTTCAGCAGCTCGCGGCCATCACGACGACGATCCGGCTTAACTACACCGCGGGCAACGGCCCCGGCACGACCGGCTTCTGGTGGGGATTCCACCAAGTGGCGGGCGCCGGCACGGCGGGGGCGAATACGATTCAAATCTCCGATCCCGACGCGATTCCGCTCAATGCGGCCAACCACAACGGCGGAAACGACCAGGCGGCGGTCAATGCGAATCAATACACGGCGGGGCAGCAGAAAGGCGCTCCACCCGTCCCGGGCAATGACCCGACCTACACGGCCAACCGCCTCTATGGCACCCTGGTGATCAACGCGCAGGGCGAAGTGACGGGCGGCAATACGCCGTATGCAGCTGGGTTCAAAAAGGGCGCCAAGGCGCCCGTCACCCGCATCACAAACATGGACTCGGTCGCACTGCCGGCGGTTCAACTGATCAACAACCTCGCCCAGGCGGCCTTCAACGCGGTCACGCTGAAATTCACGGGGGATTTCGGGGGTGACATCAGCAAAATGGAGGTTTTCACCAACTCGTCGCTCGCGAATCCGGTCGACGGTTTCGGGCTCAGCGACAACGATCCGGATTGGAGCGTTTCGGCCGTGACCGAGGATCCGTTCGGCAACGCGTGGGGCGCGGGATTCGCGGGGGTCGAGCTGCAGGAAGGGAACGGCGGATCGGATCTCATGGAGGGCGCCACGGAAGGCGCGGCGCCGTCGTACACGCTCACGGAAGACACCGCTGGCGCAGTCTCTGGCTGGACCGTTTTCGCTTTCGATCAGGCGACCGGCGACTGGCTCACCGAAAGCTACAATCCGACCGTCGGGTTCAACAACACGAACCAAGTGCCGGACGGTACGCCCACCTGGGTGCTCGCGCTGGTCGCGGGGCTGCTGCTCGCGATGGGGAATCGCATTCTGCCCAAGTTCCGGCAGCGCTAGCGCAGGAAATTCAGCGAATTCCATCTGCTGTAGCCGGGGGTGCCCACCCCGGCTAAAGCTTCGCTCGCCTCGAACCGATTCGACTCCCGGCCCGCACCGGCTTCCACTGGTGCGGCCCATGATCGAAACCCGAAATTATCTCCTGCACCGTTGGGCGGTCGGATTGTGGTCGGCGTTGTTCAGTGGTTTCGCGGCGGCGAACGCCGCGGTCCTGGTGCGGCTGCCGACTGATGCGCCCGCTCCGCTGCGGTTCGCCGCGGACGCGATTTCTCAGGCGGCTGAAACCGCCGCGCCGGCACCCGGCGCAGCTGACCGCTGGGACATCACTCTGGAGATTCTGCCGAGCGGTTCTGCGCAGTCATATCAGATCGCACGGACCGGAAACGTGATCCGCGTGGTCGGAGCCGACGCGACCGGCGCCATGTACGGCGGGCTGGACGTGGCGGACGCCCTGCACCAGGGCTCGGTCGCTTCGCTTCGCCTCGGCGAACATCGGCCGTACATCGCGGAGCGGGGGATCAAATTCAACCTTCCGCTCGACCTGCGCACGCCGAGCTATTCGGACGATTCGGATTCGGCCCAGGCCAACATTCCGGAAGTATGGAGCCTCGGGTTTTGGCGCGAGTATTTCGACGAAATGGCCCGCGACCGCTTCAACGCCCTTTCGCTTTGGAACCTCAATCCCTTCCCGAGCATCGTCAAAGTCCCGGAATTTCCCGATGTCGCGCTGAATGACGTGCTGCGCGGGCAGCGCCATTGGTTTGAGGGCGGATTGCCGCTGACCGGCATCGGCAAATTCAAGCCGGAGATGCTGGCCGGCGCGGAGACCATTCGACGAATGTCGATCGACGAAAAGATCGCGTTTTGGCGCGACGTCCTGCGCCTGGCCCACGACCGCGGCATCGCGGTATATTGGTATACCTGGAACGCCTTCGTCTTTTCCGAAGAGGGGAAAGATGGCATCACGCGCCAGGATCCCAACGGCCGCATGGCGCAGTATTTTCGGGACAGCGTGCGTGAAACGGTGAAGACCTATCCGCTCCTCGCCGGAATCGGCATTACCGCCGGAGAGAACCTGGGCGATCTGCCGGGCCCCGCCAAGGAGCAGTGGTTGTGGCGGACCTATGGCGAAGGCATCCGGGACGCATTGCGCGGGAAACCGCCGCGGACGTTTCGCCTGATTCACCGGCTGCACGAAACCGATCTGCGAAGCATTCGGAGCGAATGGGCCGAATATCCCAGCACGTTCGATGTGAGTTTCAAATATGCCGTGGCCCACCTGTACGGCGTGCCGAATCCTCCCTACATCCAACCGCTGCTGCCGAAGCTTTCGCGCACCTGCCGGACCTGGCTCGAACTGCGCGACGACGATATTTACAGCTTCCGCTGGGGAGACCCCGACTACGTCCGTGCTTTCGTTCAGGCGATTCCCGGCCCGGACAAGGTGATCGGCTTCAACCTGGGACCGGACGGCTATTGCTGGGGGCGGGAAGCGATGGCGTGGCGCGGATCGCAGCCGCGGCCCTTGGTGATGCAGAAGCAATGGCTGAGCTTCCAACTCTGGGGGCGATTGAGCTACGACCCCACCCTGCCGAATTCCTGGTTCGAACGCGAGGTGGGGAGCCGGTTTCCGGAGGTGTCGGAGCCTGCGCTCGACCAAGCCTGGGTGGCCGCTTCCCGGATCATCCCGAACGTTAACCGCTTCATTTGGATGCCCCTGGACTTCCAATGGCTGCCGGAAGCCTGCTCGAGCAATCCCAAGTTCAAGGGCTTCTATTCGGTGCGCGACTTCATGAACGGCACCGGCATGCCGAACGGCGGGGATTTGAGCATCCGCGCGTGGCGGCGCGCCCGCCTGGCCCATCAGCCCACCGAGGGGCGCACGCCGTTCGAGGTATCCGCACAATTGCGACACGACGCCGGCGCCGCGCTGGCGGGCGTGACGACGCTTTGCCGCCGGGCGGCGTCGAATCGGGAACTGGCGGACACGCTGGACGACATCGAGGCGATGGCGTGGCTGGGGCGCTATTATGCGGACAAGATCGATGGCGCGGCGGAACTGGCGCTCTATGACGCCACGTCGCAGCGCGAGCAACAGCAGTCCGCGGTGGCGCACCTGGAGCGGGCGCGCGACGACTGGCGCGAATACGCCGCCGCGTACTGCCGCCAATACCGGCAGCCTCTGCTCTATTGCCGGGTGGGCGTGATCGACTTGCCCCAGTTGACGGCGAAGGCACAGGCCGATGTGGAGATGGCGCGGGGCTGGACGCCGGGCAGCGTTTCCAACCTGGCGCCGTCCGCGTTCAAGCACGAATAGCGCCGCGAGATCGTCAAGGCGCCGTCCGGTCGGGGGCGGTTTTTTGGATGCGTGTTTCCGGGATCGCCGTGTAGGCCGGCTGCGCGCCCGCAAACGCGATTTCGAAGCGGTCGAAGATCATCCCCGGATCGAGCGCGTACACCCTCAAGGTGTGCGCGCCCGGCGCCAGGCGCAGGTTTCCCACTTCGCCGATCGCCTCATTGGTGAGCGCATGCCGGCGCCAGGCTTCGCTGTATTCGGGCGCGTCCAGATTCAGGACCTGGGGCGCGGCGCCGTCGATGGAGACGGCCAGCCGCAGGCCGTTTTCCGAAGTGATGGGAAACGTCGGCAAAAGGATCGCTTTCAAGACGGCCTGATCGTTCGCGGTGGTCGTGGCAAAGCGGTATGAGAGGCTCGGCGCCGCGAGCACGGCGGCCGGATCGTCCGACCGCACCGATTTCAGGTCGAGCGGCGTGCGAATGTCGGCCCCCACCCCGAAGTGCGCCAGACCGTCCAGCACCTCCCACTTACCCGTGCGGGCGTCGGCATGGCGGGCGTAAATCGAAACGACGCGATCGGCTTCGATAAAGGATACGGCCGGAACCCGGTTCCGTGGCGCGATCACCAGATGCACGGCGTACTTTTGCGGGCCGGCCGAGCAGGTCACCACGACGTCACCGGTCGCGCCAATCGGATCGTGAAGCACGCCTAGCTCAGGCAGCGATTGTCCCGCCGGCGCGGTGGACCAATCGATGGAAACCTCGATCCGGTCCTCGAAGACTCCGGTGTGCGGCGAAAAACTGCCCGCAACCCGGTCGATCTTGATCCACGGCACGCTGGGCCGAGCCGTCCAGGTGGCGGCGACCGGCGCGGTCACGAACACGTCGATGTAGCGACGGCGGGGAAGTTCCGGATGGAACAGGGGCAGATTGGCCATCCACCATCCCGGACTGTCGATGTATTCGCCGCCCTCGACCTGCACGCCCCAGCGGACCTGATCGCCCGAGCTCCAGGTCGGAACGTGCGGGGTTTCGTAGACCGGCAAGTCCTGGTGGGCCGAATTCATCCAGCCTCTCCATTTTCCGCCCGACAGTTCCTCGTTGTAAAAGCGCGTATCGCTCTTCGTCGCCCGGTGGGCCGCCAGCGCTTTCGCCGAATAGGAGTTGGCGCTCGCGCGATGCTGCAAGCCGTAGGCGACCGACTTGTCCAGATCGAGCTGGCGCAGCGTAAGATCGCCGCCGATGTCGACCGGATATTGGACGAGCTGGAAGAACGCGGCCCGTCGATCGGCCGGAAGGCGCTGGGCGATGGCGCCCGCCGCATCCATCAGGCTTTGGAATTCGGCAACGCGCCGGGCGTTCTCGTCGCCATAGGCGAGCGGGTTGAATTCCGTCAGCTTGATGGAGGATTCCGGAAAAATCTGCGTCCAGGACATGAATTCCGGATTCCGATCGAAACTGAGTTTATAGTAGCGCCATAGGATCGCGGTGATGCCATCCGCCTCCGCCGGGCCAAAACTCTCCTCAACCCATCGGCGCAAGTAAGCCTGGACGCTGGAAGGATCGTGGAACGAGTCCGCGTCGAAGGCCACGGCCAGGAAGAACTGGGTGAGGAACTCGCAGGGCTTGATGGATCCCACGTTGAGGATCCAGAGATTCCGGGCATTGAAGTGCGCGGCCTTGGTCATTTCCTCCCACATGAGCGACGGATCGCTCGACGCGATCCAGAGGTAGGACATGGGAGGTCCCCAGAAAATCGAGTGATAGTAAACGCCGGCGCCGCCGCTGCGCCGCTGTTCCCGCGCGGTGCCCAGCTGGCGGATATAGCCAAAATCATCGTCGGGCCAGATCATGGTCACATCGTCCGGCAGCTTCAGCCGGCCCGACATGTAGGCGGGCAGGACTTCCTTGTAGAGTGTCAGCACCTGGGGGATCTGGTCGGCGGGCTTGCCGATATTGCTCTCCAGAATTTTCCGCTGCGCTTCGATGACGTCCGTCAAAGCGTCGCCCACTTCCGCCGGCGTCTTCACGCCCTGCATCGGAAAGTCGTCCTTGTCGCGCAGCCCCACGGTGTAGAGGTTGTCGAACTTTCCCCACTTCCGGATCGATTCGCTCCAATAGTCGATCATGCCCTGGCGATTCGTGAACCAATTGTACGGCCCGCGCGCATCCGACCACTCGGGGCCGTTCGTGCGCAGCAGCATTTCGACGTGCGAACTTCCCCGCACGATCGCGTAATCGGCCGCCGTCCGGTAATTCTCGGGGTTGTCGTTGAATTCCCCCATGAAGGGCCAAAGCGTGTTCGCCTTGAGCCGCCACATGAGTTCGTAGATGCGCGCGTACGTCGTGGGCCCCAGGTGGTGTTCGCTTGGCGCGTAAACCTTGCCCGCCCACGGCTCGAGGCCGTTGTGGCCGGCATTCAGGAAAAAGCCCCGATATTTGACCGTCGGCGGCTTCGAATAGATCAGATCGGCCGAGACGGCGATTTTCGAGACGCGCCGAGGCGTCACGTCCGCCCACCACTCCCACGGCGAAATCCCCATCTCGCGGGACAGGTCGACGACGCCCCAGATCGTGCCCCGGGTGTCCGAACCGAAGATCACGAGCGCGCGGGCGTTCGGATTCCCCGGCACAGGCACGACCGCCCGTCCGTACGCTTCCCATTCTCCGGCGAGAGGCGCGGCGCTGATTCCATTGGCCTTGAGCAGCGCCGCCATCGCCGGCGCATCGCTCCGGCCAATGATCACCCTGGTTCCCCATTTGGGATTCGGCGCCGGCAAGACCGCCGGGGCCACGCCCGAGAGGGCGGTCAGATCACGCGCGAGCAGATCGGCCGCCTTGGAGATCGGAACCTGTCCGTCGGCATACGCCACGACCGACACCGGCGTCGCACGGTCGAACAGGACCACATCGGCCGCCGTCACGGGCCGCGCCCAGAGCAGGGCGATGGTGACGGAAACGAAACCGACAAGCGAATTTCCGGGAGGGGTAAGGCGCGCCATACCCCAGCCTAGCGGAACGGCCGCTCGCGAACAATACGGCTAAAGTAATAGCGCGAGCCGACTCGTCACAGGTGAAACTGCTCGGAGACGATCTTCCCTTCCTTCACTTGATAAACGGCAATCTCCTCCATCGTCGTCCGGCCGCGCCCCTTCATTTCCGCGTCCATCTTGATCACAAACGCGATCGCGTCGCCGGCGATCAGGGGTTCGGAAACGCTGATCGAATGCAACTTTTCGACCATCGCGTTGAATTTATGCCCCTTGGCGATGATCGCGTCCAAGCCCTTGGTCTCGCGGTCGAAGACGGGGGAAGCCTGCAATTCGATGCTGACCGCATCCTGGGAGTACAGAGCCTTTTGGGCGTCTTCCCACTTACCGTGGCGGCAATAGAAGGCGAGTTTCTCGGCAATTTCCTTGTTAGTCATAATGCTCAGAAGAGTGCTCCAGTCTCCGGGCTGTTCCCTTGGGTTCCCATTTGATTGGTTTAATCGTGTTACGATTGGCTGCGCGGGCGGAGCGCGTGGGGACCACGCGCTCCACCCGCTATTGGCCAGGCCGCAGCTTCAGGTGCGCTTCAACCTGCTGAACGTAAGCGCGCGCCTCGCCTTTGTTCGCGATCGCGTTCAGCCGGGCCGAGATGTCGTGCCGTTTCCCTTTGAGCAGCCGGTAGTGAAGGGCGGCCGCGATGCGCAGCCCGGCCACTTCCGCATGTCCCAAGGGGCCGTGGTCGACGGCCGGAGGCGGCGCCAGCGCAGCGGCCGGCCGCGCATGCTCGACCAGCGCGACGGGGGGCCTGGCCGCGGCGGCCGGTCCCGCGAACAGGTGCGAAAGGGAATTGGCCAGGCGATCGCGCATGGTAAACGAGCCCAAGGCGCCCAGTTCCGGGAACACTTCCGCCAGCGTCGCGAGCATGCTGGTGTGATCGTAGACCGTGTGGTCGATCAGATTTGACTGCGCCAGCAGCGGCGACACCACCACGGCCGGAACGCGAACGCCGAGCTGGGTGAAATGAAAATCGTACACATCCGGGACGTCGCCGGGGGCGGTCGCCTTCGGGGGAATCACGTGATCGAAAAAGCCGCCGTGCTCATCAAACGTGATGATGAACAGGCTTTGGCCCCAGCAGGCGCTCTGGCTGATCCCGTCGTATACCTCCTTGATGAGCTGGTCCCCTCTCTGGACGTTGCCCAGGGGATGCATCGAATTCCCGTTTCGAAAGCCGTCGAAGATGTCGTAGTTCGGCTCGATCAGCACGAAATTCGGCAGGTTCGGCCGGTTGCAATCGGCGGCGAAACCGGCGGCGGTAAACGCGACTGTGTCCTGGTCGTAATCGACCGACTCCAACAGGCTGGAAAATGGCAGGGAGTCGCCCCGGTAAATTCGGTGGCTCAGGCTCGTCCGTTCCTTGATTCGCTTGAAGATATTCCCGTTGATGAACTTGAAGGAGTCGAATAGGTCCGCGGAGCCCAGGCGAAACCCGGACGGGCTCTTCGGATTTCCGCCACTGGTGGCCGCAGTCAAAAAGAAGCGGTTCGGCACCGTGGGCCCGGGCAGCGAGGAAAACCAACGGTCGCAAACGCAGTACTGGCGGCCGAGCGTGGCCAAATTCGGCACCGCGCCGTCCGGCAGCGATTGCAGCACCGCGCCCAAGGGAGCGGCACCCGCCTCCGCCGCATAGCTGCGGACAAAACCGCTCAGGTTGATGGGCGAGACACTGTAGTTGTACGGCGGGTCCTGATTGTCGCCCAGGAGTTGCCGGACGACGTCGTCGTATTCATGAGGCGGATCGGCGGGCAGTCCCGCCGTGGGATCGCCGCCGTAGGAATTGGCGTAAGAATTTCCCGAAGCATCCGAATTGGTGAAGGCTCCCGCCGCAATTCCGTCCGCCACCGTGGGCGCTCCGTCGATGCCCACGCCCGAAAGGCTAAGCGCCCCGAGAAGATGGTCATACGACCGATTCTCGAGCATCAGGACAAAGACGTGCTTGATGTCGGTGACCGCCATGCCGCCAAAGCTAAGCAAGCGGATAACAGAAATGCCAGGGAGAGCAATTCATCCCTGGCATGCACGCTGTCGAGGGGGCGCATGGTCCCCCCTGCGCTTTGGCCTCCGTCTGCGTTTCGCGCCAAAACGCGGGCGACGCCGGAGCGCGTGGGGACCACGCGCTCCACCCGCGGTTCTCCTCAGAGCTTGACCGAAAAGGTCGCGCGGGCCGTCAAGCCATCGTACATCGGCACCGACACGCGGCCGGCGGGATCCCAGAAGAAGACCCGGTCGGTCAGGTTGTCGATGTTCAGGTGGATGGAGTAGCGGTCCCAGGTGTAGCCGGCGCCCGCGTTGACCACGGTGAAACCGGGCACATAGAAGCTCGGCTGTTCCGGCACGCCCAGCGAAGTGGCACCCGTGACCGTTTCGCCGGCCACGTCCCCTTCGTGCACCACGCCGGCCCAGACATTCGCGCCCTTGAGCGTGCCCTCGAAATGGTAGTTGAGGAGCAGGCTCGACATGTGATCCGGCACGTTGCGCACCCGGCGGCCAAACGCATCGCGATACTTTTGCAGCGTGAAGCTGCCGATCACGGAGAGATTTTTCGTGAGACCGCCGACCACATTGAGCTCGTAGCCCTTGCTCGTCGCGTCCACCAGCAAGTTCTGCGGTTGGGACGTGTCCAGGTTGAACGCCGGATTCGGCGTCGAGAGATTCGACTGCGTGATCTGGAAGTGGTCGCCGCTGATCTGCAGGCGATCGTCGAAGAACGAGGTCTTGAAACCGAATTCGTGCTGCTTGCCCGTCTGCCAGAGCGGCTGATTGTTGAACCCGGTCAATCCTGCGTTCGTCGAGAACGTATAGTACAGGGAGGTATTCGTCGTTGGCTTGACGAGCGCGCCACCCATGTAGGTGTCCTGCTGGCTGTCGAGCGGAGCAATCGTGTACGGCCCGATGAACTCCGGCAGATTGTTGCCGTCCGCCACGGTGTGGGTCGACTTGTACGAAACCGAATTGATCCAGACGCGGGACACGCCGGTCATGACGTAGAGGTGGTCGTTGATGAGACCCGTCTTTGCCACGGCATAGGCCTGTTTCTGAACGGTGAAGCCTGGCGAGTTGCTCGGGCTGTGCGTGTAGTCGGAAAGCGGAGGATGCTGGTCCGCTCCAACCGTCTGCGCGCCGTTGTTGGTCAGCAGATCGACCGGGGGCAGATCCTTGGCGAGGGTGTCCTGGGCCGAATACGCATAGATCGTGTGCTCCTGCTGATAGACCCAGCCCGCCACCGGCTGGATGTCGATCCACGACAGCTTGAAGTTGGCCGCATAATCGTTCTGAAGCTGTTCCCAGCGAACGAGATTATGGCCGTACTGGCCGACCACCGGCATCGCCGCGAGATTGAACGTCGACGGCAGCACGATCGCGTTGGCATAGCCGGTTTGCGGATTGTAGGTCACGCTGGGCGAAACCGACGGATAGGCGGAATCCTGCGTCCAGTAGTCGGTGAAGACGTTCGCCGCGAGGCGCATGTTGATCACATTGAACAGCGGGGTCGTGAACTGCGCTTCGGCAAAGTTTACGCGATCGTCGCGGCGGCTCCAGGTGGCGCTGCCGTTCCAGCTCTTGGTTCCGAACCCCGGCTGCGCCGTCGTCGGAGAGATGAACCCGTTCAGCGTGTCGGGCGTATAGATCATTTCACCCCAATCGTTGGCATTCGCCGCCTCGCCGCGCTGGCCCCAGTCCTCGTAGAAGTATTTTACATCGATCTGCGCGTTGGCCCACAGCTTGTAGGTCAGCATCGCGCCGACGCTCGTCTGGTGGAACGAGCCGGGGATCGACGTCGGCGTCTGCTGTTCGTCCACGATGACGCGGTAAGCCAGGCGGTTGGTGATCGGACCCGTGGTATCCAGGGTGTACTTGCCGGCGCTGACATTGCCCACTTCCGCCGTGACCGTCGTCATGCGCTGATACAGCGGGCTCTTGGTGATTTCGTTGACGGAGCCGCCGGGCGTTCCGGTCGGAGAAAGGATGGTGTCGGGCCCCATCACCAGCTCCTGCCGCTCGACGAACGCCGGATCCCAGTTCGCCTGGAATTGGTTGGTGCCAAAATTGTCGATCGTGCGGGAGAGGCTTTCGAAACCGCGGAAGTCGATGCGATCGTCGATGCCTTCGATGCCCGAGCCGCGGCCCGAGCTCACGCCGGCGAAATAGCGATCGACATCGTAGCCAGTGTTGGCCCCGAGGTCGGTCATGAGCGCATTGGTGACGACATTGACGGTAAAGGGAGAATCGAGATTGCTCCCGGCAATACGGGCGACTGACGTGACGTCCTGTCCGGCGTAAGGATCGGTGGCGGAAGCGGACACCTGGAATTCAGGAAGCTGCACCAATTCCTCGGCTTGGGCCGAGGCGGGTGGTACGGCAGTCGGGGCGGCCGCCGGCGCCGAGGCGGGAGCCTGGGCGTCGAGGGCAAGCGGGAGCAGGAGCAGCAGCGCGGAAGCTCCGGCGAAAGGCAAACGTAGGTTCGATTGGTGTTTCATAGGCGAAAGACGATGTGGCGCGCACCGAACGATCAGTGCGTGCGTCTGAAGCCCAAGGGGGGAGGCAACTTCGGTCAGGGGAAAGAAGGCGGGCCGGCCTTGGTAAAATCCGGACACGTGTCCGTTGTAAAGGGAATTCTTCGGGGGTCGCACGACGGCCCGCGGCCGGTCGGCGGCGCTGACGGGCCAAATGATCGGAATATTTACCTCTGCGTCGTCCGACAATCCCCGACACGCCTGACAGTCCGAATTTTGGCATTCCTGGCAGATCCGATGCCATCGGACACGTGTCCGACCGATGATTTAGCGTTTTTCGCTGATGTCCCTCTGACATTGCTGATCGAAATCCGCGGCCAGCGGGTGGCGCGCATGGTCCCCTGCGCTTTAACCGCCAACCGCGGCCGGCACCCCGGCGCGGGGGCGATGAGTTGCGACGTCGCTCAGCGCGTGGGAACCACGCGCTCCACCCTCCGACCCTAGGGCGCAGCCTTGGTCGTATTCGAAAGCGTTTTCGACGGGGCGGAGTCCGGCGGCGAACCCGGGACGCCCGGCGGGTCGTTGGAGTCGTCGATGTAGTAACCGTAGGGCGAGTTGAATTCGAACGGGAGCGTCATGCGACACGCCACCGGTTCGGATTTGATCTGCGCCGGGCGGAACTTCCATTTCACAATCGCGGCGAGGGCGGCCTCGCCAAAGAGCACATCGTCGGCCTGCACCACCGCGGCATCGGTCACCTTTCCGGTGGCACCCACCGTAAATACAACCAGGGCGTTTCCCGTGAGGATCGAGCCCAGTTCCGGCGGATCGGCCGGCTCCACCTCGTGGATCGGCACTGGGCGCACGTCGACGTTCTTGAGCGCCACCACGCCGGGCTTGAGAGGCGGCGGCTCCTGGCTGATCGGATGCTCGGAGACGTATTCCTGGCCGGCACAGCCGGACAGCGCCACCACGGCACCGGCCAGCATCAATAAGCGCAAATTTTTCGACACGAGAAGGGCTGATTTTGCCAGTATTTTGAAGACGTGAAC
Organism: Opitutaceae bacterium; assembly: GCA_036502225.1. Classification (GTDB taxonomy): domain Bacteria; phylum Verrucomicrobiota; class Verrucomicrobiia; order Opitutales; family Opitutaceae; genus Palsa-1447. The sequence continues at coordinate 69,811 of DASXYY010000028.1, forward strand.
ATCAATCGGGGCGGCTGACGCTACGTATTATTTCTAAGCGAGTTGGGTAATTTCTGTCCGGTTGCTTTACGGTTTTGCCACGCTTTCCACGACCCAGTTTGACCGAGTTTGTTCAGAACTTTGTGACGGCGCGCCAGTTGCACTTGCACTCCTAGGGCTGGCATGACCCATGCAAAGTGGAAAACCGAAGCGCTGCGTCGCTTCCTCGCATGATTTTCTGATCCGGCCGAAACAGAGCGGCCGGACATTCCTGCCGCGCCGCCGCCGATTTATTCGACGGCGGCGCGTTCTCTTTGGGTGGAGCGCGTGGGGACCACGCGCTCCACCTGCCATCCCTAAATTTTACGTCATAGCGTCGAATCCACGACCGCGAGCGTCGGATGGTTTTCCACGTAACTTACCTGCGTGAGTCCCAGAAATGATTTCAGTTGGCCGGCTGGCACCATCATCGGGCCGGCCTTCGGCGCAGTGCCCGGCGCCGGCTGCGGAAAGGCGGTCGAGCGCGCCGTGTGAAAGGTGATATTTCCTTCCACCTTCTGCAGGGCCTGGTGAATGTGCCCGTTGAGCACGGTGACCGAGCCGAAACGCCGCAGCAATTGGAGCGCCTGGGCGCCGTCGTCGGTGCCCCACCCCCATTGGGGATACACCATCCAAAGCGGAACGTGCGCGAATACGACAATCGGAGTTTCCGCGGATCGGCCGGCCAGATCGCGCGCCAACCAATCAAGCTGCGCCGCTCCCAGCACGCCCAATCCGCCATCCGACACGTTCTGCACGTTGACCAGGGCGACGAAATGCACGCCCCGGTGATCGAAACTGTACCAGCCCCCGCCGAGCGCATCCTTGCCGAAGCGTTCCAGATAGGCCGCGCCGTTGTCGCCGAGCACGTCGTGCTCGCCCGGCACATAAAAAACCTGGCTCGCGTTGCAGTCCTTGAGCGCCTGTTCGAGCACGTCGAATTCGTCCTTCTCCGCCAGATGGGTGAGGTCGCCCGTGTGCAGGATGAATTCCGGCGCATCCCCCAGGGCGTTGATGCGCGAAATGGTCTCACGCAGCGTCGCGGTCACGTCCCGGTTGGCGGGCTTCTGGAAACCGATGTGGCTGTCGCTGATCTGCACAAAATGGAAAGAACCGGCCGGCAGATCGCCGCCGGGTTCGCGTCCGAGGGCACGCGACGACAGCACGCCGCCGGACAGCGTCCACAGGACGCCCGTGCCGGCCCATGCCATGCATTGAAGGAAGCCGCGGCGGTCGACGCCGTCGGAAGAGAGATTTTCGTGGATCCGGTCATTCATGGGATGTCTTACCCATTGCCTACGCCCGCGAGCGGGCGGATATTCGCTCCGCCCCTGAAATTTATTTTAGCTTTTGAGGGAATATTCGGCTCCCTTTTCGCGTAGCTGGTCTTTGCACCGCCGTGTCATCGACTTTCGAACAGCACCTCCTTCCCCATCTCGACGCCGCCTACAACCTTGCGCGGTGGCTGCTGCGCGACGGCCACGACGCCGAGGACGCCGTGCAGGAGGCTTGCCTGCGCGCCTTTCGCGCCCGCGATCGTTTCCGCGGCGAATCGGGGCGGCCCTGGCTGCTCACGATCGTCCGCAATGTTTGCTACAGCCGCCTGCGCGAACGGCGCAGCGCGCCCGACACCGAGGTATTCGACGACGACGCCCACGGCCCGGAGGGCAGCCCCGCGGACTCCCGACGGCGGGATTGGTCGGATCTGCGCGGCGATCTGCTCCGCCGCGGGCTCGAGCGCCTGCCCGCCGAACTGCGAGAGACGATTGTGCTGCATGAGATCGAGGAACTCAGCTACCGAGAAATTGCGACCGTCTCCGAGGTTCCGATCGGAACCGTGATGTCCCGGCTGTCTCGCGCCCGCCGCCGTTTGCATGATGAGGTAACTCAACTCGCCCAGGAGGAACGCTCAAATGACCCACGATGATCCCGATCCTGCCGCGCACGCCGCCCTCAAGGCGGGGCTGCCGCGGTTCACCGCGCCGCCCGGATTGGCGCGGCGGATTCGTGCGTCGGTCGACGAATCGCCCGCCCCGGCCCGCCGTTCGACCAAAGCCTGGCGCCGCCTGGTGCTTTGGCCGAGCTTGGCGGGCGCGGTGGCGCTTTCGCTGGCCGTGGGACTGCAGTGGGGCGAGCACAACGCCCAGGCGCGCTGGCTTTCCGACGCGGCGATCAACGCTCATATCCGCGGGCTGGAGTCGGAGCATCCCCTGGACGTGGTTTCGACGGATCAGCACACGGTCAAACCGTGGTTCGCCGGCAAAATCGACTTTTCGCCACCGGTGGTCGATTTGGCCGCGCACGGCTATCCGCTGATCGGCGGCCGCCTGGACCGGTTGGCCGGACACACGGCCGCGGTGATGCTGTTCCACCGGCACCTGCATACGATCACACTCTTCGTCTGGCCCGGGAGCTCCATCGGCCCGGACCAGGCATCGGAGGACGGGTATCAAACCCGGTCCTGGACCGAAGGGGATTTTGCGTTGGTCGCCGTCTCGGATCTGGGAACGGAAGATCTGGAGCAGTTCGCGAAGTTGTATCAGGCCGCCGGCCGGCAGTGACCGGTGACGGGGGGAGCGCGTGGTCCCCACGCGCTCCCCCCGCAAGCGGTTTGACGCCGCCCTCACTTCCCCGTAGAATCGGGCATGGCCAAGGAAGAAATTTTATCCGACGAAGCGATCCTCACCGCATTGCAAAAACTGCCCGGCTGGACCCGCGCGGGCGATCGGCTCGAAAAGGCATTTGAGTTCGCAAACTTTCGGGAGGCGTTTGCCTTCATGGTTCGGGTGGCGTTCGAGGCGGAGGCGATGGACCACCACCCCGATTGGACCAACTGCTACAGCGACGTCACCATCCGGCTGAGCACGCACCACGCCGGCAACAAGATCACGGACAAGGACGTCGCGCTGGCGGCCAAGATCGAGGGCTGCGCCTGATGGCCACTTCACTCAGATAAGAATTACGGATCCGGCGACAGCGGCTGCTTCGACGAATACGCGAGCGCCGCGTCGGCGCGGCTCAGCCGGTCGGAAGCCTCGGCGATGACGTAGCGCTCCGGGACCGGGATCCGCACGCTGGCCGCGCGCAGATCGCGGGCGGCCTGCGTCAGCAGGCTCTCGGCTTCCGGATACCGCTTCAATCCGATGAGGGCCGCCCCCAAGCGGCTTTGGGCGGCGCTCAGGCGCCAGCCCTTTTCTTCCCGGGCCATCCAGCCCGCCAGGGCGCCGCGTTCGATCCGGCCGGCCTCGTCCCAGCGATCCTGCCGCAAGAGGACGTCGCAGAGCTCATCCTCCGCGGCCAAGGTGGAGATGGCCGTCGGTCCCAGCACGCGCTGCGCGTCCTCGACCGCCTGCCGCCCGAGCGTCTCGGCTTCACCCAGGCGCTCCTGGTCGGCCAGGACGCGCACCATTTCGATCATCACGGCCAGGGTGTCCGGGTGCTCGGCGCCCAGCACCCGGCGGCGGCCTTCCCACGCGTCACGCACCACGGCCTCGGCCTCGTTGAGGTGATGCTCAAGGCGGAGCGTTTCCCCCAGCCTCGCCTCGGTCAGCAGCACGCTGGGATGGCTGGAGCCCAGGATGCGCAGCCGAACGGCCAGCAGGCTTCGATACACCTCGTCCGCTTTGGCGTAGTCGCCCTCCATGCGCAGCGCGGAGGCCCAATTGCCGGTGGCGATCAGGGTCTTGGGATGTTCCGGCCCGCAGACCCGGCGCAGCCGATCCACCACCTGCGCGTTCCAATCCGCCGCCTGCTCGAGCCGCCCCTCGTCGGAATAAATCGCGCCCAAATTGTTCATCGAGATCAGCGTGTCAGGGTGGTCGAGACCCAGCACGCGGGTGCGGGCGTCGAGCACGCGCCGGCAGAGGTCCTCGGCTTTCGCGAATTGCCCCTGGCCCTCGTATTCAAAAGCCAGATTTGAAAGAGCCAGGAGGGTGGCGGGGTTGTCCGGTCCCAGCAGGCGCTGACGCGCCGCCACGACCGAGAGCGTGATCGGCTGCGCCAGGTCGAATTTCTTCTGGTAGTCGAGCGCCGTGCCGAGATTGGTCATCGCCGTCAGCGTATCGAGCGACTCGGGACCCAGAACTCGTTTGGCCAGGGCCACCGTGCGCCACCCTAGCTCCACCGCCTCCGCGAGCTTTCCTTCCGCGCGCAGGCAGTCGATCAGCGGAATCATGGCCCGGACGGTGGCCGGATCCTCCGCGCCCAGCGCCGAGCGGCGCAGAGCCAGGGCCCGCTCCCAGTGGTGCTGAGCCAAGGGATACAATCCAAGCGACGCATAGGTCGCGGCCAGCGTGTCCTGGACCGAGGCCTCGACGAGTGGCGATTCCGGGAAGCGGCCCTCGACCTTCGAGGAAGCACGGTCGACCACCGTGCGCAGGCTCAAATCGCGATTCGGCTCATTGTCGGGCGATGCCTGCGCGAGCAGGTCATGCTCCAAAAAATCGCTCACCGCGCGGCTGCTCGCCGCCTCGGTCGCCGCGAGGCGCCGAGATCGGTCGAGGCGGAAGGCTACGAGCGGGCCGCCCACCGCCAGCACGAGCAGCAAGGCGGCGCCCAGTCCAACCGAAGTCGCCGCGCCCGGACGGCGGCGGCACCAGCGAACGGACTTTTCCCCGACGCCGACCGGCCGCGCGGCGATGGGTTCTCCCCGCCGGAACCGCTCCAAGTCGGCCCAAAGCAATCGCGCCGAGGGGTAACGCTTGGACGGGATCTTTTCGAGGCACTTCAGGCAGATCGTCTCCAGGTCGCGCGGCGTGTCGGGACGCAGCAGCCGGGGCGACAGGGGATCGTCCGAGGCCACCCGCGCGAGCACCGACGCCGTCGAGTCGCCCGTGAAAGGCGGCCGTCCGGTCAAGGCATGGTAAAGCACCGCGCCCAGCCCGTAGAGGTCGGACTGCACGGAAGCGCGATCCGCTCCCTGCAGCAGCTCGGGCGCCAGATAAGCCGGCGTGCCGGCGACCTGCCCGGCGATCGTCAAATCGCCGGCGCCTTCCACCGGTGCCGCCAGGCCGAAGTCCGCCAGGTGAGGCTCACCCTCGGCGTCGAGCAGGATGTTCGAGGGCTTGAGATCGCGGTGCAGCACCCCGGCCTCGTGAGCGCACACCAGGGCGCCCGCGAGCTTTTCGACGATCTCCGCCGAATCCCGCGGGGCGAGCGGGGTCTCCTTGACCAGCTCTTCCAGATTGCCTCCCTCCAGGTAATCCATCGCCAGGAACGCGCCGTCGCCCTCCCTTCCCATCGCATGCACGGCGACAATATGGGGATGACGCAGCCGGGCGGCCGCCTGGCCCTCGCGCAGCAGCCTTTGGCGAAGCTGCGGGTCCGAGCCGCCGCGCAGCAGCTTGAGCGCAACCACCCGATTGAGGGACTGCTCGCGCGCCAGCCAGACGACGCCCATCGCGCCCTGGCCCAGCTCATGAAGCAATTCGTAGCCGGCAACCGTGGGGGTAAGCGCCGCAGCGCCGGACCCGCCCAGCGTCAATGCGCCGCGAAACGAGCAGCTCGGACAAACCCCGTTCAAGAGTCCAGGGGGCAAGGCGGCGCCGCACGTGGGGCAAAGGGGTGCGCCGGACGCTTCCAAGCGTTACTTCCCTTCCGTCAAAAACGCGGGGTCCCGCACGAGAAAGCCCTGCTGCAGGTTCGGGGTGACAATGCGCCGGCAGATGCGGGCGAGCTTCACCGGCTTGCCCTTGTAGGGGCCCGACTCCATCTGCGCTTTGATTTCGGTGGTCGCGCCCTCGTCCAGGTAGGCGTAAAAAGGATGCACCTGAATGACGCGCACGAGGGTGCCGGCCGGAACGATTTCGTAGGTGCGAAACGCGCTCGCGAGCCCGCCGCTGTCGAGCGATTCGGATTCCGGCAACGGGCCGGAGGGGGGCCCCTGCAGCTCGACCGAAAGATGACCAAACGGCTCGTGGTCGATGCCGGCGACCAGCGGCACCACGGTGCGATAGACGGAATTGTCATGAAACCGTGTCGGATAGTCCGGCATCGCCGCCGTTTCGCGCGCGGGGGGCGGCGTTTCGGCGCACCCGGCGGCCAGACCGGCCAGCACGAGCAGGAGTCCGAAGCGTAACGACATGGATCGAGGCTACCTTTTACCCCAACGTCACTCAAGTCGCTACGGCGACATATCGCCGGCCTTCGTCCTCATAAGCTTGATCAGCGCCTCAGGTCCTCCCCTTCGCAGCGTCGCCGCATATTCCGAGCGGCGCGCCGCGAGCTGGCTGATGGAGCCGTTCAGCAGGACATCGATGATCTTCCACCCGCCCTCCACGGGGTGCTCGACATAATCCAATTCGACCGTGGTGTTCCCGGTCAGCAGCCGGGTGTGCACCACGCATAGCCCGCTGCCCATTGTCGCAGCCTGCGGATCGACCTGGAAGCTTTGGCCCCCGTACCCCTTGAATTCGCTGGCGTAGCTGGCGACGCTGATTTCGGTAAAAGCCTTGATCAAGGCCTCCCGATCCTCGGCGGAGAAGGTCCGCCAGGGCGGGCCCACGACCTTGCCGGTCATGAACGGCAGATCGAAATCCTTCGTCACCGTTCGTCCGACCAGCTCTTTTCGACCGGCAAAATCCAGCGAGCTGCCGTGCTTCATGCAGTCGAGGAGCGCATTGCACAGGCTCTGTGCCGCCGCCGGAGCCAGTTTGATGTCGCCGGCCGGTGCGGGCGACCCTGACGCGCCGGCAACGGCGATTGCCACCCAGGTTCCGAGCGTCCATCCGCGAAAAGAGAAAAGAGAAACCATAAGTCCGCTTCACTTTGCCACTGGCCCCGGGATTGGCAAATCCGAGGTTTTCTGCTTTGCTGGCTCCTTGCGTCCGCCCCCCTACCCCCGATCTTTCCGCCGCCGATGACGTTGATCGCTTCCGTGGTCGAATTTAGCCGGAAACGGGCGGCGGGTCTGACGGCCGTCCTGCTCGCGCTGACCATCGCGGCCGCCTGGTATGTCGCCCGTCACATCGGGATCGACAGCGACACCAGCAAGTTGGTGGATCCAAATCTGCCTTGGCAAAAGGCCGCCACCGATTTGGACCGGGCGTTTCCCCAAAATCAGAATCTGGTGGTGGCCGTGGTCGACGGCCCCTCGGCGCAACAGTCGGCCAGCGCGGCGGCGGCTTTGACCGGCGCCCTGCGCGGGAATACCCGGCTCTTCGATCACGTCCGCCAACCGGACATGAATCCGTATTTGCGCAAATATGGCCTGCTGCTGCTGCCGCCGGCGCAGGTGCAGGACTTCGCGGATCATCTGATCGCCGCCCAGCCGTTCCTCGGCACTCTGGCCGCCGACCCGAGCGTGCGGGGAGTGTTGGACGCGATGGATCTGCTCGCCCAAGGGGCCTTGCACGGCCAGGCCGCGCCCGAACAGATTGATCCGCCCTTGCGCGCGCTGACCGGCTCAACGCAAGCCGCCGCCGCCGGCCGTGAGAGCCCGCTGGCGTGGCAGCAGCTTTTCAGCGGCATGAAGCCGCGTCCCGGCGAGGACCGCCATTTCGTCCTGGCCCGCGCCCGCCTGAATTTCGGGCAGGTGACCGCGGGGGACGCCCCGATCCGGGCCGTGCACGCCGCGGCCGAATCTCTCGGACTGACGGCGGATCACGGCATCACGGTACGGGTGACCGGCCCCGTCGCATTGAACAACGACCAGCTGGCCGCCCTTTCGGACAGCGCGGTGATGTCCACGGTGCTGTGCCTGGGTTTGCTGCTGCTGTGGCTGATCGCCGGACTTCGCTCGTTCCGGATCGTGCTGTCCGTCCTGGTCACGCTGATCGTCGGCCTGGTCGCCTGTGCCACATTTGCCGTTCGGTTCATCGGCGCCTTCAATCCGGTTTCGATCGCTTTCGCTCCGCTGTTTGTCGGCATCGCCATCGATTTCGGCATTCAGTTCAGCATCCGCTATTCCGCCGAGCGGCTGGATGGGGACAATCCCGAGGCCCTGAACCAGACGGCGCTCGGCGTGGGCCCCCCGCTGGCGGTCGCCGCGGCAGCGACCGCCGCCGGGTTCCTGGCGTTCGCCCCGACCCGCTATCTGGGAGTCAATGAGCTCGGGCTGATTGCCGGCGTCGGCATGGTGATTGCGCTCGCCTTGAATCTGACGCTGCTGCCGGCGCTGCTTTCGCTCCTGTCGGTCAAGGGGCGGCCCGAGGCCGCCGGCTTTGCGTGGGGCGCCGCCGCCGATCGATTTCTCGCGCGCCGCCGGCGTTGGGTGCTGGGCGCGGTCGCCCTGGCGGGCGCGATCGCCGCGCTGGCGCTCCCCCGGCTGAATTTCGATTTCAATCCGGTCGACCTGGAAAACCAGCGCACGGAGTCCGTGCAAACGCTGAACGACCTGATGGGGGATCCGGACACTTCCCCCTATTCGATTCAATTTCTGGCCTCGCCCGATGAAGCCAAGGCCGATGCGGAGCGCCTGGGCAAGCTCCCCGAAGTCGCGCGCGTGCTCGATCTGGGCGTCTTCGTTCCGTCGGATCAGGCTGCCAAGCTGGCGATCCTGCAGGACGCCAATTCCCTGGTGGGCTCCACCCTCACTCCCTCGGCGGTCAAACCGGCGCCGACACCGGACCAAGTGCTGGAATCCGCGCGGCATTGCGCCGCCGGCTTGGCCCAAGTGGGCGCGCACGGCGACAAGGCCGCCGCGGCTTTGGCGGCGGCTTTGCAGGCCGTGATCGCCCGCGGCGCTTCCGCCGTGCCGCTGCTCGCGTCCAACTTGAGCGGAGGCATCGGCTCCCAGCTCGAGGCGCTGCGCGCCATCCTGAGCGCCGGGCCGGTCTCCCTTTCAACCTTGCCGGCGGATTTTCGAGCGGACTGGGAAACCTCCGACGGGCGCTGGCTGGTTCAAGTGTTTCCGAGTGGCGACACGCGCGTCAATTCGGTGCTGCGGCATTTCTCGTCGGTCGTCCGGAAGATCGTGCCGCAGGCCGTCGGCGCCGCCGTCACCGTCGATGAATTCACCCGCATGGCACCGCTGACCTTCGGCATCGCGGGGGTGCTCGCGCTGGCGGTGATCTTTGTTCTGCTCTGGGCTGTGCTGCGCCGCCTGAGCGACGTCGGACTCGTGCTTCTGCCGCTCCTGCTCGCGGGCCTGTTCACGCTCGCGACCGCGGCCCTGCTCGGCCTGGCGATCAATTTCGCCAACATCATCACGCTGCCCATGATGCTCGGCATCGGCGTGGCCTTTGACATCTATTTCGTCATGCGCCGCCGCGGCAAGGACCCCGGGCTGCTGCGCTCGCCCACGGCGCGCGGGGTGGTCTTCAGCGCGCTCACGACGGGCTCCGCTTTCGGCAGCCTGGCGCTGTCCCGCTCCCCCGGAATGGCCGGGATGGGCAAGTTTCTCAGCCTCGCGCTCGCGTATATCCTGCTTTGCACCCTGTTCGTGCTTCCCGCGTTGGGCCGCCCACCCAAGGAAGAAGAGGTCAAAGGATGAAGCGATTCTGGCGCGCAGCGTGGCCGCTGATTCCGGCCCTGATGCTCGGAAGCTGCGCGTCCCTGCCCAAAGACTCGGCCGGATTTCGGCGCGGGGATGAAACCAAGGATCCCTATGAGGGCTGGAATCGGAAGGTGTTCGCCTTCAATCAGGTCGTCGACATGGCGCTCCTCCGGCCCATCGCCGAGGGTTACGTGCACGTGGTCCCGCCCAAGGGCCGCGACACCGTGCGCAACATCGTCGACAATCTGAGCGAGCCGCTCGTGATGGCGAATTGCCTCCTGCAGGCGCGCTGGCGCGATGCCGGGGTCACGGGCGGGCGCCTGCTGGTCAACACCACGATCGGCATCGGTGGTATCCGCGACGTGGCGACACAACTGAAGCTGAAGCGGCAGGTGGGCGATTTCGGCCAGACGCTGTGGAAGTGGGATTTTGCGCCGGGACCGTACCTGATCCTGCCGGTCCTCGGCCCGTCGTCGCCGCGGGACGCCATCGGACTGGGGGTCGATGCGTATATGGACCCGATGCGCTATGTGGTCCAACATCGCCCCGATTCGGACTATTTCAGCATCGGGCGCATCGCCGCCGACGGCATCGACGAGCGGGCGCGCAACCTCGATGCGCTGGACATCATCAAGCGCGAAGCCATCGATTACTATGCGAGCTTCCGCAGTCTTTACCTGCAGAACCGCAACGCGGATCTGACGTCCGATCAGCCGAAGCGGCCGGCGCCGACGCCCGGGCTGTACGACAGCGAGCAATAAGGGGTCGGGTCTCGGCCCGCGGCATGCCGCGGGCCGAGACCTGACCCTTCTACGCCGTTTGTCACGCCGCCGACTCGACCGGCAGGTGCCCGAGGAACACGTCCAACAGCTCCGGATCGAACTGGATTGCACGCTGGCGGCGCATTTCCTCCACGACCCGGTCCATGTCCCAAGCTTCCTTGTAGGCGCGTTGGGACACGAGGGCATCAAAAACATCGGCAATCGCCACCAGGCGAGCGTCGAACGGAATGTCTTCGCCCTTGTCGCGATGGGGATAGCCCGCCCCGTTCCACCATTCGTGGTGCGAAAGCGCCAGATCGGCGGCGCAGCGGAGGATCGGCGAAGCGCTGCCGTCCAGCAGGCGATGGCCGATGACGGTATGCGCCTCGACCTGCTTGCGCTCCGCCGCGGTCAGGGCGCCCTTCTTGGTGAAGATGGAGAGCGGCAGGCCAATCTTGCCCAAATCGTGCAGCGGAGCAGCCAGGGCGATGCGCTCGAGGTGCGCCGCGGACAGTCCAATTTGACGGCCCAGGCCCAGGGAGTACCGCGTGACATCCTCCAAGTGCGATTTGATGTCGGGATCGAAGGTCTCGCAGGCCGAACGCAGTCGGATCGCCGCCTCGCGGCCGTGGTCGTCCGTCGTCATGCGCGCTCCACCGCCGCTCCCTGCCGGCTCCGTCCGCGACCCCGCGACTCCTTGTCCTTGTAAAGGGCGGCGTCCGCGACGGCGACCACGTCCTCGATCCGTTCCGGCCCATTGCGGTCGAAGTACGCGAGGCCCGAGCTTGCCGCCAATGTGAACACGGTGGCGCCCGTGGTGTTCCGCACGGAGAGCACGATCGACAAGGCATTGAGCGCGTCGCCGGCCGATCCGGGAGCCCGCTCGATGCCCAAGGCGACGAACTCGTCGCCGCCCATGCGCACCAGCAGCGCGTCCTTCGGGAATATGCTCCGCAGATTCGCGGCGAATTCCACCAGCGCCTCGTCGCCCTTCTGGTGTCCGAGCTGGTCGTTGATCTCCTTGAAGCGGTCGAGATCGAAGCAGCACAGGTAGCCCTTGGCCTCGGACGTGCGCACGCGGGCCTGGATGTCCGGATAGAGCGCGTGGTATCCGCGCCGATTATACAGGCCCGTGAGCTCGTCGATGACCGCGAGCTGCTGGATCGTGCGGCGCAGCACCTGCCGTTCGATCGCGTAGACGATCGCGCGGTCGAGCGTGAGAAAGTTGAAGTCGCCCTTGACCAGGAAATCCTGGGCGCCGAGCTTGATCGCCTGCGCGGCCGCCTTGTAGTTGGGGGTGCTGGTCAGGACGACCACCGGAACCTCCGGGGCCACCGACAGCACCTGCTGCAAGGGGCCGAGATCGGCCGCGTCCGACAGGGCGATATCGAGCAGAATGACGTCGAAATCCTCGCCCCGCAGCTTCTCGAGCCCCTCCGCCAGCGTGGCCCGATGCGTCAGCGAATACTTGTTCAGCGGCGCCTTCTTGAGCATCTGCTCGGTCACCCGGGCCAGGAGAGCCTGGTCCTGGATGAGCAGAACGTTGTAGCAGGAGGCGAGCACGCGCGTCACATCGCCGGCGGGGTCGTGTTGCCGCTCGGGCCGGCGTCCGGCACGATGCGGGGAGTCAGGAAGAAAACCAGTTCGGTCCGGTCGGTCTCCTTGTCCTTGCCGGTGAAAAGTTTTCCCAACAGGGGAAGGTCGCTGAGAATGGGAATCTTGCGTTCGGTGGACGTGCTCGAGTCCTGCACCAGACCGCCCATGACGACGGTGGTGCCGCTCCGCACGCGCACCAAGGACGACGCCTGCCGGATGTCGATCACGGGGGCGCTGATGGTGCCGTCGGGCGAGAGCGTGGTGCTCACGAGCCGGCTGACCGCCGGCGTCACATCGAGGGTGACGATGTCGTCCGCGGAAATCTGCGGGGTGATCGAAAGCACGGTGCCGATCGTGACGTTGGTCACCGTGTCGTTGGTGGTGATCACGGGCGGCGTGCCGGGCGACTGCGTCACCTGGTGGGTGAAGACCGGAACGTCCTGGCCGACGCGGACCACCGCGGGCTGATTGTTCAGCGTCCGCAGGCGCGGTTTGGAGACGACCTTCAGCACGCCCTGCTGGCGGAGCGCCTGCACCACCGCAGTCAGGCCGCCGTGAGTAAAGGTGGCCTGCGCGGCCGGATCGCCGGGGGCGGCGCCAAAGACCGGGTTTTGGACGATGAGTCCGCCCCCGCCGCCGAGCGATTGGGTGCCGGGGATCGAATTGACGACCAGATTGTTCGCGACGTTCTGCCAGTTGATGCCGAACTGATTCGAGTTGTTCAGCTCGACCTCGTAGATCTCGACTTCCAGGTCGATCTGGCGGACGACGCTGATCGAAACGGCGTGCAGGAACTGCGCGATCGATTCGATATTGCGGTGCGAATCGCGCACCAGCACGGTGCCAGCGAGGCTGTTGATCGTGAAATTGCCCGTCGGCGAAACGAGCGTCTTCAGCTCATCGCCCAGATCCGCCCAGAAATTGACCGCCGACGTGTTCGTCATGGTCATTTCCGAGCCCTCGATGCCCGAATTGGACGAGCCGCCGGATGCTCCGCCCCCTCCGCCGCCGGAACTGCCCGCACTGCTGCCGACCGAGCTGATCTGCACGGCATTGGAGCCCTGGCTCGCGCGGGCGACGCGGATGTAATCGATTTGGAAAAGCCGGGTCTCGCGATTGCGCACGCGCATCAGACGGCCCTCCTGCTCGCAATAGTAGCCGTTCGCTTCGAGCAGGGCGCTCATCGCCAGATCGAGCGGCAGATCGTGAAAGTCGACCGTCACTCTCCCCTCGACGTCCAGATCCGGGACGATCGTCAGGTGATTGGACCGGGCAAAGAGCACCAGCGCCTGCTTGATGGGCAGGTCGTCGGCGCTAAAGCTGAAGGAGGAGGAGGATGAGGATGAGGATGAGGGCACCGCAACCGGCGAAAGGGCCGTCGCCTCGCCCCGCGCGCCGGAAACGGCCGCGGCCGCGATCGCCCATCCCGTCCAGAAAATTCGGGAATTCATCATCGGACAGCGGGCGTCCACGCATCGCCCACGGCGAGGGTTCCGCGACGTTCATCATCCTCGAGCACGAGCCCGTTCGAGCTCGCCTCCACGACCGTCACCGTTCCCACCCGGTCGCCCGCCTGCACGATCTTTCCGTTCAAGATTCCCAAAGTGCGTCCATTTTCGGTCCACAGCGCGGCCAGCCGGAGCGGCGCGGACTTGTGTTCGGCCAGTGCGGAGGTGGACGGACCAAACGGATCAGGCACCTGAGAGGCCGGCAGCGGAGCGCTGAGCGCGGCTTCAACCGTCGCCTGGGGCGCGGGAGCGGCGACGGGCAAAGCGGCGGATGCCGCCACCGGATCGGCGACGGTTTCCGCCACGGCCGCCGCCGGCGATGCCTGGTCCGCGCCCGCCATGAAGGCGTGGGCGGCCACGGCCAAGGCCGAAACGGCCAGAACCGCCACAAACCAGGGATTATTGAGGTATTTCCGCATGCGAAAACAGGTACGCCAGCCGAAGCGTGGCTTCGACGGAGTACCGCCCCTTTACATCGGCACGAACTGCCAGTCGGCTAAAGCCGATCTGCGGCCATTCTTTCAGGCCGCTGGCAAGCCACGCCTCCAGGCCCTGCCAGGGACGCCGGGCTCCCGCGGGGCTGGTCAGGACCAACTTGGCTTCCATGGCGCCGAGGAGCCCGCTGCCCGCGGCCGGTCCGGCAGGCGACCAATTCACCTTTACCGCCCAACCCTGTTCGGTCGCGCCCTGAACAAGCGTCCGGACCGCGTCGGTCGCGGCCTTGGCGTCCGGCCAGACCTGGCGTTCGGCCGCGCGAAAATCGGCCGAAGTTTGGGCGGCCGTATAATCGGAAAACGAATGCCGGAGGGCGTCAGTTTCCGAGATCAGGCGGCGCACGGGCATCTCCGCGGCGCGTTCATTGCGCCAGGACGGGGCGATCACCAGCGACTTCCAGCCGGCCAATCCGCCGACCAGGATGATCGGCACGAACACGGGCCAGCCGCGGACGGCCTGGCGGCGCAGCAGTCGATGATTAATTTTCAAGCAGCCCTCCTTCCAATTGGAAGTGCGACGGAAGCGAAGCGTCCGAAGCCGGATCGATGGCGGCAAATTTCACCTTCCAGGGCGCCTGGGCCAGCCGATCCTGCCACCCGGAGAGTTCGGCGCGCGCCGCGTCGTCGTTTCCCGACACGGCGCCGGCGGCCGAAAACCGCCAGCCGTGGTCCGTCCAGGCGACGTCGAATCCCGTCAGCCGCATGTCGGAGGGGACGAGCGCCGCCGAATAGGCCAAAAAACGCTGCGGAACGGGAGGCAGGCGAAAGGCGTCAACCGCCGCCAGGAATTCGCGCTCGGATTCGATCGCGCCGTTGCGGCGTTCCAGATGGCTGCGCTCGGCGCGCATGACCTCGGCGTGCCGGCTCAAATCGTGAAAGTGCGCCCGCTCCGTCCGCTGCGCGCCGGCCTGCGACCACCAGGTCAGTCCGTACAATCCCAGTCCAGCCCAGGCTGCGGCGGCCGCGACGCCCTTGATCCACGCGCGATTGCGCCGCCGCGCGCGCTCCACCGAAAGCACATTGCGCGGATCGCCCGTCGGAATGGCACTGGCGCTCTCCAGCCACTCCTCGATCGCCACGGCGGGAGCCGCCGCGTTGACCAAACCGGCGCAGCGCTGCCGCACGGCCGGGATCGCATCGGCGCCGCCAAACAGGTACACCCCTTGGGGCGAAGATCCGGAGCGCTGCTTGGCAAACATGCCCGAGCGATTGATTTCCACTCCCAGCCGTTCGCGTTCCGTGCGCCAGTTGGCTCGAAAGCAGCGGCCAAAGGCGAGTTCGCCGCCCCGGCGAACCACGACCGCCGTGGTCCAGCCGCCAAATTCCACGGCGCCCACCGCCAGATCTTCGGTGGTTGCCACGGCCCGCAGCGCCGTTTCCAAAACCGCGGTCAGCGGCACCACCCGGTCCAGGGCCAGCTTGCACCCGGCGAAAATGTTCAGCAGGTCCTCGAGCCAGTCGCGCGGGGCCACGTGCATCAGCACCAGATTCTGCCCGCGGCCTTCGGCCGCCCGCTGCGCGCTCCACCAGCGCGGCTCGGCCCCCTCTTCGCGGTCGATGGAACGGCGCAGGAATTCGCGCTGAGCGCGTTCGCGCAAGGGCGGCGTGGGCTCCATCCGATGCTCGAACACCACATGGTCCAATAGCAGGAAAGCCCGCCGGCCGCGAAATCCGACCTTGGCCGCGCCCTCGCGCAGAGCGGCGCCCAACTGCTCCCAGCTCGAAACGACCTCCGGCGCTTCCCACGAGCGCCCGTTGATCGAGCAAATGAACCGGCCGCGAAGCCAGGCTATGCCGAGGGCGCTCATTGGGGCGTCCAGTTCGCGCCGTCAAAATCGAAAGTCTTGCCGGTGCTGCTGACCACGTAGCTGTAACCGAGAGTCGCGCCCGCGGGCAGCTTGTAGAGATTCACCTGCACCCGCGGAAATTGCGTCAGGACGACCGTGGCGCCTGCGGCGATGCTCACCACGGGCTGGGCCACTCCGGCCATATTGACGAGGTTGTAGCTCGCGGCCGCCGAGCCGCGATTGTTCAAAGTCAGAGTGTAGGACTGGAGGTCGGTGGCATAGACCGCGCTCAAGTTGACGCGCCCGATGACCAGGTATTGCCCGCCCGATGTGACCGCGTTCCACGCGCTCCATCCGGCCCAGCTCGAGGTGGGCGGGACGGATCCGTCCGCCGTCTGCCAGATCTGGTCGAATTCCGTCGCCGTGCGGACGACCGCCGCCGTCGGCAGGGCCAGGTTGGCCCGCATGCTCGAAAGAATGATCGCCCGGGGGGCCGGACTCGCCGCCGGATCCGTCAGCAGGATGCGCGTGACGCCGCGCGGATTCGTGCTCACGCCGGTCGATCCCAGACCGGCGTACGTGGCGAGGCCAGTCGCCCAGTTGGCCTGGGTCGGAAGCGTCCCGTTGGCCTTGAGATATAAAGTGAGATCCGTGCCCAGACCACCCACCGTCGTCGCCTCGGAATTCACGGCCGCGGCGTTGAGCGAGTGCAAGGCCGCCGGCGCGATCGCCGCGCTCACGATAGCCATGACCGCGAGCGCCCCCACCATCTCCAGGAGGGTGAAGGCCCGGTCGAGCCGCGGCCGGCGGCGTTTCAGCGGGCTTGCCATAGTTGCAGGAGCGGCATCACCACCGCCAGCGCGACCACGCCGACCATGCCAATCAGAGTCAGCATGATCGCGGGATCGAAAACCGAGAACACCAGTTTGATCCGGCGCGGAATGATCTGGTTGTAGTACGTCGAAACGCTTTGGAGCGCGAAGTCCAGTTTGCCCGAGGCTTCGCCGGCGGAAATCATCGTCACCAGTCCCGGCGGAAATATGGCGTGCTTGGCGAGCGCCACGCTGAGCGGCGAGCCTTCCGCGACCCGCTGGCGCACGTCGTCGAGCGCGGCGGTGACCACCGCGTTGCCGACCAGCCCGCGGCAGATTTCGAGGCCGCGCAGGAGCGGAATGCCCGAGCGGTAAAGCATGCCGAGGTTCTGGGCGAAACGCGAAAACGCGAACATGCCAGCCAGATGGCCGAAGATCGGGGCGCGCAGGATCGCGGCATCGCGCCAGCGGCGGGAGGCCTCGAACTTCGCCACGGTCTTAAGGGCGGCGATCAGCGCAATCGGCACCGCGACGCAAAGGATCCAGTGGCCGACCATTTCGAAACTGATCCCCATGACGATCCGCGTCAAAAGCGGCATCTGAATCGAAAGGCCGCCGAGCAATTCCGCGAAGCGGGGCACGATGAACGTGAACAGGCTCAGCACCAGCGCGACGGTGGCCGCGAGCACGAAAAGCGGATACACCATCGCCTGCCGCACGTCGGCCATCAGCTGGTCCAGCCATTGATAGTAGGCGGCCAGGTTCTCGAAAGTCTCCGCCAGCTTGCCGCCGGCTTCGCCCGCCTCGGCCAGCGCGGCCACCTGCTGAGGGAAAATCTTCGGCATGTCCTCCATCGCCGTGTGCAGCGGCGTGCCAGTCGCAACCTGATCGCGCAAGACCGTGACCGCCGGGCCCAGCTTGTCGTCCTTCAAATCATCCGACAGCCGCCGGAGCGCGTGCGGCAGCGTGATCCCCGCGCGCAACAGCAGCGACATTTCCACAAAGAATCCCACCAATTCGCGGCGCGGCACGCGGCGCAACCGGGATCCGGCGCGCCCGCGGTTCGAGACGAACGAGGCGGGAGTCGCCTTCAAAAGCCACAGGCCCAGCGTGCGCAATTGCGCTTCGACGGCGACCACGTCGGAGGCCTCCACCCGGCCTTTTACGCGGCGGCCCGAAGCGTCGTAGGCGCTGTAGTCGTAAACGCTCATGGCTTATTGGCTCACCGCCACGCGGAAGACTTCCTCGAGGGTCGTGTCACCGGCGTAGGCGCGGCGCAGCCCGTCGTCGAAGAGCAGCGGCATTTTTCGGGCCTTGGCGATCTGCAGCAATTGGCCGATGTCGCCGCGTTGCAGCGGATCGCGGTACTCGTCGTCCAGGACCAGCAGTTCAAAAATGGCCAGACGGCCGCGGTAACCCTGCTGGCGGCACACCGGACAGCCGCGGGCGCGAAAGAGCGTCGGCGTGTCGGCCGGCGGCGGAAGATTGAACGAATGCACGTGCGCCATCGGATCGGCGACGAGCTCCTTGCAGGAGTGGCAGAGGCGGCGCACCAGGCGCTGGGCGACCACCATATGCAGGGTCGCCGGCAGCAGAAACGCTTCCACGCCCAAATCGATGAGCCGGGGAATCGCGCCAAAGGAATCGTTCGTGTGCAGCGAGCTGAACACCAAGTGGCCGGTGAGCGCCGCGCGCACCATGAGCTGGGCCGTGTCCGCGTCGCGGGTTTCGCCCACGAGCAGCACGTCCGGATCCTGGCGCAAAAGCGTGCGCAGGCCGGCTCCGAAGGTGAACCCGATCTTGTCGTTGATCTGAGTCTGGCGGATGTGCGGCAGCCGATATTCGATCGGGTCCTCCAGCGTGAACACGCCGCGTTCGAGCCGGTTCACGCTGTTCAGAGCCGTGTAAAGCGTCGTCGTTTTGCCGCTGCCGGTCGGCCCCGTCACCAGGACCACGCCGTGCGGCCGGGCAACGGCTTCAGCGAGCGCGGCCTGGTCTTCGGCCCGGAGCCCCAGGGCGCGCATCTCCAGCAGGAGCCCGCCACTGTCCAAAAGGCGCATCACCACGCTCTCGCCGTACTGCGTCGGCAGGCAGGAAACGCGGATGTTCAATTCGCGGCGCCCGACCTTGAGGCCGAAGCGGCCATCCTGGGGCATCCGGGTTTCGGCGACATCCAGATTGGCCATCACCTTGACGCGGGCAATGAACGGTTCCTGCAGATCCTTCGGCACCAGCACGAACGGCTGCAGCATGCCGTCATGGCGCAGGCGGATGCGAAGGGATTTTTCGTCCGGTTCAAAATGAATGTCGCTCGCGTTCCGGCGAGAAGCGGCGGCAATGATCTGCTCGATCGCACGGATGACCGGGGCGTCCGCCTGATCGCCAGCCTGGCGGCCGCCGATCTTCATCAGCCGGTCGATGGTCTGATCGAGCGAGTCGCCCCGCTCGTGCACCGCCGCCAGCCGTTCCTGAATGTCGGCCTGCGGTCCGTTGAGCACTTCCACCTTGAGGCCCGTCATCTGTTCCACGCGGTCGATGGCGACCACGTTGAACGGATCCGCCATCACCACGCGCAGGGTATCCCCCTCCTGCGAACAGGGCATCACCGTTTCGCGGCGGCAAAAATCGTACGGCAGGAGCGCGGCCGCCTTGCCGTCGACTTCAAGTTCCTCGACATCGACGATGCGGCTCTGCGAATCCTGGGCGAGAAAGGACGCAATCCGCTGCTCGGATACAAATCCGAGGTCGTTGAGGACCGCGCCAATCAGCCGTCCCGTGCGCTTTTGTTCGCGCAGGGCCAGCTCGAGCTGGAGCGCGCTGATCAGCCCCGCCTCCAGGAGGCGGTCGCCGAGGCGCGTGACGGTTGCGGTGGGTGAAGGCGTCATAGGAAGGCGCCCGCGCCGGGCCCGCCGGCCTTACTGCTGGGCGATATAGATGTAGACGGTCGTCAAACCGGCGCCATTCGGCGCGGCGTAGACGACCTTGCCGGCGGCATCCGCCACGCCCGCGGCGGTGGCCGACAGCGTTTCGCCATCGATCGCCTGGCTGAGGGCGAGAGCCTGTGCGGACGTGACATTCGGGATCACGGCGGAAATGACTTGGGCGCCGGTGGGCAAATTGGCGGAGCCATCCAGCTGATAGTTTGAGCCGCTCGCCGAGGAAGGAATCGTGGTGGTAGCCGTGCTGCAGATGATGCGAGCCTGCGAGGTCTGGCTCGATCCGCCCGAGGCCGCCCAAACGCTGTTGGCGAACGCCCAAGTCGCGCCCGCAACCGGAGGCGTCGAGGGCTGGGTGCCAATCTTGACGGTGAAGCGGCTATCCAGGTAGCCCGACGTCAGGAGCAAGTCGTCGACGCGGGAATTGCCGCTCGCGAGGGGAACCGGTCCGTACTTCCCGACAAAGTCGGTGACGGCGCTGGAAATGGAGTTGACCGAGCTCACGGCACTGGTGACGCGGGAGTTGGCGATCGTGGAGAACACACGCGGCGCCATGACGGCGGCCAAGATGGCGACAATCGCCAGCACGCCGATCATTTCAATGAGAGTGAAACCGGCAGAACGACGAGACGAGGTGGGGGTATTCATTGATTCAGGCTGCAGAGGTTATCGGTTGGCATCGGCAAGACTTTAGCGGCTTTGGGGTGAAACCCCCATTTAAGCTTGGACCCTGGCGAGCCGATAGAGGGCGTGGATGCCCACACGCGCCGCAGCCCAAACCTTGCTTGAATTAGCCGCCCGGCTGCCGGCGGCGGCGCGTATCCTCAGTTCGCTGCAATTGCTTCTGCACGACGCGAACACCTCGCTCGAAGATGTTTGTGCGTTGCTCAAGCTGGATATGGCTCTGACTGCCCGAACCATATCGATAAGCAATAGTTCGTATTACGGCTCGGGGCTCGCCCATTCCTCGCTGGAAGAGGCGATCAGCTATGTCGGTTTCAATGACGTCTATAAGTTGGTCGCCGTCACCGTCGGCGCCCAGATGTGCCAAGACGACCTGCGCTACTATGCGTGCAGGGCTACCCGCTTGTGGGAGAACACCATGGGCAACGCCCTGGCCATGGAATCCCTGGCACAATTCGCCGGCACGAACCCTCGGACCGCCTATACCGCCGGATTGATGCGCTCCATCGGCAAGGCCGTGTTGGAGATCTACGCTCAGAAGCACGCCTCCTCGATTCGCCCCTACGATCCCGCGACGGGCGCGACGCTGGAACAATGGGAACTCGCAAACTTTGGCGTCGACAGCGCCGCCGTGGGCGGTTCCGTCCTGCGCGACTGGCATTTCCCGGAAGAAATCTGCCTCGCCGTCGAGGATCAGTTGAAGCGCACCAGCACGCAGGGCACGCTGCTCTATGTCGCGAATCGTCTGGTCCGCGAATTGGACTTGGGCCTGCCGGGAGAGACCAAACCCACGCCCTGCGAGCTCGTCGAGATCGACACGTCATCCGCGGACGTGGGCGACACCGAACTTCGCCTCGTATTTTTGGAAACGAAATCCGGGTTTGAGCGACTGCAGCAGGCGCTTCAGCCGACGGCCATGAGCGCCGCCAGCGTGACCGCGGCGCTCGCCGCCAAATAATATCCCACCCAGGCGACGCCCAGATGCTGGGCGATCGTCACGGCGAGAATGGGAGTGGCCGACGCGCCCAGGATGCCGGCGACGTTGAAGGTCATCGAGGCGCCAGTATAGCGCACCGCCGTGGGAAACAACTCGGCCAGAAAGGTGCCCAGCGGGCCGTAGTTGAGGCCCATCAGGACGAAGCCGATGATCAGGACGCCCAGCGCGCCCCCGGTGCCGGCGCCGAACAGCGGCCCGAAGATCAGGCCAAAAAGCAGGACGCCGGCATTGGAGATGATGAGCACGCGCCGGCGGCCGCGCGATTCGGCCCAGCGCGAGCCCCAGACGATGGCGCCGGCGAAAAAGATCATGCCGACCAGCTGCATGCGGAGAAATCCGCTCCGGGTGTAACCCAGATGCGACGTCGCCCACGACAGGGTGAACACGCTGAGAATATAGAATATGACGAAAGCGGAAAACGCCGACAAAGTGCCCAGGATCAGCGCCCGGAGGTGCCGCCCGCAAAGATCCCAGATCGGAAACTTGACCCGCTCACTTTTCTCCATCGCCGCCGTGAAAGCCGGCGTTTCGGTCAGCTTGAGCCGCACGTAAAGGCCGATCCATACCAGCGCGCTGCTGGCCAAAAACGGCAGTCGCCACCCAAACGACAGAAATTGCTCGTTGGTCAGCGCCGCCGACAGGATCAGAAAGATTCCACCCGAAAGAATGTAGCCCAGCGGCGCGCCCAGCTGGGGGAACATCCCGTACCACGCCGCCTTGCCGGGAGGAGCATTTTCGGTCGCCAAAAGGACCGCCCCGCCCCACTCGCCGCCCAGGCCAATTCCCTGCCCCACGCGGCAAAAGGCCAGAAACAGCGGCGCCAGAACGCCAATCTTGGCATAGGTCGGCAAGAGGCCGATTGCGAAGGTCGAAAGCCCCATCGTAAGCAGCGCCGTGACCAACGTCACCTTTCGCCCCAGACGGTCGCCGAAATGGCCGAAGATCAGCGAGCCGATCGGCCGCGCCAGAAATGCCAGCGCGAGCGTCGCGAGCGAATTGAGCGTCGCCGCGGTGGCGTCGCTCCTCGGAAAAAACTGCGCGGGAAACACCAGGACCGCGGCCGTGGCGTAGATGTAAAAATCGAAAAATTCAATGGTCGTACCGGCCAGGCTGGCGACCAGGACACGGCGGGTGGAGTTGGGCATGGAGTGTCACAGCTTAAGAATGGACCCCGGTAATTTGCTAGTCTTCGATGAACTCCTATGAGTCTTCAAATGACCCGCCTCTTTCGAAGCTCCCTCATCGCTTGCGCGGCCGCCGCCGTGGCCCAGGCCGCCGATACCCCGGGTGATTCCGCCCACGGCCGAGTCCTCTTCCAGCAAAGCTGCTCCCTCTGCCATGGGACCGGGCTGCCGGGCATGCCTCCGGGCGGCCAGGGACCCCTGCTCGCCGGCGTGATGGGACGGGCCGCGGCGGCGGTACCGTCGTTCGGCTACAGCCGCGCGCTGCGTGGGTCGAATCTGACGTGGGACGCCGCCACCTTGGACCGCTTTTTGACCGCCCCCCAAAATGCGGTGCCCGGCACGCTCATGGTCGTGGCCGTCCCGTCGGCCGATGATCGGCGAGACATTATCGCATTCCTTTCAACCCTAGCGCCGGTTTCGGCGCAGGGACCCGAATCGGTCAAAGGCCCGGCGGCGCCGTCTTCCGGTGACTGGAGAAACGACGCTCCGGGAGTGAAGCATGCCTACCAGGTGGCGGACCTGCCGCCGCCATTTTCGACGGAATCCGCCGGCAATTCGCCCAGCGTCGTCGACCGTCCGGAAGGCGCGCGTCTTTCCGTTCCGGCCGGTTTTTCGGTGGAAGCATTCGCAACCGGCCTGCGCGGTCCGCGGCGGCTGCTGGTGGCGCCAAACGGCGACCTGTTCGTCGCGGAGACCGGAGCCGGGAACATTCGCGTGCTGCGCTCGTCACCGGGCCAGGCGCATCCCGATTCCAATGACGTTTACGCGCGCGGACTGGAGGGGCCGTTCGGCCTCGCGTTTTATCCGTCCGGTCCGAATCCCCAATGGCTCTATGTCGGACTGCTCAATCAGGTGATCCGCTATCCGTACCACAATGGCGATCGGGCGGCGGCGGGCGAAGCCCAGGTGGTGGTGCCGCGACTGGCGCCCCATCCGCGCGGCGGACATACGACCCGCGATCTTGCCTTTTCGTTGGACGGCACCCGGATGTTCATCTCGCTCGGGTCAGGCTCGAATGTGGCCCAAGGTCTCGCGGTCAAATCGCCCGAGGAAATTCACGGCTGGGAGGCCGAACATGGCCTGGGCGCCGCCTGGGACGCGGAAACGAATCGCGCCGTCATCATGGTGACCGATCCGGAAGGGAAGGCGCCGCTGCATAATTTTGCGACGGGCATTCGCAACCCGGTCGGCATCGCGGTCGATCCGTGGAATGGCGAATTGTGGTGCTCGACGAATGAGCGGGACGCACTCGGGGACAATCTGGTGCCGGACTACGTCACCCATGTCCAGGAAGGCGGCTTTTACGGCTGGCCCTGGTATTATTTGGGCAATCACGAGGACCCGCGGCATGCGGGGGAACGGCCCGATTTGGCCGGCAAGGCGATCGTGCCCGATGTCCTGCTCCAATCGCATTCGGCGTCGCTGCAGCTTGCATTCTACACCGCGACCTCCGGCGTCGCCGCCTTTCCGTCCGACTACCACGGCGATATTTTTGCCTGCGAACACGGCTCCTGGAATCGTGCGACCCGCACCGGCAGCAAGGTCATTCGCATCCACCTGCAAAACGGCGTCGCCAGCGACTACGAGGATTTCATGACCGGCTTCATCGTCGACAATTCGCACGTCTGGGGCCGGCCGGTCGGCGTGGCCGTTGCAAATGACGGCGCCCTCATCGTCTCAGACGATGCGGGCGACGTCCTGTGGCGCATAGCGCCGAGCAAGTAGTCCGCCGGGGCTACTGCACTTCGTAGACTTCCAGCAGGGTCGTGCCCACCGCGCCGCCGGAGCCGGTCACCTCAACCGTGTAGGTGCCGGGCGCCAGGCTTGTCACGATGGCCGAGTCCGCCGAACCGGCAGGCAGCGAGAACGCGCTGACCTGCGCCGCGGCGGTGGCGACGGCATTGCTGCCCGCCCACCCGGTGTTGGTGTTGATCACCTGGTTGTTGCTGTTGTAGATCGTGATCGTCGGAGTCGCGATCGGATTGGTCACGCCATACGTGGCGAGCGCGGGACCATCGCCCCGGATGAGCAGCGTCTCCGGCACCGAACCGGTGACGACGAAACCACTGATGAGAATATTCGTTCCGTTATCGACGTAGGCCTTGGTCGAGATGTTGATCAGGCGGGTCGCCGGCGTGCCCGACGTATCCATGTCGTAGAGTTCAGCGAGGACGCGGCCCGAACCGTTCGAATGGCTGCCGATGACGGCCGTGAACCCGGTGTTGCCCGAGATCGTCAGGCTCGGCAGCAGGACCTCGTCGAGGGAGTTCGCGGGCAGCGAGAATGCGCCCACCGAGCTCATGGCGGTGGCAATGTTCGAGGCGCCGCCCCAGCCCGTCAGATCGGCGGCGATCTGGGCGGAGGCACCGTTATAAAGCGTGAGCGTGGGATCCGCCAGCACCGGACTGGAAATGTACTGCCCCAAGGTCGGTCCGATGCCGCGCACAACCAGATTCTTGGTTCCGCTGCCCCCCACGAAGAAGCCGGCGGTCACCGTATTTCCGGCGGACACTTCGGCTTGCGAGGACAGGTTGATGAGGCGGGAATTGCCAACGTACAAGGTGCCCGCGGAGGTCGCCGTGCCGTTCAAAGTCGCCCGGTATTCGTAGCCGTTCATCTGCGACGTGGCGTTGGAAATCGCCAGGCTGCTCGACGTGGCGCCGCCGACGTCTGACCAGGAGCCGCCGCTGTTTGTGGACACCTGCCATTGGATCGCCGAGCCGCTGCCATAGCTGCCCAGCGTGAAAGTGGTGGAGCCTCCGACCGGGATCGTGTGGTTGGAAAGGACCGAATTGGAGGAGACGGCGACCGACGCGGGGGCGGAATCAATCACCTGATTGTCGCCATCCGCGACGTAAATGGTGCCATTGCTGTCCACGGCAATGCCCTGCGGGTAGTAAAAACGGCTGTTGGTGCCCGAGACCGTGGTCACCGACGAGCTGTTCGATTTGTTGATGACGCGGATCGCGTGGTTGCCCGTGTCGGCGACGTAAATCAAACCGTTGGAATCCACCGCCACCTTGTACGGCTGATTGAAGGAGGCTCCGCCACCCTCGGCATCTTTGTCGCCCACGACGCCGGCCGTGCCTGCCACGGTGCTCGTGTAGCCGCCGCTGATCTGGCGGATCGTGTTGTTGGAAAAGTCCGCCACGTAAAGATCTCCACTGCTATCGAGCGCGACGCCCGTCGGCCGATTGAAGGTCGCTCCAGAGCTGCCATTCGCGCTGCCGGTTTGGCCGACGGTGCCCGCGTAGGTCGAGACCATTCCGGTTTGATGCGTGATCATGCGAATCACGGAATTTCCGGTATCGGCCACGTAAATGTTGTCCGAGCCATCGACCGCCAAGCCTTGCGGCTGGTTGAAGGTCGCGGTGGCATCGGGGCCATTATTCGAACCGGTTGTGCCGGCGATTCCGGCCACGGTGGACACGACCCCCGAGGGAGTGATCATGCGAATCAAAGAATTTCCGGTGTCGGCCACGAAGACGTTGCCCTGCGAATCCACCGCGACGTCGGAAGGATTGTTAAAGCTCGCCGCCGTGCCGGTGCCATTGGCGCTGCCGGCCACACCGGACCCTGCGAGAGTGGAAACACCCGTGGAACCGATAACCCGAATCACGTTATTGCCGCTGTCGGCCACGTACACGTTCCCATTCGCCGCGGCGATGCCGTACGGATAGTTGAAGGAGCTGCTGAGGAGGCCGCTGTCCGCCAAACCAATCGTCCCCAACGCGCCCGCGGTCAGGCTGACCGAGCCGCCCCCGCCGGAAACGGATTTGACCTCATGGTTGCCGGTATCGGCGACATAGACGGTGCCGCTCGAGGTGGCCGCAATGCCTTGCGGGTAGAAGAAGGCCGATGTGCCGTGGCCGGGAGTATCGGCCGTTCCGCCGATCGTGCTCACCAATTGGCTCGAGACGACGATTTTGCGGATCGTCTGCGTCGAAGTGTCCGCCACATATGCGTTTCCGGATGCGTCGACCGCCACCGCCGCGGGGTGATCGAAGCGGGCGGCGCCGCCCACGGCGTCGACGTGGCCCGTCTGGCCCGCCGAGCCCGCCAGCGTGCTGACCTGACCCGCGGGGGTAATCACGCGAATCGTGCTGTTGTCGAAGTCAGCCACATAGACATTGCCCGCAGTATCGGCGACGATGCCGCCCGGATAGTTGAATTGCGCCGAAGTCCCCGAGCCGTCGGCAGACCCGGTCTGGCCCACCATGCCGGCAAAGGTCGAAACCTGGCCGCCTGCGATCTTGCGAATGACGCTGTTGTTGGTGTCCGACACATACACGTTGGCGCCGGCTGAATCGACCGCGATGCCGAGCGGCCCGTTGAATGTGGCGGCACTCGCCGTGCCGTTGGCGCTGCCGGCGACATAGGGCTGGCCGGCGAGCAACGTGACGGTGCCGCCGCTGATTTCGCGGATGGTATTGTCGCCCATGTCGGCGACGTAGACGTTGTTCTGGCCGTCAACGGCCACAGCAGACGGATAGACAAATTTGGCGGAACTGACGGCAGTGGCGCCCGAGTCGCTGCCCGCCTGACCGGAGATGCCGGCGAAGACCGTGACCGAACCGCCCGAGATCTTCTTGATCGTGTGGTCGCCCGCGTCGGCAATGTAGACGTTGCCAGAGGAGTCGACCGCCGCGCCGAGCGGATTGAAAAACAGCGCACTGGGGTTGGAAAGCGACGCTCCTTCGCCCGCTAGGATTGAGAAATTATAGGTCGACTGGGCAGCGAGCGGTGCGGCCGAAAAGGCCATCCCCGCCAATGCCGCCGCGAGCCCGACAGCTGTGCGTAGCAAGCGTTGGTTGTTCATAGATGAATGCCGCCTTTGATGCCCGCGAGGGCATTGAAGTTACTAGGGTTGGCACCTACTCCTGCCGGTAGGCATTGCCTACCGGATCGCCCCGTCCCAGGTATTCGACCCTCCTTCGGCGGGTGGGCATCCCATCGGGATGCCCAATTCCAAGCTTCCCAAGTGCCTGCCCTGCCGGTAGGCTCATCTTTCCATATATGCAAAAGACCCTCATCATCTTTAAGCCGGACTGCATGGAGAAGCGGCTCGTCGGCACCGTGTTGGCACGGTTCGAATCCGCCGGCTTCGCGATCGCCGGTGCAAAGCTGATGCGGCTGACGCCGGCCCTGTTGCGCGAGCACTACGCCCACGTGGCCGACAAGCCCTTCTACCCGGAAATCGAAGCCTTCATGAGTTCCCGTCCGGTGCTGGTCATGGCCCTGGCCGGCGACAACGTCGTGCAGCGCGTGCGCGACCTCCTAGGGCCGACCGATTCCCGCAAGGCGCCCAAAGGCACGATCCGCGGCGATTTCGGCACGGAGATGATGAAGAACATCGCCCACGCCTCCGACAGCGAGGAAAACGGACGGACGGAGATCGCCCGGTTCTTCAAGCCGGACGAAGTTTTGGTTGGTTGAGTTCTGCAGCCGGGGGCGTTGACCCCGGCTACAGCGCGCTACCGCGCGGAAATCGATTTCAACGCCTCAAGCGCCTCCATGCGCGCCTTGGCATGATCCACGCACGGCTCGGGATAGTCGCCGGTGCCCAGCTCCTTCACCCACGCCCGCCGATACTCCCCCAGCGGATCAAACTTCTCCGCCTGCCGCTCCGGCGAGAAAATCCGAAAATAGGGCGCCGCGTCGGCGCCGCAGCCCGCCGACCACTGCCAGCCCAGCGTATTGTTGGCCAGGTCGGCATCGACGAGCGTATCCCAGAACCATTGGGCCCCGACCGTCCACGGCAGCCTCAAATCCTTCACCAGAAACGACGCGACAATCATACGCACGCGGTTGTGCATCCAGCCGGTCTGCCAAAGCTGCCGCATTCCGGCATCGACGATCGGGTAGCCCGTCTGGCCCTGCTGCCACTTCCTTAGGAGCTTGTCGTAAGGATCCTTGGCCCACGGAAAGCGCTCAAAGTTTCGCCGCAGCGGGCGTTCCGGCGTCTCCGGGAAGTGAAACAGCAGGTGATGCGCGAATTCCCGCCAGCCGATTTCCGTGAGAAACACCCGGTCTCCGTTGGTCAGCGGAAAGACCCCGCTCGACTTCGACCGATGCGCCAGCGCCGCCCACACCTGCCGCGGTCCGATTTCGCCGTGATGCAGATGCGGCGAAAGACGCGACGTCCCCCCCAGGTCCGGCCGATCCCGCTGGGTGTCATATTCCGCCATCGACCGGCGCACGAACTCCTTCAACTGCTCCGCCGCCCCCGCCTCGCCGGGCGTCCTGTGCGGCGTGAAGCCAGCCGCCCAATTTTTCTTCGGCAGCAGATCCAATTCATCGAGCGCAAGGGACCGGGGCCACTTTACCGGCACCGCGAATTCCCCGGTCGGCAAAGCCACGGGAACCTCCGGCGTCCGCTCCAGGCAATGGCGCCAATACGGTCCGAACACCTGAAAGGGCTTCCCTTCCCGATTCGCCACCGTGTGCGGCTCGAATAGCAGCGCGCTGTTATAGCTCGCGGCCGAAATGCCGTCCCGGGCGAACGCGGCCTTGAGGGTGGCGTCCCGCTCCCGGACCGCCGGCTCATAGCGCCGATTCCACACGACGGACGTCGCACCCGTTTCCGCGATCAACTCCCGGAGCACCCGTTCCGCCGGCCCGCGTCTGATCGTCAAACGCGACCCCTTTTCCACCAACGAGCGATGCAAGCTGACCAGCGACCGATGCAGCCACCATCGACTCGCCGCCCCCGGCGCCCAATTCCCTTCGCCCGCCTCATCCCAGATGAAAACGGGCATCACCGGCCCGCCCGCCTTCAAGGCCGCGCTCAGCGCCGGGTTATCGCGCAGCCGCAGGTCCTGCCGAAACCAAACGACGGTCAAAACGGCTTGGCTCGCTGGCAAAGTTGAAACGGCACGCCCCACGGATCCCGCATCATGACCAGAAGGGATCCGTCGGCGAGCCGCTCCTCCACGACCAGCGACGCACCCGCCAGTTCGAGCCGGGCGCGGCTCGCGAGGGCATCCGAGGAAACGAACGCGAAATGAAAGCTGAGCGGATGGGCGCTCGCGAAGGCAGGAATCGGGCCCAGGGGATTGGTGTAGAGTTCGATGAAGACCCGCCCCGCCGGATCCGCGAGGAAATGGGTGTACGGCTCGTCGGGCCGCTGCCGCGCGATGGTTGCATCCAAATGATCCACATACCACGCGGCCATGGCTCGGACATCCGGCACGTTAAGGGCGAAATGCTCGAATTTCATGGGGTGAGCAGGAACGATTGCAGCGGACTCAACACGGCCTCGCCGGCGTCTTCGAGCACATAGTGCCCCGCCTTCGGAAACAGCCGGGTCTCGGCCTTGGGAAACAATTCGCGCCAACGCTCCAAAAAGTGCCGGTTGAAGCAGAAATCCTTTCCGCCCCAGCCGATCCACATCGGCTTGCGGGCGAGGCGCGGCAGTTCCCGCGCGATCCGCTCGATCGTCGGCCGCGTCGGATGGTCGAGCTCCATCGGAATGTCCCGCACGAAGCGGTAGATGCCGACGCGGTTCGCCCAGGAGTCATAAGGATGCAGGTAGGCGCGCCGCACTTCCCGCGGCAGCTCGTGCTGGCTCATCGCCATGGAAAGGGCCGGGACCGCGAAGCCATTCGCTCCGCGCACGAGGCATTCGCCCAGAACCGGCCAGCGGCAGACCGCGATCCGCCACGGAATCCGCAGCGATGGAAAGGCCGCCGTGTTCAAAAGCGCGATACGCCCGACCAGGGGCTCATGGTCGACCGCCCAGCCCATGCCGATCGCCCCGCCCCAATCGTGGAGCACCAGATCGACCCGCGTGAGCCTCAGCCGGTCGATGAGTCCGGCCACGTCGGCGATCCGCCCGGCCAGCGAGTAATCGTAGTCCGGCGGCTTGTCGGACAATCCCATGCCCACATGGTCCGGCGCGATGCAGCGCACCCGGGAGGAAAGTGCGGCAATCGCGCGCCGGAAATAAAACGACCAGGTCGGGTTGCCGTGCAGGAACACCACCGCGTGATCCGTGCGCGGCCCCTCGTCGACGTAGCTCATCCACGCCCCTTTGGCCGTCCGGTGTGAAAGCGGCTGGAAGGGATACTGCGATGCCAGCCAATCCGGCACCGCGATGCGGCTGGAGGCTTCGCTCACCATTCGAGGGCCATCATCATGCAGTTAAGTCCGCTGCCGATGCCGAACAGCGCGGCGCACTGCCCTTCCTTGAGTTCTCCCGCCTCCACTGCCAACGCCAGGGTGGCCGGCAGCGAGGCCGAGCCCATGTTCCCCAGGGTTTCGAACGTCGAGTAGTCGCGCTTCAGATCCAGCCCCAGCGTATCGAACAAGCGGCGGCGATGCTGCGCGCCGACTTGGTGCCCGATGAAGCGGTCGGCCGTCGAAGCGGTCCAGCCCGTTTCGCGGCTAAAATCCTCCCAAGTCCGTTTGGCCAGCGCGACTCCGGCGAGGAGCAGTTGCTCCGAATCGGTCTGCATGGCCAGTCCGCCTTCGGCGGCCGTGTCGCCCAGGCAGAGTGTGCTGTGCTCGGTCGCCGCGCGCGCGACTCCGCCCCGCACCCGGTGCGCGCGCGTTCCGGGCGGCAGCAGCGATTCGTGGCAGAGCACCGCCGCCACGGCGCCGGAACCGATGGTGAGGTTCGCAAAGAAGGGCTTGATCGCGTTCCGGTCCAGATTCCCATCGAGGAGCGTGCGAATCGTCTGTTCCACGAGCGGACGGCCATTTTCGCCGCAGGCGATCAGCGCGCAGCCAATTTGGCCGGATTCGATCATGGCGCCCGCCACGGCGGCGGCATTCAGAAACCCGAGGCACGCATTGGACAGGTCGAAAATCTGCGCCGTCGGCGGCAGGCCGATGGCATGGTGGGCGAACGACGCGGTCGCCGGTTCGAGCATGTCGCGGGAAACAGCGGCGTGGATGAAGAGCTCCACCCGGGAGGCCAGCGCGGACTTTGCCAGGACGGCCTTCCCCGCGCGCGCGCTCGCTTCCGACGGCTTGGTGCCCTTGGGCCAGACCCGCCGTTCCCGAATCCCCGTCATGAGTTCCAGCCGGCCAAATGGCAGCCGCACGCGCTCGTAGAGAGGCCGCAATTGCTCCTCGATGTGCGCCGAAGTCCAGACCTCTTCCGGCAGCGACACGGCGATCGACTCGACGCAAACCCGCTCGAACTTCATTGCGGACGCATCGCGAGGCGGATCACGTCGCGGTCAAAGTAGTTGGAGCCCAGCCCCGCATCGACCACCAGTGTCGTGCCATTGACCCCGCTGCTGCGGGGACTCAGCAGAAACAGGGTCGCATCGGCTACCTCCCGCGTCTCCAGATTGCGTTTCCGGTAGGTCAATTTTTCGGCGTAAAGGTAGCTTTCGACATAGCCCGGAATGCCCGCGGAGGCGCTGGTCTTGAGCGGCCCGGATCCAATCACGTTGAAGCGAACGGCGGAGTCGGCGCTGTGGGACTTGGCGAGAAACCGCGAGCAGGATTCGAGCGCCGCCTTGACCGGCCCCATGTACCCATAATTGTCGGGCGTGACCAAGAGGGACGAGATGCCGATCGTCACGATCGAGGCGTCCTGGGCCAAAAGCGGTTTGAGCGCACGCGCGATCTCGACCAGGGAAAAGGCCGAAACCGCCATCGACTGCAGAAAATCCGCCCGCTCGGTTTCCGCGAAGGACTTCAGCCCGTTGCGGTAATTGGCAAAGGCGATCGAGTGAACGACGCCGGCCAGCGGCGAGGCATCGCCAGAGCGGCCCAGCGCTTCGGCCAAGGTTTTCACCGAACCGGGATCCTCCACGTCGCACACGTAAACCCTCCCCGGGGCCAGCGGCTCCAGCCAGCCCTGGCGCGCGTCCGAACGGACCGAATACAGCACCCGGGCGCCCTGCGCTTCGAGCGCCTGCGCGACCGCCCAGGCCACGCTCTTCTTGTTCGCGACGCCGAACACCAAAAAGGTCTTCCCCGCGATCTGCAGGTAATCGCTCACGCCGGGGCCTCCGGCGTCTTCCACGCGACGGAAAAATCCACGGTCAGCACGCGCTTGTCTCCGTTCTTGATCGCTCCCGACATCATCACAAAACCACCCAGGGCGTCTTTTTTCTTCACCTCGATGAGGATCGTATCTCCCGGGTAAACCGGGCTTCGGAACCGGACGTCCGACACCTTGGCCAGCAGCGGCACGCCGGCGGGCTTCTCGTTCGGATGGGCCCCCCGCCACTCGCGGGCCAGAAACAGGGCGCCGGTTTGGAACACCGCCTCGCAGAGAAGAACGCCGGGAGTGATCGGCGCCCCCGGATAGTGCCCCCGGTAAAAATCCTCGTCCGCGCGCCAGACGCGCCGCGCCGTCAGAGTCCCCGGCGCCTCGGCGACGATTTCGTCGACGAACAGGAAAGGCGGGCGGTGCGGGATGAGGTCGGTGACGGAGGGGGTCATGCGGAGGCGAAAAGCTGCCGATCGATCTTGTTGGCCGTGATCACACCATAGTTGATGGTGCCGAGCCAGCCCGACATGATGATCCCGACGGAGCCGGCGTGATAGAGTCCCGAGACCACCTCGGGCAGCGCGAGCGAAACCTTCAGCCCCTCAAACTTGGTGCCGAAGGAAGTGCCGGCCCAATGGGTCGTGTACCGCTCGATCGTGCGCGGCGTGGCGGCCTCGAACCAGTCGATCTTCGCCCGCACGCCGGGAATGAACCGCTCGAGCGTGGCGATCGATTCGTCGATCAGCCGCTGCTTCTCCCGGGCATATTCCTCGTCGGACAGGGCGTTCCAGTCGGCATGCTGAGCGTTGATCGAAGCCACGACCGTGTAGCGATCCGAACCCGGCCGCGTGTCGGGATAGTACATCGAAAACGTGCGGCTGGTCGTGTTCCTCGCCGTCAGCTCGGTGCTGCTGAAATGCGGGCTGTCCGAGGTGAACACCAAATCGCCAATGTGGGGCAGCGTCTCGCCCTTGCGGATGCCGAAGTAAACCTGGCAGGAGCTGGAGTTGATCCGCACCGCCCGCGCCTGGGCCGCGAATTCGGCGGGCAGATGCTCTTCGCCCACCAGGCGGAACAGGGTGTTCTTGAGATTCGCGTTGGAAAGGACCGCCTTGGCCCGAATGACGCGGCCGCTTTGGGCCACGATGCCCGCAGCGCGCGGCTTGCCACCGTCCGATTCGACAAGGATCCGATCGACGAGCACTTTCTTGCGCAGCTCGGCGCCGTTGCGCTTGAGCTCGGCCACCATCTGGTCGATCAGCAGGTCCGAGCCGCCGCGGAATGTGTACACGCCGTTCCCCATGAAATTGGTGAAGACAATGCCGTAGGTGATGGCCGGGTCGTCGAGCGTCGAACCGTTGGCGTAGGCAATCGGCTCCATGAGCAGCCGCTGCACGTCCTCCCGTCCCGGAAAAAACCGGTTGAACATCTGGCCGGTCGTCTCGGGGTTCTGATCGTAGAAATTCATGCTGGCCAGATGGGCGTAAAACGCCTCGACCGTCTCGCGCGCCAATCCGAACTGCTCCACCAGGATCCGCGTATAGTCCTCGCGCGTGAAGGTGGTGCGAACATCCATCTCCGGATTCACAAACCGGATCTCCTTCAGCCGGACGATCGAATCGGCAATCTCGCGGGTCCAGTACTTGCGGCACGATTTGATCATGCCGCTCGGAAACCCATGCAGGGAGATGTCGAAAATATGTCCGCCCTTGCGGGTGAACCAGGTCGCGAGCCCGCCATACTGGTAGTGATGTTCCAGCAGCAGCACCCTGTGCCCCGCCTTCGCCAGGCAGTTCGCCCCGGTCAAGCCGCCGAGGCCGCTGCCGATGACGATGACGTCATATTCGTCGGCGACGCCTTTGAGCCAGTCGTACGCCATCAGTTGAAAAGGTGCAGGTTTGCCATCATGATTCCGCTCAGCATGGAGCCGACGATGCCGAGCAGGCCCTGATCGGTTCCGCAGAGGTGCAGGTTGGAGAGACCGATGTCGCCGCGCAAACGCTTGTCCGGCGAGCCGTAAATGGCGCCGTTTCGATGGCCGGTGAACTTTTGGATCGTTCGCGGCGTGAACATATCCGTGGCCCGGGTCGCCGCGGCCAGGTCGGCGTCCGCCACCGGGGCAAGAAACCGGCGCGCACTGGCCTGCACCCGGGAAAACCAGGCCCGTTTCATGGCGGCATAGTCCGTTTCGCTCGCGTTCGCCCAGGCATCGTAGTCCGCCAGGCAGGTGATGCGCAGGAGGCCTTCCGGCGGCCGCTCTTCCGCCGAAAATTGAAAATTGTTCGGCACGCAGATGACGCCGCTGCGGGTGTCCACGGCGTCGCGCGGCTGCTCATAGTGAAATTCCGTCCCCTCGTTGAAAAAAACGATCGTCTCGCCCCAGCCCAGATCGCGCGGTTCGCGGTCCAGGACGGACATCGTTTCGACGTAGGTCACCAGGCCGGGATCGGGCACGCTCGATGGCGGGGCGGAGAAAAGCGCCATTGTCTCCGGACCGCCGATCGAGGACAGGATGCGGTCGGCGGTCACCTCCGTGCCGTCGTCCAGGATCAGCGCCACCGCGCGCGTGCCCTCCGTCCGAATGGATCGCACGCCGCACTTCATTCGACGTTCGCCGCCGGCCGCCCGGTATTTCTCCAGGAGAACGCGCATCAGACGCCGCACGCCTTCCGCGGGCCTCGCGAATCCTTCCAGGTACAAGGCCTGGAACATCATCGCGCCTTGGCTGAAAGGAAAATCCCGCTCATGGGCGCTGCCGTAAAACATCAGCGGACAAAGCAGCATCTCGCGCAGCAACGGTTCCCGCAAGTGCCGGGAAAAAATTTCGCGCGTGGAAATCGCCGGGCCGTCCGGGTCGAAGGGCGTCGCGCGCACGCATTGGGCCA
This sequence comes from Opitutaceae bacterium, assembly GCA_036502225.1. Taxonomy (GTDB): domain Bacteria; phylum Verrucomicrobiota; class Verrucomicrobiia; order Opitutales; family Opitutaceae; genus Palsa-1447. The sequence goes on from DASXYY010000028.1 coordinate 104,858, forward strand.
ATCGGCGGAATCCGTCGACCTCCGCGGGAAAAACGCGGGCGACTTCGGACTCCAGGAGCTCGATTCGGTTGTCGAACCTGAGCCGCGCGCCCCCGTTCGCCCCAAAGGCGACGGCCGAGCCGATTTGTTCCCGCAGCCCCAATTCATCGCGTTCGATGCGCAGCTGGCGCAGCAGCTTGGTCAGCGGCGTGCCCCGAACGCCGGGCGGCACGTAGTTCGTCACCGCGTGCAATCCGACGTCGAACTTGCGGTTATCGAGGCTGTAGAATCCGTTCAGTCCGCCGGCTGCGTTGTGGCGCTCAAAGATGCAGACCGATCGACCGAAATGGGCGGCGCGAATTCCGGCGGCCAGCCCCGAGAGGCCTGCCCCGATGATCGCGACCTCATAGTGGTTCCGGGTGTTCACCCGGCAGTTACCGCGCGGGCAGCGCGTTGAATCGGGGTGTCAGGTACTCGGCGCAACTGTCAAGCGATGCCAGCTGCGGATAGTCGGCTTCCGGCACCTCGATGCCATACCGTTTGCGAAGTTCCATCACGATATCCAGGAAATCCATGCTATCGAGCTGAAGCTGGTCGCGGAGCCGGACCTCGGGTTTCACCGCCGAAAGATCCTCGTCCGGGGCGATATCGGCGATGATATCGAGCACCACCTTCTTGCATTCGTCTTTGGTCATATAAAAGGACCCAAACTATGCCGAGGAACGACGCACGATCAACGTGGAATTTATCCCCAACATGCCGAACGAGTTATTGAGGATCGTTTCGACCTTCCCGACGGTTTTTGGGATGTTCAGGACGAGTCCGGGCAGTGCGCAGGCCGGATCGAGCTCGTCGACATTGATGGTCGGGTGAACGACGTTATCGCCAAACGACGGCAGATTGCCCGCCAATTCAAGGGCACCGGCGGCGCCCATGCAGTGGCCAATGTAGCTCTTGGTGTTGTTGATCGAGGTGTCGGGGCAGCCTTCGCCGAAAACCGCGCGAATGGCCTCGCATTCCTGGATGTCGCCCTGGGGGGTCGCGGTGGCGTGCGTGTTGACGATATGAATATCCGCCGGTTTCAGCCCGGCATGGGCCACGGCGCGGCGGATGCATTCCGCCTGGCGTCCGGGATTGGGCAGCACGTAGTCGCTGGCGTCGCTATTGACGCAGTAGCCGGCGATTTCGCCGTAGTAGCGGGCGCCCCGCGCGCGCGCATCCTCCTCGCGCTCGAGGATGTAAAGGCAGCCGCCCTCCGAGACGACAATTCCGTTCCGAGCCTTGTCGAACGGGCGCGACGCCTTCTTGGGGTCGGAGTGTGAAGCGAGGGCACCCTGCGACTTGAATCCGGCGAATATGCCAAAGGTATGAATGCTTTCGCTTACGCCGCCGCAGATCGCGACGTCGACCTCGCCCAGGCGCAGCATCTGGGCCGCGTGGATCAATCCCAGATTGCCGGCCGCGCAGGCCGCGCCAATCGTGTAGGCGGGACCGGTGATTCCCAGGCTAAGCGACACCTCGCCCGCCGGGTTGTTCGCGACCGTGCGCGGGTTGTGGTAGTGGGACCAGAACTTCGTGTCGTAGCCGAATTTCGAAATCGCGTAGATCTCGTTTTCGGTCTCGACGTTGCCGTGTTCGGTCGTGCCGACGTAAATTCCGAGGCGATCCTTGGGCACCGCATCGAAATTGAGCCCGCTGTCCGCCAAGGCCTCCCGCGCGCAATAGATGCTGATGCTGCCGGCCCGGGTGCCGACCCGAAGCTCCTTCTTCTTCTGGTACTTGAGAGGGTCGAAGTGGCAGACGCCCGCCGGCAGGCGCCCCATGTACCGCACGTCGATGAGTTCGACGCCGGCGATGCCCGCGAGCAGGTTGGAGCGGAATTCGCGCAGGGAATTTCCGTTCGGCGCGGTCAGGCCGATCCCAGTGATGACAATGCGCGTCTGCGGCGGAGGCATAAACAATCGATGGAAAGAAAAGCGCTAGCCAACCAAGGTACGAACGCAATATGAGTTTCGGTTCATGAACGCACTTGTCGTTGGTGGTGCAGGCTATATCGGCAGCCATTGTGTGAAGCAACTCCGCGAGGCCGGCCACCGGCCTGTGGTGCTCGACAATCTGGTCTATGGCCACCGAAAGGCCATTCCGGCGGATGTGCCATTCCATGCGCACGATTTGGGCGACGAGGCCGCCGTTTCCGCACTCCTGACGAAAGAGAAGATCGACGTGGTCATGCATTTTGCAGCCTACTGTTACGTCGGCGAATCGGTAACGGACCCGCTCAAGTACTACTTCAACAATGTGGCGGCCCCGTTGCATCTGCTGCGCGCCACGCTTTCGGCCGGAGTCAAAAAGTTCGTCTTTTCCTCCACTTGCGCGACGTACGGCACCCCGCCGTCGCTGCCCATTGTCGAGACGATGCCCCAGGCGCCGATCAATCCCTACGGCCAGACCAAGCTGGACCTGGAAAATCTGCTCAAGGCGCTTTCGCGGGCCCACGGCCTGAGCTTTGCGGCCTTCCGTTATTTCAACGCGGCGGGCGCCTCGGAAGACGGCTCGATTGGGGAAGATCACACGCCGGAGTCGCATCTCATCCCGTTGGCAATCGAAGCTGCCGTGGGAAAACGACCCCATTTGCAGCTCTTTGGCACCGACTACCCCACCCCCGACGGTACGTGCCTGCGGGACTACGTTCACGTGGATGACCTCAGCCGCGCGCATATCGCTGCGTTTCCAAAGCTCGAAACGCCGGGCACCACGCTTTTCTACAACTTGGGAACGGGCCGGCCGACCTCCAACCGCGAAGTGATTGCCGCCGTCGAGCGCGCCACCGGCAAAAAGGTCCCCCTGATCGAATCTCCGCGCCGGCCCGGCGACCCCGCCGCCCTTTACGCCGATTCCACCAAGGCCCAGACCGAACTTGGCTGGAAGGTCAAATTCCCCGACATCGATTCGATCGTGGCGACCGCCTGGAAGTGGCATTCAACCCACCCAAAGGGCTACGGAGACCACTAGAGCAACGCTTGCGCTGTAGCCGGGGGCGCTGACCCCGGCCGTTCCGCTTTCGACGTCGCCAGTGCCGGGGTCACCGCCCCCGGCTACAGCTCAATCAAGGCTTCAGCCTCTTCGCCAACGCCGCTTTGGCCCACCCCAGCTTCTTCGCGGCGTCGCCCTGATCCGGGAATTCCTTGATCACCCGGGCAACCATTTCGTCCTCCAACCGGGGAAAAATCGGATCCGGCGAACGCGAAAACTCGGCGTAGAGCAAATCCAGCACCTGCCCCATGGGGTCGACGGGCACGGCCTCGGCCGCTTCACCGCGGATCTCCGGAGGCAGATCCTTTACGAGGATCGTGTCGCCCGGAGCGATCACCGCGCTGCGGTAAATGACGTTCTCGAGTTCGCGCACGTTGCCCGGCCAGCGGTATTTGGCGAGCAGGCTCATCGCCTCGGCGGACATCTTCCCGACGCGCGCCTTTTTCTGCTTGAGCAGATTCTGCAGGACGAAATCGACAATCACGGGTATGTCCTCCGCCCGCTCGCGCAGCGCGGGCATCCGGATGCGAACGACATTCAGCCGGTAGTAGAGGTCCTCGCGGAAGGTCTTGAGTTTGACCATCTCCTCCAGGTCCTTGTTGGTCGCGGCCAGGATGCGCACGTCGACCCGGATCGTCTCGGAGCCGCCGACGCGCTGGATCTCGCCCTGTTGAAGCACCCGCAGAATCTTGGTCTGCGTGGCGAGCGCCATGTCGCCGATCTCATCGAGGAAGATCGTGCCCCCGTCGCACAATTCGAATTTGCCGATGCGCTGTCCGGTCGCGCCGGTGAACGAACCCTTCTCGTGGCCGAAGAGCTCGCTCTCGATCAGGTTGTCCGGAATCGCCGCGCAATTCACCGCGATGAACGGCTTCCCGGCCCGGTGGCTGTGCTTCCAAATCCCGCGGGCGACCAGTTCCTTGCCGGACCCGCTCTCGCCCGTGATCATCACGGTGACGTCGCTCGCGGTGACCTGGCCGATCACCTTGAAGACTTCCTGCATGACCGGCGAGCTGCCGACGATGCCTTCCTTGTAGTCCTCGGTGTTGATCGTCGGCTTGTATTCGCCGGCGGCGCGAAGATCCGCGTGCACCTTGAGGGCGTTCTCGACGAGCGCGATCACCTTGGCCGGATCGAACGGCTTCATCACGTAATCGAAGGCGCCGTACTTCATCGCCTCGATCGCCGTTTGCGCGGTGCCAAACGCGGTCATCAGCACCACCAGTTGTTTGGGGCTGACGGAGCGGATATGCTGGAGGGTCTCGATCCCCCCCATGCCGGTCATCCGCACGTCCAAAAAGATCAGGTCCGGGAGCGGGCCCGTGCGCACGAGCGCAATGCCCTGCTCGCCGCCGGGGGCCTCCTGCACTTGATAGCCCCGGCTGGAGAGCACCCGCGAGAGGGAATAGCGAATCTCGGCGTCATCATCGATGACGAGGATACGGGCTTGAGGCGCGGCGTCTGGAGCGCTGGCTTGGGTGGCGTCGGGCATTAGCGGCTGGCGAAAAGTGGCGCGGGCACTATTTTGGTCCGATGTTCGGATGGTCAATCAAGTTGTTCCGCATCCGCGGAATTCAACTGGCGGTGCACTGGAGCTTTGTCTTTCTGTTGGCTGCGTTTGCATGGGAGGGATACAGCAATTCCGGTACCAGCGGCGCCGCTTGGGCCTGCCTCTATTTGGTGGCATTTTTCACCTGCATCGTCCTCCACGAGCTCGGGCACTCCTTCACGGGGATGCACTACGGGATCCGGGTTCGCAGAATTCTGCTCATGCCAATCGGTGGCATGGCCGAGTTCGACCGAATTCCGCGTCTTCCCCGCCAGGAGCTGTTGATCACCGTGGCCGGTCCCGCGGTCAATTTTGTCATCGCCGCGATCCTTTGGCTCCCGACCCGGCAGGTCGCGTCGCCAGCGAACAATCTTCCCAGTTACGCGTTTCAGTTTTTTCCCTGCCTGCGAGATCTCAACCTCTGGATTGGCCTCTTTAACCTGATTCCGGCGTTTCCCATGGATGGCGGGCGCATCGTAAGGGCGCTGCTGGCGTACGGCCTGCCCTATCCGCGCGCGACGTTCTGGGCGGCCACCGTGGGAAAAGTCGTCTGCGTGGTGGGAGTCATTTGGGCGCTCTCCCAGCGCAATGTTTTCGCCGTGGCCCTCTTTTTGTTCATCGCGGGAGCCGGCGAAGCCGAATATCGCACGATCCTGATGCAGGAACGTCGCAAACAGGAAATGCTCGAAGCCTCGACAACCTTGTCCCGCGAGCCGCACGATCTGCACCCTGGACATAACTGAACCCATTTCATGGACAACGAACCCGTAGTCATTCCCGCCATCATCCTTTCCGATACGGTCATCCGCGAAGCCGGCACCGGCAAGCTGTCGTACATTGGCTCCTTTTCGCAGTGGAACGTGCCCGAGCTGCCCTTTGCGATCGCTCCGTTTTACGTCACGGCCCACGTCGCCAATTTCCGCCACGGCGGACAGGAAGTCCCGGTCGCCCTGCGCATCGAAGACCAGGATGGCAACCGGGTCTGGAATGCCGAAGGCAAGGTGGCCTTCCCTGGCCGCGAACTGCCGCCCGGCCTGATCGTCGAGCTGCCCACGCCCGTCGTGGGCCTGAGCTTCCGCACCACCGGTCGCTACACGATCCGGATCATCGTCGCCGACGACGAACTGGGCCACCGCGACGTGCAGCTGCGGGTCATTCCGCCCCAGCCGCCGCGCTGATCGACTCTGCAACTTCATACCGGATCCACCGGCCGCAGCTGTAGCCGGAGGCGTTGACCCCGGCCGTTCCGCTTTCGACGTCGAACAGCGCGTGGGGACCACGCGCTCCACCTCGGGATGAGCCCCCGGCTCTACCACGGTCCGCGCGCTATTTTGCCGTCAGCGGCCGAACCCGCATCGCCCGCGCCCGCATCCGCAAATAACGCGCGGCAACGAGCAGCAGCAGCCCGTCTCCCACCGCCAGCAGCGGCAATCCATAGCGGAACTTCCAGGCGTCGAGCGGCGCGTGCCCATGAATCTGCACCACCGCCTGCGCCGGCTGGGCCGGGTCGAAAAAGATGGGAAGCACCTGCCCTGCGCCGGGCGTGGCTCCCTCCGCCGCCTCCCGCGTGCGAAACGTCTGGTCGCCGTCGAATGAATACCGCGTGCTCGTGTATTCCGCGCCGTCGACCGCATAGGCGTAGTTGATCCGCCGGGAAAATTTCGGGCCCAACGGACGCGGGTGCGGGATTGTCTGCACCGACGCCGAGAGCATCTTGGCCGAAAGCGGCATCCAATTGGCCGCAGCCGCCTCAGTAGCCGCCCGGCGCTGTTCGTTGCGGAGCAGAATCAGGCCGGTGATGCCGGCTGCCACCAGCGCGATCCAAATCACCGCCACCGCCGCTTTTCCGCCCGTCGTCATGGCGCCGCCGCGGAATAGTTTTCCCAGTGATCCTGGATATCGTGAATCACCGGCTGGGCCGCGCGGAAGGCCGCATCGGCGGCCAGCGGATAGCCGAAATAATCGGCCGCAAAACTCTGATCCTTCGCCCGGCCCGACGGGTTGACCGTGTAGGTCGCCGCCGCTCGCGCGATCATCAGCCGCTCGAAGTCGGCCCGTCCGGCACGGCTCAGCGTTTCGATCGCGGCCGCAATACCGACATCGGACGTATCGGCGACGGCGAATTTGGCCGTCACGCCGTCCCAGTAATGCACCCAATCGCCCGCCCATTGCGTCAGCACCTTGCCGTGCCAATAGCGCGAGGTGCCGACCACGTCGGCCACTTGGACCGAAGGCGGCAGCACTGCCTCGTCATAGCCGGCGAAATGCCCCCGCTCGTCCCTCAATTCGGGCGTGTCCGGAAGCGCCGCATCGCGCGACAAGGCCGAAGCGCCCCGCGCCAGCCGGGCGTTCAGGCGATAGACGACCGTCTGGCCGGCGCCTTTCGCGCGGAGCGGGTAACCTTTGGGGGCGGCGGCGGTAAGCGGCACGATGCCATAGGGCCAATCGGCGGCGGCGTCCGCCCGATCGGTCTCGAATCCTTCGTCCCCGCTCACCACCGATTTGGCCCAGACCACGCTGCACAGCGACATCTGATCGGGGTTTCCCTGGCCCGTGCCCACGACGAGCCAATACGCATGGCTGAAATCAAAACGAGCATCCAAACCTAGCGCCACGATCTGCGTTGCCGCCTCCACTCCGGCTCCCACGGAGATCAGGAGCGTTCCCTTGCCGTCGCCGCGCACGGGCCCAGCCAGGCCGGGAACTCCCAACAGCTGGGTCAGCTGGTCGGCGTTGACCAATCGGTCATAAACGGTTGAGGCCTCCTTCGAACCATGCCCCGCGTCAGTGATCAGCACCAATTTGACGGCCAGCGGCTGCGCGGCATCGGCCTTGGCAACCGCTCCGCCCAGGAGCAACCCCAACACAGCAAACATTTGGCGATAAACAGAGCCGTGCATTGCGTCAGTGTTGCGGCGGCGGATTGCCCCGTCAAACTCCTGGACGCTTATGGCAACACCTGGGGAACTTTTGGTCGCCGAAGTCGAGCGGCTATTTCCGGAATTCTTGAATGAGCCGATCGATCGCGAGATGTCGAAAGGCAACGCCGCGATCCTCGCGATCGAACCGGGCGGCCGCACGCACGGCCGCATTTTCGGCGACGACCGGGCGAAGAGCCAGTGGTGCTTTTCGATCGCCCAGCGCAAGGTGATGCAGGTTCTGCGCACGGGTTACGCCACGGGCGATTTCGAGTCGCGGGTCTGGACGGGAAAGCTGGATGAAGAAACATTCGGCCTCAATCGGCCGGATTTCATCGGCTGGGAGGGGGGCGTGCCGTTCGAGAATGCGCAGGGCGAATTGATGGCCGCCGCGTTTTCCGGTTTTCGCGGAATCAAGGACGTCGAAATTCTCCACCGCGCCATCGCGGGGGTCTCCGGCTGGAAAGTCCGCTCCCACTGACATGCGCGTCTCCATCGTCATCCCCTGCTACAACGAGGCGAAAACCATCCTTTCGATTGTGGAGCGCGTGCGGGCCGCTCCGATCACGGACCGGGAAATCATCGTGGTCGACGACTGTTCGCGCGACGGAACGCGCGACGTCCTGCGCACCGCCGTGGCTCCGCTCGTCGACAAAATCCTCTATCACGAAGTGAACCAGGGAAAGGGCGCGGCGTTGAGAACGGGCTTCGCCGCCGCCACCGGCGACGTCGTGATTCCGCAGGATGCCGACCTGGAATATGATCCCCAGGAGTACCCGCTTCTGCTGCGTCCCATTCTCGAAGGAAAAGCCGATGTGGTGTTCGGCTCGCGGTTCCTGGGCGGCCAGCCCCACCGGGTGCTCTATTTTTGGCACTCGGTCGGCAATCAGTTCCTGACCCTCTGCTCCAACATGTGCACCAATCTGAACCTCACGGACATGGAGACCTGCTACAAGGTCTTCCGCCGAGAGGTGCTTCAGAAAATCACGATCGAGGAGAACCGCTTCGGCTTCGAACCCGAGGTGACGGCCAAGGTCGCCCGGCTCGGGGTCCCGATCTACGAAGTGGGCATCAGCTACTACGGCCGCACCTACGCCGAGGGCAAAAAGATCGGCTGGAAGGACGGCTTCCGGGCGCTCTGGGCGATCTTCAAATATAACCTATTGCGCTGAAGCAGGCTGCAGTTCGGCCCCCGCCTCCCATTTTTGTTTGCCAAGCCCCCCAAAAACTTGATCTTCTGACCGCTCGTACGTTGGAACGGGCTCGTAGCTCAGTTGGAAGAGCGCCTCAATGGCATTGAGGAGGTCGTCAGTTCGAACCTGATCGGGTCCACCAACGCGCCGGAAAAGTCCGGCTACGTCTGAGAGTGCCTAAAAACGACATTGGGAGTAGGTTCCGGATTTGCAAGCCCGCGCCAGCCGACGTCAGGTTGCGTCGCCCGGCTCCCCCGAAAGGACCACTGTTTGTGCCGGTACTCGGCACTCCTTTATGCGCAGTGGACCAGCTGAACAAACAGCCACAAAAGAGTCGTTTCGAGGGAGCTCCTGCAACTTCCGCACCTCGTTCGCCAAACTAATCTGCCGCTCGTCGGTATAGACGCGGAGTGTCAACCGCGGATCGCTGTGCCGCATGATCGCCATTGCGTCTCGAAGTCCGACCCGGGCCTCACGGAGATGAGTACAGAGCGTGTGCCGCATCGGCTCCTTTGACCGCGCCAATCCAATTGACAGCATCGCCTCAAGTTATAATCTAAATAATAACTTTTTTTGAACTATGACGCATGCACTCAAACTTCGTCCCTTTGGCGGCTCCGTTGGGGTCATTATCCCGAAGGAAGTACTCGGCAGCCTCAATGTGAAAGAAGGTGATACTGTTTTTCTGACCCAGGGCCAGGATGGCTACCGCGTCGTGGCCAATGATCCCAACTTTGAGAAAGCGATGGAGATCTATCGGCGTGGTGCGCGCAAGTATCGCAATACCCTGCGCGAGCTGTCCAAGTGAAAGAACCGATTTGGCTGACTCGCGAGGAGGTTCTGGCCTTCCACGAGGAGCAACTCCGCGAGCACGGAGGGCTGGCAGGGGTTCGTGACGAGAACGCCTTGGAGGGAGCTCTGGCGCGACCGCGGAATCTTTTTCTTTACGAAAAGCCCGATCTCCACGCCCTCGCCGCGACCTATGCTCACGGCATAGCCAAGAATCATCCCTTCAACGACGGTAACAAGCGCGCAGCTTTCATTAGCGCTTACGTTTTTCTCGGCCTGAACGGAGTCGAACTGAGTCTGACCGAGACACAAGCCGTTGAGGTCATGTTGGCGTTAGCTGCCGGAAAGCTCGATCAAAACGGGTTTGCGGACTGTCTCCGTAAGAACTCCGAGCGCTGAGGTTCTCTTCGGGCAACTCTTGCAGACTGCGACGTTGAAATATTGCGATCCAAACGCGATCCAGAATGTTTCTCCTCTGAAGGCTAGAACCTGATCGGGTCCACCAATTTTCAGGAGTTATTGGGGAGTTTGCCTCGCCGACCGGTTCGGCTCCCGCTTGAAAATCTCTATCGCACATAGGATAAAACCAGTTGCGAGGAGGATAGAAGAAGCGTGAAGCACGAGCGTGTTCTTGTTGAGGAAGAAATTACCATCGGCAAGATAACATGCTGCTTGAATGAGCAAAGCCCCGATCGCTAAAAGGAAAAATGCCCACCGCTGGCGCCTGGCAAGGCATCGCCGGATGACGAAGTAGCAGGTCACGCAATAAACAGCTATGAGGGTGTTCAACAACAGGCCAAGGCCATCGATCATCGCCAATGCCCGATTCTCAATTCCGGGGATTTCTGCCGGCTTGAAGCGCATCATCAGCCCCGGCGCGTGTTTTCTGCAGGCAATGAACCAGAGGCTCACCACTGCAGGCAGAACATTGAGCCAGCACCAGACGGACAAAACTACTGTCCCTATTCTTAGCATGCGCGCCCCCATTCTGCCGAGCCGATAATCGCGATCATCGGCAATCTTACGACGGTTTGGTCGTCAGGCCTTCTGCGATGGCTAGCTTACGTTGATTGCCGTCGCACGAGAGAAATTCGACAACGCCCAAATGAAGAGCAGTGGCTACATGTAACAAATCAATGAAGCGGTGGCCACCGCTGATCGTGTGCTTGGAGGACAGTCTCTCTGCGATGGTGAGAACATCAGCCCATTCAGCTGGCACCACCGCGAGGGCTCCCGATTCGAGATTGGATTGCAGTTTCGCCAGAGCATCGAGACCCGTCTTGCGAGCATAGCCTTGAGACTGGTCCCGGCTGTTGCGAAAGATTTGAAAACGCACCGATTGGCGGAATTCGCCCAGCAGCAACGCCGAGACATGCAGGGGCTCCGTCATTCTCCGATAATGCGCAATGGCAGCAGCGGAGGTGCTCTGCGGCACATACAGAGCGCAGAGGAACGACGTATCTGGGTACGCGTTCACGATTGACTACCCAATTCCGCATCCCTCATCGCCTCAATCTCAGAATTTGAGAACACCTTCTGGCCCCATACAGCCCGCATTTGCGCGGTGAAATCTACCTTGATCGGCTCCTTGGAAGCGGCGATGGCGGGTATCAGGCGCGCAAAACGTCGGCCGCGTTTGATGATTTCGACGGATTCACCATTTTCCAGCCAAGCTGAAACGCGACGGAAATTATTGCGCAGATCAGCTACAGTTGCCGTCTTATTTTTCATGATAGATAAATCTATCATAGTCCACGAAGTCGTCAAGCCCAACACTGCAATTTTCAGGCCTAGGAACTGGCCGAAGAATTGCGATCCAAACGCGATCCAAAATGTTTCTCCTCTGAAGGCTAGAACCGGATCGGGTCCACCAACGTTTTGCAGTGCGAAGTTCCGGAGGTGGAGCGCATGGTCCCCATGCGCGGAGCGACGTCGCAAGCGGAATACACGCGGCCCGGTTGGCGGGCTATTCCGCACGCGCGAGCTGAAGCCCGTGAGGGACAAACAGGGCGAAATCAGATCGATTATTTGTCGCCAATCGCGAACCGCTCAGTATCGCCGCCGACGCGATCAGACTGTCGTGACGCAATGTCCGCTTGCGACCAGATAGATTGAACAGCCCAGCGGCCAGCTCGGCCTCATCGCATCCGATCGCGGTAATGCGATCTTCGAGCATTTGGCGAATCGATTCAACCACCTCCGGCGTCACGGGACCCGTCACAAACTCCATCCATGCGATCGCACTGGCGCTGAGCAGCTCGCCTTCGTTGAGCCAGCGCTGAAGGTGCTTGGCCTGCCTGGTCGCTGGGATCGAGCCGAGCACCAGATAGTTGGCGTCGAGTTGGATCACGACGACGCGCGCTCGCTCCAACCCCTTTGCTCGACCCGGAGTGCTTTCAGATAGCGAGCCGCCCTCGTCGCAGCGCCAGGGGCGGTGCCGCTAAGCGTGTGCGCTCGCTTAAGCGCTTCAATGGGGGACAGCTGGTTTGCCGCGGGGGTGGAGGGCACGAGTTCGGCCAAGGGTTTACCCCGATAACTTAGCATCAGTCGCTCGCCGCGTTTGAGGTCCCGCACCACGCGCTCCGATTGAGTCCGAAGCTCGACCATCGAAATCGTCCTCATCATTAACATGATCTTCATGTTGATGATCATGTCAACTATGCCCGCGGTTGCTTCGGGGATCTGCGTATTCGCCGCGCGTGACGCCGGCATCAATTGGTCGGCCATGGACGATTTCGCCCCGGCCATTGCGATGTCGAAAGCGCGACGGCCGGGGTCGGCGCCCCCGGGCTACAGGCAAGCGGCTGGTCGAACCTGGTTCTGGTTAAGCGCTTGGATGACTGTCGGCGTCTTCATTGCGCAGCCCTCCCCTTCGGATGCGCCATGAAAAATGTCCATATGAGCTGGGTCGCATTGATCGACTGCGCCGTCTTCCCGGCCCGCTTTGCCCACACGGGATCGGTATTGAATCCGGGCCACGTGTGTCCACCGCCTTTGATCACATACAGAATCGCTTCGGCGCCGCCCCGGCCGCCGGAAAAGTCGATGCGCCCGACCTGCAGGCCGGCTTTCTGGTCGGCCTCGTCCAATGACAAATCCCGCGTGTCCGGAGGCGCCGCGCAGCCGTCCCAGATCCGCCAGGTGGCGACGGACCGCGTCGCGCTCATGAGCGCTGCCTCCGGCACGCCGTCGAAGGGCACAAACCGATCCGACGTTCCATTGAAGGCCATCACGGCGACCGGCTCCTTCGGGGGAAACCTCCGAACGATATCCACGGACAGCTCACCCGCCACCGGCGCAATCGCGGCGATTCGTTCCGACAATCGCGCCGCGAGCGTATAGCAGAAAATGGCGCCATTCGATTCGCCCGTGGCGTAGATTCGCCGGGGATCGACCGGAAAGCGTTTCGCCAGGGAATCGAGCAAAGTCGAAACAAACCGGATATCGTCCCCGCGGCCGCCGACGTAAACCCGTCCGCCGTCCCACAGACCATCCAGCGCGTCGGGATAGACGGCGATGAATTTCTCTTTGAGCGCCAAGGTCGTGAACCCTCGGTTTTGCAGCGCGATGCCGTTTAGTCCCGCCCCATGAAACAAAAGAACGACCGGCAGCGGATTGCCGGCGTCCGCGTTCGCTGGGACGACCAGCCAATAGTGCCGTTTCGCCCCCGCGGCTTTGATCGACTCGGATATCGGCTGGCCGTTGACCGACGCGCACCAAAGCAAGCCCGCGGCCCCGACGGCAATCCAACCGAAACGCCGTGCGGTCCGCCTCATCGGCTCACGACGGGCACGGTCGAGACCGCGCCATCGACAGTTTCCACCCATGTCCGCCGGACGGCCACCAGCGTGGCGCCATCCAGCCAATTTTGATCGATTGCTTCGACGGGGAACGTAAACGTCCGATCGAACGCATTGTACTGAGAGAGAATGGTGCGGTTCGCCCCCACGCTGCAAGTTTCGGGAAACAGGATTTCGGATCGTCCGCGATTGACCAACGCATAGACGGCGTCAGGGCAAACCCGTTGGACCTGCTCCAACGTCACGTTCAAACCCGCCGAGTAACGCACGGTATTGGGAAATGGCTGATCAGCCGCGAAATCAATCAGATCGGCGGGAGAGCGCCCCCACGCGCGCACAAGCACGGAGGTGGGCCGGCATTCCCAGAGCTGCACGTCCAAGTGTGCACCCGTTCGACGGACGCCGAGAACTTTCAGTTCCTGCAGTCCGGCTCGCGCGCGGACGCCCGGCCGCAGGGGCAATTCCGCAACCGGATGAATTTGGAAAAGGACCGCGTGTTCGATCGCAATGAAAGGCGCTGTCCGCACCACTTTCGGATCCGAGTGCGGCAGGGCGATGCGAAACCCGGGATAGTCCGACGGATTCAACGCTCTCAGATTCCCCAAAACCCGCGCAACCGCGGCGCGGGCGCTGGCGGGTGCAACGGATAGGCCGCTCTCATCCGGATAGGGGCGGACTTTCATTTCCGGATGCTGCCCATTGGGCAAATTGAGTTGCGGCGCCAGCAAGGCCAGTGGCACCAGCATATAATTGGGATCGTCGGGAACCCCGGTCACATGGAGGGCCGGAGCCCCGGCAGCATCCTGTCCAGACCATTGGGCCGAGTACTGGATATGTTCGGCCATCGCGGCCGCCTTTTTTGGCGAAAGCGGAAACGCATTTCGCGGCCATTCACTGGCGACCAAGATCCAGATTAGGCAGGCGGAAATCCCCCACGCAATGGCCCAACGTGCGCGCCACCGATAAGCCGCCACCACGACCGCGAGCGAGAGCAGCAGAGGCAAAATCAAAAGCGTCCCATCCCGCCACAGCTGGGACACCAGACGTCCATGGAGAATATCCTGAAACGGCCCGCCATTCGCGGCGGCAAGATTACCCAGGGAAACGATGGCAAAGCCGACCACTCCCATGCCGAGGAGCGCAATGATCAGGTTATTCGCAACCCTCAAGAGAGTCTCCGCCGTAACGGCGGCGGCCGCCGCGCAAAATGGCGCCAGGGCATAGACGGCCCATTCGCTTAAAAAGACCAGCCAAAGTGCCTTTACGCCCAGATTGAATTGGATCAACGAACACGTATACGCGACGGCGGGAATCGCCGTCACCACGATGCACCACCCTAGTTTCGCGGTGACCACCTCCTGCCATTTAAACGGCTGAGTTCGCCAATAGGCGCACGAATTTCCTGGATGATCTTCGAGCACGAGCAACACGGCCAATAGCACTAGCGAAATCCAGAAGGCGAGACCGCTGGCGAAGAACAAAACAACCGCCCAGCTGCCACGGCCGCCGGCAACCTCTGCCGGGCTCAGGTGAATATACAGATAATAGTGCACGGCCATTGAACCGGCCCACACACCCAGCAGAACTCGGAAACGCCGGGCATCTTTCAGAAAGACGATCAACAACCGTTTCATTTGACCTCCTTCCCGAGTGCCCGCGACGACCGCGCCTCGGCGATGAAGATTTCGCGAAGCGTCATTGGCCGAACCTGCACGGGCGCGCCGCCGAAGGCCGACGCGTAAGCGGTCTCCGATTGCCCGGCAACATAACGGCGGTCCGCAAATTTCACCGCGCCGTCGGCCCGTTCGAAATCGAGCCACTCGTCCGGTACGATATTATTGAAGGACGGCACATTGACCGCCTCCACGCGCCGATATCGGCTCAGCAGAGACTCCGTCGATTCCGCGATTCGCATCGGGCCCCTTTCGATCATTCCGACCCAATCGCAAAGGCGCTCCACTTCCTCGATGTCGTGCGTCGACACCAAGATGGTCCAATCGCCCTCGGTGGACGCTTCGAGCAAGCCGCGCGTGAACTCATCGCGCGCCAGCGGATCAAGGCCGCTGAATGGCTCGTCCAACACCAGCAACTTCGGCCGGAACGAAAGCGCCGCCAGAAGCGCGGCCTTCATGGTCATGCCACGCGAGAGGTGCTCCAGCGGACGGCGGCCCGGCAAGTCAAATTGTCGCCGCAGCTTCAATTCCAAATCCCGATCCCAGGTCGGATGCAGTGCGCGGCCAAAGTCGGCAAAACGGTCCACCGTCATCCAAAGCGGCAAGTCCTGGTTTTCCGAAACGTAGCCGATCCTCTCGAATTCCCGGGGCCCGAGCAAGGTGGAAGAAACGCCCAGCACCCTCGCCTGCCCTGCGTCCGGCCGCAGCAGGTTCATCAGCATCTTTATGGTGGTGGTTTTGCCCGCTCCGTTGGGTCCGAGCAGCGCGAAGACGCTGCCCTCCGGCACCGTTAGGTTCAGCCCCCTGACTGCGTTGGTTCGCCGGTAATGATAGGTGAGGTTTTCCGCTTCAATGACATTCATGGCAAAATTCAGGTCAGCCGCCGCCCAGGCGCTTCCAGAGCGCGGCCAGGCTCGCCTGGGTGTCTTCCAGGCTCATCCCCAGGTTTCTTGCCTCGACCACGAGCCTCTCCAGTTGGGCGCGCAGCAATTCGGCGCGCTCCTTGCGATCGACCGGTCTCCGCTCGGCGACCGTGCTTCCGATCCCAGGGGTGGTGATCAGCACTCCCTCATCGACGAGTTCCTGGACCACCTTGTGCGCCGTGTTCGGATTGATGCGCAAATCCTGGCTGAGCTGGCGCACCGAGGGGAATTTGGCGCCGGCGGCCAGCTGCCCCAGCGCCACGGCCCGTTTGACGGAGAAGACGATCTGCCCCGCCACCGGAAGCCCGGGCTTCAGGTTGACGATAAACGGCAGCATACCGTACTAGTTGTACTAGTACGGCTATTACGCAAGCGGGAATGTGAATGATCTGACAAATGCTTCGAATGTGGTGTCGGCGGGTGGAGCGCATGGTCCCCCTGCGCTTGGGCGCCAAACGCGGATAAAGGCCTAAGCGCGTGGGGACCACGCGCTCCACCCATTAGGCTGGCAGCAGGTCGCAGAACCAGAAGCCGCGCGTCGGCTTCCGGCCGTCCGGGGGCTGCGGCAGCGTGCTGCTGTTGTGGGTCACCTCGACCGGGCGGTAGACTTTTTCGCCGAACGAGTAGCGCACGGGCGATTGGAAGATCGGGCCGGCAAAGGCGAACGAGTGGTATTCGCCGTTCTCGCCGCAGGGGTCGACGCCGGCTGGCAGCGTTCCAATGAAATCCCGATCGATCACCCGCCCGACGTCGGCCTCGCCGAGCCAGGCGTCGTTCACGCAGCAAAGGACCGAACCAAATCCCAAATCGACGAATTCGCGGATCAGCTCCCGCGTGTCGATTTTCCAAAGCGGGAACAGTCCTCGTAGTCCGATCTCAGCCAAATTGGCCTCCCGCCACGCGCGCAGGTCTTCCAGGAAAATGTCGCCATAGACGCAGGCCGTCACGCCCCGCGCCTGGTGGGCGCGCATGCAATCGCCCATCTTCTGCCGGTATTCCTCGTTGGAGCTCACCTGGCTCACCTCGACGATTTCAAGCGGCAGTCCGACCGCGGCGGCCTGCTGCTCCAGCAGTTCGACGCGAACGCCGTGCATCGAGACGCGCCGATAGTGGCCGTTGCACGTCGTCAGCAGGCTCACGATTTCATAGCGGTCGTCGGCGCGCATCCGATTGAGGGCCAGCGCCGAATCCTTTCCGCCGCTCCAGCAAAAGATGACCTTCTCACGCATAGGGTTTGGTGAAGCTGCGGGATCGCAGCCAGAACGGCGACAAATAACTCGCTCCGAGCAGCTTGCCCAAACCGGCGCTTTGGCTACTCGAAAGTGAACCCGGCTACAGCGGGTGGAGCGCGTGGTCCCCACGCGCTTCGGCGTCGCAAGCGGATAACGGTTAAAGCGCATGGGGACCATGCGCTCCACCCGTGCAATCAGTTCAAATTCGGCATCAGGCCGGTGACCCGCCGGTGGACCGGCAACGTGGGCGCGGGCTCCAGGCTGACCTTGCCGTAGTCGAGCTTGACGATCCGGTCGGCCAGCGGGAAATATTTGTCGTCGTGAGTGATCACGAGGACGGATTTTCCGCGGGCGCGCAGCTCCGGCAGAAGCTGGGTGTAGAAGAGTTCCTTGAACAGCGGATCCTGATCGGACGCCCATTCGTCGAACAGATAGAACGGGCGATCCTCAAGGTAGGCGCAGAGCAGCGCCAGGCGCTTCCGCTGCCCGGACGAAAGTTGAATCGTCGAAAACACGCCGTCTTCGATCGAGACTTTGTGATCGAGATGCAGCTTTTCCAGATAAATCCGGGCCCGTTCGTCCGCGCCCGTGCGCGCCACGCCGATCAGACGGTCGAAAAGAAAATAGTCGGCGAAGACCGTCGAGAAGCATTGGCGATAATCGTCACGGTTGTGATCGCCGATCACCCGGCCGTTGAGCCGAATTTCGCCCGCGCCGGGCGGATAGAGGCCGGTGATGACCTTCGCCAAAGTCGATTTGCCGCTGCCGTTGCCGCCGACCAAATAGACGACTTCGCCGGGACGAAATTCGAGGTTGATCGGCCCCAGGATGAAATGATCGTCCTCGCGCTCGCGATAGTAGTGGTGGGTCACCCCGCAGAGTTCGAGCTTTTCGAAAGGCTCGGCCGGAGCCGGAAGGGACGGGCGATCGTCGCCGCCGTTGGCGGCCAGATCCAATCCAAGTTTCTCCACCTTCTTCAGGCAAATGTCCGCCCGGCTGAAAACCGATAGGCTTCCGAGCAATCCGGACAGCGGTCCCATCAGATAAAGCAGCGCGATGACATAAGTCACCATCGTGTCGCCGCTGACGGACTGTACGCGCGGCAGAAGGAAGAGGATCAGCGCCACCAGCCCCATGAACAGAAATTGGCTCCAATTTTGCGCGACGATGAATCGGCGTTCCGCCGCCACGCTGTGCTGGCGGCAGTAGTCCGTTGCCCATTCCACGTCTTCCTGCATGAATGCCTGCCGGCGAACCCGATGCAGC
Source organism: Opitutaceae bacterium (assembly GCA_036502225.1). GTDB lineage: Bacteria > Verrucomicrobiota > Verrucomicrobiia > Opitutales > Opitutaceae > Palsa-1447. Next base: position 123,213 of record DASXYY010000028.1, read on the forward strand.
TTCAGCTCCTTGATGCCCTCGGTCAGCGCGCGGAAATGACGGAATAGCCGGTCCTGGCCGTCGCGGGCGGCCGCGAGGTGGCCGAACCCGGCTCGAATCAGGAAGCGATAGGTCATCGCGCCGATCCCCATGAAGAGGCCGATCGCGAGCAGGATTTTGAAGGACAGGTACCCCAGGTACGCCGCGCCGCCCAGCATCATGGCCAGGTTCACGGCGAAAACGGGAATCGCCAGCATGGCCTGGGTGATTTCCAGGATGTCTTCGGTCAGGGCGACCATCAGCTTCGGAGCGCCCATCTCTTCGAGGCGGCGCAGCGGCACACCGAGAATCTTCGCGACCAGGTCGCGCCGCAGCCGCGCCGTGGTGGACTGCGAAAAGTGGGCGAGCGTCATCTGGGCGGTGAGATTCGTCGCCGTGCGGGCGAAGATGAGCCCGACAAAGGCGAGGATCAGCGCCTCGCCCGGAAACTGTCCGGGATGCTTGGTGACCGAAAGAACCCGGTTGATCAGGACCAATAGGGCGATGTTGCACGCGCCGCTCAGAAGCGCGGCCGCGGAGGTCCAAAGCACCATCGATCGCGAATAACGATACAGGAAGCGCAATAGCGTCATAGTCGAAGCGAGTCACTTGAGACCCCCGCCAAGGGCCCGGGAGCCTGCGGAAGCCGGTGGGTTGAGACCCCAAATCCCCCCTTCGTTTTCCCCCGCTGCCCCCCATTTTGGGGGCACGAACCCAGGCCCGCCGAGCGGAGGCGCCTGTCCATTGCAACATGCCCACTGCCACGTCAGTGATGCAGCCAGCATTGCCCAGCCATGCGCAGGTTGTCCCGGACGGCGTCGCCGAATCCGGGCCACTGCCTGTCGCCCTGCTTGGCATCCCCTTTGACCCGCTCACGATCGCGGACACGGTGGACCGCGTCGAGACGATGATCGCCGCCCGACGGCCCCATTTCGTCGTCACGGCCAACGTCGATTTCCTGATTCAGGCGCGGCGGGACGCCGACCTGCGCCAGGCGCTCTACCTCGCCGACTACGTGCTCTGCGACGGGACGCCGGTGCTCTGGGCCTCGCGCTGGTTCGGCAATAGCCTGCCGGGGCGCACCGCCGGCTCCGACTTGGTTCCGGAGCTGATCCGCCGCGCTGCCGAAAAGAATTGGAAGATTTTTCTCCTCGGAGGGGCGGATGGGGTCGCCGAGGAAGCGGCTCGCCGCGTCGCCGAGCTGCATCCGTCGCTCCCCCCCATCGCCTTCTACTCACCGCCGTTTCGTCCGCTCCACGAAATGAACCACCCGGATATTGCGGAGCGAATCCAGACGGCGAAGCCCGACATCCTATTGGTTTCCTTCGGCTGCCCGAAGCAGGAGAAATGGATCGCCCTGCACTATCGAACGCTGGGCGTGCCGGTGTGCATGGGCGTCGGTGCGACGATCGATTTTTTGGCGGGCCGGGTCCGGCGGGCACCGGCCTGGATGCGCCGCACGGGCACGGAATGGATGTTCCGGCTGATCCAGGAGCCGCGCCGCCTGTATCGGCGTTATTGCGACGACTTCATCCACTTTTTTCCCGCCCTGTGGTTTTCCCGCCGCCATTATCGCCCCCGGCGCGGCGATTCGGCCCGAGCCGGACTTCCCCCGCAGAGCACGCCCACGGCCTATGGCCTGCACATTCAAGTCGGCGAGGCGCTTGACCGCCCTGCCCTGCGGCAGGCGTTTCGAATCTGGGAGCGGACGATCGAGTCCAAAGGACATTGCCTGGTCGATCTCTCGCGCGTCGTTCACCTGGACAGCACCGGACTCGCGTTTTTGGCCACCTGGCAAAAGCGTCTGGCCGCCCACCGCCGCAACCTCGTGCTTTATCGTCCCAGCGGAGCCGTCCGCTCCGCTCTCGAGGCCCAGGACCTCACCCGCCACTTCGTGATCACGGAAGGACCATGAAAATCGCGATCTCCACCTCCGTCATCGCCCGGGGCAAATCCGGTGTCGGCCAGTATGTGCTTTCGCTCGTCCGCGGGCTGATGCCGGCCGCGCAATCGCACGATTTCACCTTGTTCACCTTGGAAGAGGATCTGCCGCTTTTCGCCTTTGCCGCCGGGGCGATGCGCGTGGAGCCCGTCGCGGAACGCCATCGGCCCGCGCTGAGCAATATTCGCTGGCACCAGACGGAGTTCGCCCGCTGGCTGCGCCGGGAGCGTTTCGATCTGGCGCATGTGCCGAGCTACCGACGCCTGCTCTGGCGGCAGCCGTGCGCCCTGGTCGCCACCATCCACGACCTGGCGCCCTTCCGGCTCGCCGGCAAATACGATCCGCTTCGCATGTTCTACGGCCGCGTCGTGGCTCGCCGGCTGGCCCGGCGCCAGCACGAGATCATCGCCGTCAGCCAAATGACGGCGGACGATGTGAAGCAATTTTTCCAGATTCCATCGGAACGCGTGGCCGTCGTTCCCAACGGCATCGATCACTCCCAGTTCAAGCCGGGGGAGGTTGAGGCGTCGCGGCGCCGGGTCTGCGATCCGCGCGGACTGAAAGCGCCCTTTTTCCTGTATGTCGCGCGGCTGGAACACCCCGCCAAAAATCACGTGCGGCTCGTCACGGCTTTCAATCAATTCAAGGCGCGGACGGGCCTCCCCTGGCGGCTCGTCCTGGGTGGCACCGACTGGCACGGAGCCGAAGAAATCCATAAAGCGGTCGAGCACTCGCCCTACCGCGGACACATCGTGCGCCTCGGCTTCGTTCCGGACCGGGACCTGCCCCATTGGTATCGGAGCGCCGAGGGTCTGGTTTTCCCCTCCCTTTACGAAGGCTTCGGGCTGCCGCCGATCGAGGCGATGGCTTGCGCCTGTCCGGTGCTCTCGTCGCGCCGGGGAGCGCTGACCGAGGTGGTCGGCGACGCCGCCGGAGTGCTCGAACCGGAGGACCCGGTGCAGATGGCCGACGCGATGATCCGTTTCGCACAGGATCCGGCCGAGCGGCGCCGCCTGCGCACGCTCGGACTCGTGCACGCGCAGCGGTACGATTGGAGGCTGGCGGCCATCGCGACGTTGACCGTCTACGAGCGGGCCCATCGGCGGTATTGCGCTGTAGCCGGGGGCGCTGACCCCGGCGCCTGCGATATCAAAAACGGGACGGCCGGGGTCAGCGCCCCCGGCTACAGCAACGCAGGGACCTGATTTCCATGGCGAAAGCGGCGAAAAAGAAATCGGACAGCGGCCAGCTGAGGGAACAGCTCGTCCGTCTCCAAAGGGAGATGGATACGTTCGCTTACACCCTTTCGCATGATTTGCGGGCGCCGCTCATCCATATCGGCGGGTTCGTCGATTTGCTTTTGCAGCATGCCGGACCAAAGTTGGACGAGCGGAGCCGCCACTATTTGCAGCGCATCGCCGAGTCGACCTACCACATGGGACGCATGGTCGATGACGTGCTGGCCCTATCGAGGCTCAGCCGGGCGGAAATGCATCTGATGCGGCTGGAGTTGAAGGATTTGATCAAGGAAGTGATGAACGACGTTCGCGGACTAACCGAAAATCGGAACATCCGGTGGGAAATTGGCGAGCTGCCCGCCGTGGTGGCCGATCCCACCCTATTGCGCGTCGCGTTCGACAACCTGGTTTCCAATGCGATCAAGTTCACGCGGCGCCGGCCGGAAGCGGTGATTTCAATTTCGAGCGAACGCGTGGACGGCGAGGCGATCATCGCGATTCGTGACAACGGCATCGGCTTCGATACCAAGCAGCAGAACCGGCTCTACGGCGTGTTTCAGCGGCTGCATTCCGTCGCGGACTCCGATGGCACCGGCACGGGACTCGCCCAGGTTCTGCGCATTCTGCAACGCCACGGGGGACGAACCTGGGCGGAGAGCGTGCCCGATCAGGGCGCGACCTTTTATCTCGCGCTGCCGGACGGGGGGCCGGCCGGCGCGTGAAAACCTTTCCTTATGCCCTGCTGGCGGAAGATGACGCCAATTCCGTCCACCTGTTTCTGGCCATCCTCGCGCGGCACGATGCTTCGCTCAAGACCGTGCACGTCGAGAACGGCGCGGAGGCCCTGGAATACCTGCAACGCCGGGGCCGATTTCAAAACCGCACTCCGCAGCTTCCCGCGGTCGTCTTTCTCGATCTGGAGATGCCCCATCGCGACGGCATCGAAGTTCTTCAGGAAATGAAGGCGGACCCCGCCCTGCGCGACATTCCCGTCGTGATCATCGCGGGCTCGCCCAACGAATCCAAAATGCGCCGCTGTTACGAGCTGGGCGCCAACTCCTATGTCGTGAAGCCGGTGGATTTCCGCCGTTTCTCCTCGTTCGTCACCAACCTCGCCTCTTTTTGGCTCACCCTCAACGAGCCTCCGCCATGAAACTGCGACGCAAAGAATTCGAAGTCACCGCACGTCTGCCCGCGACCGTTCAACCGGTCGCCGCGCCGCCGCCGCCGCCCTCCCCACCCGCCGCCCTTCCCGCTCCCGCGGCCGCGGCCATCCCCGCCCCCGCGCCGGCGTCCGCGCCGCCCGTTCCGGGCCTTCGGATCCTCCTGTTGGAGGACAGCCCCGCCCACGTCGAACTGACGGAGCATGTCCTTCGCCACTCGGGCCTGGACTTTGCCTTTTCGTGGGTCGACAACCGCGACGACTTCACCAAGGAGCTGACGGCGCACGCGCCGGATCTCATCCTCTCGGACTATTCGCTGCCGGGATTCGACGGCAACGCCGCCTTGGAGATCGCCAAGGAAATCGCGCCGGACATCCCGTTCATCTTCGTCACCGGCACGCTGGGCGAGGAAGTCGCGATCGAAACCCTGAAGCAGGGCGCCACGGACTATGTCCTCAAGACCCGGCTGAATCGCCTCGTTCCGGCGGTGAAGCGCGCGCTGCGCGAAGCGCAGGAGCGGCGCGAGCGCCATCGGGCCGAAGACAAGCTGCGCCGCTCGCACGAACAGCTCCGGGCCCTCACCGGCTACCTGCAATACGTGCGCGAGGAGGAACGCAGCCGGATCGCACGGGAAGTCCACGACGAACTCGGACAGAATCTGACCGGCCTCAAGCTCGACCTGTCTTTTCTGGCCGGGCGGCTGAAAGGCACGGGGCGAACCCTGCTGCCCAAGATCAAGGAGATGAGCGCCCAGGTGGACGCCACGATTCAGAACGTGCGCCGCATCGCGACCGAGCTGCGGCCCGCGGTGCTCGACAGTCTCGGCCTCATCGCCGCGATCGAATGGCAGGCCAATGAATTCCAGAGCCGCACCGGCATCCGCTGCGAAGTGAAGATCGATCTCAAGGAAGCGATCTGGGACCAGAATTTCAGCACGGTCTGCTTCCGCATCTTCCAGGAAACCCTCACCAACATCATCCGCCACGCCCAAGCCACGCGCGTGGACGTGCGCCTGGCCGAAAGCGAAGGGCAGCTCGTGCTCACCGTTCGCGACAACGGCCGCGGGATCTCCGAAAAGGAAATCATCAACACCCGCTCGATCGGGCTGATTGGAATGAAGGAACGCGCCGCGCAAGTGGGCGGCGAAGTGTTCTTCTTCGGCCTGCCCGGGCGGGGCACCACCGTCACCATGCGCGTGCCCCTCCCCAGCGCCGCGCCCCCGGAAGGATTCCGATCGTGAAAATCCTCATTGCCGACGATCACGCCGTGGTTCGCCAGGGTCTCAAGCAGATCCTGGCCGCCGAATTCAAACGCGCCGCCTTCGGCGAGGCGGCCAACGGGCAGCAGGCGCTCGAACGCGTCTGGAAGGAGGAGTGGGACGTCGTGGTCCTCGACCTCAGCATGCCCGGGCGCACGGGGCTTGAAGTGCTCAAGGAAATCAAGCGCAGCCGGCCGTCGCTGCCGGTGGTGATGCTGAGCATGCACCCGGAGGACCAGTTTGCCGTCCGTTTGCTCAAAGCCGGCGCCGCCGGCTACATGACCAAGGAAAGCGCTCCCGAGGAACTGGTCGGCGCCGTGCGGAAGGCCATGGCGGGCGGGCGGTATGTCAGTCCCGCCCTGGCGGAACGCATGGCCACGTATCTGGTGAGCGATACGCAGACCCCGCCCCACGAAAAGTTATCCGACCGGGAGTTCCTCGTCCTGCGATTGCTCGCCTCCGGCAAGCCCGTGAGCGCGATCGCCCGGGAGCTCTCGCTCAGCGTCAAGACCATCAGCACCTACCGCGCCCGGCTGCTCGAAAAGATGGGGATGAACAACAACGCGGAACTCATTCACTACGCGCTACGTAACCAGCTCGTGGACCAGAAGGCGGACGAATTGGGGTCGGCGGTGGCCCCAAAGTAGGGGCAGACCCACTCCCGTTGGCGGAACCGGGACTGGTACAGTGGAGACGATAACCGCTTCATGAGCGACCACAACGGCAGTTCTTCCGGTTCAACTGAAATCCCCTTTGATGCCTGGGGGGTGCTCGATTTCTGGCGCCGCCGGTGGTACTGGCTGGCCCTCTGCACCATCGCCATGGCCGCGGCCGGTGTGTATGCCGCTCAACGCTTCTGGGGAACCAGCTACACGGCCACCGCCGAATTGGTCCATCTGCAGCCCAACTCACCGGATGAGTCCTACCATCCGCGCGACCTGGCCGCCGCCAGCCTGGTGCTGATGATGCAATCGCCGGAAATGATGGAGCGGATTGGCGCCACGCTGAATCCGCCCGAAAGCGGCCAGAAACTGGCCAAGCGGCTCGTCCTGAACCTCGATCGCAACAATGACGTGGCCGACGTGGATGCCGACGGGGCGAACCGCCAGGCCACGGTCGACCTGGTCAATCGCTATTGCGACGCCGTCGTCGCCTACACCCAGCAAATGCAGCGGGACGAAGCCAAGGATGCCGACGCGGCGATTCAGCACCAACTGGCCGAGATCCAGCAGGAGCAGGCGGCCGCCGAAGCCAATCCCCTGGCCAAATCCCTTGCGGTTCAGGCGCTGCGCCGCCGCCAGGCGATCTCGCAGGCCGCCACGGCTGGCGGCGATCTGGATCAGCGCATCGATCAGGCGCGGGTGCAATTGAACGAACTGCAGCTGCAGTACACCGACGCTTATCCCCTGGTCCGCGAACAGCAGGCCCGGCTGCAAAGCCTGATCGATCTGCAGAAGCAGGAAGCCGCGCGCCCCTCCCCCGTTGCCTCCGATTCCGCCGCGAATTCCTCGCTGCCCTTCTCGCTCGCCGAATTGGGCGCCGCCTCGCCCGAGGAGATTGCGCTCGCCGAGCGCATGCGCGACCTGGAAACGCAGCGGTCGGTGCTGCTTGAACGCGAACGCGCGCTGGAGCCGTTCCGCGACAGCCCTCCCGGCTATTTCAGGATCACGATGCCCGCCACGCCCTCGCGGGCCTACCTGCACCGCCACCATCTCGAACTGGCCCTGTTCGGATGCCTGGGCGCGATCGTCGGCCTGTTCGGCTCGGCGTTCCAGATTCTGCTCGGCGAATTCTTCGACAATCGCATCAAGACGCGCACCGATGTTCGCCGCGTCACCCAGCTCCCGCTCGTCGCGGCCCTGGGAAACCTCGCCCGGTTCAACGCGGTGCAGCGCGACCAATGGGCGTTCCGCACCTGGACGGCCCTGCAGAGCAAATTGAGTCTTTCGCCCAACCATGGCATGGTTTGCGGCGTCACTTCGGCCCATCCGGGCGACGGGCGATCCACGTGGATCGACCTGCTCGCCCGTGCCGCCGGCGCGTGCGGCTTCCGTGTGCTCACCATCACCGCCCGGCCTTCGGACGAAATGGTGCGCGCCGAGGCCGACGCGCACAACCAGCCGCACAAGCGGCTGGCGAAACCGGCGGAAGGCGAGCTCGCGACGACGAACGGATCCGTTCCCCTCTCCACCACCGTACTGGCCGCGCCCGGCGAAATCACGAATCAGCTCGTCGCCGCGGATGGGCCTCCCCGCATCGATCTGCCCCTGCCCGGCTGGGTGTGGAGCCTGGAACGGCGCAAGCAGTGGGGCGCCGCCCTGGAGGCCTGGCGCGCCATCAACAACATCGTGATCTTCGTCGAGCTGCCGCCCGCCTCCCGTCCGGAGACGGTGCTCCTGGCCGAGAACGTTCCGAACCTGCTCTGGCTGGTCGACAGCGGCCGCTCCGACGCCGCCGAGACGCACACCGAGCTGGAGACGCTCCGGGACGCCCGCTGCAACCTGGTCGGCGCGGTGCTCAATCGCGAGCGCGTGGCGCCCGTGCGCGGCCGGTTCACCCGCTGGCTCGGCAGCAGCGCCTTCCTGCTGCCCTTCGGCCTCCTGCTGGCGGGCGCGCCGACGCGCGCCCAGGCCCAGGACGCCCCGGCGCCAACCGCCGCTCTCACCGCCCCCGCCGCGGCCCCGCGCGCCGAGTGGCAGGAGCACCTCACCCTCGGGCCGGGGGACGTCCTGGATTTCCATCTGTTCGGCAGCCCGCTCCTGACCCGGGCCGGCGTCGTGGTCGGCCCCGACGGCCGGGTCTCCTACCTGGAAGCGGATAACATCGCGGCCGCCGGCCTGACCGTCGACGAGCTGCGGAGCCGGATGAACGACGAGCTCGGCAAGTTCCGCCGGTCGCCCGAGGTGTACATCATCCCGGCGGCGTATCACAGCAAGCACTACTACGTGCTCGGCGCCGTCGTCCAAAAGGGAACCTTCCCGCTCGACCGTCCGGTCACGATCGTCGAGGCGGTGGCGCGCGCGCGCGGCTTCGAAACCGGGCTGTCCGGCGGCACGATCGTGGACAGCACCGATCTGGCCCACGCTTTCCTGGCCCGCGGGGGCCGGCACGTGGCGGTGGATTTCACGGCGCTGTTTTCCCGGGGCGATCTGAGCCAGAATGTGACCCTGCAGCCCGGCGACTACCTCTATTTTCCGGGGACCTCGGGCGGCCAGGTGTACGTCATCGGCGCGGTCAAGAGCCCGGGCTCCTCCAGCATCGAACCGGATGCGGGCGTGCTGTCGGTCATCGCCGAACGGGGCGGCTTCCTGCCCGCCGCCTGGAAGGGCCGCATCCTGGTGATTCGCGGTTCGCTCGACCACCCCAAGACTTTCACGGTCGATCTGGCGGCCCTGCTGAAGGGCACCGGGCCCGACTTTGCCCTCGAGCCCGGCGACCTGGTCTACGTGGCCAATCGTCCGTGGTACGAAGCGCAGCAGATCCTCGATCGGGCCGCGCAAGCCTTTGTGGAATCCGCCACGGTCACCTGGACCAGCCTCCACGTCGTTCCCACCGGCGGCACCACCTCCCTCGTCACCCCATGAAGCTGAAGTCCGCCCTGCTGGCGAGCGCCGCCCTCGCTCTCGCCGGCTGCTCTGAAGTCCCCACGGGCCCTGACGCCCCGCACGGTCCGCCGCCGCCGGCCGCCGCCGAATTGGCGCCGGTGGCGGCGGCAACGCCGCTCGACGCGTCGCTGCTGCAGCGGCCCCACGAGGACTATCGGCTGGGGCCCGGCGACCAGATCGGCATCGAAGTCGTGGGCAACGCCGATGTGATGGCGGCGTATCCGCCCAGCGGAGTCGCCTCGGTGACGGTCGGCCCCGACGGCAAGGTTTACTATTTTCTCCTGCCCGGCATCGATGTCTGGGGCCTCACCCTGGGGCAGGCGCGCGATCGCATTTCGGACCAGCTGCACCATTATCTGAAGAATCTGCCGCCGATTTCCGTGTCGCTCGTCAGCGCCGGCAGCCGGCGCGTCTGGATCCTGGGCCGCGTCGGTTCCCCCGGCGTGTACACCCTGGCGGGTCCCACCACGCTCTTGGACGCGCTGGCCAACTCCGGCGGGCTGGCCTCGGGCTCCGCCATCGCGAGCCTCGCCAGCTCCCTCGGCGTCAGCAGCCTGGGGTCGTCCGCCGGCGATTCCGCCGATCTGTCGCGGGCGTTTCTGATCCGCGACGGCCGCGTGGTGCCCGTGGATTTTCAGCGCCTCATGCGCGAGGGCGATCTCACTCAAAACGTGTATCTGGAGCCGGACGATTTCGTGTATGTGCCGTCCGTGCACGCGCACCGGGTCTATGTCCTCGGCTCCGTCGCCCAGCCCGGCTCGGAAGCCATGCGCGGGTCCCTGACCCTCGTTCAAGCGATCGCCCTGTCGGGTGGAACGGTGGAGGGCGCCTATTTGAAGGAAGTCGCGATCGTGCGCGGCAGCGTTTCCCATCCGGAGATCGGCATCGTTTCCGTGAGCGACATCCTGCACGGCAAGGCTCTCGATGTGAGGCTGGAGCCGGGCGACATCGTCTACGTTCCCCGCTCGCCGTACGATCAGGTGGAACGCTACGCGCGGCTCATTGTGGACACGTTCGCCCGCACGGTGGGCATCAACGAGGGGGCGCGCGCCGTCTCGAACAATGCGTCGGGGGTCGGGGTAGGGATTTCGGTTTCGCCTTAATTCGCGGTCGCGCCGCTCGCGTTGTAGCCGGGGGCGCTGACCCCGGCGGTCCCGCTTTCGACGTCGCAGGAGCCGGGGTCAGCGCCCCCGGCTACAGCTTCGAGCGTGTCAGCCAGACACCGACATGCAAATCAATGTCGTGTCTGACGTAACAATCAGACGGGGACGACTACAACGGGCCGTCCGATCCGGGCATGATGGCGGGCGACATGACGAAGGCCGTTCTCGGGATAGCCCCCCTGTTAGTGATCGCGGGGCTCAGTTCCAGCCTGGGCCGCGCTTCTGAAGTCACCTGGTCGGATGACGCGGTGCCCACCGGCGCCATGGAACTCTCCGGCCCGGGCGAATCGTGGAGTTGGATCTCCAACAATCCGCGCGCGTTTTCGGGCGCGCTGGCGCACCAATCCGCGCTGGCTCCCGGTCTGCACGAGCACTTTTTCAATTATGCGTCGGACCGGCTGGAAGTCGGCCTGAACGACAACCTTTTCACCTACGTCTATCTCGATCCCGGGCACTCCCCGTCGGAGATCATGCTGAGTTGGAACGACGGCACCTGGGAACACCGCGCCTATTGGGGTGCGGACCGGATCGGCTACAGCACGGCGAACACGGACGGCCGCCGGTATCTGGGACCGCTGCCGGCGACCGGCCAATGGGTTCGTTTGGAAATTCCGGCCTCGGTCGTGGGGCTCGCCGGTCACACGGTTTTGGGAATGGGTTTCTCGACCTTCAACGGCCGCGCCACCTACGACAAGTCCGGCAACGAAACGCCCGACGTGGCCATCGCGGCCGACTATCGGCCCGCCTCCGGCTCCGATTGGTGCAGCGACACCGTGCCCACCGGCGCCGCCGAATTGAGCGGATCCAACGAGGGTTGGAAATGGGTGAACGACAATCCCGCGTCCTATTCCGGCCATCAGGCCCACCAGTCCGTTCTCGCGGTGGGATTGCACGAGCACTTTTTCAACTACGCCATTCAAACGATTTGCCCTCGCCTCGGGGACGTCCTCTACACCTACGTCTACCTGGATCCGGTCAATCCGCCCTCGGAAATCATGCTGAGCTGGAACGGGGATAGCTGGGAGCATCGCGCCTACTGGGGCGCCAACCGAATCGGCTACGGCAAGGACTGCACCGAGAGCCGTCACTATATGGGCCCCCTGCCGGCCGCCGGCCAATGGGTGCGCCTGGAAGTGCCGGCCGGAGCCATCGGTGTTGTCGGCCAAACTCTCACCGGCATGGGGTTCTCGACCTTCAACGGCCGCACCACGTGGGACAAGTCGGGTTTCGGACCTTCCGAAGCGACTCTGACCGCCAAGGATTGATTTAAATTTTCGAACCGGTCCGCTTCCCGGTCTCCGTAACACCTGTGCTCCACCTTCCTTCCGGGGGGTGGAGCACTTGCGTTTGGATCCGGAGTCTAAACGAACGTGCTGTCGGCCCGCTTCTTCCTATTGATTTGCATCCTCGCGCCGTGGGCCGGGGCCCAAAACCGGGATTCGGTGGATACGTCCACCCTGGCGCTGCCGCAAGTGGGGGAGGTTTCCCTCCGCATCATCTCGCCCCGCGTCCTGGAAATCACCTCCATCACCGGCGCGGAATCGCCCGACCCGCCGCTTCGCGGTTATCGCATCGACGGCAGCGGGCGCAGAAGCGCGGCCGTCTCCGCCTCCGGCTGGAAGCGCCGCGCGCTCTATGCGGATTTTCACCGATTCGATCTGCGAGTCGCCACCCAGGTCTATCTGGTTCTCGACGCCCCGTTGCCGGACGGCGCGGCCGTTTCGGTCACGACGCCCTCGGGCCTCACGCTTTCGGCCCTCGCTGGTCCGCTGCGTCCCAGTCCGGCGATCCATGTCAATCAGGAGGGCTATCTGCCCGAGTGGCCCAAACGGGCGATGGTGGGTTACTACCTGGGCGATCTCGGCGAACTGCGCGTGCCGGCAGGGGCGCCCTTTTCGCTGATCAGCCTCGCGAGCGGAAAATCCGTATTCGACGGCCGGTTACATCGCCGGCGGGAACGCAATTATCCCGGGGCCGCGCCGCGCTATCAGCAGGTGGAGGAGGCCGATTTCTCCCCGGTGCGCGCGGCCGGCCAGTACGTTTTGGCCGTGGAGGGATTGGGCGCATCGGCGCCTTTCCTGATCGACCGGGGCATCGCGCTGGGCTTCGCCCGCACGTACGCGCTGGGTCTGTATGAACAGCGGTGCGGCGCGGCTTTGGCGATGCCGTACACCCGCTTTGTCCATGACGCCTGCCACCTGGCCCCGGCCTGGGTCCCCTCGCCGGATTCCGATCCGCGCTTTGCCTTCACCTGGAAGACCATCGCCGGCTACGGCGGAGTGCCGAGTTCGGAAATCTCCCAGACGGCGCCGACGCTCACCAGCGAGGCGGGCGCGCTCTTTCCGTTCGTGCGCCAGGGCAAGGTCGACGTCGCGGGCGGCCACCACGACGCGGGGGACTACAGCAAATACACCGAGAACAGCGCGGAACTGGTCCACTATCTTACCTTCCTCGTCGACGCCGTGCCCGGGGCGGCTGGAATGGACAACCTGGGAATTCCCGAGAGCGGCGACCGCATCCCCGATATCCTGCAGGAAGCCAAGTGGGAGGCGGATTTCCTGGCCAAGCTCCAGGACACGGACGGCGGATTCTACTTCCTGGTCTATCCCCTCGACCGGGAATACGAGTCGGACGTCGCACCCGACCACGGCGACACCCAAGTCGTCTGGCCCAAGAATACCTCCGTCACCGCGGCCGCCGTGGCGGCCCTCGCCGAATGCGGCTCGTCCCCGCAGTTTCGCCGCCACTATCCCCAGGCGGCGGCGGACTATCTGGTCCGGGCCCGCCGCGGCTGGGAGTTCCTGCGCCGGGCCATCGCCAAATATGGCAAGGATGGCTCGTATCAGAAGCTGACGTTCTACAGCGACCATTGGGGGCCGGACGACGAACTCGCCTGGGCCGCCGCGGCGCTCTACGCGGCGACGGGCGAGACGTCCTTTCGCGACCGATTGTTTGAGTGGTTCCCCGATCCGTCCGACAGCCACACGTTTCGCTGGGGCTGGTGGCGCATGTCCGAAGGCTGGGGCAACGCGATACGCGACTTTGCGTTCGCCGGCCGCACGGGCCGCCTGCCGGCCACGGCGCTGAACGCCCAATACCTGGCGGCCTGCGAAGAGCAAATCGTGGCGGCGGGAGACGATGTCGCCACCTGGTCGGCGGACAACGCGTACGCGATGCCTTTTCCCGATCCCACCAAGGCCGTAATGGGCGGCGGCTGGTTTTTCTCCCTTGATCAGGCATCGGATGCCGCGGTCGCCAGCCTGATCCAGCCCAAGGCCGCCTACCTCGACGCGCTGCTGGGCGCGCTCAACTACGAGGCCGGATGCAATCCGGTGAGCCGGCCGCTCGTCACCGGCCTCGGTGGTCCCCGGCAGAGGGAAATCGTGAGCCAGTTTGCGGAGAACGAGCGGCAGGCGCTGCCGCCGTCGGGCATTCCGATCGGCAACATCCAGGCCGGGATCGAACCGTCCAGCCTGTATGGCACCCGAATCAAGGACCTGTGCCATCCCGCGAACAACGTCTATCCGCTCTATGACCGCTGGACCGACGCGCACAATGTTTCCACCGAATACATCGCGGTGAACCAGGCCCGCGCGCTGCTTTCGACGGTGTACCTCGCGGAGCGGAGCGGAGATTTGGGCGAGGCGTGGACGTTTGCGCGGGCCAAGATCGTGCATTCAAGCGGCGGCAGCCCTGTAGCCGGGGGCGCCGACCCCGGCAGTCCGACCAGCGACGCCGAACGCGGAACGGCCGGGGTCATCGCCCCCGGCTACAACGCACGCGTAGGCCAGGCGATCGAACTAAAATTTCAACTCGATCACTCTGCGCTCTCGCTGACCGACGCCCGCATTGTTTGGGAAGGCTCCGGCCAGGAACCCGCCTTGGGCCCGACGTACATTTTCACCGCCCAAACCGCCGGCCCCCAGTGGGTCGAGGCGGAAGCGGAGTGGCCGGACGGACGCCGCGCGTTTGCCGTCGCCGATTTCGGGGCGGATGCGCCCGAGGTCACCTGGTTTTCCGGCGAGAACTTTCCCGCCAACGCCCAGGTCGGGCCAAAGAAGGAACCGGCGAACGGCGATGGATTGACGGAACGCTCGTTCACGCAGGCCTTGGCGCCGCTGGTTCTGAAAGCCGGCGACACGCTCTTTACCTGGATACGGCTGGATCCGTCCCGGCCGCCGCGAGAAATCATGCTCGCCTGGAACGACGGCCGATCGTGGGAGCACCGCGCCTATTGGGGCGAAAACGCGATCACCTACGGGCGCAACGATTCGCCCGGACGCCGTTCAATGGGCCCGCTGCCCGCCGCGGGCCCATGGATCCGGTTGGAGGTGCCGGTGGAAGCGGTCGATCTCGCCGGCCAATCAGCCAGCGGGATGAGCTTTTCGATCCTGGGCGGCAGCGCCGAATGGCGGGCGGTGGGCCGGAAGCACGCGGCTGGGCGTTAGGAATGAAGGTGGAGCGCATGGTCCCCATGCGCTCCACCCCGCGGCGCTCCTACGCCACCGGGGCCGACGCCGGCGCCAGCGACAGCGTCGGCGTGAGCGGCGTTTCCAGCCGTCCGGTGGTCTCGATGACGCCGTGGGCGATCGCGTAGCGGGTCAGGCCGGCCACGTCGTGAATGCCCAGCTTGTTCATCAGCTGCTGCCGGTGCTTTTCCACCGTCTTGATGCTGATGCTCAGCGCCGCCGCAATGTGCTTGTTCACCTGGCCCTCGGCCACGAGCTGCAGCACCTCCATCTCGCGCGGCGTGAGCTGTTCGCTGCGCCGGCGGATGGGCTTGCCGCGGACGTACGCCTCGCGGTAGTAGTCCAGCAGCCGCTTGGAAATCGACGGGCTGAAGAACGCGTTGCCCTTGTGGGCCTCGCGAATCGCCTTGATGAGGTCGTTGGCGGCGGTCTGCTTGATCAGGTAGCCCGACGCGCCGGCCTCGGTCAGCTGGTGGACGTATTCGTCATCGCCATACGACGACAGGATCAGGACGCGGGTCGGCAGCCCTTCGCGGATGATCTGCCGGGTCGCCTCCAGGCCGTTGAGCTGCGGCATGGCAATGTCCATGACCGCGACCGCGGGCTGCAGCCGTTGCGCCATTTGCACCGCCTGGCGGCCGTTCTCGGCTTCGCCCACGACTTCAATGTCGGTTTCCGCGGCGAGCAGGGAACGCAAGCCCTGCCGCACTACGGTGTGATCGTCAGCCAGCAACACAGATATTTTCTTCATGATGATTCGGAGTGGTTGAGTTTGGGATGGAAAGAGCGGATGCCGCGGCTGCGGCGTCGAGCGGCACGCGGACGATCACGCGGGTTCCCTGGCCGGGCGCGGATTCGACCATGAACTTGCCGTTCACCAGCCGGACCCGCTCCTGCATGCCCAGCAGCCCGAGGCGGCCGGTGCGCTTGCCGAGCTTCTCCTCGACCGCGAAGGCCTTGCCGTTGTCGGCGACCTCCATGCTCAGATTGAGGCCGTCGGACGCGAAATCGATCTTCACGCGGGTGGCCTGGGCGTGCTTGAAGACGTTGCTCAGCGACTCCTGCGCGATGCGGAACAGCACTTCGGCGGGCTGGCCCTGGACTCGGGCCAGATCGGCGTGCGTGCCCAAATCCACCCGCAACCCGGTGCGGCGAACATAGCTGTTCACGTGGGCCCGCAGGGCCGCGTGGACACCCAGATGATCGAGCATCGCCGGGCGCAATTCGCGGGCGAAGCAGTGGACGGTCTCCATGCTTTGGGCCAGAAGCCGTTCCGCCTCGGCGACCTTGCGCTGAAAGGCGGCATTGTCGCCCGCCTGCTTCTTCAGCATGGCGACGGTGACGTTCACCGCGGTCAGCGCCTGTCCGATCTCGTCGTGAAGTTCCCGGCTGATGCGCTTGCGCTCCTCTTCCTGGGCGGTCAGGACCCGCGCCGACAATTCCTGCAGCTGCGCATTGCTGGTCGCGAGTTCCTCGTTGCGGCTGTTCAGCTCGCCATTGACGTGCTCCAGGCGCTCCAGCGCGGTGCGGAAGCCCCGGTGCGCGGCCTCGAAGGGCGACAGCACTTCAAGCAGAAAGATCTCCAGAGCGACGACCAGCCTGGGATCGGCAGAACTTGGACCCGAAATCAGCAAACCGTCGCTGAGGGCCTGGTGGTGGAGGCGGATGATATCGAAAACTCCCAAGCCCGCGCTCATGGCGGCGCGGCCAAGTTCGTAGGCTTGTTCGAGGTTCTCCTCGTCCGGCCGCGCAAGGTATTCGCGCAACGCCCCGAGGTAGGTGATGGGAAGGCTGGATTTGGGACTGGACATGGAAGCAGGAAGGAAAGCCGAGGGACTACGCCGGCGCGGACGCCGCCGCCGGACGGTGCCCGGCGTGGCCGTAGCCGTTGCCGTTCGCGTGGCCGGTCTCATTCGAATCCGGCAGCCATTTGCGCATGGTGACGGTCGTTCCCAGTCCCAGCGTCGAAGCGATATCAAATTCGTCCATGAGCCACTTGGCTCCGGGGAGTCCCACGCCCAAACCCCGGCGCGTCGAGTACCCATATTGCATCGCCCGGGCGACGTCGGCGATGCCGGGCCCCCGGTCGCGGGCCACAATCTGAAGACCGCGACGGCCCGCCTCCTCGATCGGCTGCATCAGGATCTCGCCCTCCTTGGCGTGATCGACGATATTGCGCGCGACCTCCGAGATGGCGGCGGCGACCAGCGTCACGTCAGCTCCGCTAAACCCAAGCGAAATGGCTTGAGCGCGACCGCGTTGCCGGGCGGTCACGATATCGACGGCAGACTGGATGGATGTTTGGACTTCACCGTTCCCCATTGGCGAATTACCCGTAAGGTTAGTACCCCAGTACGCAAAGCCAGTTCCTCATCCCAACCGCTCGCCAACGTTCAATCACAGGGAACACGGGCTTTCCCGGCTAAACTATCGGGAAATTACCGGTGCCCCACCATCCAGCTTCCCGGTGGGGTCGAAGCAGGATCAGTTTTCGGTGCTGACCCACCGTACGAAGCGCGCCGGCGAATGACTAACCCTCTGTCATTCCAGGTCAGCCATGCGACTGCTATTTCTACACGAAAAACTCGGAGCGTTCGGGGGTGCCGAAGCCAATGTCCTCGCCACCGCCGGCGAGCTCAAGGCGCGCGGACACTCGGTGGCTCTGGCGCATGGCTCCGCGACCGGACGGGGCGAGGAGTCTTGGCGGACGCTCTTCGATGCGCTTTTCCCCCTCGAAGGGGGACTGGGGGCGGCGGTCGCGCAGTTCGAACCGGATGTCATCTTTCTGCACAAGCTTTCCGATGCCGCCGTGCTCCGGGAATTGGCCGGCGGCGAGGTTCCCGTCGTGCGGATGGTCCACGACCATGACCTGTATTGCATGCGCGGGTACAAGTACCACTATTTCACCCGCGCGATCTGCACCCGCGGAGCTTCACCCTACTGCCTGTTTCCCTGCGGGGCCTCGATCGCCCGGGCCAGCGGCGGCGGATTGCCGGTCCGCTGGGTCAGCTACCTCGCCAAGCGGCGGGAAATCGCGCTCAACCGTTCGTTTCACCGCCTGATCGTGGCCAGCGGCTACATGCGGGACGAACTGCTCCGCAACGGCTTCGCCGCCGAGCAGATTGAAATCCATGCGCCCGTGCCGCGTCCGGCCGGAGCGTCCGACCGCGCGAATTTCCATCCGTGCAACCGCATCGTCTATGCCGGCCAGATCATCCGGGGCAAAGGCGTGGATGTTTTGCTGGAATCCCTCGCGCGCGTGCGCACCCCGTTCGAATGCTTCATTCTCGGCGACGGCAGCCAGCGCGAAGAATGCGAGGACTTGAGCCGACGGCTCGGGCTGGGCGGCCGGGTCCATTTCGCCGGATTCGTGCCGCAATCCCGCGTCGCTGAATTCTACCGCGACGCCTCGCTCGCCGTCATGAGTTCGCTCTGGCCCGAGCCTTTTGGCGCGACCGGGCTCGAAGCCATGCGGTGCGGGTTGCCGGTGGTCGCGTTCGACGCCGGCGGCATCAAGGAATGGCTGCTCGACGGCGCAAACGGCTACCTGGTGCCATGGATGGACCGCGCCGCGTTCGCCGAGCGGGTCGATCAACTTTTGTCCGACAAACTCCAAGCTCAGCGGCTCGGCGAGGCAGGGCGACGCCTCGCGGATGAACGCTTCAGTTTCAACGGTTATATCACAGGTCTCGAAGACCTCTTTTCCCGCGCAGCGGCCAACACCGCGGTCCCAACGCCATGAACTTCGACTCCCAAGTCTCCCTGCCCCAAGCTCTGCTGGGGCATTTCGAAAGCTTCCAAAGCCGGTGGGGTCTCCGCCGGCTCCAAACCTACGTTTGGCTCCGGCGCCTCGCCTGGCGCTGGCTGCTCGACGGCGCTGAATTCGCCAAGCGAGGCATCGACATTGTCGGATCGGCCTGCGCCCTCCTGATGCTCAGTCCGATCCTCGGCCTGATCGCCGCCGCGATCCATCTGCAGGACCGCGGTCCGGTCCTGTTTCCGCAAACCCGCGTCGGGCGCTATGGCCGGGAATTCAAGATGTTCAAATTCCGGTCGATGTGGCCGGACGCCGAACGCCGGCTAGCCGACGTTCTCGTGCAAAACCATCACCAGACCGGCGTCACCTTCAAAATCAAGAAGGACCCGCGCATCACTCCGCTCGGCCGCTACCTGCGCCGCTTCTCGTTGGATGAGCTGCCCCAGTTCTGCAACGTGCTGATCGGCGAAATGTCGCTCGTCGGGCCGCGGCCGCCGCTCCCGCGCGAAGTCGCGCTGTACACGCTTTCCGATCGCCGGCGCCTGCTGGTGAAACCGGGCATCACCTGCCTGTGGCAGATCAGCGGCCGGGCGGAAATCGACTTTACCGGACAAGTGAAACTCGACGTCAACTATATCGAAAACCAGAGCCTCAAGCAGGATCTTCGGATCCTCGTGAAGACGGTTCCGGCGGTGATATTCGGAGCGGGGGCCTACTGATGAAAACCCTCCTCATCTGCCCGGCCCGCCGGCCCGCCGTTCCGCTGCTGGCCGAGGACCGGCCTCTGGCCGCCCTCCCGATTCTGGGTGAAGCCCTGGTCGCCCACTGGGTCGAGCATGTCGCCGGCCTCGGGGCCAAGGAAGTCCGCATCGTCGCACCGGATCGCGCCGACGCGATCCGCGCCATCGTGGGCGATGGCGGCCGCTGGGGGGTCCGCATCGAGATCATTGCGGCCGCGGCCGAATCGTCGGCCACGGAAGCGGCCAGCCGGTACCGTTCGACCGACGAGCCGGGCTGGCTTCCGCATCCGCACGATTTCATCGTGATGAATCATCTGCCCGGCGCGACGGGTTCGAATCTTTTCGAAAGCTATGCCGGCTGGTTCTCCGGCGTCCGCAATTGGATGCCGCGGGCGATCACTCCGGCCCGGGTGCGCATGAACGAAATTCGTCCGGGCGTATGGGTTTCCCGCCGCGCCCGGGTTCATCCCTCCGCGCAGCTGAACGCTCCGTGCTGGGTCGGCGACCAGGCGTACGTCGGCCGGGGCGCGGTGGTCGGCCCCGGCGCCGTGATCGAAGATCGCGCCGTGGTGGAACAAGGCGCCACGGTGATCCAGAGCGTCGTCACTCCGGACACGTACGTCGGAAAGCTGACGGCGGTCGCGAACTCCCTGGCCATGGGTCAGACGCTGATCAACTGGAAGAGCGGCTCGTCGCTCCGGGTGCCGGACCCGTTCCTGATGACTTCGCTCGCGCGCAAACCCAAGGCCACGGCCCGGCGCGCCCGCCAGGCGGTCGGCGCCGCGCTGGGCGCGTTTCTCCCGCTCAATCTGCTGCGGACGTGGAACTATCGGCTCTCCGGCCGTACCTCCTCTCTGAAGCCGCCGATCTGATCTCCTTCCACTTCTAGCTCGACCATGAAAATAGAAAACCTTGGCGAACGGCTCACGGTCTCGGAAATCTCCGAGCTCACCGCCGTCAATTCCGGCCAATTCCGAGAACGAGTCGGAGCCGCCCTTCCGTCCGCGTCCGGCGTCGTCGAAATCGACCTCTCGCAAACGCAATTTGTCGACAGCAGCGGTCTGGGCGCCTTGTTCGCCCTCTATCGCTCCACCGGCAATGGAAAGAACGTCACCCTGCGGCTGCTGAATCCCGCTCCGGAAATCCAGCAGTTGTTTGAGCTGACCCAGATGCATCAGCTGTTCGAGATCGTGCAGCGCTAGCGGGCTCCGCCACCACCATGGGTGCCATCTCGCTCCAGCCCGATCGGCCGGCGACCTTCCGGCTCGCCTTTGCCCCCGATTTCGCGGCCGCGCGTTCGGCCGCCGCCGCCGTTCGCGGCTTCCTGGCCGAGCAGGGCGTCCTCGACAACGATTTGTTTGCCTGCGAGCTCTGCGTGGCCGAGGCCTGCAACAACGCGATCGAATACGCCCAGGGCGAATATCGCGAATCCTCCCCTTTCGTCGACGCCATTTGCACGCCGGCCGCGATCGAACTGCGGGTGACGGACCATACGGCCGGCTTCGAGCTTCCAGCTCGCAGCGAAGTTCCGAAACCGCCGAGCGAGCGCGGCCGCGGGGTGTTCATCATCCGTTCGATGATGGACGACGTGAACTACCTTCGCGGCACCAACGAAAACGTCCTGGTGATGCGCAAGACGCGCGTTCCCCACCTCGCCGCGGCGGGATCGGCCGCCTCGACCCGGCCGAATATCGACGACGTCAAGAAAGAGCTCGCCGATTGCCGCCGCACCGTGTCGGGCATGGCGCGCGAGCTCTGCTTCCGCTCCGAAACGCTGTCCGCGATCTTTCGCTGCTGCGCGGAGCTGGGCCGTTCCGGCGATCGCGACGGATTCGAGGACCGCCTATTCGGCGATTTGCTGCACCTGACGGCCGCCGACTGGTATGTGCTTCGCTTCACCAATGCCGACGGCCAATTGGTGGTCGCCGCCACTTCCGAGCCCGATCTGAAGGGTCCGCCCGTGCCGCTCCTGAAGGCGGGAGAGCCGCCCGCGGGCATCGAAGCCGCCGTCGCCGCCAATCGCACCTCGGCCCGATTCGAGGCGCGTCACACGGCGGCCGGGACCGCCGAACCCCTGCGCGCCGCCGGACCCGAGGCGCACGGCCTCGTTTATCCGCTCATCTTTGCCGATCAACTGGTGGGCACGGTGGCGGTCGGCCGCCGCAAGGGCGGATGGTTCGGCGAATTGCAGGACGAAGTCGTCCGCACCTTTGCGGAATTTCTCGCGATTCAGACCGTTAATTTCCGTCATCGGGCCGAAGAGGTTCGCAACCGCGTTTTCGCCCGCGAACTCGAGATCGCCCGCGACATTCAACGGTCGCTGCTGCCGCTCACCCTGCCGCAATTGTCGGGCTTCGGCCTGGCGGGAGGCTGGCAGGCGGCGCGCGAAGTCGGGGGAGACTTTTACGATGCGATCTCCCTGAGCGACCATTCGCTGCTGCTCGTCGTTGCCGACGTGATGGGAAAGGGCGTTCCCGCGGCTCTCTTTGCCACGATCATTCGCGGCCTGCTGCGGGGGCTTTCGACCCGTGGCGAGGGACCCGCCCAGTTGCTCAGCCGGCTGAACCGCCTGCTCTACGCCGAATTGTCGTCGGTCAGCATGTTCATCACCGCGCAGATCGCCTTTGTGGACCTGCGTCGCCGCCGCGTGACGGCGGCCAGCGCCGGCCATTGCCCCCTGTTGTACATTCCCTCCAGTGGCGATGAAGTGGTCGCCCTTCCCGCCCGAGGCATCCCCCTGGGAGTGCTTCCCGACACCGTGTACCGGCACCAGACGGCGGAGTTCGGCCATCCCGGCACGCTGCTGCTCCATACGGACGGCCTCACCGACGTGCGAAATCCGGCCGGGGAAATGTACGGCCAGCAGCGGCTCATCGACTGGCTTTCGGCGAATTGCTTCGGACGCACGCCTGCCTCCGAACTGCGCGACCGCCTGTCGGCGGAAATGAACCGCTTCCGCGGATCGGCGCCGATGGGCGACGACCAGGCATTTCTCATGTTAACCGAGGAAGGCCTGCCGGAAAACCGGTCCGCCCCATCCTGGTGGAATCCCGCGCGCTTTGCCCGCCGACCCCTTCCCATTCCAGTCAACGCCTAATGAAATCCAAACTCGCGCTCTCCGTTTTCATCGACGCCTGCGGCTGGGAAATCATCAAGAACGATCCGTTCCTTTCGGAATTGGCTCCGCATCGCCGCTCCCTGCGGTCGGTGTTCGGCTACAGTTCCGCCTGCGTGCCGTCGATTCTCGCGGGACGCTGGCCGGTCGACCATCGCAACTGGTGCTATTTCGTGTACGATCCGGAGCATTCGCCGTTTCGCCGCCTGCGTTCGCTGCGCTGGCTGCCGCGGGCGATCACGAGCCGCCGGATCTTTCGGCGCTATCTTTCCAAGGCGCTCAAGGTGCATCTGAAGTTTCGCGGATACTTCGACCTGTACAACATCCCATTCGAGCACATCGCGGATTTCGACTTTTCCGAAAAGAAGAGCCCGCTGCAGCCGGGCGGCATGAATCGCGGGCCCAACCTTTTCGACGAGCTCGTCGCCCGGGAGATCCCGTATCACGTCAGCGATCCGGCGCGCACGGAGCGGCAGAATCTCGACGCGCTGCTGGCGGACGTCCGTTCCGAACGCGTCGACTACGCCTTTTTGTATTGGCCGGACTTGGACGGACTCCTGCACCGCGTGGGCAACGATTCGGCCGAGGTGCCGGCGAAGCTTCGCTCCTACGAGCCCTGGCTGCGGGAGCTCATGAAGACCGCCCGGGAACACTACGGCGAGGTGCAGCTCAATGTGTTCAGCGATCACGGCATGGCGAATTGCGACCGCCTCCTCGACCTGCGCGCCCGCGTCGACACCCTGGGCCTGCGCCTGGGCCGCGACTATTCGGTGGTGTACGATTCGACCATGGCGCGCTTTTGGTTTTTCACCGCCACGGCCCGCCAGGCCGTGGAGACGTGCCTCGCCGGAGTGCCGGAGGGCCGGGTGATTCCGGACGCCGAGCTGGAAGCGATGGGAACGCTTTTCCCCGACCGCTATTTCGGCGAGCTGATCTTCCTGGTCGAACAGGGCGTGCTGATCGTGCCCAGCCACATGGGCGAGCGGCCGATCCGGGCGATGCACGGCTATCACCCCGACGACGCCCATAGCTTCGCGAGCCTGATGACCAACTACGATGCGGTGCCCGATGCAATCACCGCCATCCCGCACGTGCACGATTTGATGCTGGCCCAGGCGATCCAGGCGCACGCCGCGAACGCCGCTGAGGATTTGGTTGCCTGCAACCGTCAGTAGGTGGTGCGCGTGGTCCCCACGCGCTTCGGCGCCAAACGCGGATAAAGGTTGAAGCGCATGGGGACCATGCTCTCCACCTTCACGTGATACGGCGGAAGCGTCCTTCCGAAAACTAGTTACAAATTCCGGTTAGTTCGGAGGCCAAAGGTGCCGTTATAGAAATACGCGCAGCTATCTTCGCGCGCCCTTCGCCACCCACCATGAACGCCACCCTCGCTGAGCAGCCCCTCGATCTGCTCACCGTTTACCAGAGCTTTTTTGGGCTCAGCGAACGGCCGTTCAACATCACGCCCGATCCCAGCTTTCTCTATCTGGGGCCCACCCACTGCGCCGCGCTCGAACAGCTCAAGCTGGGCATCAGCGAGCGGGCGGGGTTCATGCTCCTCACCGGCGAGGTCGGCTGCGGAAAGACCACGATTTGCCGCCGGCTCCTGTCGGAGCTGGATCCCCAACGCTACGACACCTCGCTGATCCTCACGCCGCGGCAGACCGAGACCCAGATGCTGCGCTCGATTCTGGTCGACCTGGGCGTGAAGAAGATCGCGCGGGCCAGCGGGGAACTGATCAGCCAGATTCACAGCGTCCTTTTGGAGCGGATCGCCGCCGGCAAAGACATCATTCTCATCATCGACGAGGCGCAAAACCTGTCGGTCGACGTGCTGGAGCAGATCCGCCTGCTTTCGAATCTCGAAACGGACAAGCAGAAGCTGCTGCAGATTTTGCTCACCGGCCAGCCGGAGCTCAAACGCATCCTGGCCCGAACCGACATGCGCCAGCTCCGCCAGCGCATCCTGGTCCACGCCGAAGTGAAGCCGCTTTCCCGCGGCGATCTGGCCCAATACGTGAACCATCGTCTGGCGTGCGCGGGCAACCACGGCCGCGTCGGATTCAGCGGGGTCGCCCTGTTCGCCATCCACCTGATCAGCCGCGGCGTTCCTCGCATCGTGAATCAGCTTTGCGACAAATCCCTGCTGGCGGCCTTTGTTCGTTCGTCGAGCACGGTGGGTGTCCAGGATGTCCTGCGCGCGCGCCGGGAGGTGAGCTGGCTATGAGCCTCGGTCTTGACGCGCTCAACAAGCTGCAGCGGATGAGGGCCGAAGACGCCGCGTCGCGCACCGCGCCGGTCTTTCGCACCAGCGAGCGCCCCAAATCCTCGGTCAACGGATGGCTGGCGGCCGGCATCGTGATTTCGCTCGGCCTGGCGGTCGTGGCGCTGTTTCGCACTCACGGCAGCGCGCCGGTGGTGGTGGCGAGCGCAATCGGCGTCCCGGCTCCCCTTCGCTCCGCCCCGCCCAGCCTGGCGCTTCCGGCTGCGGCCCCGACCGCGACGCCCGTCCCGGTCCAGCCGACGTACGCCGCGGCGCCCACGCCCGCCCCCTTGGCCTCGGTTGCACCGGCGCCTCGCGCGGCCCCTGCCCCTTCCGCGCACAAGATCTATCACAATCCCTTGATCGAAGCCTTTATCGCCAATGGACGGCTCGGCGGCGTGGACGACGGAAGCTCGGGCCAGCGCGCAGTGGTCCTTTTCAACGAGCGGATCTTCCACGTCGGCGACACGGTCAACATCGCCTACGGCCTTCGCCTGGTCGACATCCAGTCGAACCGCATCACCTTTCAGGACGCGCGCGGCGTGACCTACGAGCGCGCGCTGAGCGCGAACTGAACCGGCCGAGTCGGACCTGCTGTAGCCGCGGGCTTATCCCGATGTAGCCGGGGGCGCTGACCCCGGTCGTCCCGCTTTCGATGTCGCAAGTGCCGGGGTCAACGCCCCCGGCTTGTGGCTTGAATTGCTGTCTAAGAGAGCAACCCGTCGGGACAGAAGGTTCGGGAAGCCCGCACCCCGGCTAGTGTCCGGAACACGTTTGTAGATTGGCCCTGAACCTTCTGCCCCTGCGGCGTTGAGACCGCATTGGATCGAGCAGCTTAGACTGCGACCACAAGGAAG
>DASXYY010000029.1:0-97626 GCA_036502225.1 Opitutaceae bacterium
GCTCAGCCTGGAGCAACTCTGGCGCGCGTCTCTTCCAGTCCCTTAACGGGCACTCTTCAACCGGAGAGCCGGATGCGGTAGTTCCGCACGTCCGGTTCGGAGGGAGGGGCAGGTTCCATTCCTGTCCCTACCCCTATCCCGTGCCGAAGGCCGGCGATGTTGGGCGGACTGATCGGTCGCTTATCGCGCCAGGACGACAAATGTGGGTGTATCGCGGCTGATGGGACGGCGGTCGAAGTCGCCGAAGATGGTGACTTCGGCGAAACCGGCTCGGTGGAGAAGGTGCGCGAGTTCGTAGCGCCAAAACCAGCGCATCGAGAATTTCACGACCGTTTCCGGGCCGTCGCCTTCGTAGCGCATCGTGACCAGAGTGAGTTGTCGGGCGCGGTCCCGGTCCACTTTGGCGTAGCGTCTCATGGATTTTCCCTGGTACTCGAAGGCGACGTCCATCACCTCGGGAGCGTCATCGATGGCGATGGACTCCAACTTCGGCGCAAAGACGTCGAAGGCGAAGAGGCCGCCGGGTTCGAGATGCGCGCGGACAGAGGTGAGGCAGGCGAGTTGGTCCTCGACGGATTCGAGGTGCTGGAACGCCCGGAACGCCGAGAAGATCAATTTGAATTTCCGGGTGCCGAGATGGAAGGGCGCCATGTCGGAGTGGTGGAGGGTGACGGCGTCGGCGCCGGCCTTGCGCTTGAACTGCGCCAGCATGGCCGGCGACTTGTCCACGCCTTCGCAGGGGATTCCGTGACGGGCGATGCGGAGCAGCACCCGCCCTGTGCCGCAACCTAGCTCAAGCACGGGGCCGCCGCATTCGCGGGCGAGGTTTTCATAGAAGTCGGCGTCGGTGCCGAGCGTGGGGACGGCGCCGTAAACGGCGTCGTAGTAGTGGGCCGAGTGTTCGTAGGATTGGTCGGTGCTCATGGAGATGGGCCAACAAAAAAGCCGCCCGGAGAAGGGCGGCTTTTTGGCTGAAAATGGATCGAGCTATCAGCGTCGGGAAATGTCGCCCCAAGTGTGTCGAGGGTGATCCTCGGCAAACGGATTATTGGGCAACTTGACGAACGATAGCATTGCGGCGGGATTGTGAGGGGAGTGTCGGGTGGGGGTCAAGCTGTTCTCCGGAGATGATTTGGTTTTTGAGTCCAAAGCGGAAAAGCGCGTGGGGAACACGCGCTCCACCTCGGGATAAGCCCCGGCTACAGCGCAAGCGTGCGGGCGATCAAACGGGGCCGCGGATGTTGGGGGCCACGTAGAGTTTGTAGAAGTCGGCGAGTTGGGCGTGCAGGCCCTTGGGGAGAGGCGGGAGGGCGGACACCGCGGCGTTTGCCTTGGCTTGGGCGGCCGTCGTGGCACCGGGGATGATGGCGGTGACCGCCTCCTGGTCGAGGCACCAGCGGAGCGCCAGCTGCGGAAGGGTGAGACCGGCAGGGATGTAGGCTTTGAGCGCATCCGCCAGCTCCACGCCCTTTTCGAAGGGGAGACCGCTGAAGGTTTCGCCCACGTTGAATTTCTCGCCGTTGCGGTTGTAGGTGCGGTGGTCCTGGGGGGCGAAGGTAGTCTGCTTCGTCATCTTACCGCCGAGGAGCCCGCTGGCGAGGGGGAGGCGGACCAGGATGGAGACCTGCTTTTCTTTCGCGAGGGGGAGCAGCCGGTCGAGCGCTTTTTGGCGCAGGAGGCTGAAG
The DNA here is from genome assembly GCA_036502225.1 of Opitutaceae bacterium. Classification (GTDB taxonomy): domain Bacteria; phylum Verrucomicrobiota; class Verrucomicrobiia; order Opitutales; family Opitutaceae; genus Palsa-1447. The sequence continues at coordinate 1,686 of DASXYY010000029.1, forward strand.
ATGATCTGGAGCGAGGCGACGCCTTCCTGCTCCAGACAGATTTCTCCCTCTTCGACGGATTCGACGCTGGCGCCGAACGCGCGGATTTTTCCTTCCCGCTGGAGTTCGCGCAGGTGCTCGAAGATGTCGCCGCGTCGGAGCACGTCCGTCGGAACGCAGTGAAGCTGAGTGAGGTCGAGCGCTTCGACGCCGAGGCGCTTCAGCGACGCCTCGGTGTGCTCGCGAACGCCCGCGCGTTCGAAGTTGCCGGGCCAGCCGGGCGGGCTGAATCGGCCGAGCTTGGTTGCGACGAAGATGGGAGCCTTGGTCTCCTTGAGGAAGCGGCCGATCAGCAACTCGCTGCGGCCGGCGCCATAAACGTCGGCGGTGTCCAACAGGTCGGTGCCGTCGTCATAGGCGGCGCGGAGTATGCTGAGGGCACTCTCATCAGAGATTTGCCCCCAGTCGCCACCCAATTGCCAAGTGCCAAGACCTACCTCGGAAACCTTGCGGTCCGAGGCGCCGAAAGGACGCGAATTCATGGAAGAGCTGTTAGATTAGGAGGGCCTAACGGCGTGTGTCCATGAGGCTTCTGATCAATCTATTGAATGCCCTCGTCGGAAAGCGGGAAAGCGCGTGGGGACCACGCGCTCCACCTTGGGATTTGTCGCGGCAGCGGGGTTCTAGTGGAGCCAGAGGGTGGGGCGGAGTGCGCGGAGGACGCCGCGCATGAAGAAACCCACGCGGGGCCAGTATTGGGGGCCCTGCTTGAGGGCCCGGCCCATACACCGGCAATTGGCCTGAATTTGATCTACCCGCCTCATTGTTCTGTTCTATCGGTTCGTATTGACGTCAGCTACAGCTCTGTGTGACAAGCCTAGTGCTCAACTTACCGCAAGTCAGTTTCGCGGCGGGAATTCCGCCTGAAAATCGTTCTGGTCATCGAGCCAGTAATTTGCCTTATAGCCAGCGGGCCCCAAATTCTGTAACAGATTGTAAATTCGGGAAAAACGTCAGGGAGACGTCCTTCGGGGTTGTCTAGGACTCAATAGACCGTAAGGTCCTTGCATATGGCACGAAAGCCGCGCCTAGAAATGGCAGGAGCGCTATACCACGTCTGCAATCGTGGTCACAGCCGTTCTGACCTTTTCGTGGGACCTGACGATGCGCAGGTGTTCATCGACTGCCTTTTTCAGGCTTGCCGTCGCATGCAATGGAAGCTCCATGCGTTTTCCTTGCAGCCGAACCAGTATCACCTGGCACTCGAAACGCCCCGGGGAAACCTGGTTGCGGGCGTGCATTGGCTGCAAAGTGCTTTTGGTAACCGGTTTAACCGTGCGCGGGGAGCCAGCGCCCGGGCTTTCCGAGGGCGTTACCAGGCGATCGTTGCAGAACCGGGTCCGGCTTGGGCGAACGTGATCGATTTCATCCACCTGGGCGCCGTCCATGCGAAGTTGATTCCCTTTGAGCATCTGGGCCGGTTTCGGTGGTCCAGCTATCGCTATTTCACGAAGACGCCCTTGGCGGAAAGGCCGCCGGTCCTGACATCCGAGTGGCTGTCCATCCTGGGAATTCCTGACACGGACAATGGCTGGCTCCAATACGCCGCTCATTTGGACGCCCTGCGGTCGGATCCTCCGCGATTTCGGCAGATGTTTTCGACCTATGGCCGCGGCTGGGCTTACGGGAGCCCGGAATTCAGGCGCGGCCTGATGGAGAAGCTGCAGGCGACGCGCGCTGGGAACGGAAGCGGGCCGACCATGGCGGAAGACAACCGGCGCGAATGGCACAGCCGGCTGGATTTGGGGCTCAAGACGCTGAGCCGGGAGTTGTCGGAGGCGCGCGACACGCCGAAGTCGGCGCCATGGAAAATCGCTTTGGCCGCGTGGCTAAAGAGCAACACGAGCGTTTTGAATCGCTGGTTGAGCGAGCAGCTCAACATGGGGCCCCCGGATGCAGTGAGCCGGTATGTGGGGGAGCTGCGGACGGGCAAGCGGCCGGCGGCGGAGCAGGATTTCTCGCGGTTGGCGACGGATGATAAGCCGGCACCGGATGTTTGACCAGGCGGGTGGAGCGCGTTGTCCCCGCGCGCTTTTCCGCTTTCGACGTCGCTCAGCGCATCGGGACGATGCGCTCCACCCGATTTCAGGGTTTTGACGACTAAAGCGTCGCCAGGATGCGCCGCAACGTCTCGTCCACCAGCTTCGGATTCGCGCGGCCCTTGGCCGCTTTCATCACCGGACCCTTGAAGGCATTGATGGCGCTGTCCTTGCCGGACTTGAAGTCGGCGAGCGAGCGGGCGTCGGCCGCGATCGCATCGCGGCACCACTGTTCCAGTTCGGCGGGCGGCTGATCGGCGCGCAGGCCTTTGCGGGCGACGACGGCGTCCGGCGTTTCTCCGCTGGCGAACATTTCGGCAAAGACCTCCCGCGCGGTCTGCTGGGTGAGGGTGTCCGCGTCGATGAGCTTCACCAGGCCGGCGATGTGCGCCGGGCGGATCTTGGAGTGGGCCAGGTCGCGCTTGGCGGCGCCCAACTCGCGCAGGAGATCGTTGGCGATCCAATTTCCCACGGCCTGCGCTTTGGCGCCGGCCTTGGCGGCCTCCTCGAAAAAGTCGCTCAGCGCGCGGTCCGGAACAAGCACCGAAGTCAGCGTGTAGGGAATGCCGTACTCCGATTGGAAGCGCCGCTGCTTGTCGAACGGCAGCTCGGGGCAGGTCGCCTGGATCCGGGCCTTCCACGCCGCGTCGACTTCCACCGGCATCAGGTCCGGGTCCGGGAAATAGCGATAGTCGTGCGCCTGCTCCTTGGAGCGCAGCGACTGCGATTGGCCGGTTTGGCCGTCGTAGTCGCGGGTTTCCTGCACGATGGTTCCGCCGGCCGTCACGACGCCGATCTGGCGCTTGATCTCATGGGCGATGCCGTCGCGGACAAACGAGATGGAATTGAGATTCTTGAGCTCGACCTTGGTGCCCAGATTGGGGTCGCCGACCGGGCGGATCGACACGTTGGCGTCGCAGCGCAGCTGGCCCTTTTCCATGTCGCAATCGGAGATGCCCCCGTAGACCATGATCGTCTTGAGCGCGGTCAGGTAGGCGAAGGCCTCGTCCGCCGTCTGTAGGGCCGGCTCGGATACAATCTCCATGAGCGGCGTGCCGGCGCGGTTGTAGTCGATGAGCGAGTCGAAGGATCCGTGGTTGAGCTTGCCCACGTCCTCCTCGAGGTGGATGCGGGTGAGCGGAATCGACTTGTGCTCACCCATCACGTTGCGGGCCGAGCCCGGCAGCTCGATCTCGACGGAGCCGCCGAGGCACAGCGGCTGGTCGTACTGCGAAATCTGGTAGTTCTTGGGGGAGTCCGGATAGAAATAGTTCTTCCGGTCCCATTTGCAGCGGGGGGCGATCCGGCAGCCGAGCAGCAGGCCCGCCTTGACGGTCAGCTCGATGGCGGCGCGGTTGAGCACGGGGAGCACGCCGGGCAGGGCGAGCACGACCGGATCGGTGAGCGAGTTGACGGGCGCTCCGTAGCCCGTCGCCGAGCGGCTGAACATCTTGGAGGCGGTCTTGACCTGGACGTGCACCTCCAGGCCGATGACGGCTTCGTAGCGGGTCGTGCTCATGCGGGGACGCCGCCCGGGCGGCGGCGATTCCAGTCGTGACCCTGTTCGTAGGCGTTCGCGATCGAAAGGAGCCGGGCTTCCTGAAAGGCGGGCCCGATGATCTGCAGTCCGATCGGCAGGCCATGCTCCCGGTCGAGTCCGCAGGGCAGGCTGATCGCGGGCAGGCCGGCCAGATTGGCGCCGATCGTGTAGATGTCGTTCAGATACATTTCGAGCGGCGAGGCGGTCGCCCCGCGCTTGAACGCCACCGTGGGCGAGGTCGGGGTGATGATCGCGTCGACCTCCTGGAAGGCGTTCACGAAATCGTCGCGCATCAGGGTGCGTACTTTCTGGGCCCGCAGATAGTACGCGTCGTAGTAGCCGCTGCTGAGCACGTAGGTGCCGAGAATGATGCGCCGCTTCACCTCGTCGCCGAAACCTTCGGCGCGGGAGCGGAAATAGAGGTCGAGGACGCTTTCGGCGTCGTTCGCTCGGTGGCCGTACCGCACGCCGTCGTAGCGGGCAAGGTTCGAGGAGCATTCGGCCGTCGCGATGATGTAATAGACACCGACCGCGTATTTGGTGTGCGGCAGGGACACTTCGCGGATTTCGCAGCCGATCGAGCGGTAGTAGTCGATTGCGCGCGAGACGGCGTCGCCGACTTCGCGGCCCAGGCCCTCGCTGAAATATTCCTTGGCGACGCCCAGTTTCCAGGGGCCGCGCTGGCGCTTCAGTTCCGCGCGGTAGTCGACCTTGGGAGCGTCGACCGAGGTGGAATCCAGCGGATCGTGGCCGGCGATGGCGCCGAGCAGGATCGCCGCGTCCTCGACGCTGCGGGCGAAGGGTCCGATTTGGTCGAGGGAACTGGCGAAGGCGATCAACCCGTAGCGGGACACCAGTCCGTAGGTGGGTTTCATCCCGACGATGCCGCACAAGGCCGCGGGTTGGCGGATCGAGCCGCCGGTGTCGGAGCCAAGGGAAGCGATGACTTCTCCGCAGGCGACCGAGGCCGCGCTGCCGCCCGACGAGCCGCCCGGCACCCGGCTCAAATCCCAGGGATTGCGCGTCTGCCAGGGCTGGCCGGCGCGGCGCGAGCCGGAGTTTTCCGTGGACGAGCCCATCGCGAATTCGTCCAGGTTGAGCCGGCCCCAAAGCACGGCGCCGGCCTGCTTCAGGCGGACGGTGGTCGTCGAGTCGTACGGCGAAACAAAATTGGCGAGCATCCGGCTCGAGGCCGTGAGAGGCTGATCCTGGACCGCGATGACGTCCTTGAGCCCGATCGGCACCCCGTCGAGGGGACTGGCGGCGATTCCGCGCCGGTGCCGCTCGTCGGCTTCGCGGGCCTGGTTGAGCGCGTATTCCTGATCGCGGGAATTGAAGGCCTGAACCTGGGGTTCGAGATCTTCCGTTCGGGCGATCACCGTGCGCGTGAGTTCCTCGGACGAGAACTCCCGCACCGCGAGGCCGGTCGCCAGCTCGGCGATCGAACGATAGTAAAGGGGCTCGGCCATTATTCGACGACCTTGGGCACCGCGATCATGTTGTCGCGCTGCGCCGGCGCGTTGCGCAGCGCGGCGCTCACCGGCAGGCTGGCGGCGGCCACGTCGGCGGCCCAGACGTTGACGACGGGATAGGCATGGGCCGTCGGTTCGACCGCGGACACGTCGACTTCCTTCAATTCGGCGATGTGCTTGAGGACGTCGCCCAACTGCTCGGAGAACTTTTGCATTTCCGCGGGCGTCAGGGCCAGGCGGGCCAGGTTTGCCACGTGGTCGATGTTGAGATCCCCGGACTGAAGCGGCGGGACGCCGCTTCCACTCGGTTCGGCGGCGCTCATTTGCGGATGGCGGCGCCCGTCTTCACGATCTCTTCCTGGATGCGGTTGAAGGCGGTGTTCACTTCGGCGTCGGTGAGGGTGCGATCGGACGCGCGGAAGACCAGGGAAAAGGCGAGGCTCTTTTTGTTTTCCGGAAGGCCTTTGCCTTCGTAGACGTCGAACACATCGACTTGCTCCACGGCAAAAGCCGTTCCGGTCGCGGCGCGGGCCGCCTGCAGGAGTTGTTTTTGGATCGCGCCGGCGGGCATCGACCGGTCCACCACGAGCGCCAGATCGCGCAGCGCGGAGGGAAACAGGCTGAAGTCGCGGTAGCGGGCGCGTTCCTGCCGGCCCGCCAGCTTGTGGGGCTGGATCGCAAAGATGCCGCCGTAAACTCGGCCGGCGATGCCCATGGCGCGAACCCTCGCCAGGTGAAGCAGGCCGAAGCGGGCCGCCCAGCCGTGGGTGATGTCGCCCGCCATGACCGCGTGGCCTTCCTGCCAGCCCGGCAGGGCGACCGCGGCCGGGTCGAGCGGCTGCCGGCGAAGATCGATGCCCGCCAGAGCCGCCAGGGCAGTCGTGTGCGCCTTGGTGGTGTAAAAGTCGGGGGCGCCGCGGCGCAGCCAGGATTTTTCCGCGTCTTCGGGAAGCAGGAAGGCGACGGCGGCGCATTCGAGCACGGCACCGTTGGTTTCGACAAAAATGCGGCCGGTTTCGGCCAGGGGCGCGGAAGGAACACCGCGCGACTGATTCAACTTGAGGGTCTCCAGCAGGCCCGGAATCAGGGACGGACGCAGATGCGAGTTGTCCTCGACGAAAGGATTCGCGAGCGCCAATTCCTGAACGGCCGCCGCCGAAACCCACGCGGCGATTTCGCCGGCGGGCCGAAGCGTCAGATTCACGCACTCGTGAAAGTCGTGGCCGACCAGGTAAGCGGTCGCCCGGCGGTTGAATTCGACGACCGGATCGTCCTCGGCGGCGAGGCCGGGGGAGAGCACCGTGGAAACGGGGATCTGGTCCGTGCCGTGAAGCCGCAGGACTTCCTCGACCAGATCGATCGGACGGTCGAGGTCGTCGCGCCACGAAGGAATCGAAACGGTGTATTGCGTGCCGCCCTCGACCAAAGTTTCGTGCACCACCTTTAGCTCCAGCGATTCCAAGGCGTCCTTGATTTCCGCGTCGGCGATCGTGAAGCCCAGGCGGCCGTTGATGAACGGCGTGGTCACCGCGATCTCGCGCTTCCAGGGCACATCGCTGCCGACGTTGAAGCCGCCGCGGGCGATCTGCCCGCCGGCCGTCTGCACGATCAGATCCAGCGCGCGCCGCACCGCTTCGAGCGTCATATGCGGATCGACGCCGCGCTCATAGCGGTAGGAGGAGTCCGAGCCGAGCGCGAGGCGCCGGGAGGTGCTGCGAACCGATTGGGCGCGGAAGAGCGCGCCTTCGATGACGAGATTCGTGGTGTCGCCCTCGACGCCGGAATTCAGGCCGCCCATGATGCCCGCGACGACCACGGGCTTTTCCGCGTCGGCGATGACCAGCATCGAGGAAGACAGGATCCGTTCTTTGCCGTCGAGCGTCGTGATCTTTTCGCCGTTGTGGGCGCGGCGCACGATGATTTGCTGGCCCGCCAGGGTGCGCGCGTCGAATGCGTGCAGGGGCTGGCCGTACTCGAGCATCACATAGTTGCCGACATCGACCACATTGTTGATCGGGCGCAGGCCGACGGAGCGGAGTCGGGATTGGAGCCACTCCGGGCTGGGGCCGATCTTGACGCCCGTGATCACGTGCGCCGTATAGAGCGGGCAGTCATCGGGCGCCTGCACCTTGACCGCCTGAAGAATCGAAGGGGAAATCAGTTCGCCGCCCGCCGCCGGCGCCGGCCGCCGCGGGTAGCGCAGGGGCAGATCGAACCAGGCCGCCAATTCGCGGGCGATGCCGAGATGGCTCAGGCAATCGGGCCGGTTGGGCGTGATTTCGATGTCGAACACGACATCGCCCTTGGGCAGCACCTCGTTGATCGGCTGGCCGAGGGCGGGCCGATCGGCCAGAATGAGCAGACCAGCGTGGTCGTCGCCCAGTCCGAGCTCCTGGGCGGAGCACATCATTCCGTCCGACAATTGGCCGCGGATCTTCGATTGCTTGATCTCGAAATTGCCGGGCAGGATCGCGCCGGGGAGCGCCACGGGCACGCGGTCGCCGACCTGGTAGTTCTGGGCGCCGCAGACGATCGTCTTCACCCCGCCCGCGGGGCCGAGGTCGACCTGGCAGACGGACAACTTGTCCGCGTTGGGATGGCGGGCGCGGACGAGGACTTCGCCGACCACGACGTGTGACAGGGCAGGGGCGCCGGTGCGCTCGACACCCTCGACCTCGAAACCCAAAAAGGTGACGGCCTTCGCGATCTCGTCCGGATCGGCGGCAAAATCGGCGTAATCCTTGAGCCAGTTGAGGGAGATCTTCACGCGAACTGCTTCAGGAAGCGGAGGTCGTTCTGATAGAAATAGCGAATGTCATCGATGCCGTAGAGCAGCATCGCCAGGCGTTCCAAGCCCATGCCGAACGCGTAACCGGTCCACTTCTCCGGATCGTAGCCGACGGTCGTGAAGACGGCCGGATCGACCATGCCGCAGCCGCCGATTTCGATCCATGGTTTCTTGACCTTGGGCAGGTGGGAAGCGGACAAATCCACTTCGAAGCTGGGCTCGGTGTAGCCGAAGTAGTGGGGACGGAAGCGGGTCTTCGTGTCGGGCCCGAGGAGCGACGAAAAGATATAATCCAGCAGCGCCTTCAGGTCCCGCACGGTGACGTTGCGGTCGACGTACAGGCATTCCAACTGGTGAAAGTTGGCCGAGTGGGTGGCGTCGGTCGTGTCGCGGCGGTAGGTGCGGCCCGGTGAGACGATGCGGATGGGCGGGGGGCCCTTGAGCATGGTCCGGATCTGCACTGAGGACGTGTGGGTCCGCAGCAGGTATTTTTCGCCCGGCACCTTGCGCGCGATATTGCCGAACTTGGTCGTCTCGGGAAAATAGAACGTGTCGCTGGCTTCGCGGGCCGGATGCCCGAGCGGTGTGTTCAGCGCGTCAAAACAATAGAATTCGGTTTCTACCTCGGGACCATCCGCGACGGCGAAGCCGACCTTGCGCAGGATGCGGCACATCTCTTCGCGCACCTGAGTCAGGGGATGGATCGTGCCGGGGCCCCGCTCGGGGGAGGGCAGGGTCGGGTCGGGCTCGGGCCCAAGCTGCGCGGCGATTTCCGAATCCTCGATGCGGCGCAGGGCCGAGTCCAGGTCGCCCTGCAGGCGCGTCTTGGTCTCGTTGATGAGCTTCCCCATGGCGGGGCGGTCCTCTTTCGGGACCGACCCCATCTGTTTCATAAGGGCCGTGAGCTCCCCGTTTGGGCCGACGTAGCGGGCCTTGGCCGCTTCGAACTCCGGCCGGGAGCTCACTCCCGGGAGTTCAGAGGCTGCCTTGGCCAGAATACTTGAGAGTTGTTCTTGCAATGGCGGTAGCCCTGTAGCCGGGGGCGGTGACCCCGGCTGTTCCGCTTTCGACGTCGGAGAGCGCGTGGGGACCACGCGCTCCACCTGCTGCATACGACGTCGCACGTGCCGGGGTCACCGCCCCCGGCTACAGGGAGGAGAGCCTTACTTCTTGGCGGCCTTCGCCTTGTCGGCGAGGGCGGCCTGGGCGGTCTTGACCAGGCTTTTGAAGGCGATCTCGTCGTTGACGGCCAGATCGGCCAGGACCTTGCGATCGAGGGCGATGTCGGCGGCCTTCAGACCCTCGATGAACCGGCTGTAGCTCAGGCCCGCATCGCGGCAGGCGGCGTTCAGACGGACGATCCAGAGGGAGCGAAAATCGCCCTTCTTCTTGCGGCGGTCGCGGTAGGCGTACTGCCAGGCATGCTGGACCGCTTCTTTGGCGTAGCGGAACAGCTTGGATTTGTTGCCGAAGTAGCCCTTGGCGTACTTCAGCGTTTTCTTGCGGCGCTTTCGCGACGCGGGGGAGTTGGTTGCACGAGCCATGTTTTATTTTCCTTTGTTTTGAGGCGCCGGCGGGTCGGCTATGGATTTCACCCGCCTGACGCAGTTATAGTTTCCCGGTTTGGATTACAGGCCGAACGGCAGGCACCGCTTGAGCGGCTCCGCGTGGCCATCCGCCACTTGCTTGTCGCGGGAGGCACGGCGCTTTTGCTTGGTGCTCTTGGCGGCTAGCAGGTGACGAAATCCGGGCGTGCGGCGCATCAGCTTGCCTCTGGCGGTAAGCTTGAAGCGCTTGGCGACGGACTTTTTGGTCTTTTGCATGGAGGGAAGCGGTTCAAAACAGCAGACGGGCAGGGCAAGGCAAGTGCAAAGCGCGAGGGGTGGAGCGCATGGTCCCCATGCGCTTTAGCATCCATCCTCGTTTGACGCCGAAGCGCGGGGGGATCACGCGCTCCAACTTTCGCTTTCGACGTCGCAGGTGCCGGGGTCAGCGCCCCCGGCTACAGCTGCGCTACTGGTCTGGTGCTAATTCTTAAGAAAACTCGGCGTACTTTTTCATTCGCCGGACTCTAATCTTTCTATGAATCAGGTTGACTTGCCCGCTCTATTTTTGAGTTTTTGGTCCTTCAGTTTGATGGCTTCCTAGCTCAATGGTAGAGCAGCTGACTCTTAATCAGTAGGTTCGGGGTTCGAGTCCCCGGGGAGCCACCAATCATTCGTTCTTTTTCTAATCTTTCCCCTGGAGCTTTTTCTGCCGGCGTAGCTCAATGGCAGAGCACCTGTTTTGTAAACAGGTGGTTGCAGGTTCGACTCCCGTCGCCGGCTCCACTTGCCTTCTTTCCACTGCCTGGTGGTGTAATGGTAGCACAGCAGATTCTGACTCTGCTTGTCTAGGTTCGAGTCCTAGCCGGGCAGCCAGTTCCTGGTTGAAGAAAACCCTTAGTAAGGAACCCGATGAATTCTCCGATTACAGTCTTAGTCCCCTCTGATATCCTTAGGCTTGGTTAATCTGACTTCCCTTTTAAATTTTTTCTGCTCCTCTGTCGGGCGCCACCCCCTTTGATTGAACGTCCGGCATAGCTCCTGCATCAGACTGCAGAGACACGCTTACCCACAATACCGAGTTTTTTCCTATGATTACCTCCCTCCCTCTAGGCTTCCTTATCGGCGACCAAACTCCGATGGAATTGTTTGCGCATGGCGGCGGCATTATGTGGCCGATCCTGCTGCTCTCATTCGTCGCGGTTACGGTCGTTGTGGAACGTTTGCTGTTCATCTTCCGCGAAAACAGCCGCCGCGAACCCGAAGTCGTTGAGAAGATGATCGAGAACGTGGAAAAAGGTGACGTCGAAGGCGCCCTCGCCGTCGGCCGCAAGAGCAGCGACACCGTCGCCCGCATCCTGGTCTACAGTCTTTCCCACCGCGAATACTCGCTGTCCAACGCGTTCATCCGCTCCTCCACCCAGGAGCTCGCCCGTTACAATCAGGGCATGGCGACACTCGATACCTGCATCACCGCAGCCCCGCTGCTCGGTCTGTTGGGCACCGTCACCGGCATGATGAAGACCTTCGGCGCCTTGAACGGCGGCTTGGCCTCCGGCATGGGCACGATCACCGGCGGTGTGGCCGAGGCGCTCATCGCCACCTGCTGCGGTATCGCGATCGCCGTTTGCTGCCTGATTCCCTACAACTATATGAATGCCCGCACGGAACAGGAAAAATTGGAGATCGCCGACGCGTCCCACGCGCTGGAGATCTTCATCAAGAAGTCCGAAAGCGTTCGCCCCTAATCCACCGCAACCATGGCTGGTGGTGGCAGTTCACGCGGCAGCGGCGGGAAAAAGAAAGCCCGCATTGAGATCATTCCGCTGATCGACGTCATTTTCTTTCTGTTGGCGACGTTCGTCTTGTTCACGCTTTCGCTGAACAAGCCCGTCGGTCTGCCGGTGACCCTGCCGGATGCCGAGACCGGCATCCCGCGCGATCCCAACGGCATTCCCACGGTGACCGTCCAGCAGGACGGCACGCCCGCCTGGGACCAGGAGCCGGTGACGCTGCAGGAATTGATCAATCGTCTGCAGGAGTTTCATAACACGCATCCGGAGCAGGACGCCCATATCATCATCAATGGTGATACGAACGCGCCCTGGAGCCAGGTGGTTTACGTATTCGACCAGGCGCATCGCGCCGGTATTCCCAAAGTTTTCATCGAGACTCACGCTAAAAACGGTTAACGCACTATGGCCGGAACCAGCAGCCGAGGCGACGAAGGCAAGAAGAAGGCACGTATCGAGATCATCCCGCTGATCGACGTTATCTTCTTCCTGCTCGCTACGTTCGTTCTCTTCACCCTCTCCCTCGACCGCACTGTGTCAGTGCCGGTGACCCTGCCGCAGACGGCCACCAATCCCGGCCCTCCCGACCCGAATATGGTCACTTTGCAAATGTCGGCAGGCAACACAGCCTATTGGAAAGTGGGGCAGGGTGCGGCCGAGCCCATTTTCGACGCGGAAATCGAAGACCGCCTCAAGGCTTACCGAGCCTCCAATCCCAACGATCCCAAGGTCCTGGTCACGGCGGACAGCACGGCCAAGTTCGGCTCCACCGTACTGGCGCTCGACATGGTGCGCAAGGTCGGGATCGAGCAGGTCTCGATTGAAACCGTCGCCAGCCAGACCGGAAGATAATCATGCGCCGCGATCTCATCATCGGTCTTGCCGTTTCACTGCTGGCCCACAGCGGCGTCGCCTACTTTGGCGAAATTCTGTCGCATCACAAAAAGGCGCCGCCCCCCGAGGACGACGAGCCCAAGATCCAGATCGTCCAGATGCCGCCGCTTCCGCCGGAAGACCAGGACGTGCAGGACGACAACCAGGCCCAGCAGCAGCCGCAGCAATTCGCACCGCCGCAGCTGGCCGATTTGCCGTCGATGGTCACGGACAACAGTTTCGTCCAGCAGATCCAGCCGCCGCCGCCCGACAACGTGGCGATCAATCGCAGCGCCACGATGCTGCCGCAGAACCTCGGCAACTTCGCCGCGGGCATTGGCCGCGTGTTCGACGTGAGCCAGCTGGACCGCACGCCGCAGCCCACCATCCAGGGGCCGCCGCAATATCCGTTTGAAATGCGCCGCGCCGGCATTTCCGGCACGGTGACGGTGGACTTCATTGTCGATGCCCAGGGCAACGTGCGCAACGCGTACGCGGTCAACTCGACCCAGCGTGAATTCGAAAACAACGCCGTTGTCGCGGTTTCCAAGTGGCATTTCCGTCCCGGTCAAAAAGGCGGCCACGCCGTCGCCACGCACATGCAGGTGCCGGTCGTCTTCTCGCTGAATAATTCCGACTAACGTCCAATGGTTTTTTCGCGTCACGTCCTTTCGCGTCCGATTCGTATTTGTCTGGCACTCGTTTCGCTCGCTTCATTGAGCGCCCTGCGGTGCGCCGCCGACTCAGGCGGCGGCAACGCCAGCACCCCGATGCCGGACCTCGAGGAAGATACGAGCAACCAGCTCAAGGCGCTGCAGCCGGTGGTCGATGCCGCCGAAGCCGCGACCACGAATCACGACAATCAGCTGGCCGCCGAAAAATGGGGGCAGGCGGTCGACCTTTTGCAGGCGCTGCTGCCCAAGACCAAGGACGGCAGTTACGACCGGTTTGTCGTCTCCGATACGCTCGGCAAGATTCTCTGGCAGGGCAAGAACGACCCCGGTTCGGCTGCCGATCTGTTTGAGTCGGTCATGCAGATGCTGGACCAGCATCCCAACTTCCTGCCGCCCAAGGACCGTCTGGAACACCTTAAATGGGTGGGGCAGGCTTATTACCAGAAGGCCACCGGGCTCAAGCACGACCCGGCCGGGGTCAAGGCCGCCAACGAAAAGGCGCTCTACTTTCTCCGCGAGTACCTGCAGCAGGCCAAGCCGCCGGAGGCGAACGACGAGATGCTGTATTCCATGATCGAATACAGCATGGGCACGATCGACCAGAAGAATCCCGACAAGGCCCTGGTCGCCGATGCGGAAAAGCACACCCGCTATGCGCTGACCCTGGCCACCCATCCGAAGGCCGACCTTTACACCCTCCTGGTCGCCGAGCTGCTGGCCGAAAACAATTATCGGGACGCCGCCGATTACATCGAACTCCTGGTCAGCCTGAAACCCATGCAGCGCGACCTGTGGGATCAGCTGTGGTCCGTCTACAACCAGCTCGCCATCGCGGCGCTCAACAATGACGACGAGGCGCTCCAGCGCGAATACCTGGCCAAGGCGATCCTGGCGATCGAGCGCGCCCAGAAAATGGGCTACCTGAACAAGCCGGCCGACAACTACAACCTCGTCACTCTCTACAGCGCCGCGGGCCAGACCCAGACGGCGACAAAGATCATGGATGCCGATCTGCACAACGGCACGATCGTTTCCAATCCCATGAACTGGGAATATCTCTCCAGCTTTTACCTGCAGATCGACAAGCCGAACGAGGCGATCAATTCGCTCAAGGATGCGCTCGATCGTTTCCCGGACAATAGCGATCTGGCCCTGGAATTGGCGCAGTACTACACTCAGCAGCTCAATACCGCAATGACCTTCAAATATGCCAACTTGGCGATCGAGAAGGACCATTTCTCGCGGATGAAGGCGTGGCAGGCTGAGCAGATGAAGGCCTACGCCGCGTACGAATTGCAGAAGTACGACGACGCCCTGGATGCCGTGAACAAGGCGTTGGACGAGCAGCCCTCGGAACCCAATCCCTCCGACGTCAAGGGTCTGCACCAATTCAGGGGAGCCATCGAAGCCGCCATCAAGCAGCGCGATACGCTCAAGAAGACCAATACGGTCCAATAAATTTCTTCGATTTCCACCTCCATGACGAAAAGCAAGCAATCGAGCCTCGCGTACTTTCTGGTGCCTGGGGTTTTTCTGATCATCTTCATCTTTATCTACGTTCGCTTCGACCAGGGCTACCAAGCCCGCGAGGCGGCTGCGAAGGCCGCGGAGAAGGCCGAGATCCAACAGAAGATTGCGGCTGAAAACGCCAGTCGCGAAGAGGCGGTCAAGCTGGCCGTCGCCGAAGGCGCTCGCCGCAAGGCCGAGCACGAGGCGAAGGAAAAGGCCGACCAGAAGCGCCGCGACGACATGCAGGCGGCCTTCCAGGCCCGCGACAAGGCCCAGATCGACGATGCCAATCAAAAGGACCGGGTGGAACAGCTGAAGCGAGGCGTTGCCACGGCGACGACCGAGGTCAATCACCTCAAGACCGACATTGCCCAGCTCGATCAGCAGATGTCCGCGGTGGAATCGGTTCAAAAGGCGGCTGAGACGAACGCCCAGCAGATGAGCCAGGTGCTCGATCAGATCGATGCGGCCGACAAGGCCAATGCTCTGGCTGCCGCCGAAGCCGCCAAGAAGAAGTCCACCTAACCCGGTCCCTGTCCGACTCAACACTCTCCCCACTTCCGATGAGAAAATGGATGTTTTTGATCTGCCCCGTCGTCATGCTGGCTGTTTTTCTGGTATTTTACATCCAGAGCCAGAATCGCCTGGAGGCAGCCGAACACGCCCGTAACGAGGCCAAAGCCAGGCAAGACGCGGCCGACGATGCGAGGAAGAGCGAAGCCGAAGCCAACGCGCGAAAGGCCGCCGCTGAGCGCCGCATACAAACTCAAAAGGAAGACGCCGACAAGGAGGCCGCCCGGCTCGCCAAGTACCAGGCGCAGCTCGACGAAGTGCTGAACAAGGAAAAGACCTATCGCGACGAAGCCAATGCCCGGTCCAACGAGGCCTCAGATCTTGAGGTGAAGCTGGACAGCCTTCACCACGAGCGCGACGAACTGAACCAGCACTACTTTGACACTCTGAAGTCGCTGGAACTGACGCGCATCAAGGAGCGCGATGCGGAGCTCGACATCCAACGGATGGTCACCCGCATCACGCAGAGGGCAGAGAACAGCCAGATGATTCAGATGCCGGCCCTGCCCCCGACCGAGCGTTAGCTCGCGGTCTCGCGGCGGGTGCCGCTGAATTCAACCATGTGGCCGACATCGGCGTAGCCCATCGCCTTCAGCTGCTCTTCGACCTTGGAGAGGGCGAGGGCGAGCTCGGCGGCGGGTTCGCCGGCGATTTCGTCCATGCGGCGGGTCTGCTTGCACACCACATGATAGCGGGTCGGACGGCCCAGATTCAAGGCATACAGGCAGGTGCCGTCGACCACCAGGGCGCGACGGACCAGACGGATGTCCTCGAATGCCGAAATGCAGCGATATACTGTAACCAAATCGCATTTATCGGCGCCCACGGTTTCGTGGATCTGTTCGATACTGGCGGGTTCGGACCGGGCAATCAGGGCCTCCAGAATGGCCAAACGGGGGCGCGTAATGCGCAAACCGGCGGACTTCAGGTGGGAGCACGCGGCCTCCATCGGACTTTGGGTCGGGGCCGTGGCTTTGACGTTTGCCAGGGCCTCGTTAGGCTGGTGGGATGCAATCATGTTGAAGCAATGAGTCGTTGACAGAAACGTTACCAAGCTGCGGATGCGAGTTTATATTTGATCGATGCAAGACTCTGAATTTGCCGACGTGGTCGTCCTAATTTGCAAGGACGACCCGCGCTTTAACCGCAAGGCTTACGAGTTCGTGCGCTTGGGCTTAGATCACACTGTCAAAGACTTAAAGAAGCGGGCGGGCGATCGAACCGAGAAATCCCGACACGTGAGCGGCAAGGAGCTGCTCGACGGCTTGCGGGGGTTTGCCTTGGAGCAATTTGGCCCGATGGCCAAGACCGTTCTCAACTCCTGGGGGGTCACCCGTTGCCGGGATTTTGGCGATATCGTCTTTAATTTGATCGAATACAAAGTGTTCAGTAAAACCGACACCGACCGGCAGGAAGATTTCGATACCCTCTATGACTTCGACGAAGCATTCGTGAAGCCATTTTTGCCGTCCAGCCGGCCCCGGGGCAGCGGTCCTCAAACCGAAACCTTGGAGACCGCTTGAGCCTCCTCGAACGTTTTTGGCGCGAGCCGGTGCTCCGCACGGTGCTGCCGAATGGGCTGACCGTCATCATCAAAAGGGACGCGTCGGCGGCGCTGGCCTCCGTGCAAGTCTGGGTCAAGACCGGCAGCATTCACGAGGGCGACCAACTTGGCGCCGGGTTGTCACATTACCTGGAGCATATGCTGTTCAAGGGAACCGAACGGCGAGCTGGCCGGGAAATCTCTGCGACAGTGCAAGCTCATGGCGGTTACATCAACGCGTACACCACCTTTGACCGCACGGTCTATTATATCGATTTGCCGAGCGAACACACGGCGATGGCGGTCGATTTGCTGGCGGACGCGGTGCTGAGTTCCACCCTGCCGGAGGGCGAAGTGGCGAAGGAAAAGGAAGTGATCATGCGCGAAATCGCCATGACGCGCGACGATCCCGACGATCGCCTGTGGCAGGCGATGTTCGCCACGGCGTTTCGCGAGCATCCGTATCGCTTTCCCGTCATCGGCCATCGCGAATTGTTTGCCGGCAACGAGCGGGGTGAGCTCGAGGGTTACTACCGCTCGCGCTATGTGCCGAACAATCTGGTGGTGGTGATCGTGGGGGGGATCGATCCGGATGAGACTCTCAAGGTGGTCGAGGAGAAATTTGGCGGACGTTCGCGCGGGCGCCTTCGTCCCGTGCTGGTGACCGAAGAACCCCTGCAGCTGGGGCCGCGTGAATTGCATGTGACGGAGGACGTCGAAATCGTCCGCGCGGCCATCGCGTGGCAGGTGCCGGGCCTCACGCATGCGGATGCGCCGGTGCTCGATCTGCTGGCGATGGTGCTCGGGCACGGCGACAGCTCGATCCTGTGGCAGGAGCTGCGGGAAAAAGCCAAAGTGGTGCACACGATCGATGCGTCGTGCTGGAACCCGGGCACGAGCGGGCTGTTCTGCGTTTCCTTCACCTCGGAGTCGGGCAACCGGGAAAAGGCGGAGGCGGTGCTGGACAAGGTCCTCAAGCGCTGCGCGGTCAAGGGATTCAAGGCGCAGGACATCAAACAGGCGGTGCGCCAATTGATCGCCAACGAAGTGGCCTCCCGGCAAACGATGAGCGGACAGGCCAGCCGGCTCGGCGCGGCCGAAGTGGTCGCGGGGGATCTGCATTTCAGCCAGCAGTACTTCGAGCGGCTCGAACGCGTGACCGCGGCGCAGCTCAAGCAGGCGCTGAAGAAGTACCTGGTGCGGCAGACGCGGACGGCCGTGTCGTCGAATCCGATGGAGGCCAAAGCGGCCATCGCCACGGCGCCAAAGGCGACGGGCAAGGCCTCTCGAAAAAAAGCGGAATCCGTCGGGGAATTCGAACTGGTCACTTTGAAGAACGGCGCCCGCCTGCTGCTGCAGCAGGAAAAACGCCTTCCTCAAGTCCACCTTCGCATGGTCTGGCAGGGCGGCCCGGGTTTTGAAGATCCCGCGAAACGGGGCACTTCCGGGCTGGTCTCCACGCTGCTGAGCAAGGACACGAAGCGGCGGTCGGCGGCCGAGGTGGCGCGTTACATCGAGTCGGTGGGCGGCTCCTTTTATCCTTTCAGCGGCAACAACAGCCTGGGTCTCGCGGTGGAAGTTCTGCCACCGGATTGGCTGCGGGCAGTCAGTGTGCTGAGTGACGCCGCGCTCGCGCCGGCTTTCCGGGCCGACACGTTCGCGGTGGAAAAGGAAGCGCAGCTTGCCGGTTTGCGCCAGGATCTGGACGACGTGGTCACCGAGGGGAGGAAGCTGCTGCGGAGGAAATTCTTCGGCGATCATCCCATGGGCATCGACGCAAACGGGACGGTGGAAGGCGTGGAGAAGCTGGCCGCCGGCGACATCGCGGCCCAGTACGGACGCCTGAATTTCGGATCGAACGTGGTGATTGCGGTCGCCGGGGATTTTGAGCCCAAGGCGGTGAAGCCGAAGCTGACGGCGCTTTTGGAGAAGGTGACAGTTGGCGCTGTAGCCGGGGGCGGGGACCCCGGCAAGAGCGCCATCAAACGCGGAAAAGCGCGTGGGGACCACGCGCTCCACCTTCGGCGACTGGGCCAACCCGGCGACTTCGTGGAAATTCGCGACAAGGAGCAGGCCGTCGTCCTGCGCGGCTACCCCGGCCCGGCGCTTCACACTCCCGACTACTACGTCAGCGAAGTCGCCGATGAACTGTTCAGCGGCATGGCCTCGCAACTGTTCGAGCGGGTGCGCGAAGAGAAGAGCCTGGCGTACTTTGTCCGCTCCTCCCGGGTCACCAGTTTGGATACGGCCATGTTCTCGTTCCTCGCCGGAACCAAGCCGGGGCGCGAAGACGAGGTGCTCGCCGAAATCGATATCGAGATCGAACGCGTCCAGACCGGGAAGGTCGAGGAAGCGGAGCTGCGCCGCTGCCAGGCCCGGCTCAAGGCGGGCCGCCGTCAAAGCCTTCAGACTAACGCGGCGCGGGCGCTGCACGCTTCGCTGAATGCGCTGCAGGGGCTGCCGATTGACGATTGGAAGAACTACGACGCGCGCATCGAGGCGGTGACGATCGCGGACTTGGCCGCGTTCGCGATGAAGTACCTCGTTCGCGCGCAAGCGACGCAGCTGGTGGTGCGCCCCAAGCCAGCCTGACCGCCTCGGCGCATGGCGTGCGGCGCAGGAGCGAAATTGGCGGGTGGAGCGCATGGTCCCCATGCGCTTAAACCTCCGCCCGCATTTGGCGGCGAAGCGAGTGGGGGCTGCGCGCTTCACTTTGCTTTAGCCGGGGGCGGTGACCCCGGCCGTTCCGCTTTTGACGTCGAACAGCGCGTGGGGACCACGCGCTCCACCTCGTGACGGGCCCCCGGCGGCAGCGAAACGCCGCCCGACTTTGGTTCGGGTTGATCATGGCGTGGGTTTGTGTGGGCGCCCGCGCTTCCACCCTCGACTGGCCGTCGACCGTCAGGGAAGTCCACGCTCTCGCCGGTGGTCCGGGCCCGGTGATCGAGTTTCCTTTCGTGAATGGCGGCGACAAGCCCGTCCATCTTGTCCGCGCGACAGTCAGCTGCAGCTGCGTAGCGGTGGAGTTGCCTGCGTCGCCAATTGCCCCCGGCCAGCGTTCCCGCGTCATCTTGCGCGTCCAATCGGTGCGCAACGTCGGCCAGCGTCACCTGGGCGCCGCGCTCTACCTCGACGGTGAACCGCAGCCCGTGATGCTTTCCGCGATCGTTGATGTGGACCAAGGGGTGCGCTTCGAGCCGGCCTCGCTTTATTGGCCAGTGGACGGGTCGCCCGCCGCCACGCAGGTAGCCGAATTGGTCGCAGCGGAAGGAAAGAAGATCGACTCCGTCGAAGCGGCGCCGAATGCCGCGTATTCAGTTCGGATGATTCGTTCGACTGATGATTCTTCCGTGCGTTTGGAAATCAGGCCGGCCGCTGCGCGGCCGCCCGCCGCATCGTCCGTGAAGGTCAAAGTCCAGCTGCGCGGCGGGAGCCGGGTCGAGGCGGAGCTTTGGTTGATTGTGAAATCGTAGGGTGGAGCGCGCGGTCCCTACGCGCTGCTCGATATCGAAAGCGGAAAAGCGCGTGGGGACCACGCGCTCCACCTACGGCGTCAGCCCGCCCGTCCACTTCAACTTGGCGCGCACCACGGCGAAATGCTCATAACTGGCCTTCTGAGCGAGCGATAGGCGCGTGCGGGCCATCTTGATTTTGATCGGCTTTTCGCTCTTCGCGATCGCGTCGCGCCGTCCGTCCCAGGAAACGAACAGGGCCTCCTCGGGCGACCGGTTGCGGACTTCGATTTTGACGTCGCCTCGAAAGATGATGGCGCGGTTGCTCAGCGTGTGCGGACAGATGGGCGTCATGGCGATCACGTCGGCGCACGGATGGATGATCGGCCCGCCCGCGGACAGGTTGTAGGCGGTTGAACCGGTGGCGGTGCTGAAAATCAGGCCGTCGCAAAGGTACTCCGTGACCAATTCACCATCGGCCCACACTTCCAGGCGAACGAGCCGGCTGTTCTCCTCAGCCTTGATCAGCACGTCGTTCAGCGCGAGGTCCTTGCCCTGGGAATTCCCGGGCACGTGGCAGTCCAGCATGGCGCGGCGGTCGACGCTGAATTCGCCCGCCAGCACCTTGGCAAACCCGGCGCGCGCCTCGTCCGCGGAAAACGTGGTCAAGAACCCGAGCGAACCGCGGTTGACGCCAATGATCGGAATACCCGCGAGCGCCGCCTCGCGCGCGGCTCCGAGCAGGGTGCCATCGCCGCCAATCACGCAGCAGGCATCCGCGCCCTTCAGGAATTTGGGCGCGAACGGGAAATGGCTCGTAAGGCGAACGCGCGCGCCGCCGGCGCGCGAGATCGCCATGAGTTCGCGGGCGAGCGCCGGCGCGCCGGCCTTGCCGTCATTGACGACGAACGCGATGGACCGGAGGGACTTCATGGGGCGGGCGTACGTGAGATAACCCCTCAGGCCGGTTTGCTCAAGCCCAGGAGGAACTCTCTGTTCCCGTCCGCCCCGGTGATCGGCGAGTCCATTTCGCCGATCAGTTGCGCGCCGGGCAATTCCTGCAGCGCCAGGCCGCGAACGGCGGCCAGCGCTGCGGCCTGCACCTGGGGATCGCGTATGACCCCGCGGCCCTTGTCGGCCTCGGCCTTTCCCGCTTCGAACTGCGGCTTGACGAGGGCGATCAAGGTGCCGCCCGCGGCGAGCTTCGGCCAGACCGCCGGCAGGACGGAACGCAGGGATATGAAGGAAAGGTCCATCACCGCCAGATCATAAGTCGTGCGCGGCAGTTCGAATTGGTCGAGATGCCGGGCATTCACCTTTTCGAGGTTGGTTACGCGGGGATCGCGCCGGAGCTTGTCGTGCAGTTGCGCGCGGCCCACGTCCACGCAGGTGACCGACGCGGCGCCCGCCTGAAGCACGCAGTCGGTGAAGCCGCCGGTCGAGGCGCCCACGTCGAGCACGTGCCAGCCGGTGACATCGATTTGAAAACGCTCCAGCGCTCCCGCCAATTTTTCGCCGCCTCGGCTGACGAAGCGCGGCGGAGCCACGACCGTGAGATCCGCGTCGACGGGAAGCTCCTTGCCGGGTTTGTCCAGCCGCTCCGTGCCGGTGCGCACACGACCGGCCAGGATGAGCGCCTTGGCCTGGGCTCGGCTGGCGGCGAGTCCGCGCGCCACGAGCAATTCATCGATCCGCTGCTTGCTCATCGGTGAAGTTTCTGGCGGCCCGGCGACCAGCAGGTTGTGCGTCCGCCGATGGTTTCGCGCCGCAGCGGAACGCCGGTGCGCGGGCAACGGCCGCCATCCTCCCAGCGGTGGGGCAACAGCCAATTGCGGGGCAGGGTGGCGTCCCGGTGGGCGGGGGTGAAATCGGCGGCGCCCCCGATCACTTCCATGGCCAATTCGCACACCCGGCGGCATTCGGTCCACAGTCGCTTGGTTTCCGCCGGCGTGAGCGAGCCGCTCGGCTGACGCGGGTGGACGCCCGCGCGCCAGAGAATCTCGTCGGCCATCCAGTTGCCGACGCCGGGGAACCGCTCCTGCATCAGCAGGACGGCTTTGATGGGCGAGCGTTGGCGACGGGCGAGAAAGTCGCGCACCGCTCGGAGGGTGAAAGCCGGGGAGAGGATGGCGGGGGCGATGTCGGTCCACCACCGGGGGGCCGCGGGGCCGGCGGAGAACTGCACCCGTCCGAATCGGCGTGGGTCGTTGAACACCAGGGCGCATTTCGCCGTTCGCAGGATCAAATGGTCATGCTTTCCGGCGACGTGACTCGCGGGAGCGACTGAGAGATCGCCCGTCATGCCGAGATGAATACCCAGCCAGCCGGCCTTGAACCGAAACATCATCTGTTTGGCGGCCGTTTCGGATGTTTGCAGGACGGCGCCGGTCAGCGCGCGGCGGATGGCGGACGGATCCGCGCCCCGGAAAACCTGCGCCCGGTCGTGGGTCTCGATTTGGAGAATCCGGGATTTTCCCAGCGCGTTGGCCCAGCGGCGGCGGAAGAAATCGACTTCGGCCAGTTCAGGCATGGTGGAGGGGTATTGCACGGACTCTTGCGAATCGCCGCAAGCGCGGAGCCGGATTCCCAATTGAGTCCCAGCGGCCGCCGGGCTGTAGATCCGGGGGCTTATCCCGAGGTGGAGCGCGTTGTCCCTAACGCGCTGTTCGATGTCGAAAGCGGAAAAGCGCGTGGGGACCACGCGCTCCACCTCGCGATAGCGGGTCAACGGCAGTTCGCTAGCGAAGCGTTTCGGCGAACTCGCCGAAATCGTCGTAAACGGGCACCTTGCCGGCGGCGACTTCCCGAATCGTTTTGGGATCGACCTTGCCGGTGCGCACGGCGGCGGCTCGGATGCCGGCGGCGAGAGCCGCGCCGAGGTCGGCCGCCGAATCGCCGACCATCCAGCAGGCCGACGGATCCAGGCCGTATTTGGCGATCGTTTCCGTGATGAAGCGCGGCGAGGGCTTTCGATACAACGATGGTTGGTGGGGCGCCTCGGGTGCGATGCAGATTTCAGCGAACAGGTCGGTCCCCAGACCCATCAGCTCCACCATGCGCGCGTTGACGCGATGGGTGTCGTCGTGCGTGTGATACCCCCGTCCGATGCCGGACTGATTCGTAAACAAAAACAGCCGGTAGCCGAGTTCGCGCGCCCGCCGCAGGCCGGCGATCACCCCGGGAATGACTTCCACGCCGGCCGGATCGGACAGATAAACCTTGTCGATGATCAGCGTGCCGTCGCGGTCGAGAAACAGCGCCCGGCCGCCGGCATCAATCGGAGGCAAGGGCGCGGAGCTCATCGGGCGTCACCGTCGCGGTGCCGAGCTTGCCGACGACGACGCCGGCGGCGGCGTTGGCGAAGTTCGCCGCCGACTCCAGATCGGCCCCGGCGGTCATTGCCAGCGTGAGCGCGGCAATCGCGGTGTCGCCCGCTCCGGAGACATCGTACACCTTTCGCGCCGCCGTCGGAATGATGCGGACGCGCTTTTCCCCTTCCGGGAGAATCGCCATGCCGTGGGGCCCCAGTGTCACCACCAGGTGCCGCGGGTGATACCGCTCCCGGATCGCCGCGCAGACGGCCGTGACTTCGTCCGGATCTTCGCTCGCCGCCAGGCGGAGGGCCATCTCCTGGGCTTCCTTCCAATTCGGGGTCAGCAGGTCGACGTCGTGATATTCGTTGCCGCTGGACGGCTTGGGATCGGCCGCCACAAATTTTCCGGCGGCCCGGGCCGCTCCAATCAGCGCTGGGATCGCCGCCGCATTGAGCACGCCCTTGCCGTAGTCGGACAGCACGACGCCATCGCTGGATGTCATCTTGGCGGCGATCGCGTTTTGGCGATCGCCGGCGGTCACCTGAGCATACACGCCGCGCCCTTGCTCAAAATCCAGCCGGCAAAGCTGCTGGCTGCGAACAATGATCCGGGTCTTGGTGATCGTCTGCCCGCCGGTCAGCCGGAAGCTCGGGTCGAATCGAATGCCTTGCTTCTCGAGGCGCTCCTCCAGCTTGCGGCCATTCGCGTCGTCGGCGATGGCGCCGATGAGCTCCACGATCCCGCCGAGCGACGCGATATTGTTGGCGACGTTCGCCGCTCCGCCCACCGTGTCGGTCTCGCGGCCGGCCAGCACCACCGGCACCGGCGCCTCCGGCGAAATCCGCGTGGCGTCTCCAAAGATGTAGTGGTCCAGCATGACGTCGCCGACCACGAGAATGCGGCGGCCGCGCACCGCCGAAAGCAGGGCGTCGATGCCTTTCACCGCAGTTCCCAATCGTAGTGGTAGCTGGACAAGAAGCGCGGGGCCTTGGCGGTCACCTGGACGACATCCTCGATGCGGCAGCCGCCAATGCCGGGGTAGTAGAGGCCCGGCTCGACGGTGACCACCGTCCCGGCCTTGAGCTTGATGTCGGCGGAAGGGCTCATGCGGGGCGGTTCGTGGATTTCCAATCCCAGGCCATGGCCCGTGCCGTGGAAGAATCCCACCGAGCCTTGGGCGGTCGTTTTGGTTTCAAAACCGCGGTCGACAAATACCTGGGCGGCGGCGGCGTGGACTTCCCGGCCGTTGACGCCGGCGCGGATGTGTTTGAGCGCGGCCAATTGCGCGGCGCGCACGGCGGCGACGATCGCCTTTTGGACGTCGCTGGCCCGTCCACGCAGGAAAGTCCGCGTCATGTCGCCATAGTAGCCGGTCGCGGTCACCCGCGGGAAGATGTCGAGGATGATCAGCTCGTTCGCCCGGAGGGGGCCGCTGCCGCGTTCATGGGGATCGCACGCCTGATCGCCGCCGGCGCAAATCGTGCCGGACGAAACGGCGCCGGCTTCGAGGCATGCCGATTCGATCGCGAACTTGAGCCGCTCGCTCGTCAGCACGTTGCCGCGGTGATACAGGCGGCCGTTGCGGGCCTTCGACTCGCGGAGCACCTTTTCCGCCGCGGCGAATCCCGCCGAACTGGCGCGGTTGCCTTCGCGGATGCCCGCGGCCTCGGCCGCCGTCTTGATTTCGCGCTCGGGAAAAAACAGCGATCCGCTCTCCGGTTCGACCTTCACGCCGAGCTTGCGCAGGCGCTGGTAAAGTCCGGCCGGGAAGTCGTTCGGGACCCGGAAACTCCGGATCTGGTAGGTGCGGGCCAGCTGCGCGATGATGTCGGCGACTCCGGCCGATTGGCGCGGCCGAGCCTCCTTGGTCCGCTTCACCCAGTCCTCGAGCGGCAGCACCACGTCGAATTCGGAGGTGCGCTTGACGCGCCCGAATTCGAGGGCGCTCACCACCGCATACTTCTTGCCGCGGCGCCCGAATGCGATGAACGGATCCGGAATGTCCACCTGGCCGAAATAAAGGACATCGGCGCTTCGCTCCGAGTCCGCGTACAGCAGGGGCGAGGAAAGTTCAGCCATGCGACGGCAAGGTTAACCCCGCCGTCGCCGTCCGCTCAACTATTCTTTCGGTATCTCGTTGTCGGTCTTCAGGACGAGCACGGG
Source organism: Opitutaceae bacterium (assembly GCA_036502225.1). Taxonomy (GTDB): domain Bacteria; phylum Verrucomicrobiota; class Verrucomicrobiia; order Opitutales; family Opitutaceae; genus Palsa-1447. The sequence continues at coordinate 27,002 of DASXYY010000029.1, forward strand.
GGTCTTGGTCTTCACCCAGACCTCGGTCTCCTTGAAGAATTTCCCGGGGACGTTCTCGATCGCCTCGCCGACGGTGCGCGCCGGATGCAGGTGGCCCTTCTTCGTCGAATTGTAGTCGTAGGCGGAGCGGAAGATTCGCTCCGGCGTCGTGGCCGGGCTTTCGTTGTCGGGTATTTGCAGAATCCAGCCCACGAAGTCGTGCTTCGGCAGGCGGCCGTTCGGATCGCTGACGAGGATCACGAACTGCTTCTTCACCGCCGGCGGCTTCTCATCCTCGCCGGGATCGGGCTGCACGGCCAGGTTCATCTCCTCGATCACCCGGCGCAGCATGGCTGGTTCCAGTTGGTTCTTTTTCAGGATCTCGGCCACCTTCGAGACATCGATCTTCGGCATAAGCGGCACAGCCTTGCCCACCGCTTCGGGAAATCGATAAAAAAGGCGCGATGCAGATCGACGAGTGGTTCGACGTGGTGGACGAGGAGGATCGGCCGGTGCGCCGCGAAATCCGGCGGGTGGTGCATGCCCAAGGACTTAGGCACCGGGCCATCCACGTGCTGATCTTCAACCGCCGCGGCGAAGTCTTTTTGCAAAAGCGGTCGGCGCTCAAGGACATGTCGCCCCTGACGTGGGACTCCTCATGTTCCGGCCATGTGGACGCTGGGGAGGACTACGATCACGCGTGCATCCGGGAATTGGGCGAAGAATTGGGTTTGGCTTTGAGCACGGTACCGGTCCGATGGCTGCGCCTGGCGGCGTGCCCGGAAACGGGCAACGAGTTCGTCTGGGTTTACCGGTTGAGCCACGAAGGTCCCTTTCGGCTGAGTCCGGCCGAAATCGAGCGCGGAGAATGGATCAGCCCTCGGGAGCTGGTCCGACGGATTGCTGCCCAGCCGAACGAATTCGCGCCGGCTTTCCGGTTTATTTGGAGCCGCCTGCCGGAATGACCAGGTCGAACGGCGGAAGCAGGACGTGCAGCATGGTGCCGAATTCGTCCACGCCGTGAAAGCTGCCGTGCGCGCGCGCGTTGCACCCCGTGACATGGTAGCTGTTGTACGAGAACTGCTCTCCCGGGCTTAGCCGCGGAGTCTCGCCGACGATTTTGTCACCCTCGATCACCAGTCGGGTGCCATCGGAATGCAAAACCACCCATTTGCGTCCGAGGAGCGTGATCGTCCGGTCCGTTCCGTTCCGAATCGTGATGTAGTAGACGAACGCGTGCGGCTTGTCGGGCGGCAGGCTGACGCCCCCATGATGGTAGTAGAGTTTGTCCAGACGGGCAGTCAGCCCCGGCAGTTCCTGCGACTCACACGGCACGATTTAAGGGAAAGAGAATTTGGCTTTAGGCAAAGCGGGAATTGACCCTTTTCCAGGTTCAGACTGTCTGGGGTAATGGCGCGTTTTGCCCTTCTTTCCGTTAGCGATAAACGCGGCTTGGCGGAGTTCGCCGCGGTTCTGAGTCGTGAACTCGGTTTCACGCTCCTTTCCACGGGCGGCACGGCCAAGCTGCTGAGCCAGGCGGGGCTGCCGGTGACCGAGGTGAGCCAGCATACCGGCTTTCCCGAAATCATGGACGGCCGAGTGAAGACCCTGCACCCGAAGGTGCACGGTGGACTGCTTTGCCGACGCGATCTGGGGGCGCACCTCGATCAGGCCCGGGCCAATGGCATCGACCTGATCGATCTGGTGGTGGTGAATCTTTACCCGTTCGAAGAGACGGTCGCGAAACCGGACGTCACGCGCGAGGACGCGATCGAGAACATCGACATTGGCGGACCCTCGATGCTGCGAAGCGCGGCGAAGAACCACGAAAGCGTGATGGTGGTATGCGATCCCGATGACTATGCCCGAGTACTTGAGGCTTTAAAGGACGAATCCAAGGGGCATGCCCTGCGCCGGGAATTGGCGGCCAAGGTGTTCGCGCGCACCGCCCGCTATGACGCGGCGATCGCGTCGTATCTGACGAGCTCGGAAGGGCCCGACCTCGGTGCGCTGGCCGGATTTCCTGCCGATTTCACGCGGAAGTGGGGCAAGGCACAGGACTTGCGTTACGGCGAGAACCCCCACCAGAAGGCGGCGCTCTACGGCACCTTTCGCGAGCATTACGAGCAGCTTCAGGGCAAGGAGCTCAGCTATAACAATATTTTGGATATCACTGCGGCGACCTATCTGATCGGCGAATTCGAAAAACCGACGGTTGCCATCCTCAAGCACACCAATCCCTGCGGCGTCGCGAGCGCCGATTCGCTGGTGGCGGCGTGGGAATTGGCGTATGCGACCGACCGCCAGGCGCCTTTCGGCGGGGTCATCGTCGTCAACCGGACGCTCGACGCGGACCTGGCCAAGGTGATCGCGGAAATCTTCACCGAAGTGATCATCGCGCCGCGCTTCAGCGACGAAGCCCGGGAGACCTTCGGCAAAAAGAAGAATCTGCGGCTCATGATCGCGAAGGAAGGCCTGGGCTCCGATGCCCTGCAGGAAATCCGTTCGGTTGTCGGAGGCGTGCTCGTGCAGGATCGCGACCGCACGCTGGGGGACGTGGCCGCGTTCAAGGTCGTGACAAAGCGCGCGCCAACCCGGCAGGAGTGGGACTCGATGCTGTTCGGCTGGAAGATCTGCAAGCACGTCAAATCGAACGCGATCGTCTACTCGCGCGGCGAACAGACGCTGGGAGTGGGCGCCGGACAGATGGCCCGGGTCGACAGTTCGCGCATCGCAGTCTGGAAGGCGGGCGAGGCCGGACTCGATTTGAAGGGCTCCACGGTGGCCAGCGAGGCCTTGTTTCCGTTTGCCGACGGTCTTTTGGCGGCCGCCGACGCCGGGGCCACGGCGGCGATTCAGCCGGGCGGGGCAATTCGCGATGCGGAAGTGATCGCCGCGGCGGATGCGCGGGGGATGGCGATGGTGTTTACGGGGATTCGGCATTTTAAGCATTAAGGTGGAGCGCGTGGTCCCCACGCGCTTGTCCGCTTTCGACGTCAAACAGCGCGTGGGGACCACGCGCTCCACCTTCATCTCCAATCTTCGGTGGCTTTCGGGCGCAAAACCAGGCAACGTAGGGCATGTTCGATCCGGTCGAAAAGCTGAAGGAATTCATTCGCTTTCAGAGCGTATCCACCGACTCGCGGTTCAAGGAGGGGATGCAGGGCGCGCGGGAATTTGTTGCCGCCCTCCTGGCCGGCATGGGGTTCAAGGTCGAGGTGGTGCCGCTCAAGATTCATCCGCTGATCTTTGCCCAGCGCGGAGGCGATCCATCCTGGCCGCACGTGGTGATTTACGGCCACTACGATGTTCAACCGGCCGATCCCGTGGAGCTATGGAAGACGCCGCCGTTCGAGGCGACGCAGGTTGGAAACCGCGTGTACGGCCGCGGCGCGGCGGATAACAAGGGGCCGCTTCTGACCAACATCGCCGCCGTCGCGCGGCTGCTGGAAGAGAATCCCCAGGCGCCGATCCGCATCACGTTTCTGATCGAGGGCGAGGAGGAAATGGGAAGTCCGAGTTTTCCGAGTTTTCTCACACAATACCAGGATCGTCTCAAGGAGGCGGATTTCGTCTATTTGTCGGATACCGCTCTGCCGCGGCCCGAGCAGGTCGTGGTCACCTGCGGACTGCGCGGGCTCGCGCTTTTCGACGTGATTGTAACCGGCGCCAAGATGGATCTGCACTCCGGGCTGCACGGAGGCGTGCTCCGCAGTCCCATTCAGGCGCTGGTGGAGATTCTCTCCACCCTCCACGATGAGAACGGCCGCATCAACGTGCCCGGGTTTTACGACGACGTGCTCGACGTGCAGCCCTGGGAGCGCGAACAGCTCACGGCCCTGCGGGTGGACGAGAAGGCATACGCGGAATTCCTGGGGATCGATACTTTTTACACGACGAAGGGATTTTCGCCGGCGGAAGCGATCCGCTTCATGCCCACGCTCGAATTCAACGGCATCGGCGGAGGATATCAGGGCGAGGGAACGAAGACGGTCATTCCCAGCAGGGCGTTCGTGAAAATCAGCTGCCGGCTGGTGCCGAACCAGAGTCCGGACCGAATCAAGCAATTGGTCATCGCGGCAATTCGCGAACGCGCCCCCAAGGGCGTGAAGCTGGATTTTGTGGACCAGCACCAGGGCGAGCCTTACGTCGTGGTGCCTCCAGGCCGGCCCAACACGCCCAAGGATCAATCGCCGGTGCTGGCGCGCGCGTTTGCGGCGACGGAGCGGGCGGTGACGGACGTGTTTGGAAAACCGCCGGTCTATCTGCGCGAGGGCGGCAGCGTGCCGATCATCGCCGAGATCAAGAAGGTCACGGGCCTCGACTCGATCATGGTCGGGCTATTCCTGCCCGAGGACAATCTGCACGCGCCGAACGAAGGCTTCAGTCTCGACGTGATGAAGAAGGGCACCGAGGCGGCGTATCGGATGCTTAAGGACGTAGCCGGGGCGGGGGGGTAGAAGACAACAAGACTTCAGGAGGGTGGAGCGCATGGTCCCCATGCGCTTAGGCCTCCATCCGCGTTTGACACCAAAGCGCGTGGGACAATGGACACACGCTGATCTGCTCGGCCTCGGGGTTCCGGAACCGCGATAACAGGCTTGCGACGTCGCTCAGCGCGTGGGGACCACGCGCTCCACCTTCATGAATGCTTACGAGGTCGCAGGCGTCGGTGCCGCGGCGGCCGGAGCCGGAGCCGCACCACCCCCCGGGGCCGGCGCCACGGGCGCGGCGCCGGGCACGAGGAGAATGAACTCGTCGCGGCGGTCGTGCTTGCGGCCCGCATCGTCGGCGTTCTTTACCGCCTCTTCACTGCCCTTGGAAACCGTGTCGATTTTGTCGGCGCTGACGCCGAGACCGACCAGGAATTTCTTTGCTTCGTTCGCGCGGCGGTCGCCGAGCGCCAGATTGTATTCCGCCGTGCCGTGCCAGTCGCAGTGACCCTCGACGAGCAGGCGATACTGCGTGTTCTTGTCGAGGTAGTCCTTGACCGCGCTCAACTTCGGGCGTTCCGCGGATGAAATGCTTGAGCGGTCAAACGCGAAGAAAACGGGTTCGAGCTTGCCGCGGATCTGGCCATTGGCATCCGCGTCGGGATCACGCTGGGTCAACCCACCGTTGTCGGGACCGATGTTCGTGGGCGAAAGGCTGCCGGTGCTGTTCGCCGGATTCAGATTGCCGCCACCCTGGCCGATCGCCGTCGCGTCGGGGGAAGGACGCACCGGCTTCTTCGGACAGCCGGCCAGAAGCACGGCGACACCGGTCAAGAGCACAAGGGAGAGCTTGGACGAAGCGAATTTCATCGGAAAATAAAGGGTAAAGATTAAGAGGCGGACCTGGGCTGAATCAACCCAATATCCACAGCATAGCGCGTGAGGCTTGCAACATCGTGCAAGTTCAACTTGCGCATGAGATTGGTGCGGTGGTTGTCGACCGTTTTCATGCTGATGCCCAGCTTGGCCGCGATATCCTTGGTGCTGTGGCTTTCGGCCACCAATTGCAGGATCTCCCGCTCACGATCGGTCAGGAAGTCGGGGGTGCTGCTGGAGCCCGGGTTGGCCACCACGTTTCGCAGCAGGCCTGCGACCGCGGGGCCGAAATACGTGCCGCCGTTGGCCACGGTTTCCAGGCCCTTTTTGAATTCAAATAGGCCGGCCGTCTTCTCCACGAAGCCGTGCGCGCCCGCTTCGATCATTTCCCGAACCAGGACCGGGTTTTCGTAGCCCGAAAACACCAATACCCGCATGTTCGGCAGACGTTTGTTCAACCGGCGGAGGATATCCACTCCATTGAGCCCCGGCAGCTTGGCGTCGAGGACGATGACGTCCGGACGCTTGTCCAGGCAGATCTGCTGCGCCACCTGTCCGTCGCCGGCCTCGCCCACCAATTCAAACTGCTTATCCAGTCGGAGGATCTCGACGAGCATCTCCCGAATCGCGGTTTGATCTTCGATGATGACGAGGCGTTTCATTAAGTGCGGACAACAAGCCAAGGCGCCGGGAGGCGGGGTGGGTTGGCTGGGATTCGAACCCAGAACCAACGACTTAAAAGGACGCTGCTCTACCATTGAGCTACCAACCCAAACCTACCAGCCTAAAGGAGGTTAAGTTTCCGGTGGCCTCTGGCGCTCGCAAGCAAAATGAGTAGCCTCCCGCATGGCGAAGTCCAACGGCCCGAAACCCGGCAAGGAGAACTGGGATGAGCTTTCGGCCCTTCAATTGTGCGATTTGATCGCGCTGCGGATGGAGCAAAGGGGGGCGCCGGCCCCGGAAATGGGACTGCTCCGAGCCCGGGTCGAGGAGATGGAGGAACTGCAGGATGAAGCTCGGGGAGCGGTCGAACAGCTGACGGAGGCGGTCGAAAAGCTGCGGGCCCCGGCTCTTCGGATCGGGACGCTTATTCATGCCATCGGCGAAGACCGGGCTCTGGTTTGCGTCGGCGGCACGGATTACGTCTGCAACGTGGACCCGGCTCTGGACGAGGATTCCCGGGAGGGCGGCACCCGGGTGCTCCTCAACGAGGCCTTTGCAGTGGCGGATGGCTTCGGTCTGGATCGCAGCGGACCCGTGATGAAGGTATCCGAAATCCTGGCGGATGGCCGCCTGCGCGTGGGTTCGGAGTCGGGCATCGGCGATGCGATCGTGGTGCGCTCCGTTCGCATCTCCAAGGAGAAGCTCAAGGCCGGCCAGGAGGTCCGCCTGGACGCGAATCAGCGGGTGGCGGTGGAAATCATCGGCGCGGGCCGCCGGCTGGATCGCACGTTCACCGCCGTGGATCCGTTGCCGTGGTCGGCCATCGGAGGCCAGGACGAGGCCGTGCGGGCGATCCGCGATTCGATCGAACTTCCGCTTCTGCACGCCGACTTGTTCAAGCGATTCCGCCATGCCGTGCCGAAGGGCTTTCTGCTCTATGGGCCGCCGGGCTGCGGCAAGACTCTGCTGGGCCGGGCGGCGGCGCATAATCTGCGGGTTCAGCTGCGCGAAGCGACGGGCGTCGATCGGCCGGAATTTTTCCTGAGCGTGAAGGGGCCGGAAATCCTGAACATGTGGCTCGGCGAATCCGAGCGGCAGGTGCGGGACCTGTTCGCGCAATGCCGCGAAAAGGCGGCCGAGGGCAGCCTGGCGTTCCTGTTCATCGACGAGGCGGAATCCATTCTCGGCACGCGCCACGCGCCGCGCGGCGGAGCGAACATCCTTTCCACCCTTGTGCCGATGTTCTGCACTGAGATGGACGGGCTGCAGCCGCTGCAGAACGTCGTGGTGATTTTGGCGTCGAACCGCGCGGATCTGATCGATCCGGCGATCCTGAGGCCGGGACGCATTGACCGGAAGATTCGCGTTCGGCGGCCGGACGAGGCGGCGGCCCGCACGATTTACGGCATTTATCTGACCGACGAATTGCCGCTGGCGGAGCCGCGGGCCGGCCTGATCGACGCGGCGGTCACCGCCCATTATGCGCGCACCGAGGAGAATCGCTTTCTCGACGTCACCTACCGCAGCGGCCGGCGCGAGCATTTGCATCGGGGAGATCTGGCGAGCGGGGCGATCATCGCGGCGATCGTGGAGCGGGCCAAATCCTTCGCGATCGCGCGTTCGATCGAGGAAAAGCGCGAGTCGCCGATCACGCGGAAGGATCTGACCGAGGCGGTCGCCAAGGAATATGGCGAGAACGATCTTTTCCCGCCGAATGACATCACAGAGGACTGGCTCAAGCTGACGGATTTTGAGCCGGAGAATGTGGTGCGGCTGTCGCCGTATCGGGCGAAGGCGGATGGCAATGCGAATGATCGACGTTCGGCGGTTTGAGCGGAAAGGTGGAGCGCATGGTCCCCATGCGCTTCTCCGCCAAATGCGGGCCGACGTTTAAGCGCGTGGGGACCACGCGCTCCACCCGCTCGATCTGACATGCAAATCCAATTTGGCCTGGAAACCGAGATCGGCATCTCGCGGGAGCGCCCGGAGGGCATCGACGTCGTGGCCGAATCCATCGCGATGGTGCGCAGCGCCACCGTGCCCGGCGTGCGCGCCAAATGGAACTATGCGCAGGAGGATCCGCACCAGGATGCCCGGGGGTTTCGGGTGAAGGAGCTCCGGCAGGACACCGACGAAGCGAACTACTTTGCGCAGGACGCCAGCCGTCCGCTCAGCTTTGCGGAAATCAAGAGCGACCTCGTGCTGAAAAACGGGGCGCGCTTCTACAACGACCACGCCCACCCCGAATATTGCACGCCGGAATGTTCGACGCTGGCCGAACTGCTGGCCCAGGATCAGGCGGGCGACCGCCTCCTGATGGATTGCGCCGCCGCCGTCAGTGCGAACTCGGACAACCCGGTCCGGCTCTACAAGAACAACACCGATTTCCGCGGCCACAGCTACGGCTGCCATGAGAATTACCTGCTGCCGCGATCGCTCGAATGGGAAACGCTGGCGGCGGGCGTGCAGGCCTTCCTCGTGACGCGGCAGGTCTTCGGCGGGGCGGGCAAATACGGCTGGGAGGACGAGGATCGCTTCCTGCAGCCCGGATTCCAGATCGCGCAACGCAGCGATTTCTTCACGGAGCTGCAGAGCGTGGACACCATGCAGCGTCGTCCCTTGGTGAATACGCGGGACGAGCCGCACGCCGACCCGGCGCGCTTTCGCCGTTTCCATGTGATCATCGGCGACGCGAATCTTTCCCCGTATGCGACGTACCTGAAAGTGGGGTCGACGGCCCTGGTGCTGGAAGCCCTGGCGGCCGGCGCCCCGCTCGAACGGTTTCCCCGCCTCGCCGATCCCGTCGGTGCGCTGCGCAGCATCTCGCGCGATCGCGGCTGGAAATGGGAAGTGACGCTCGCCGGCGGGCGGCGGGCGACGGCGCTGAGCGTCCAACATCAATACCTGGAGATCGTTCGCGACTACGTGCCGGGCGCGGGCAACCTGGATTCGGCCCTTCCCTGGCCCGCGCTCTTCGCGCGCTGGAATGGAATTCTTCACGACCTGGAGCGCGATCCGCTCTCGACCGCGGACCGGCTCGACTGGTCGGCCAAGCACCAGCTCATCGAGGGTTTTCGGGCAACGGAAGGCCTCGGTGAGGATGATCCCTGGCTGCGGAGCCTGGATCTTTCGTATCACGAGCTGAACGAAGCAGAGGGGCTGTACTTTGGCCTGCGCGATGCCGGAAGCTTCGTGCATCCCTGTCCGGAGATTTTGGATGGGCCGGAAGGGCTGCGAGCCCCCGCCACCACGCGGGCGGCGCTCCGCGGCGGATGCATCGAGAAGTTTGGCCCAATGGTCCTGGCGGCACAGTGGGACGGAGTGGTGATGAGGACCCAGGCCAAAGGCCACCGCCGCGTGGAGTTGGATCTGCGGGGCGTATTCGCCCCCGAACAGGTGAGCGCCGGTCTCGCCGCCCTGGGGATTGCCCAGGCGCCGGAAGATCTGCTGACTTTGCCGTTTGCCCGACTCGTCTGAACTGACTTCGTCTCGGATTTCCCGCTGGCTGGCGCCGCTGTCGATCGTGGCGGCGGGAGCGATCGCCTATGGCGACAGTCTGCGGGACGCCTTCGTCTACGACGATCGCCTCAGCCTGGTGGACAACCCGGCGATTCGGCATTTGGGGTCCATTGGGCAGGTTCTCAGTCCGGCCCACGAGGCGGCGACCTTGCAGGGGCGGCCGTTCCTGAGTCTGACGTTTGCGATCAACTACGCGTTGGGCGGGCTTGATCCGCTGGGATACCATCTGGTCAACCTGGCGATTCATGTGCTGGCGGGCGTGTGCCTGTATTCGCTGGGGCGGCGCTTTACCGGGATGGGCGCGGCGTGGGCGGTCGCCCTGCTTTGGACGGTGCATCCGCTGCAAACGGAGTCGGTCACGTATATCGTTCAGCGGGCCGAGTCATTGATGGGCCTCTGTTATTTGGCGACGATCCTGTGCTATTGCCGGTTCGCGGAAACCGGACGGCGTCGCTGGGCGGCGGGCGCAGTGGCCTGTTGTCTGGCCGGCGTCGGCACCAAGGAGGTGATGGTTTCGGCGCCGGTGATGCTGTGGCTGTTTGATCGAGCGTTCCTGGCGGGAAGCTTTCGGGCGGCGTGGAAGGCGAGGAAAGGACTGCTGATTGCGCTGGCCGCGACCTGGCTGCCGCTGATCGCGCTGGTGGCCGCGACGGGCGGCAACCGCAGCGGCGCGGTGGGATTTGGGCTCAACATCCGGCCGATCGATTATTGGCTCACCCAGGGCGAGGCGGTGCTCCATTACCTGCGACTGGCGGTCTGGCCGTCGCCTCTGGTGCTGGACTATGGGAGGTTTGTTTACGCGAATCCGGCGACAGGGATAGTGCGGGTGGCGGCGGTGGCGGGGTTGATTGCGGCGACGATTTGGGCGTGGCGGAAGAATGCGAAGGTCGGATTTCTGGGGTGGTTCTTTTTCGCGATTCTCGCGCCGACGAGCCTCTTGCCGGGGACCACGCAGATGATGGCGGAACACCGGATGTATTTGGCGTTGGCGCCGGTGCTGGTGCTGCTCGTCGTAGGTGCGGCGTTCTGCCTGGCAAGGTGGAGCGCGTGGTCCCCACGCGCTTGCGGCGTCGAAAACAGAATAGCCGGGGTCAGCGCCCCCGGCTACAGATGGATAGACCCCCGGCTACAGCCAGGCGCCGTTCTATGCGTTGCGGGTGTATTCATGTGGCTCACCTGGCGGCGCAACGTCGACTACCGCTCGGACACTGCGATTTGGGCCGATACCGCCGCAAAGCGCCCCGGAAGCGCGATCGCGCATTACAACTTTGGCTACGCGCTGGGCCCATCGTCCAAGGCCGAGGAAGAGCTCCGCACGTCGATTCGGCTAAATCCCCGTTATATCCAGGCCTATGACGTGCTGGGCTATGATTTGTCGCTGGAGCCCTCCGCTCGGGCTGAGGCGATCGCGGTTTACCGCCAGGCGCTCGCCATCGATCCGAACGACCTTTCCGCCGAAAACAACCTGGGACAGTTGTATTTGAAGTTACCAGCTAATTTCGATGTGGGCGTGGAGTTGCTGACCCGGGCCGCCGAGCAAACGCACGATCCGCAGAACCATTTCGCGCTGGGTGTCATTCTTTCGAGGCATCCCGGGCACGAGCGTGCGGCGCTGGGGCAATTTGAGGAAGCGGTGCGGCTCGATCCCCGCAACGCCCGGGCGCATTCGAATCTGGCGGCGAGCCTGGCGGCGGTGGGGGCACCGGATTCCGCCGTCGTTGCGGAATTGCGCGAAGCGGTCCGCCTCGACCCGAAGTTCGTGGAGGCGCGGTTCAATTTGGCGGTGATGCTGGCGCGGGATCCGGCGCGAAACGCGGAGGCGATCGCGGAGGCGACGGCGGTGCTGGCGATCAAACCGGATTTTGAGCCGGCGCGGGAGTTGCTGAGTCAGTTGGGACGTTAGGCATTTTTAAAAGGTGGAGCGCGTGGTCCCCACGCGCTTTGACCTCGATCCGCGTTTGGCGCCGAAGCGCATGGGGACCATGCGCTCCACCCAATTCGGCCTTGGCAACATTTTCTGTTCTCGCTCCATTTGCAAAATCGCCGGGGCGCGGCGACACTCGCCACTATCCGCCATGCCTGACCCTATTCAAAAGCCGCGGCCGGCGGCGCCCGCCCCTGGAGGAGGCGGAGGCGACGGGCCCAAGGAACCCCAGGTCGAAAAGCCGAACACCGAGGACTTGCTCAAACGGATGCGCAAGGTCGATCCGGACCAGGCTCGCCGCTATCGGCAGCGCACGGGCGAATGAACGGCGATTTCCTGCGGCTGTTGCCCAAGAATGCATTCGCGGCCGGGGCGGCCGCTGGGACTGGCGCGGTGCCGCTGGATGCGACGACGGTCTTCGCCTTCCATTGCGCGGACGGCGTGATTGTCGCGGGCGACCACCGCGCCACGGCGGGAAACGTCGTTTTTTCCGACCGAACCGAAAAGATCATCGAACTCGATCGGCATTCGCTGCTCGCGATCGCCGGCAGTCCGGCCGTGGCGATCGAGATGGCGCGCACACTGCAGACCACCTTCGAATTCTACCGCCGCAGCCAATTTCAACCGATGAGCCTGCCGGCCAAGATGCGCGCTCTCTCCCGCCTGTTGCAGGAGAACGTCCCGGCGGCCTTGCAGGGCTTCGGCTTGGTGTCTCCGATCTTTGCCGGCCACGACCTCGCGGCCGGCCGGTCCGCGATCTACTTTTACGACCCGTTGGGAGCGCAATTCGAAGCGGCGGCGTATGCGGGCTCCGGTTCCGGCTCCGGCAGCATCAAGAGCGTGCTTCACTACCTCGAGCAGTGGGGAGCGCCGAAGCCGGCCCAGATGACGCTTGCGCAGGCGGTGAATCTGGCGAATCGCCTGCTCATGACCGCGGCCGAATTCGACACGGCCACGGGAGGCGTCGATCCGGCCGGAGGCGATTTCGCCACGGTCAAGCTGCTCGACGCCCACGGCGTCCGATCCTTCGGGGCCGATGAGCAGCAAAAATTCTGGATGGAGGCGAGCCGATGACGGACGAACCCTACCGCTGGCTCGAGGCCATTGCGAACCGCCGCGAGTACATTCGCGACCAGCTCAAGGGGGCTTCGCCCGTGTTCGCCTTTTCCCGTCGCGAGGGCGTCGTGGTCGTGGGAGTGGGCACCGGCCAGTCCAAAGTCTTTGAAATCTACGACCGCCACGCCTTGGGGGCGCTGGGGCACCCGGTGGACATCGAAAAGATCCGGCAATCGCTGATCGAGGCGGCTCACCTGGAGGGATTCACTCGCGCGCCCGAGGATGTGACCGTGCGCCGGATGCTGAATTTTGCGTTGGGGCCTGCGCTCAAGAACGCTTTCGAGCAGGTCCTCGCGGCCCCGCTGATTGTGGAAGGATTGTTGGTCGAAGCGGGGCCGGAACCATCCTCGGATGTGCTGGCCGCTTTTCGCCACGACGGCACCCACGCGTTTGCCACCGGCGTGGCGGTTTCCTTTCCGAACGCGGATCGGGCGGCGGCGGCGGCCGCCTGGCTCAAATCGCAGCTTTCGGAGACCACCGCGCTGCGCGAGGTGGTGCGGGCGGCGGTGACGGCGAGCCGGACCTTGGCCGCCGACGGAGCCGGCCGGGCCGACGCGCCCTTTCCGGAGCGCCCGGACGCCGCGATCGAGCGGCCCGACGGGCGCGTAGTGGAGGCCGCGGTGCTTGAACGCGCGGGCGTGGGACGGGCCCGCTATCGCGCGCTCGACGGCGGCGACTATGCGGGCTAAAGGGCGCGGCGCGGCCCGACCGCGTATCACCGGATTGGAGACGGAGTATGGCTGCCTGACGGCCACCCCGGGCCTGGCGGCCAAGGTGGTGCCGCGGATCCGCGATTGGGTGTTTGCGAACGACCGCTTCGGCCTGCTCGACCGCCACGACCGCGGCTGGGACGAGCCCGCCGGCAATGGCGGATTCCTGTTCAATGGCGGTCGGCTCTACGTGGACATGGGTCATGTCGAGTACTGCACCGCGGAGTGCGCCACGCTGCATGACCTCCTGGTGCGCGATCGCGCCGGGGACCGCCTGCTCCTGACCGGACTGCGGGAACTGGGGCTTGCCGAAAACGTTCAGTTCATCCGCAACAACATCGACCACCGTTCCGGCGCCACCTTCGGCTGCCACGAGAACTACGCCCTGCTGCGCAACGCACCCTTTACCGATGAGAATCTGCTCAGCCTGCTGGCGTTCATGACGCTGCGGGTGCTGTTCACGGGCAGCGGCCGGGTGGGGGGAGGCGTGCCCTTCCAGATCAGCCAACGCGCCGACTACATCGAAAACGACTTCTTTGAGTGGGTGCAGCAGAGCCGGGCCATCATCAACACCCGCGATGAGCCGCTGGCGGACCCCCGACGCTACCGGCGGTTGCACCTGCTGCACGGAGACACCCACGTGCTGCCGTCGGCCCTTTTTCTCAAGGTCGGTGCGACGCGGCTGGTGCTCGACTTGCTCGAGGCCGACGGAATGCCGCCGGTGGCCCTCCAGGAAGCCGTCGTCAGCCTTCGTGAGCTTTCGCATCAGCCGGAGCCGCCTTGGCGCGTCACGTTGGCGTCCGGGAACGAGGGGGATGCGGTGGAACTCTTGAGCCAGTTCCGTGAGGCCTGCGCCCAGCGCTTTGTCGGTCGCGATCCGGAAACGGACGCCGTGTTGGACCTATGGCGCCGCGTGGAGGCAGGATTGGCCGCCAAGCTCGATTCGCTGGTCGGCTTGGTCGACTGGGTGACGAAGCTGCACGCACTGAACACGTTCCGCGAAAGCGAGAAACTGGCCTGGGATGACCCCTGGCTGGAGGCCCAGGACCTCGAATTCCATCAGGTCGACCCGGAACGCAGTCTCGGTTTGGCGTTGGCCGATCTGAACGGTCCTTGGGGCGCCCAACTGGAAGCGCCGGAGGCACTCACGGAACCGCCCGCTGACACCCGGGCGGCCCGCCGGTCGGCCCTGATGCGACGTTTGGTTGCATCCGGGGGCCGCGGCGTGGTCGACTGGCATTATGTTGTAGAGGAAGGGAAGGAGCCAACCCCCCTTTTAGACCCCTATCAGAGTTCATAATCGACTTGGGTATCAATTAGATGAAACTTACTGATTCGTTGGGCGTCAGTGCCTCCTCAGCCGTCCACTTCGTGGGAACAATTCAAAAATACGCCCATCAGACCGAGGTAGATCGTATGTCTACAAAGGCTCAGGAAGTTGCGTTTGACCGGGTCCTAGTCGACCGCTTCAAGAGCGGCGATGCGGCCGCGTTCGACGAGATGGTCAGCCGCTATTGGAACCGGATATACTCCATGGTTCACCAGCTGCTCCGCAACCCCCAGGATGCCGAAGAAGTGACCCAGGATGCGTTTATTCGTGCCCACCGGGGTTTGGTGAACTTCCGGGGTGAGTCCGCCTTTTCGACCTGGCTGTACCAAATCGCGACCAATCTGGCCCGCAATCGGTATTGGTACTGGTGGCGGCGCCGCCGGGACAAGTCGGTATCGATCGACGCGCCGGTCGGACCGGACAACGATTTGACCCTGGCCGAAATCATTCCAGCGGAGGTCGAGACTCCGGATGACATCACCGTCACCCAGGAGTTCATCAATCGGATTGGAAGCGGTATGGAACGTCTGGGCGCGAAGCACCGCGAAATCCTGATCCTGCGCAATGTTAAAAACCTTACCTATGAGGAGATCGCCGGCATCCTCGGCATCTCCATTGGCACCGTAAAAAGCCGGATCGCTCGCGCCCGTGAGGCACTGCGGGCGAAGCTCGGCGAAGACTTCAAATGAAAGACTCGGAATTCCTCGAACTTCTGAACCTCTACGTCGATCACGAGATTTCGACGGAACAGGCCGCACGGCTGGAGGCGGAAGTCACCAGCAACGCGGATCGTCGGAAGGTATATCGTCAATACTGCATGATCCAGAAGGGCTGCTCGCTCCTGACGGGCAGCTTGGTGGAGAGCGCTCCCGTCCCGCAGCGGCAGCGCGAGACGACCCTGTCCGACGCGCAGCGGTTTTGGAAATGGAGCGGCGTGTTCGCAACCAGCGGTCTGGCCGCCGCGGCCTGCCTGGTCGCTTTGTTCGCCCTGCATTCGCACACGCAGATGGTGTCTCCGGCCGCCACGGCCCCGGTGGCGTCGATCAGCAAGGCGCCGGCCAGCGACGTTCGGGTCGCCCTCGCGCCCGCTCGCCAGGTGAATTTCCCCGCGCAGTTTGGCGGCGAGCTTCCCCTTCAGACGGTGCTCAATTTTCACACCTGGAACAATGCCGGGGTCGAGACGGTGGGGTTGAACCAGGGCGATCCGCTCGCGTGGACCGACCAGGTGCAGTTCTCTCCGCTGTCGCGCGACGTGCTGGATACCTCGGCCATTTTCAAGTCCATGCCTTTGCTGGTGCCGACCAATCCGGAGGTCGCTCCGGTGCCGCCGGGCGGCCAGCGCCAGGACATCGAGGACGCGGCGTTTCAGTTTAAGCAGCGCTGAGCGCCGATTCCGAGGTGGAGCGCATGGTCCCCATGCGCTTTGACGTTCGCCCGCGTTTGACGCCGAAGCGCGTGGGGACCACGCGCTCCACCCGCTAAAACGAACCGCGAACCAACTGCTCGGTGGTGGCGTCGACGCCCAGTTTGGCGGCCGCGCGTCGCACGGCGACGTCGGCGTCAGGTGTCTTGAATCCCAATGCCACCAACGCCGCCACCGCGTCTCGGTAGATGCTGGGCTCGACGACTGGAGCCGCCAGCGGCGATTCCATGGAGGCGACCCCGAGCTTCGATTTGAGCTCGATCACCAGGCGCTCGGCGGTCTTTTTGCCGATGCCCGGAATTTTGGAAAGCGTGGTGACGTCGCCCGCGCGGATCGCCCCCTCCAGCAGCGGCAGCGAAAGCCGGCTCATGATCGTGAGCGCGAGTTTCGGCCCCACGCCGTTGACGTGATCGATCATCAACCGGAAAAAATCGCGGTCGGCCACGGTCGCGAAGCCATAGAGCGCTTGCGAGTCCTCGCGGTAGATCGCAACGGTGTGCAGCTTCACCGCCGCGCCGACGGCCGGAAGCTTTTCCGCCGTCGTCACCGGAATGTTCACTTCGTAGCCGAGACCGCCCAGTTCCAGGACCGCCTTCAGCGGGGTGGCGGCGGCGAGTTTGCCTTCGATGGAGGTGATCAAGGGTTACTTGAGGCCGAGGACGTCCTGCATGTCGTAAATGCCGGCCGGCTTCTTGCGCAGCCAGTGGGCCGCGCGCAGGGCGCCCCGGGCAAAGATCGCCCGATCCGAGGCCTTGTGCGTGAGCTCCAGGCGTTCGCCCAGCGCCGCGAAAATCAGCGTGTGGTCGCCGACCACGTCGCCGCCGCGGAGCGAATGCACGCCGATCTCGCCGCGGGGGCGGGCGCCGGTGATCCCTTCGCGCCCGTGCTTGAACTGGCCCAATCCGACAAAGTGCGGACCGGCTTCTTTGCCGCCGCCCTCGGCGTCGAGCCACGCCTCCTGGACGATGTCGAGCAGGCGCACGGCCGTGCCGCTGGGGGCATCCTGCTTGAACCGGTGGTGCATCTCGATCAATTCCGCATCGTAGTCGGGTCCGAGCACGCGCGCCGCCTGCTTCGCCAGGGCGAACAGCAGATTGACGCCGACGCTGAAATTGCCGGCCCACACGCAAGGGACTTTGCCGGCGGCGGCGAGCAGCTTGGGCTTTTCGCTCTTGGCATGGCCCGTCGTGCCGATGACGAGGGCCTTGTTGTTCTGCACGGCCAGCTCCACGACATGCGAGGTCACCTTGGGCGAACTGAAATCGATGATGACGTCGCAGGTTTCGACATCCATCGCGATGCGGGCATCGCTGCCCGGCTCGGCAATGGCGGCCGCGACGGCGCGCCCCATGCGCCCGCCCGCTCCCTTGATCAGAACGGCCAGGCTGCTCATGGCGTGGCTGCGAACAGGGTCTTGCGCGTGGCTGCGGATATTTCCACGAGCGGCAGCCGCACTTCCTCCGAACTGATGACGCCCTCTTGGGCGAGCACGGCCTTGATGCCCGCCGGGTTCGGTTCGATGAAGAGCGACTTGAAGAACGGGTAAAGCTGGCGGTGCAGCTTGCGAGCGCCGTCGAAGTCGTTCTTGAGCGCCAGTTCGACCATGCGGCACACCGGCTTCACCGCGTAGTTGGAGGCGACGCTGATCACGCCCTCCGCTCCGGCGGAGATGAAGGGGAGGGTCAGGCTGTCGTCTCCGCTTAGCACCGTTAGGTCGTCGCCGAGGGCCTGCTTGAGCTGGTCCACACGATCGACGCTGCCGCCGGACTCCTTGATCCAGCGCACGTGGGAATACTTGGCGCGCAGCCGCTCGACCACCGGCACCGAAATTTCGATGCCGCAGCGACCCGGAATCGAATACAGCACGATCGGCTTGTCCGTCGACTCCGCGACCTGGCTGAAATGCCGGAAGAGCCCCTCGGCGTTGGGCTTGTTGTAGTAGGGCGCCACCACGAGCATGCCGTCGGCGCCGGCCGAATGGGCCCGTTCCGTCAAATCCACAGCCTCGGCCGTCGAATTGGACCCGGTGCCGGCGATCACCGGAACCCGGCCTCGCGCCAGTTCAACGACCGCGCGCACGACTTCCATGTGCTCCTCGTGGGACAGGGTGGGCGATTCGCCCGTCGTCCCCACCGGCACCAGTCCATCGATCCCGCCTTCGATTTGGTGCTCCACCAACTTGCGCAAATCCTTATGCGCGACCGCACCCTTGTGGAAGGGAGTGATCAAGGCGGTGAACGTACCAGTGAGGCGACGAGACTTCATCGTAACAGACGGTGCTATTTTCTGGCCGGTTTCCAAGTTTTCTTGTCTGCTTGTCCCTTCCATCCGCATGTCCCTTGCACTTTTATTTGCCGGCCAGGGTGCGCAGAAGGTCGGCATGGGCCGATCCCTGCACGAGTCCTCCGCGGCGGCCCGCCAGCTGTACGAGCAGGCCAACTCGCTGCTGGGTTGGGATTTGGGAAAAATCAGCTTTGAGGGGCCAGCGGCCGAACTGACCCAGACCAAGGTGTGCCAGCCAGCCCTGTTTGTGCAGGGTTTGGCGCTGGTTGAAGCGCTGAAAGAACGCGGCAAACTGCCCGTCGTGCAGTTCGGGCTCGGCTTGTCGTTGGGTGAGCTGACGGCTTGCGCGGCCGCCGGCGTCTTCGATTTTGCGACGGGCCTTCGCATCGTGGCCGAACGCGGACGATTGATGCAGGAAGCCTGCGAACGAACCTCCGGCGGCATGGCGGCGGTGATGGGCGAAGAGCGGGCCAAGGTGACCGAGCTGTGCGCCGAATTCGGGATCGAGGCGGCGAACTTCAATGCCCCCGGCCAAATCATCATTTCCGGAGAAAAATCCAAGGTGGATGCCGCCGTTGCGGCCGCCCGGGAGCGGGGGATCCGCAAGGTGATCGCCCTCAACGTCGCCGGCGCCTACCACAGCCGGCTGATGGAGCCGGCCCGCGCCGCGTTCGCAGCCTATCTGGAGCCCATTGTCTTCGCGGAGCCGAAGTTCACGATCTTCAGCAACACCACCGGCCAGGCGGTGCCCAACGCCGTTGCCATCAAGGCCGCGCTCGTCAGGCAAGTGGTCTCCCCCGTCCTTTGGGAGGACTGCATGCGGGCCGCCGCCGCGGCCGGCGCCACGGAATTCTGGGAATTGGGACCCGGGGGCGCTCTCGCCGGCATGGCCCGCCGCACGGACAAGGCCTGGAACGTAAAATCCTTCAGCGAAATTGCCGATCTGCCGGCCTGAGGACCCCCACTTGCCCATGGAGCCTCTGCCCACCCGTAATTTTTGCATCATCGCGCACGTCGACCACGGCAAGACGACCTTGTCGGACCGGCTGCTCGAATACACCAACACGGTGGAAGAGCGGGTGCTGACCGATCAGCACTTGGACTCAATGGATTTGGAGAAGGAGCGCGGGATCACGATCAAGTCGCACCCCGTGACGATGACGTACCACGCGAAGGACGGGCAGGCGTACAAGCTCAACCTGATGGACACACCCGGCCACGTGGATTTCTCGTACGAAGTGTCGCGAAGCCTGGCCGCCTGCGAAGGCGCCGTGCTGCTCGTCGACGCCGCCCAGGGCGTCGAGGCCCAAACCGTCGCGAACGCGCACCTGGCCTTCGGACAGCACCTCAAGGTGATCCCGGTCATCAACAAGATCGATCTGCCGAGCGCGAATCTGGAGCTTTGCATGCGCCAGCTCGAAGACATCCTGACCATCCCGGCGGAGGAGGCGATCCTGGCGAGCGGCAAGTCGGGCATCGGCATCCAGGACATTCTCGAGGCGGTGGTGAAGCGGGTGCCCTCGCCGCGGTGGACGGACTACGGGCAAACGCGCGCGCTCGTATTCGACTCCCTTTACGACTCCTACCGGGGAGTGATCGCTTATATCCGCGTGTTCTCGGGCACGATCAAGGCGGGCGACGTCATGATGCTGATGAGCACCGGCGTGAAGTCCGAAGTGAAGGAAGTCGGCGTTTTCCGTCCGAAGATGGAAAAGATCGGCGTGCTGGGGCCGGGGGACGTGGGCTACATCGTTTCAAACATCAAGGACACCTCGGAAATCAAGACCGGCGACACCATCACGCTGGGACAACGGCCCGCCGCGGAAATGCTGCCCGGCTACAAGGAAGTCCGGCCGATGGTGTTCTGCGGCCTGTATCCGGTCGAAAGTTCCGACTACGAAAAGCTCAAGGCCGCGCTCGGCCGGCTGCGGCTCAACGACGCCGCGTTCGTTTACCAGCAGGAAAGTTCGGTGGCGCTCGGCTTCGGCTACCGCTGCGGTTTCCTGGGGCTCTTGCACATGGAGATCATCCAGGAGCGGATCCGCCGCGAGCATGACGTCGATATCATCTCCACCTACCCGAGCGTCGTGTATCGGGTCCGCAAGCACGGCGGCACGGTGATCGAGGTCGACAATCCGGTCAATCTGCCGGATCCCGGCACGATCGAGGAGATTGCCGAGCCCACCATCAAGGCCTCGGTCCACATCCCCAATGACTCGATGGGCGATATTCTCGCGTTGGTCATGGAAAAGCGCGGCACCGTCGACCACACGGAAACCTTGGATTCCACGCGGGTCATGCTCGTGTGCCTCCTGCCGCTGAACGAGATTCTCGTTGATTTCAACGACCGGCTCAAGAGCATCACCCATGGCTATGGCTCGATGGACTATGAGCTCGGGGAATACCGCGCCGCTGACCTGGTGAAAATGGAGATCCTGGTCAACGCCGACCCGGTCGACGCCTTCGCCACCATCGTTCACCGCGACAAGGCCGAAGGCCGCGGCCGCGAGCTCTGCGAGAAGCTGGCCGAAATCATTCCGCCCCAGATGTTCCGCATCGCTATCCAGGCCGCCATCGGCGGCAAGGTCATCGCCCGGGACAACGTGCGTGAAATGCGCAAGGACGTGACTTCCAAATGCTATGGCGGCGACATCTCGCGCAAGCGGAAGCTCCTCGACAAGCAGAAGGAAGGTAAGAAAAAGATGAAGCAGTTCGGCAAGGTCTCGATCCCGTCGGACGCCTTCATTCAAGTGCTCAAGAACAACTGACATGCTCGGCTTTTTCACCTCGCAGGAATCGAAGATGCGGCGCAACGCCGGGAATTGGCTCGAGGTGGCCGACAAGGTTTGGGCGACGCGGCGCGACGTGCTGCCGGCTCCGGAGGCGCGCGATCTCGTCCGGCTGCGCGACGAATTGCGCAAGGGCCTGAAGACGCGCGCGGACGCGGGCAAGCTCAAGCTGCAGATCGAGTCGCTCGAGGAGGCCCTGAAACGCTCCGGCGGGACCGTTTATCCCAAGACCACCCTGGTCGACTACGTCGAATTCCTGGTGGTGGCGGCCATCGTCATCCTGGGCATACGCACTTATTTCGTGCAGCCGTTCAAGATCCCGACCAATTCGATGTGGCCGAGCTACTACGGGATGACGGATGTCAATTATCTGCCGAACAAGCCCGTCCCGGGCCCGGCGGAATCGGCGTTTCGATTTCTGACGCTGGGAGCGCAGCGGTACCAAATGGTGGCGCCGGCGGATGGCGAATTATCCGTTCTGGTGATCGTTCGGGACCACTACGTCCAGGGGCGCCCCGCCGGCAAGGGCGCGGACTTCCTGGCTTCCACGCGCAAGAGCGGCCGGTCGTGGCTCGTGCTTCCCGCCGATCTTCGCGAGTACACGTTTTTCGTCGATGGCGTGCCTGCGACCGTCGACGTCCCCGCCGACTTCGGCTCGGGGCCCGACGAACGAGCCGGCGGGTTTGACGACCTCTTTGTCCAATCGTGGTTCGGCTCCTGGGAGAACTATCGCGAGTATTGCGCCAAGGCGCTGCCCGGCTCCCAGGCCGAGACGTTCACTTACGATGCGGCGACGGGGATGCAAGGTGTCGCCTATCGTTTGCACACGGGCCGATACGTGCATAAGGGCGATCCCCTGATCCGTTTCGATATCCTGACGGGCGACCAGCTCTTCGTCGACCGCTTCTCCTATCACTTTTTCCCGCCGAAGCCGGGCGACGGTTTTGTGTTTCGCACCGACAATATCCCCCAGCTCCAAAAGGCGGATTATTTTATCAAGCGACTGGTGGGGGTGCCTGGAGACACGATCTCGATCGATCCACCCTACGTCATTCGCAATGGCGCCCATATCACCGGAGCGCGTGCGTTCGAGCTGAACCAGAACCGCGTTCCTCCCTATACCGGCTACACGCGGGAATATCCCACCCCGGATTGGTGGAATCTATTCCTCCCGGATGACAAGCAGATCACGGTGCCGTACCGGCATTATTTCGCGATGGGAGACAATTCCTCGAACAGCGAAGACAGCCGCTACTGGGGGCTGGTGAACGGCGACGACGTCATCGGCCGGCCGCTGTTTGTCTATTTTCCGTTCACGCGGCGCTGGGGCCCCGCGCATTGAGGACGCCCGTGACGCCGGTCGTCACGTACCTCTTCACGACGTTTCCCAAGGACACGGAAACGTTCCTGCAGCGCGAAATCATCGCGATGCGCGCGGCCGGAGTGGAGGTCGAGCTTCACTCGCTGTGGGGTGGCAAGGACCGTTTTCGCGGCCAGCCGGTGCGGCGCTTTTCCAAGTGGAGGCTCCTGACGCTCTTTTGGAAAATCCCGATTGAAGCGCGTCGGCGCCCCGAGGTCCTGAAGGAATTGCTGGGCGGACTGGCGCGCCGTCGTCCGCCGTCCTGGATCAATTTATGGGAAAACCTGCTCGGAGCAGGGTTCGCCTGTGTTCAGGCCGCGGAATTTCGCGCGCGCCGTCCGCAGTGGATCCACGCAACCTGGGCGGGTGGTCCAGCCACCGCGGCCTGGCTCCTGGGGCGCATCGATGGCCACCGCTATAGCGCGGCGGCCCATGCCTATGACATTTTTGAGCACGGCGGGGACTGGTGGCTGCGCGAGAAGCTGCTGCCGGCGGCGTTTGTGCACACCTCGACGGAAATGGGGCGCCGGACGCTGATCGAGCGCGGCGTTCCCTCGGAAAAAGTGGTCTGCATCCGCCGGGGGCTGGACCGGTTGGGGGCCGTCAAACGATTGCGGTCCACGCGGCTGCCCCTTCGTCTGCTGTGCATCGCGCGCCTCGTGGCCAAGAAGGGACTGGACCACCAGCTCCGAATCTACGCGGCCCTTCGGGATGCGGGCGTACCCTTCACCGCCAAGATTGTGGGGGAAGGGCCGCTCCGCGGAGACTTGGAACGTATGGCCGGACGTCTCGGCATCGCCGCGCGGGTCACGTTTACCGGCGCGCTTCCGCATCACGAAGTGCTGGGTGAATTGGCCGAGGCTGACGTCCTCTTGCATACCGGCGTGGTCGCCCCCAGCGGCGACCGCGACGGATTGCCCAACGTGATTCCCGAAGCGATGTCGGCCGGCGTCGTGGTGCTGACATCCCCCACGGCGGCGACGACCGAGGCCGTCACGGACGGCGTCAGCGGGCTGGTCTGTCCGGTGGAGGAACCCGCCGCTTGGGTGCGGGCGTTGGAGCGCATTGCCAAGGACGATGCGCTGGCCGAGGCGTTGCGCGCCGCCGCCCGGCGATGGGTGGAGGAAAACTTTGACGCGCACCGCAACGCCGCGAAGCTGCGGAGAGAGTTCGAGCAAGCGTGCGCCTTGACGTCGAAAGCGGAAAAGCGCGTGGGGACCACGCGCTCCACCTCGAAATAGCCCCCGGCTACAACATGATCTGGCTCGATGTGACCAAGACGGCCGATGCTCGGCACAAGTCGGGACTCACGCGGGTGACGACGAAGGTGCGCGCGGCGCTGGGCGAGGCGGCAAACGAACATCGGTGGCTCCCGCGGCAGGGTTGGAATGTGCCGGCTTCGCCCGACGATTGGTATCTGACGGCCGAGGTGTTTGCGCCGCACGAACGACCCGGCTTCGGGGAATTTGTGCGGCAGCGTCCCGTGAAGCTGGCCGCGATCTTTCACGATGCGATTCCGCTGGAGTTGCCGCACATCACCTGGCCGAAATCGGTCGGACGCCATCCGCTGTATCTGTCCATGCTGGCGGAGTTCGATCGGGTGTTGGCGGTGTCGAATTACAGCCGTGAACGGCTGCTCGGGTTCTGGAAGTGGCAAGGGAGGGCGGTCCGGGCGCAGGTGGACGTGATTCCGTCGGGGGCGGATTTTTTGGTTCCTGTAGCCGGGGGCCTATCCCGAGGTGGAGCGCGTGGTCCCCACGCGCTCCACCTCGGGATAGCCCCCGGCTACAGCAAACGGCCGCTGGTGCTCTGTGTAGGGATACTTGAGCCCCGGAAGAACCAGACTTTTCTACTGAAGGTGGCAGAAACGCTCTGGGCGGAGGGTCTCGACTTCGACCTCACCTTCGTCGGCCGCATCAATCCGCACTTTGGCCGGCCGATCGCTCGCGCCCTGCGCCAATCGCGCGCTCGCTACCTCGGCGCGGTGAGTGACGAGAAGCTCGTCCAGCTCTACCGCGAAGCCACCGTCTGCGCGTTGCCGACTCTCGCCGAAGGCAATGGATTGCCTCTCCTGGAAGCTTTGTGGTGCGGGACGCCCTGCATCGCTTCCGAGCTTCCTCCGCTCCAGGAAAATGGCGGAGAAGGCTGTCTGCTGGCACCGACCGGCGGTGAAACGGCCTGGGCCATTGCTTTGCGGGGTGTGATCGCGCGTCCCGATTTCGCGGCGCAATTTCGATCTCAGGCCGCCACGCGCCGCGCCACGCTCCCTCGCTGGGCGGACACCGCCCGCGCGCTTCAAAGCTTCTTGAGCGCGTAGGCCATCGCCTCGCCGACCCGTTCGATCTGCTCGTCGGTGTGCATGGCGGAGATGGCCGTGCGGATCAGGTCCTTGCCGGCCGGCACGGCCGGAGCGATCGACATGACGGTGAACACGCCCTTTTCGTTGAGCGCGCGCCAGAACTGATACACGCGCTCCTTGGAACCGAGCACGATCGGCACCGCGGGCGTTTCGCTGTCCCAGATGTCGAGGCCGAGTTCGCGGAGCATGCCGCGGTATTTCTTGGTGTTGGCCCAAAGTCGCTGCAGATGCTCGGGCTCGGTCTGCATGACCTCGAGCGAAGCCTCGGCGGCCGCGGCTTGGCTCGGGCTGACGGCGGCGCTGAAGATGGTCTGCTTGGAGTGCGTCCGCAGGTATTCGACGATGTCCTTGGAGCCGGCGATGAATCCGCCCGTGCTGGCCAGCGACTTCGAAAGGCTTCCACACACCACGTCGACCTTGTCGTTCAATCCGAAATGGTCGACGGTGCCGCGCCCCTGGCGGCCCAGGACACCGAATCCATGGGCGTCGTCGAGCACGATGAAGCAGCCCTCATCCTCGGCAATTTCCGTCAGTTCCGGAAGGCGGGCAATATGTCCTTCCATCGAATAGACGCCCTCGATCACGAGCAGCTTCGGCGCTTCGCGGTTCGAGGCGTTGACCACGTCGCGCAGGTCATCGGGGCTATTGTGGGAAAAACGCTCGACGGTCGCGCGGGTGAGCTGAATGCCGTCCCACAGGCAGGAGTGAATGTTCTTGTCGGCGAAAACGACGTCGCCCTTTTGCGCAAAGGTGGCGACCGCCGACATGCAAGAAAGATAACCGGCGGCGTGGACGTGGCAGGCTTCGCGTCCCAGGAAGGTCGCGAGCTTCTCTTCCAGGCGAATGTGATAGGCCCGGGAGCCGTTCGACGGCCGGGCGCCGTTGGTGCTGGTGCCCCACTGCCGAATCGCCGCCGCCGACGCTTCCATCACCTTGGGATGGAACGCCAAACCCAGATAGTCGTTGCTCGACAGCATGATCATGTCCTTGCCGTCGAGGCGGACCGTGGTTCCGCGTTGAGCCTCCATGGGATGATACCAGGGGGCGTACTTTTGGCGCATCTTCGTGGCGTAATCATCGCCGCAGCGGGAGAGAACGGCCTTCTTGTGCTTCGAGAAAAGAGATAACGCCATGAAGTTAGGTGGCGCGGACCATAGAGCGGCGGTCAGCTATTGGCAACCTTGCCTTTGGGCCCGAGGGCTCCCATCCAGTCCAATAGCTCCCGCGCATGGTCGGCGGTGGTTTTAAATCGGCGTCGGCATGCGACCTCGGCCAGGGCGGAAAGTTCGGCCGGATGGTGCAAAAGGCGCGAGATTGCCTCCCGCAGGGATGGCACATCGGGTTGATCGACGGTCAGGCACCCTCCGCCGGCGGCCGTTTCCCCCACGGCGCCCTGGCGGCAGCAAATGCAGGGTTTTCCCCGGGCGAGGCTTTCCGCGATGGGCAGGCCGAACCCCTCGGCGACCGAGGCGTAAACGGTGAAGCTGGCCGAAGCGTAGGCCCGCTCGACCGTGGCGTCATCGACCGCACCCTCATGCACCAGAGGCCGGCCCGCGGCTTGAAGCTCGGCGATTCGTTTCAAGGCCCGCCTCCCGGTTTGCATCTGTCGCAATCCGATCAGGCGGACTCTGAACTGGTCGCCCTGAGCCCAAAGGCTTTCGCAGGCATCGAGCAGGGCGACGTGGTTCTTTCGCCCTTCGATCGTGCTGACGTAAAGGATCTCGGGGCGGCCATCGCCCGCTTCGGAGGCCGGCAGCGTCGCCGGCACATCGATTCCCAGGGGAATCGATTCCACCGGAGGCGCTCGGCGAATTCCGAGCCAGTCCCAATAGGAAAGCAGTTCGGACTTGGACGTCTCCGAGACGGCGGCGATGCCGTCGAACATCCGCAGCTCCTGCAAGTAGGGGGGCAGGCGCGCCACCGTGTTGGGCGCGGCAAACTCCGGGAGCCGGACAGCGGTCGCGTCATGAAAAAGGGCAATGCGGGCTCCTCCCACGTGAGGCAGGAACTGCGGCAGTGCCAGTCCGACGTCCCTCGAGAACAATTCCGGCACAATCAGGCCGGCCGAGCCAGCCGCCCAATCGAAGCCGTTTTGCCGTCGGGACAGCCACCCTCGCAAGCGCGACGGCCAAGGCCAGTGCGCGCCTCGTTTGGCGGCGGGCTTCTCCACGGCGAGTTTTCGATGTTCCCAGGCCCGCAGGGGACGCCACGCACGCTGAAATCGGTCGTAAGTAATGGGCCGGCCCTGAGTTCCCAGGCCTCGCCACAACCCGCGGGCGACGCGCTGGACACCGGTGCGGGCCGCGGTGTGGCTCGTATGGGTCAAGTCAACGAATACCGGCTGCGACATCGGGAATGGATACTTTCAAGTCGTACAGCGCGAAAGCGAGCCGCCGTGCGTCGGCTCCGGGCCCTTCGAGAATCGTTGGTGCATCGGTGGTAAAGACAATCTGGCCCTGGCCTTCCCGCACCTCGACCGAAAACTTAATCGGCGACCTCCTTGCGCCGACCGGGCCGCTCCAAAGCAGTCGGGCGCCTTCGTGGATTGAAATACTGCCGGGTGCGAGGCTGCGGACTTCCGCGGTGCAACTTATTGACGAGGAATGGGCTGGCCAGGATTGGAAATCCAGCACGGACGGGGCCCCGCTGGTCCAGGTCCACTGGTGCCGCGAAGTACGTTCGGTTCCATACCAGCCGGCGCCGGTCCGCGCCACCACGGCTTGGCCATGGGCGTGCGCGGCTCCGATTTCGTTCGGGTCCGTAGGGACGTCGCGCAGCGTGAGAAGCCCCGAAAGCACCGTGAGGTTGCCGATGAGCAGCCAGATCCAGGGCGACCGCTTGCGAACGGCCAGCAAGTTGAAAGCGAGTGTGAGGGGAAGGAGGGTGCGAAAGGCCGCTCCCGGGAAACCTTCCCAAACCGCTTTGCCCAGCAGGACGAGGACCAGCGCAAAGGGCGCTCCCATGCGCCACCAGCGGTTCGAGGGTTCCCAATTCCAAATCAGCCAGATCCATTGCGTGGTCAGCCCCACGACCGCGAGCAGGGTGGTGACCGCCAGCAGGACATCGCCCTGAGCGGACAGGGCTCGAATGCTTTCGGCCCATTTGCCCGCCAGGCCGGCGACCGGCCAGGTGAAGTTGGCCCAACCCGCGTCGCCCTTGGCGGCCAGGTGGCGCAAATAAAGCATCCACAGCGCGAGCGGAAGCGCCGCCAGGACCGCGCGAAGGAGATTCTTCGCCGTGGGTTTGAAATTGTCCCAAAGCCCGCCCACGCCCAGCAGCAGGGTTTCGCGCGTCAGTCCGCTGAGGGCGGCCAGGGCCACCGCCGAACGGCCACGCTTGCGTTCGGCGCTCAACACGGCGGCGAAAAGCAAAGTGGCGCCGATCAGATCGGTCAGCGCGAGCCGGACGCACCCGATCGCTCCCGCGGAAAACAGGACGCCGGCCCAGCCCACGAACCCCCGGGCGTCGTTCACGGGCAGCCCTCTCCAGAAAAGTGCGCCGAGGGCCAGCCAGGCGATGACATTGACCAGGGGGTAGATTTGGGTGACGACCCCCGGGCGCCCTCCGGCGAGCACCCACGCGATGGCCGGAGCGAGAATGCGTCTTCCCCGATAGGCCAGGTTGTCGATCGCGCGGCTCAGCTGCGGGTCGCGCAACGTGGGGTCCTCCGCGATCTGCGCGTAGATCATTCCGTCGTACGGGCCGGTATTGCGGTAGACGTAAACCGGATACGTCCGAAACGCGTCGACCGCGATGGAGGCGTTGGGCGCATCCAACTGCAGGAACTTGGTGAATCCGAAAACCGGATGCCAGAACCGCGCGACCAGGCCCAGAAATACCGCCGCCGCGAGCCAGCCGGCGCAGCGAAGGAAGTTCATGGCGGCGGGACCGGTCCGGCCCATTGCCAGACGGCGATGCCGCGCAAATTCGCGAGGGGTTTCCAATTGCCCGGTGTCCGGCCCCTTAGGGCGGGAGCGGTTTCGAAGGGGAAAAGCACGGCGTACAGCGGCCGGTGGTCCTGCGCCGCGGCTTGCGCGATCCGGTCCCACTGGGGGCGTTCGATCTGGTCCCACCTCACGACCGCGCAGGGCGTGTAGTAGAAGGCGGCCCCGCTGGCCTGCATGCAGACCAGGACCGACTCCTCGGAAAGATGCTGGTCCACCCAGGACATGGTTTCGAAATAGGCGCGTTCGTTTTGGTCGGAGCTCAGCACCGGCAGGTGGAAGGCGTAGGCCACGGAAATGTCTGTGATGAGTATGGCGGCGAGAGCCGCCACCAGCGCCCGGTCGCGCGCTCGAATTGCCGCCGTGATCGGCCGCAGCACCCAGATCGCACCCAGGATCAGCGCCGGCGCCGCGGGCAGCACAAAGCGCAGGTACCACCAGGCCTCATGCGTGTGGAAGTACCAGAGATAGAAGAAAAGAAACGCCGTTCCCCACGCGGCGAGGAAAGCGGCCTTCCAGGTGGGGCGCCGAAAGAGGATGAGAAAAAGGACGACGCCGGGAGTGAACAGCAGCGGCAGCCATTTGACATAGTTGAGCGCGCTGGGACCGACGTTGGCCCAGCGGAAGAGGCTCGCCGCGTCGCCGTATCCCGTTGACCAGGGCGAGCCGTAGGCGTGCCAGCTGTAAAGCGCCAGGCCGACCGCGAGCGGCAATCCCCCCAGGATGCCATACAGCGTTCGCGGCCGAAGCAGCGGCCACCAAGCGATCGCCAGGGCCGGCGCCAGCAGGATATCCGTGGGGCGAATGAGAATCGCGATGGAGAAAGCCGCGCCCGCCAGGGCGGCCCACATCGGCTTTTGGCGCGCCCGCAACGCGGCCCACGCGGTCGCGCACGTCCACGTGAGCGCCGGCACGTCGCTCATGTTTTGCACGGAATAGTAGAGAAAAAGCGGGCTGGCGGCCAGGCAGACGCAGGCTGCGAACGCACCGCGCCAGCCGAGCGAAAGCTCGCGGGCGATGGCGCAAACCAGCAGGACGGCGGCCAGCGCGTGAAGCACGATCACGACGTTCGCGGCCTGCTGCCAGCCGAAGAGGACGGCGGAGCCGGCGATCATGACCGGCAGGCCGACGGGATAGGTCGGCGTCAACGTCATGCCATGGGGGTGAAAGCCCAAGGGGGTGTAGAGATAGTCCGGAAAATCCTTGCCGTTCAGTCCGGTCAACGTGCGCGCCGCGACGCGAATATGGCCGTGCGCGAGGAGCCGCGCCAGATTCATGTAGCCGGACGAATCGGAACCGCCCGCGGCGGCATACACATGGCCGACCAGAATGACGGCCAGCACCGCGCCAAGCGCCCCCAACCAGAGAGTGGGACGACGGGTGATTCCAATCTTGCTTAGAATCGGCAACGGGAAAGAAATGGTTTTTCTTTTGGCGCCCGACCACAAACGTTTTTTCGCCCCGGCGGTGGTTTGCCTCGGATTGTGCGCCCTCGTTGCGTGGGCCTGCGCGCAATTTTACCTGCCGGGCAAGGGCTTCACGTACCTGATCGAATTCGGGGAATTGCAGCACGAGCGTTTTCTGCCGGCGCTCAAGGCGGTCCATCCCTACGAGGTCAAGGACAAGATGGGCTACGACGCGCAGTACTACGCCCAAATGGCGATGGAGCCCAATCTGGGCAGCCCGGATTTGCGCCGCGCCGTCGACAGTCTGCCGTACCGAGCAAGGCGCATCCTGCTGTCGTGGATCGCCTATGCCTTGGGTGGCGGCGATCCGGTTCGAGCCCTGAACATCTTCGCCTTCGAGAATATCTTCAGTTGGTTTGCGTTGGCGGCGCTGTTCTGCCGCTGGGCGCCGCCCTGGAAATGGACCGGCCTGGCACGCTGGGTCGGGCTGTTGTTGGGCTTTGGCTTGTGCTGCAGCCTGCGGGGAGCGCTGGTGGATGGGCCGAGCCTGCTGATGATCGCCGGAGCGGTGGCTCTGGCGGAGGAGGAGTGGTGGTGGAGCGCGGCGGTGGTGCTGGGGCTGGCGGGATTGATGAGGGAGACGAACCTGCTGGCGGTGGTGATCTTGATTCCGAAGGGACAGTGGAAGCGGCGTCCCGCCGCTTTGGGGACAGAAGAAAAGCGGCGGGACGCCGCTTCCACCTTCGGCCAGATCGCCATGGCCGTTGCGCCGCTGATCATCTGGCTCCTCGTCCTCCGCCACTGGCTGGGCAGCGCCGAGGACTTGGGCGCACGCAACTTCGCGGCTCCGACGGCCGGCTATTTCGGAAAATGGAGCGAAATCATCGGACATCTGAGGACGCACCGGTTCGACTATGTCGGACGGGGAAACCTGCTGATGCTCGTCGGCCTGACGGCCCAGATGCTCGGGATCCTTTACGCGCCGAATGAACATCCGCAGTGGCGGAGCGTGGGCGCGGTTTTCGCTGGTTTGGGCCTCTGCCTGGGTCCGGCCGTTTGGGAAGGGTATCCGGGCGCGGCGGCGCGGGTGCTCCTTCCAATGACGGCGGCTTTTTTCGTGCTGGTGCCGCTCGAACGCCGGCGGGCCTTGCCGTGGCTGCTCTACGCCCTGGGCGCGATGTCGGTGGTGGTCGCACCGGAAATCCTCAGTCCGCCGGGCCGCGAAAGTGTCGAGGTGCGGGGGCCGCGCGAGCTGCGCATCATGGACCGGACGGGGCAGATCGTGGACGCGGTATTCGGTCCGGAATGGTACGACCCGGAAAAGTCGTGGCTCGAATATTGGCGATGGTGCAAATCTTCCGGAACCGTCACGTTCGTTAATCCGCATCCGTTTCCGGTGAAAGCCGACATCTCGTTCGGCCTGCGTGCCAGCGATGCCCGGACCGTGGCGGTGCGGGCCGTCGACCGGACCTGGTGGTTCGGCCGATTGACGCCGTCGAGTATGCGGGACGTGAAACTGACGGACGTGACCCTGCCTCCGGGCGATACCACCTGGAAGTTCGAGTCGCTCGAGCCGCCCCTGCGCGCGAATGCTCCGGACGCGCGCGACTCGACGTTCAGCCTGCGGGATCTGCGGATCGATTTGCACGGGACGCCGTAGCGAACGATATCTTGGGTGGAGCGCGTGGTCCCCACGCGCTTAAACCTCCGCCCGCGTTTTGTATCAATCGCCGAAGCGCGTTGGGACCACGCGCACCACCTTTAAAAGGTCGCGATCGATTCCAGACGTTTGCGATACAGAGCGCCGATCCTCGCCGGCGAAAATCTCTCTTCGATTGTCGTTCGGGCGGCGGCCCCCAGCCGCGCGCGCAGGGCCGGTTCCAGCGCCAGCCGGCACATCTGCTGGGCGGCATGGCGGATGTCCGGCTCCGCCCACACATTGCCCCGGGCGTACGGACCGTGGTTGCGCTCGAGCGTGACTTCCGCGCAACGGACCGGGCAGCCGTTCTCGGCATTCACGTATTCCGCCGTGGCCGACCAGTCGGTGGTCACCACCGGCAAGCCCAGGTACATGCACTCGGCGACGACCAGGCCAAAGCCTTCCGACCGGTGCAGCGAAACGAGCGCGTTGCAGGCCGCCTGAAGTTCGTAGGTTTGAGCCCGCGTGATCGTCTCGGTCAGCAGCCGGATGCCCGGCTGGGCGGCCGCGGCGGCCTTGAGGCGCTCCCAGTCGGCCGAATTCATCCCGGCATTGTGAACTTTGACCACGAGCGTCGCGCCCTGCGCCGCCAGGCCCGATTCCGCGAACGCCGCCAGCGCGCCTTCCGGGTTCTTGCGGGCCGAGTAGGAGTTCAGGTCAAACAGGCTGAGAAAGTAAAAGCCCTCGGCCGGCAGGCCGAATTTGGCGCGCAGCACTTCCCGCGATTCGGCCGGCCGATCGAAGGCGACGGCATGGGGCAGCGTGAGGACCGGCCACGGGGATTTGGCCGCGACCGCCCGCCGGGTGAAGTCACTGGGGCACCACACCTCGTCGAAATAGTCCAGGCTCTCGACCCAGGCGTCGGGAAACTCCGGCAGCTCCCACGCAAAATAGGCGACGTTGTATTTGCCGTTCCGGAAATTCGGCCCGTGGTGGTGATCGATGTCGCGGGCCGCCGGCGGGTCGACGTGAAAGACATTCACCCCCAGGGGATTTTCCTCGCGCCAGCGTTCCGCGTAGGTCCGGTCTCCCTTCGGGTTCAGGCAATTGAGCTTCAGGGGAACGAGGGAGCACGGCAGCCCGGCGGCGTCCGCGGCGCGCACCATGCAGCGGGCGGATTCGCCCAGCCCCAGGTCGGCGGCCAGGTGGCCCACGACATTCAGCCCCAGGTGCGCGTGCCGCCGGACAAAGGAGCGGCTCAGGGGGCTGTGCCGCTGGCTGAAATCGTAGATGAATTCGCCGGCCGTCGTCGTCAGCGATTGGATACGAATCTGCCGGTTGCGGTTTTGCTTCCGGTAGCGCGCCAGCGCCGGCAGCGCGCTGACGCGCGCCACCCAGGCGAGCGCGTTGGTGTGGGCGACGCCTTCCAGAGTCAGGGTAAGGATGGGGTGTTCCGTCCGCGCCGCGGCCGAGAGGGGAAGGCGCACTTCCCAGGCGCCCGGTTCGGAAGCCGCCACGCCGCCGACCGGAACCCCGTTGATCGCGATGCTCAGTCCCGGGAAGCCGGCTTCGACGCCGCGAACCTCGGGATGAATGATGCATTCGCCGCGGAGCACGAGGGCGTCGATGCCGTCGAGCGGCGGCAGCCGCAGCCGGGCCGCTTCGCGAATCCAGGCCGAGTTCTGGGCGAACTCGTCGTAGAACAGGCCGCTATAATCCGTGAAGCGGCGGTGAAAGGAGCCTCCGGAGGGGGCCGCGCGGTTCAGGGGCATGGGGCGGATGCGGCAGCGTGTTCCAACGAGCGCCAGCGTGCAAATTCGATTGCGAGGGCCGCGCGCGCCCCCTCGGCGGCGCGGGCGGGCGGGCGGCGGCGCAGGCCGTAGCGACACAGGGCGGCCTGACCGGCCAGCCGGCGGTCGGGGTAGTCGCGGGGTTCAGGCAGGTAGCGCTCGAAGTAGGCTTGGGTCCAGGCCATTTCCGCCAATCGGGACAGCCGTTCGGCCCAGCTCCGGGCCAGGCGGTGCGCGTTGGCTTCATTCCGCGCGTTGCGATTGGGGCTGGCGCTGACGTGGTGATCGACGGCGCTGCGCAGGGCGACGGCGTTGGTGCGGCCCAGTTCAGCGGCCCGGAAACAAAGGTCCACGTCTTCGCAGCCATTGAAATAACCTTCGTCGAACCCCCCGAGCGTGCGCCACAATTCGGCCGAGATCAGCAGGCACGCGCCGGTGACCGCCGGAACCAAGGAGAAACCGCGCAGGCGTTCGGTGACGGGCGCCCGTTTCCGATGCTCCGGCTTGGCTTTGGCGTTGATTACGATGCCGGTGTGGTCGATCGCGCCGTCGCTGACGCGGTATTGCACGTTGCCGATGGCGCCGGCTTGGCCGCGCCGGGCGAGCCCGCCGTGCAGGGCAAGCATGGGTTCAAGCCAGCCGGGGCGAAGGACCAGGTCGTTGTTGAGGAGGACGAACAGATCGCCTTTGGCTGAAGCGGCGGCCCGGTTGTTGGATTTGGCGTAGCCCGAGTTTTGCGAGTTAAGCAGAACTTGCAGCCGGGAGCCTATCCCGAGGTGGAGCGCGTGGTCCCCACGCGCTCCACCCTTCAGCCATTCCCTGGTTCCGTCGGTGCTCCCATCGTCGACCAGGATGATCTCATGCGCCAAACCCGCGGGCATCGTCGCCTGCAGACTGGCCAGCATTGCCTGCGAGTACGGCAGGCAGTTGTAAAGCGGAACAATGAAACTGACCGCCGGGGCGCCCAATTATTGGAGTCCGTCGGCCAGGCGGCGCAGGTATTGGCCGTAGCTCGACTTGCCCAGCTTGACGATATTGGCCTCGAGCTGGGTCCGATCGATCCAGCCCTGACGCCAGGCGATCTCCTCGAGACAGGCGATCTTGAGGCCCTGGCGGTGCTCGATGACGTGCACGAAATGCGCCGCATCGAGCAGGGAATCATGGGTGCCGGTGTCCAGCCAGGCGGTGCCGCGTCCCAGCAATTCGACGCGCAGCTTGCCGGCCTCGAGATAGCGGCGGTTCAAGTCGGTGATTTCCAACTCACCGCGCGGCGACGGTTTGAGCGCGCGGGCGTGGGCCACCACGTCTCCGTCATAGAAATACAATCCCGGGATGGCGTAGTTCGACTTGGGAGCCTGGGGTTTTTCCTCGAGCGAGAGCACGCGCCCGTCGGGGGCGAACTCCACGACGCCATAGGCGCTCGGTTCGGCGACGTGGTAGCCGAAGATGGTCGCCCCGTCCGTCGGCTCGGCCGCCCGGCTGAGCGCGCCGGTGAGGTCGTGACCGTAGAACAGGTTGTCGCCAAGGATGAGCGCGGAAGGCGACGTGCCGACGAAATCGGCGCCGATCAGAAAAGCCTGCGCGAGACCATCCGGGCTCGGTTGGGCCGCATAGGAAATCGACAGCCCCAGGTTCTGGCCGTCGCCCAGAAGCTGCCGAAACAGCGGCAGGTCATGGGGCGTGGAGATCACGAGCACCTCGCGAATGCCGGCCCGCATCAGCACCGAGAGCGGATAATAGATCATCGGCTTGTCGTAGACCGGCATGAGCTGCTTGCTCACGGCG
Source organism: Opitutaceae bacterium (assembly GCA_036502225.1). Classification (GTDB taxonomy): domain Bacteria; phylum Verrucomicrobiota; class Verrucomicrobiia; order Opitutales; family Opitutaceae; genus Palsa-1447. Next base: position 62,330 of record DASXYY010000029.1, read on the forward strand.
ATCGTCAGCGGGTAAAGCCGGGTGCCGGATCCACCGGCGAGAATGATGCCCTTGCGGTTCATGAGTGCTTTCCCGTGCCGAGGCGCTCGCGCGCGTAGCGCCGCGAAGTGATGTCGGCGCACCAGGCGCGATGGCCCAAGTACCAGTCGACCGTCTTGGCGAGCCCGGTTTCGAATGTTTCCGCCGGCTTCCAGCCGAGTTCGCGGGCGATCTTGCCGCAGTCAATCGCGTAGCGGCGATCATGGCCGGGGCGATCCGCGACGAACTTGATCTGCTCGGCGTACTTCTTTCCGCCTTCCCGCGGCGACTGGGCGTCGAGCAACTGGCAAATGGTCCGGACCACGTCGAGGTTGGCCCGTTCATTCACGCCGCCAATGTTGTACGTTTCGCCGACGTGGCCGCGCTGCAGCACCTGCCAGATGGCCCGGGCATGATCCTCCACGTAGAGCCAATCGCGAATCTGCTGACCATCGCCGTAAACCGGGAGGTCCTTTCCCTCCAAGGCGTTCAATATCACCAGCGGGATCAGCTTTTCCGGAAAATGGAACGGTCCGTAATTGTTGGAACAGTTCGTGGTCAGTGTCGGCATCCCGTAGGTGTGCTGGTACGCGCGCACCAGATGATCGCTGGCCGCCTTGGATGCGGCGTAAGGGCTGTTCGGCGCGAACGGGGTTTCCTCGGTGAACGCCGGATCGGTGGGCGAGAGGGTGCCGTAGACCTCATCGGTCGAGACGTGCAGGAAGCGGAACCGGCTCTTGCGCTCGTCCGGCAGCGATCGCCAATGGCGCAGCGCCGATTGCAGCAGCCGGAGCGTGCCGACCACGTTGGTCTGAATGAACGGCTCCGGGGTGTCGATTGAGCGGTCGACGTGCGATTCCGCCGCGAAGTTCACGACCACGTCGATCGACTCCGAGCGCAGCAGGTCCGCCACGGCCGTTTCGTCGCCAATGTCCGCGTGCACGAAGCGGTACCGCGGCGAAGACGCCACATCCGCCAGGTTGGCCGGATTGCCCGCGTACGTGAGCTTGTCCAGATTGACCACCCGCCCGGCGTGCGCCCCATCCGCCAGCCGCTGCCGAACGAAATTGCTGCCGATGAAGCCGCAGCCGCCGGTGACCAGAAGATTCATGGTCAGCTCGCGCGCCACGTCGCCAGGGCCCGGTCGACCGCTTCGTGCACTTCCACGAGCCGGATGCCGGCCTGGTCCAGTTTGCTGTGGTCCATGACGCAATTGGAACGGGGCGTCAGGGCGGCCTTGGCCATGAATTCCGTCTCGTCCTTGAAGAAGTCGAACTGCTTCGGCCCGATCCCGCGCTTCTGCATCATCACGGTGATTTCGCGCGCGGTAATATGGCCCGGATTGGTCACATTGTACGTGCCGAAGGGAATGCGCTTTTCCCAGCAGGCGAAGGTGGCGGCGACGAACTCGTCGAGCTGCGAAATCGAATTGGTGGCGTCGAGCAGCCGCTGGTAGCGGATCAGCTTGGTCAGGTAGTTGCGCGGATTGTCGACGTTGTCGAACGGGATGCGCAGGCGCCAAATGTAGACATCGGGCTTGCCCGCCAGCACTTCTTCACCCAGCGCCTTGGTGCCGCTGTAAAATGAGCAGGGCGGCGAACGGAAGCTGAAATTCGGCGGATCATCCTCCCGGAAGCCGCCACCGTCGGAGCGGCTGCCGTTGTAGATGCAACCGGACGACACATGGCCCCAAGGAACTCCGGCTTCGGCGCAGGCCCGGGCGACCCTGCCCGGAAGGACGGCATTGCCAAACAGGCATTCGTCCTTGTGCACCTCGCAGGCGTCGACGTTCGGCTTGCCGGTGTAGCCGGCGGCATTGATCAGAAACTCGGGCTTGTCCCGCCGCAGCGCTTCCGCGAGCACCGCCGGATCGGTATAGTCGAGTTCCGCCCGGCGCAAATTGCGATAGGGGAGGTTCTTTTGCGCCAGCAGCCTTTGGTAGGCCTGTCCGACATATCCCGAGCCGCCAAGGAGATAGATCATAAAAGCCGGCCAGCTTAGACGCGCCGATAATCACCGCGACTAAAATATTTCTCCAGCCATACGTACATGCAGATGAAGAAATAACGGCTGCCCATCTCCTTGATTTTCAGCTTGGCCACGCCGTGCTTGCGGTTGCGCCAGCTGATGGGGACGACGCTCCAACTGTAGCCGCGCACAATGGCCTTGAGCGGGATTTCGATGGTCAGGTTGAAATGCGGCGCGAGGAGCGGCCGGCATCCCTCGATCACCGTCCGCCGATACGCCTTGAAGGCATTCGTCGTGTCGTTCAGGGGGATCGCAAACAGCGCCTTGATGAACAGATTCGCCAGCCGGTTCACCATCAACTTCACGCGAGGGTAGTCGAACACCTGGCCGCCGCGGATGAAGCGGCTGCCGAACACGCATTCGTATCCCGATTGCAGCAAGGCCCAGTAAGCCGCGGCATCGGCCGGCGAATCCGAGGCGTCCGCCATCATGACCACGATCGCGTCCCCTTGGCAGTGATCGAAGCCGCAGACGACCGCGCGGCCAAAGCCGTGGTCGCCCTCGTTTCGGACCGGGCGCACCTCGGGAATATCCACGGCCAGCGCCGTGACCACGTCGAACGTGCCGTCGGAGCTGCCGTCGTCCACGATCACGATTTCGTGTGGGATTTTGCGCGCACGAAATTCCTGCGAAATCGCGCGCACCGTCGGCGGCAGCGACTCCCGCTCATCGCGCGCAGGGATGACGACTGAATATAGCCGCAACGGCGGCGCCTCTCTCAGCGGGGGAGGGGAACCAGCCATGCCTCAGGGTGCGGTGGGATTTCCGTTCGGCCGGGCGGAGTTCGCCCTCTTCTGCGCTTCCTCGTAAGCTTTGCGCTGGCGGATGGAAATTTCCAGCAGGTCGCTGACCAGCATGCGGGCGTCGCGCTCCTGCTTGATCTGCTCGGCCGTCTTGCCGGCGGTCGACGGATCGAACAGCGGCTGATTCGCCGCCAGGCTGGAACCGGCGGGGACTGCCGCCAGCGTGGACGGCGAGAAGGTCGGACCGGCCGACGCCGTCCGGGTCGCCCGGAGGCTCATTTGATGGATGCGCCCGTCGAAACGGACAACGGCCTGTTCCGAATTGGGGTCGTAGCTCAGCACTTGGAGATCGCCGTCCGTCTCCCCCACGCTCAACCAGCGGCTGTGCTTGGTGGTCGTGTTGTAGAGACAAATGGCCGAACCGCTGTCCGTGGCGCTGGCGCCGGCGAGTTCGTAGGTCTCGGCCGGCCCTCGGCTGCCGCGGCCCGCCGGTGTCCCGTTCGGCGGCAGAAACGGCGAACGATCGGCGTTCGACTGCGCGGCAGCGGAAGCGGACAGACCGGCCGAAATGAATACGATGATGAGAAGGCGATTCACAGTCTCAACGAAGCCTAGACCCGCTTCTTCCAGGCTGCAACGATTTGAGCGATGGTGTCATCCAGGGTTTGGGTGATGTCCCAACCTGGGAAATGGGCCTTCATTTTCCGCAGGTCGGAATAGTAGCAGATATGATCCCCGACGCGATTTTCTTCGAGATAGGTGTAGACCTGTTGGCGTCCCGAATAGCGCTCGGCGACGGCAAAAGCCTCGAGGATGGAGGCGCTGTTGGCCTTGCCTCCTCCCAGATTGTAGACCTCCCCGGGCCGCGGGGCCGCGACGAACGCCGCGATGAACCGGGCGACGTCCAAGGAATGGATGTTGTCCCGCACCTGCTTCCCCTTGTACCCGAAAATCTTGTACTCCCGGCCTTCCAGGTTGCATTTGACCAGATACGAGAGGAATCCGTGCAGCTCCACTCCCGTGTGGTTCGGTCCGGTCAGGCATCCACCCCGCAGGCAGCAGGTCGGCAGGCCGAAATACCGGCCATATTCCTGGACCATGACGTCCGCCGCCACCTTGGACGCGCCAAAGAGCGAGTGCTTGGACTGGTCGATCGTGAAGGTTTCGGCAATGCCTTCGGCGTACGCCGGATCCGAGTAGTCCCAGCGGGTGGCCTGTTCCACCAAGGCGATGCGGTTGGGGGCGTCGCCGTAGACCTTGTTCGTGCTCATGTGAGCGAAAGGCGACTGCGGACAGGCTTGGCGGGCAGCTTCGAGCAAATTCAGCGTGCCGACGGCGTTGGTGTCGAAATCGTCGAAGGGAATGGAGGCCGCCCGATCGTGGCTGGGTTGCGCCGCCGTGTGAACGATGGCGTCCGGCTTCACTGCGTTGACCAGCGCCAGCACGCCGGCCCGGTCGCGAATATCCAGCTCGTGATGGCGAAATCCCGGCAGTTCGCGCGCCAGCCGAGCCTGGTTCCACCGTGTGTCTCCCGCCGGTCCGAAAAATACCGCGCGCTGGTTGTTGTCCACCCCGTGAATGGTCCAGCCTTCGCGGGCGAAATGGGCGCAGACTTCGGAACCGATCAGGCCGGAAGACCCGGTGACGAGCAGGTTTTTGGGCATGGAAAGCGGACGTTGAATCAAACCGCCGCTAAAGGCAGCGCGAAAAATGCCGCCGCGCCAAGAAGTAATGCGAGGTCGATTTTGGACAGATGATCCCACGAAAAACCGGACGCACCGATCATGCCCGCCCAATGGGCCGCCAGGGTTTCGAGCAAGACAATTGCAAGCGCCAGGCGGGACGCCGGCCGGCTGAGAGGCCAGCGCGTCGCGGTCCACAGCACGATGCCGATCGTAATCGGTTCCAGACAGTTTCGGCCGAGGCCGTCGGTGCTGTAGCCCCAAAAAACCACGGCAAGCGCAAGCCCGGCGAGGATGAACCACCGGCCGAATTCCCGACCGTTTCGATCCGGGGAGTGGGAACGCTTGAACGCAGCCAGGAGCGGGATCCACGCGCCGGCAAAGCCCAGCTGGGAGGGAAGCGTCTTCGAATATTGCATCGACCAGATGAGCCAATCGTTCAGTTGACGGGTGCGCCAGACATGGGCCGCCTTATCCGCCAGCCAGGCTCCCGGCACGACCGTGTCGAGCAGGCTTTTACCGCGGGAAAGCGCCCAGCTTCCCGCCGAAACCGCCGGTAGCGCGCCGCGCCCATCGCCGATGAAGTAGGAGAGGAATGGGTCGGGTTCGTGCGCGTGGTGCTTTAACCACAGCCAAGGAAGGCAGGCCGCGGCTGCCGTTGCCGCGGAGCGCAGGGTCCATCCCAGACCATTGAGGCGCAGAAAAAAGACCAGCAGCGGCACCGCGAACAATGCGCCGAGCGGATGGGCGTAGTAGGCCGCGGCGAGCCACAGGCCCGTCCAAATAAAGTGGAAGCGGCGGCCCGACTCGGGAATCGCAGCGGCCGCTGCCAGCAACAGGAATGAGGTCGCCAGCAGCTTCGGCCATACGAACGTCGTATTGATCCACGTCACCGGCGCGAACGTCAGCCAGACCAGCGCCCATCGCGCTTTCTTCGGTTCCACGCCCAGACTGAGGAGCAGCTCCGCGGCGGCCAAAATGAGGCCCGCATTGGTGAAGATGCCGATGAACCGGGCGATAAAGAAACTTTCTTCGGCCGCGGGCCAGGGACCCAGGGAGGCATCGCCGCCCGATTGGACCTGAGGCGGGGCGAGACCGAATTCCCCCAGAATGGCCAGCGGAATCAAAGGTCCTCGCGAAGTGGCCGACCACCCGTGCCAGAAGAAACGTTCCGAGACCGCGGGCGTCCGCACCGGCAGCGTCAAATACGCCGCCGTTTTGTAGGGAATGGCGCTGTCCGGCGGCGAAGCCGCGAGCCGGGCTTGGAGCGGCGACTGCCTCCAGAAATCCTCGCCCAAAGGCGTGCGCACGGCCGAATCGAGGATCGCGGCGCCCGCGAGCGCGATGAAGCACAACCAGGCCGTTCGCTCCACTTCACCATTGCAAGCAAGCGGCGAGACGCCGCTTCCACGGAACACCACCGATATCACCAATAGACTCTCGATCACGACCAGCCCCTTCCCAGCCAGCGAACCGTGGGCGGGCCCCCATAGGCAAGCCACGACTCCCGCCGCCATCATCAGTCCAAGTCCCGGCAAGGGAACGTAGGCGGCTTTCCGAATCCCGAATGCCCAGCCGGGAACGAGCAACAGCGCGGCGACGGAAAAAGCGCAGGCGAAATAATAGACGTAATCGGTTTGCAGATACGCCGGAACCGGATGCGGCGGCAACGCATCCACCGATCTCGACGACCGGATGGGAGAACCGCACCACACCGAGCCCGGCGACGCCTGGATCTGCGCGCGGAGGCCCCGCCAGCCGCGGACGTCGATCTTCCAAAAGTTGAGCCCCGGGTAGGCGTCGGGGCGGCGGCGCAGGGTCGCGACCGGGAATCCGGAAGTGTCGATCACGTCAAGTTTGAGTTCCGCGTCCTGGCCTTGGAAGGGGACGTAAAGAAACGAACCGGTCAGCGCGAACCGGCGGGACTCCCGCTGCGGCCGCTGAATGGCATAGGTGACGTCCCCGAGCGGAACGCCGTCGAAATCCTTCCCGGAAAGCACGTCCGCCCGCCATTCCGAATCCGCTCCCGAATTCGGCCGAAACCACCAGGGCAGGTTCAGGATCAGCAGGACGACCATCGCCGCGATCCGCGAATTGGATTGAAAACCGGCGCCTCGACTCACTGTGATGCGCAACTCTTGACCCGCCTTTCTCCACTTTCAAGGCCGACCCGGCTTTCCGTGATCGTGCCGGTCTACAACGAACGTCCCACCGTGACGGAGGCGTTGCAGGCGCTGCTGGCCAAGGAAATCTCCGGCGTCGAAATCGAAATTGTCATCGTCGAGAGCAACTCCACCGACGGCACCCGCGAAATCGTCCAGGGTTTGGCCGCGCATCCCCGGGTGGTCCTGGTCCTCGAGGACCGGCCCCAGGGCAAAGGGCACGCGGTGCGCGAAGCCTTCAAGCACATCACTGGAAATGTCGTCCTGATTCAAGACGCCGACCTGGAATACGATTTGGCCGACTATGAGCCGCTGCTGGCGCCGATTATCGCCGGCCGGCAGACCTTCGTGCTGGGATCTCGCCATGGCGAAGGCGGCTGGGTCATCCGCAAATTCGACGACCAGCCGTTCCGGGGCTTCATCCTCAATCTGGCCCATTGGACGTTCACCCTGATGCTCAATGTGGCGCTCGGCACCTGGCTGCGCGACCCGTTCACGATGTACAAGGTCTTCCGCCGCGAATGCCTCGACGGACTGACCTTCGAGTGCAACCGCTTCGATTTCGACTGGGAGCTCCTGATCAAGCTGGTCCGCCGGGGCCATCGCCCGATCGAAATCCCAGTTGCCTACCGCTCGCGCTCCTTCAGCGAGGGAAAGAAGGTCCGCATGTTCGCGGACCCGATCACTTGGATCTGGGCGCTCGCGAAATACCGGTATTGCAATTTGCGACCGAAGTGATTGTTCGGGGCAGGTCTTCGGAACTGCTCCAAGCTTCCGCCATCAGTGCGACCAAGAAGATGAGTCCGGCGGCCAGCGTAATCGTGCCCGCCCAGCGCGTGGCCCTCCACGCGGCGTGGGACCACCGGCCCATTTCGACAGGGTCGGCGAACGCGAACCACGCGTTGGGACGATCGACGCGGGCTTCGACGACAAAGGGCCCGGAGGGCGCGCGGACGAACGCGTTGTGCCAGCCCTCTCCCGGGACGTGATCGGGTTTGACCGTGGCCAGGACCCGGCCGGTCGTCGGATCACTCAGTGTCAGGGAAAGTCCGGTGCGGCCCAGATCGCCGGCCACGAGAAATTGGAGCCAGCCGCGAACGGGGGACGATACGGGCTGACTGCGCCAGACCGCCGGTTCGGCGCCGTAGGAACCATGGAAGCGGGCTTCGTCCAAGGGCGCGGTGTTCGGAGAAAGTCCGTCATTCTCCTTGGGATACGGAGGCTGGTTCTGAGGACCGCGGGTATCGGCATCGGCGAAGCCGGTGGTCGCGGCGGTGGTCAGAGCAAGCGGCAGCCGCACCGAGGCCGGCAGCAGGCGGCGGATGGGCGGCATCCGCAGGACCTCGGCCAGCGAGGCCGCGTCCGGGTAGGGGATCTCGGGATGCCGCAAAAAGGCCTCATCGCCGGAGGCGAGAAAAAACCGGGTGTTGGATTCAGCGTAGCCGTAGAATCGCGGAAGATCCTTCAGTTGCCCGGGCACCACGTCACGCAACTGGTAGCAGAGGCCGATCACGAGAAGCAACGTCCAGGCCCCGGCCAGAAGCAGCCACAGCCGTCGCTTTCCGACTGTGCCGTGGTCGCCGGCAGGATCGCTGTAGCCGGGGGCGTTGACACCGGCACCTGCGGTGTCGAAAGCGGGACTGCCGGGGTCACCGCCCCCGGCTACAGAATGCAGCCCGCCGTCGACGAGGACCGCCAGGCAGAGCGCATTGGTGATGAGGCCCAGGAAGAAGGTGTCGATGTAGCGGGGCGCTGGCGGCGGCGCGCTCCCGCCTCGCGCATAAGCCATCGCGGCAACCTGCATCAGAACCCACAAGCCAAGCACAAATAGCAGCAGGTTGAATTGCGTCGCGGGACGCCGGCGGAGAATCCGAACCGCAACCACGGCCCACGGGACCCAAAACAGCAGCGCGGTGTAACCCCATCCGGCTTCGAAAACGGGCCAGCCCAACCCCCGCATCGCCGCCCACCAGAAGGTGGCGAACGAATGAGCCTGCAGGAAATAGTGTCCCGCGACGACGACCCGGATATGCACACCGAGGGCGAATAGGGCGGCGCACAACAGGACCGTCACTGCGGCGACCCACGAAATCGAGCGTTCGCGCCAGGCTTGAACGAGGACGACGGCGGCGCACGCGAACGCCGCCATGGGGCCGCTGCCCATCGCAACGAGCGACAGGGCCGCCGCCGCCAATCCCAGCCACCATGTTGCCTGTTTGGGCCGGCGGAAGGGAAGCCAGCACAGCGCCCCGAGCGCGAATAGGATCAGGTACCATTGCTGCGAATGAAACCCGTGGATGGCGTTTTCCCATGAGAATAATCCGGAGAATGCCATCGCTAGCAGGAGGCCGTTGACCGCAGTGCTTCGGCGCGAAAGATTCCGGCTGGCCAGGAGCAGAAAACAGACCGCGATCGCCGCGGGAATGCATGCGTTGACGACGGCCTCCAGCCGTTGATCCCACTGGCGATTCGCGATGGTCAGCCCGAGCGCGACCAATCGGGTCGGAACAATGCGGTGCTCGTTGTGCGCGTGAAAGAGATTGGAAAGGCTGTGATCGCCGGAGTACCACGGCTCCAGGATTTGCCGGGCTTCCGCATCCCATTGATCGAGCTCCGGGAGCGACCTGCCGAACCGATCGACAAGCGCCCAACGGAACCCCATGACGAAGAGAAACAAGGCCACGGCGGCCAACGTCAGAGAACGCCTCATAGGAGTAGGAGGACCACGAAGCTCACGCCTGCCAAGGTCGCCAAGACGAACCCCGCGGAGTCAAGAAACCTGGCCATTCGCGAACCGAAGGGCTCGCGAGCCGGCGGGGTGTGGATGCTCGGAGGATAGAGCGGCCGAAGTTCGGTCAGATTCAAGCGGAGCTGGGAACCATCGACAGTGGGATAGGGCAGAGCGTCCTCCTTCAACTGGCTCCGGTCGCCCGTGGCGAGGTAGGCGCGCACGTCCGTCCCCATTTCCGAATGGATTCGTCCGGTCTTTTCCATGGCCGCCCAGGTCCCAGGCCAAGTGGAAATCAGGCCCACTACGACAATCGTCGTCCATAGCCCCGCCGCGCCGCGTATCGTCGGCCGCTGTTCGGCCGATGTCCGATCGGCCTTCAGCAGCACCCGCAGGCTCAGCGCGTTCGCCAGCAATCCGACGAGGACATTGTCCAAATAGCGGGTCGGCGGGGGCAGCCCGCCCCAGCCGCGGGCGTAAGCCGCTGCCAGCGATTGCGCGAGCGACCACGCTCCGAGGAGCACAATGAATGTCACCTCGCGCGAGTTGATCTCGTCCCGACGCCGAAGAGTGCGGAGTGTCAGCCAGATCCAAGGAAGATAGAGGAGCAGAGCTCCGTAACCGAACGGCGCGGAGAACGCGGGCCAGCCGACGGACTGGAGCAGCGTTTGGAAAAACTCCGCAACCGATCGGGCCTTGAGCGCCTGAGTGGCCGGCATGGACGTTTGAATCGCCAACGCCACACCGATGATGGCCAGATAGATCAATAGGCTTGGCCAAAGGCGCCGCCGTCGCACGACCAGCCAGCCGGCGGCGAATACCGCCGCAAAGAATCCGCTCGCCATGGAACCCAGCGCCAGACCCGCCGCCACCCATCCGGGCCAGGAATCCGGCCACGCGAACGTGACCAACGCCAAGCCGACCAGGAAAAGCTGCTGCGAATGGAATCCGCGCAGCACATTGTCGGTCGCCCAGGGCACGGCGTAGGCGGCCGCAAGGGCGAGAAACCAGAGACATTGGCCGGTTCGGGACAATCCCGAGGCGAAGCCAAGGAAAAATCCCGCTGCCAGAACGGCGGCCAGGCCCGCATTGACGGCCGTTTCCAGCCGCTGGTCCCACCAGCCGTTGGCCGTCGTCTCCACGTAGGCCAGCACCCGGGTGAGCAGGACGTGATGGTCAACGTGCATTTCCAAAAAATTCGAGAGATGCAGGTTATGGTGGGCCCGCGCGACAAACAGATTGAACCCTTCGGCATCCCACTCGTCCTCCTCGGGAATGTCGGTGCCGAACCGTCCCTCCACGCCCCACCGGCATCCAAGCACGAGCACCACCAAGCAGGCCGTCAGGGCGATGATGCGGGTACGCGAGGACAAGCGGATGAGCGTGTAAGACGCGTGGGCAATTTGCAACGGCGGGTGAGGTGGAGCGCATGGTCCCCATGCGCTTCGGCGCCAAACGCGGATGGACGTTAAAGCGCAGAGGGACCATGCGCTCCACCCGCTATAGCGGCGGCACTCGCGGGGGATAGGCCAGGGCGAAGTCTTCGGAGTCCAGCGAGAGATTGGGATTGTAGGCGGGATCGTTGAGCAGCCGCGCGCCCCAGCGCGCCTGGATCGCCTCGATTTCGGATTGGAAGCGGGCGACCTTTTCGGGCGTATCCTCGGGACCGCGGCTGGCGGATTCGTGATGCACCAGTTCGGCCAGGGGGGTGTAGACGTTGCGCAGGCCGAGGCCCTCGACGCGCAGGCAGAAATCCACGTCGTTGAAGGCGACTGGCAGCCCCTTTTCTTCGAGGCCACCGACCGCCAGAAACGTGTCCTTGCGAATCACCAAGCAGGCGGCGGTGACCGCGGAAAGGTTTTGCGTCAGGTGGGGACGGAATTGGGGCGTTCCCGGATCGTTCTTCTCAAACAGCTTGAAGGGATGCCCCGCCACGCCGCCCAAACCGGTGATCACGCCGGCGTGCTGCACCCGCAAATCCGGATAGAGCAGGCGCGCCCCCACGGCGCCGATTCCCGGGCGCATGGCGTGCCCCACCATCTCGTCGAGCCACCGCGGGTCAAGCGCCTCGATGTCGTTGTTGAGCAGGCACAGCACTTCGCCGCGGGCTTCCTTGGCCGCGAAATTATTGATGGCGGAGTAATTGAACGGCGCGTCGTAGCGCACGAAACGCACATCGTCTTCCCGCTGCAGCGCCGCGAAGATCGCGAGGGACTCGGACTCGCCGGAACGGTTGTCCACCAGGATCACTTCGTACGGCGCGTACCGGGTCCGGGCGAAAATCGAGGCGATGCAAAGGCGGACCAGCTTGCCGGCATTGTGCGTCGGAATGATGATGGAGACCAAGGGATGGGGCCGGTCCTCCGCAAGACGGTAGGTCGCGTGCCAATGTCCGCCCACGGTCGGCGTCAATTCGACCTTTTGACCGGTCCGCTCAAAATGCTCGGCCAAGGCGCGGCGGGCCGACTCGGCGACGTAGCCCTTGGTCGAAAGCTGCAGGGCCGTCGATCCTTCGCCGGCGCGCCAATGGTAAAGGATCCGCGGCAAGTGCCGAATTTGACTGGGCGCCAGCCGTTCGGTTGCCCGCAGCGCCAAATCCCAGTCCTGGCTGCCTTCGAATCCTTCGCGCATGCCGCCCAGCCCGCGGACGACGTCCGCCCGGTAGACCGTGAGATGGCAGAGATAGTTCTGGCTGCAAAGCAGGTCGGGATTCCAATCCGGTTTGAAGTGCGGATCGAACCGGGTCCCCTGTTCGTCGATTTTGTCCTCGTCCGTGTAGATGAGCGCCGCGTCGGGATGGGCGACGACTTCCTGGGCGATGCAGTGCAGCGCGTGCGGCGCGAGCGTGTCGTCGTGATCGAAAAGAGCGACCCAGTCGCCGGTGGCGAGCGCCAGCGCGGTGTTGGTGGCGGCCGAGATGTGTCCGTTGCGGGGACGCCGGGTCACTTTGATCCGGCGGTCCAGGGCGGAATATTCATCGAGCACCTGGCCGACATGGGGCAGTGTCGACGCGTCGTCGGCGATGCAGATTTCCCAGTCGGAATAGGTTTGGGCGAGCACCGAATCCAGGGCCGCCCGGAGCCAACGCTCATCAGGATTGAAGACCGGAATGAGGATGGAAAACCGCAAAGGAGGGAGCGCTGCTGCTTGCCGGCGAAGCCGGTCCAATACGGCCGGCGACGGTTCCGGGTGGGCCTTCAGCCAATGGGCGTACGTTCCGTGGGAATCGGGGTCCCCGGCGTGCAGGTCCCGGTGAAAGAAGGGATGCCAAACGCCGTCCGTGTCCTGGGCCTCGAGGTCGACCGCCGGGTCGCCCGATTCGAGCATCGCATCGATCTTGAAGCCCGCCGTGGCGCTGTACGGCCAGGCCGGGAACACGAGCAGCAGATCCGGTCGCTCGCCGCCATAGGCGCCGCCATAGACGCGAGCGCCGATCCGCGCTCGGATCGCTCCAAATTGGGTGAGCGATTGCGAAAAACACCAGCCACGGATCGTGACGGGTCCGGAGAGTCCGTTCCAATATCGCGGCGCGTCCAGGTGGCTGGTGATCGGCAGTGTCGAGTTGGCGGCCGGACCCGGCGCCGCGGCTTCGGGTTTGGGTTTAAATCGGTCGATCAGCAGCCGCCGAAGGGCGCGCAGGGGCGCGGTGATCCGCCAGGAAAAACTTGCCGCCATTCGGCCCAGGCGTCCGCGCAGAGCGAAGATTTCCCCTTCGGCATCCGTGCGATACCGGCTGGCCGTTTCGGTCTGCGTTGCGATTTCCCTCCGCGCCTGGCGCAAGGCTTGATTCGCGTCGGCAGCTTGCTCGCGGGTCCGGGCCGAAACCTCCTCGAGCAAGACGACGTGGGCGCGGCGCATCCGATCGATTATGCGGAACCGATTGGCTTCAATTTTCGCTTCGGCGGCGCGCGCTTCGGCGGCGACGCGCGCGGAGTCGGCGGCGTGGCGTTCGTTTTCGAGGCGCTCGACGGCGGCCCGGGCCGGCACCAGTTCTGATTCCAACCGGGCGACCCGGTCGTCGCGCAGAGCGCCGGCGATATGCGGCCACAGGCGCCGCCAACCCGGTTCCGAAGCCAGGAGTGGATCGATGACCGCCGTCGCGCTGGCGAATTCCGCTTCGTGGCCGGAGCGGCTGGTGGCGCCGACGCGGTAATCGAAGAGCACGGCCGGCACAGTCTCCATCGTGCGCCCGGCCCGCAGCCAATCGATCAGCAGTCGCCAATCCTCATTGACCAAGCCCGGCTTGAAGCCTCCCAGCTCAAGGAACGCATCCCGTCGGAAAAGGGTGTTGGTGTCGCCGAGGACATTTTCGACCAGCGCCAGTTCGTGGCAGGGGCCGAGCGGGGCAAAGATGTGGGAGGGGGCGTCGCGAAAGACCTCGAAAGCGCACGTGACGCAATCGGCGCCCGACGACGACATGGCGCGGGCGAGCGTCGCGATCATTTCCGGGCGGAAGCGATTGTCGCCGTCGCAAAAGAGCACCGCGTCGCCGGTGGCTTCGCGCGCGGCGCGATTGCGCGCCGCCGACGGACCGGCGTTTTCCTGCCGGATGAATTTCCAACCGAGGGGCCAATAGCGGTCGTTGGCCTTTTTCCACGCGAGCTCGGCGGTGGGACTCGTCGAGCCGTCGTCGATCACGATGACCTCGTGCGGGCGCAGGGTTTGGACAGAGAGAGTGTCGAGGGCTTCCTTGAGGTACTCGGCCTTCTCGTAGTAGGTGACGCAGACGCTGATTTTTATTGGTAGGTCGCGGCTGCCGCTGGACCTGTAGCCGGGGGCGTTGACCCCGGCCCCTTTGACATCAAAAGCGGGATTGCCGGGGTCAACGCCCCCGGCTACATCGACTGCCAACGGCGGGACGCTTTTCCCGGGGCTTCCCTCCACTGCCAGCCACGGGCGAATGGGCGCTTTCGTCCAGGCTGATTCCTGGAGCCATTCGACCAGCTCGTTGCGAGCGGCGTAAATTTCATCCGCCGCTCCGATCGCCCGGCGCTCCAGAAATTCCGTCGCGATTCCGCTGCGGCCTTCGTCGGGAAACCGCCCCGCCCGCGTCCGCTCGAACTCCGCCACGGTGGTCACGAAGAGGCGCAGGGCCGGGGGGGCCTTGAGCTTGCGGCCGGCCAGGGTCAGCCAGCCGCAGCGGCGGGCGCCTCCGATGGATGCGGCGTGGGCCGGATGGCCGGCGAACCAAATCTCGTCGGCTTGGATGACGGCGCCGACATGCGCCAGGCGCAGGCCGACCGCATGGGCGTCGGCGGCGGGAAAGATCGGAACCGAAAAGGCCGGGGGCTCCTCGTCGAGATGCTGGTACTCGAGTCCGGCGGCCTCCGCCTTTTGCCGGAGCGAGCGGCTCAGCACCGCGCCAATGCGCTGGGAATGCAGCAGGATGACCCGGTCCGTCCGCCGTGCCACGGCAGCCAAATCCCAGGCGAACCCATCGCCGGGGTTAAGCTCGTGCGCGACAATGCAAATCATGCCAGCGGTTATCTTGCTATCTTCGGACGCCCGATTTCAAGAGTTCGAGCAGGCGGTGGCTGTCGCTCTGCGCGGCCATCGTCTTGCGCCAAAGCGCGTGGGGCGGGGGCATCTCTCCGAGGGCGCGTTCGCGCAGCCGCTCCATTTCGGGGATTCCATTCCGCTCGAGCTGCGCCTGGCTCTTTTGGGCCAGATGCAGGCGGAATAATCCGAGATACCAGGGCAGCCGGGCGAACCGGGCTCCCGCGGCCTTGAAGCGGAGCAAAAGGTCCCAATCGAGGGCGAACTTGAAGTTGGCGTCGATGCCGCCGACCCGATCCCAGATTCGGCGCCGCCAAAACAGGGTTTCCTGAGGTATGAGGTCGTACCAATCCAGGTCGGCAACCGCCCGCCGCGGCGTCGCCCAGCGGCCGATCTCGCAGCCCACATCGTCAATCAGGACTCGATGGCCGAAAACGACGTCGACCTCCGGGTGGTCGCGAAAATAGCCGGCGACGAACGCGAGGGCGCCGGGCATGAGGGCGTCGTCAGAATTCAGATACGCCATGATGTCCTGGGGGCCCCGCGGCAGGGCGAGGAATCCCCGGCGGACGGCATCGGCCTGTCCGTCATCAGGTGCGCTGCGCCAGTAGGTGAGTCGGGGCGCCCACTCCGAGAGCACGCCCCGGGTCCCGTCCGTGGAACCGCCGTCCACGACCGCATAGTTTATCGCGACGTCCGGCTGATCGAGTACGCTGACCATCGCCGCCTCGAGAAACGCCGCCTGTTGAAAGGACGGTGTGACGATCGCGAACGCTGGACGAGGGCCGCCCCGGACGGCGGGGAAGGTTTCCTGCCTCAGAGGACGGGGGGGGTATTGCGGAGCCAGGCGCAGCGGCATTTTCCCCGCCTGTTGCCGTTCGATGGTGATGAACTCGCGATCGGGCCGCCAGGAAAGCGCGTAGCCCGGCCAGCCGACCCGGCAGGTCCCTTCCGCGAATGGCAGCCAGCCGGCTTTATCGACGTCCGCCTCCAGTTTGACCGTGTGGGATCCCGGGCCCAGGCGCAAGGCGAGGGCGAATCCGCAATAGTCGCTGCTGGGAGGGCCGTTGAGCGCCTGGCGCACATCGAAACGCTGCCAGCCATATATTCCGGATACGGTTCGGCCGACGATCCTTGCCCTCAGGCCACGGATCGTTCGCCCGGAGGCGTCGAAACACCATCCTCTGATGAGTTCGGCGCCGGCCGAACGATTGCCCGCGGGCGTTTGGAATTCCCGGGGGGCGTCGATGCAGAAGCGCAGTTGGCTCAGATTTTGAAGCCGGCGGCGGCCGCGTCCTTGGAAAAGGTTTTCACCGTGTCGAGCGACATCTCGTCCAACGGAATTCCGAGCTGTTTTTCGGCCTTGGCCAGAATGTCATGCGGGACGGTGATGATCGCGCAACCCACTTCTTCCGCTTGGAAAATATTGAGGACTTCACGCGTGCTGGCCCAAAGCAGTTCGGCTTTGGGCATGTCCGCCAGGATCGCCTTGTACTTCTTCATGTACGGAACCGGATCGACGCCCGTGTCGGCGATGCGGCCGGCGAACACGGACACGATGGAAGGCACGTTGGCGTTGAGCGCCGCCTTGGTTCCCCGTACCTGCTCCTCGGTGAAAAGCGCCGTGATGTTCAGTTTCACGCCGCTTTGGGCCAGCTCCTTGATAAGCGGAAGCGAGGATTCGCCGCGGGCGTTCGTGATTGGGATCTTGGTGTAGACGTTCGGACCCCACGCCGTGATCTTCATGGCCTGGCGTTTCATTTCGGCGAAGTCGTCGCTGAAGACTTCGAAGGAAATACCTTTGGTGGTGATATGCTGCAGGATATCCTTCGCAAAGGTTTCATAGTCCTTGATGCCTGACTTCTTCATCAGGCTGGGATTAGTCGTCAGCCCCTTGATGTGGGGCTTGGCGGCCAATTCGAGCATTCCCGCCTTATCGGCGCCGTCGGCGTAAAGTTGGACCTTGAGTTCGTTGAGTGATTTCATCGCGAGCGTCTCGAATTAGCTTTCGCAGGCAAGCCGGAGCAAGCTATTTGGATGGGCTGATGCGCCCTTGGTTCTGGTTGGCCGCCTGGTTTATGGCTGTGGCAGCGGCATTGCCCGGACAGCCAGTTCAGATGAGCGGTTCCTTCCGGCCGAGCCGCACGCTGGCGTCGGCGTGGGATTCGGCGGCAGACGGACCGGCGGGCAAAGGGCATTTGAGAATTGGACCAATCCATTTGGGATCGGATTTTGCCACCTATGTTTCAGGTCATTTGGGGTATTCGGACATTTCCCTATGCTGGCTGGATCCGCGGGATGGAGCCCAGCGCGTCCTCGCCGTTCCAACTTTGCCCGGCGATCACTGGGTCTACTATCGCTGGAGCGTTCCTAAAGGATGGCGGGGACGTTCGGTTTACTTGGTAGCGACCGACGATTCGAACAGCGGATGGGTGGGGGTGAGCGCGCCGGAAACGACGACACCGTGGGGGGCAACGCTGGAACTGGCGGCCCTCGAGATCGCTAGTTTCGCGATCATCCTGCTTCCAGGTCTGGCCTGGGCGCTTTGGAAAGGCGGCAAGATCGACGATGCGCTACTCGCCTGCGCCCTGGCGGCGTACGTGGCGTTTTGGGCCTATTTCATTTCGGCAAGACTGGGGCAGGCCTATTCGGTAGCGTTGGTGGTACTGGGGCTGATCGCCGTAGGCTTGGCTATTCGGCGGCCGGAACGGCGAATTCAGCTCGCACCACTTCTGCCGATGCTGGGCTTTGCTCTTTGCGTCTGCCTCTTCTACTTGGGTGTGTTGATCCTATACGGGGGAGCCGAATCTCCCTTCATGGTGCCGCAGGACCGGTTTCTGCCGGGGATGCCACCCGACACGCAGATCCCGTTTTTGCTGAGCGACCTTTGGTACCGGCACCTGCCAGTACGTCCCTTTTTGGGAGATTGGCTCAGCAGCGATCGTCCGCCGCTTCAGGCGGGCTTCCATTTGCTCGTCGGACCGTGGCTGCCGCGCGAACTTTCCGCCGAAGGGATTGGCATCATCGCCCAATCATGGGTTTTCCTGGCGCTTTGGAGCGTGCTCGACGCCGTAGGGGCTTCGCGCCGCGAACGGTGCGTCTGTCTGCTGTTCACCGTCCTGAGCGGCTTCATTTTGTTAAATGCCACGTTTGTATGGCCCAAGCTGCTTCCGGCGGCGCTGCTTTTGCTGCTGTTCGCGCTGCTTTACCGTGAACCGGGGCGTGCGCCGATTCAGGCTGGCCTGCTGGCGGCGCTGGCGATGCTCAGCCATGGCGGTTCAGCCTTTGCCCTCTTGGCGATTGCGATCTGGTTATTGGCGCGGCGCCTTCCCGGAGGGTGGGCATTTGCTTGGCGAGGGGCGGTGACGTTCGTCACCTGCCTGGTGCCTTGGATGCTTTACCAGAAACTATTCGATCCGCCGGGCGATCGCCTGCTCAAATGGCATTTGGCCGGAGTTCGGATGCCGGATCCGCGAGGTTTGGGGGCCGTGCTGCTTTCCTCGTACCGATCGCTCTCGTGGCGGGCGTGGATCGAGGGTCGATGGGAGAATGTATGCCAATTGGTTATGGGAGGGGGCTGGAATACCACGAGCAAGATTTGGCACGGAACGAAGGCCATGTTCGCGGGAGAACATGCCGAGGGCTGGATGCGCGCGGGAATCGAGGTGCGGGTCGCCCAGATGTTCCTCTTCTTCCCCGCGCTCGGCGTGCTGCTGATCGGCGTCGGACCGTTGCTGTGGCCCAAGTGCCAATCGCCGGCTCTGCGTTGGAGCCGTGCGCTGGCCGGCGTGGCATCGGTCACACTTGCGATTTGGTGCCTATTGATGTTCGAGCCCGGGGGGACCGTGAATCACCAGGGCACGTACTTCACCAACATCGGGTGGTTCATGGCGCTGGGCCTCGCGCTGGCCCAGTACCCGGATTTCGTCGTGTGGGCCGCCGCGCTGGTCCAGGCGGTGCTGTTTGTGGGGGCTTGGGTGTTTCGGTCGCCGCATACGGTGACGACGCCTGACCTATTGCCCGCGATTCAGGCCCCTGCGGCGATGGTGATGACTCTTGGGGCGTGCGGCGCGATGGTGCTGCTTTTCCGGGGGCCGACGCGGCGGAGTTCGCTGTAGCCTGGGGCGTTGACCCCGGCAATTCCGCTTTCGACGTCGAACAGCGCGTGGGGACCACGCGCTCCACCTATCGGTGCCCGTCCGCGCGCAGAATGACTTCCACCGCCTCGCCGAACGATTTTACCGTGAAATCCGGCTTGGCCTGGAGTTCTTCTGAATAGCCCTGATCGATGAAGACCGTGCGCAGGCCGGCGCGGAATCCGCAGTCGATGTCCTTCCACCGGTCGCCCACGAGCCAGGAATGAGGCAAGTCGGCGCGGAGCGCCGCCGCCGCGTCGAACACCATGCCGGGTTCCGGCTTGCGCCGCTTCGAGTTCTCGCCGCGGCCGGGGTCGTAGCAGGCTTCGATGCGATCGATTGCCGGCACGAGTTCCTGCAACCGGCGGTGCATGGCTTCCACGGCCGATTGAGGAACCGTCCCGCGCCCGACGTCGGGCTGGTTGGTGACGACCGCAATCAGATAGCCGGCCGCGCGCAGCGCTTGGCAGGCGGCGGGGACTTCGGGGAAAAGGACAAATTCGTCAAGGGAGACCGGGGCGAACGGGCGTGAGTCCTTCACGACCGGACGATTGAGGGTGCCGTCGCGATCGACGAACACGGCGGGCTTGAGTGGAAGCGGCGTCCCGCCGCTTTTCTCACGATACTGAAGCGGCGAGCCGCCGCTTCCACGGGCACCTACTTCGTCGACTCCCATTTTGTCTGGTTCACCTTCAAATCCGGATGCGACACGAACAAGTGCCACACCACCGCCTGAAACGCCTCCGAATGCGGTGTGATGTTGTTCGGGTTCACCACCGGCACGATCACGCGAGCATCCGCCACCTGGGCGGTGTAGCCGCCGTCCTTGCCGACGACGCCCACGACCTTGGCTCCGACCTGCCTGGCCAGCTGCAGCGCGGTCACCAGGTTGGGCGAGACGTTCTTCTCCAAGTTTCCTCCGCCCACCGAAAACACGAGCACGCAGTCGCGCGCGGAGAGCCGGCTGCCCCGCAGCCATTCGACAAACACGGAGGTCCAGCCCTCGTCGTTCGTCCGTGCGGTCAATTCGGATACATTGTCCGTCGGCGCGTAGGCTTCGAAGCCGCCGATCTTCCGAAAATCGTTCACGGCGTGCGACGCGTTGGCGGCGCTTCCGCCCACGCCCAGAATGAACAGCCGGCCGCCGGCGTCCCGCGTCGCCCGCAGGACCGCCACGCATTTTTCACAGTCCGCCGGGTCGAGGCGGGCGACGATTTCAGCAGTTTCCCGAAGGTGTTGTTGGGCGTACGACATGGGAGGCGGCGGAAGCCAGCAGCAGGTTGAGTTCGGCCAATCCGGCGGGCGAGCCGATTTCGTAGAAGCGCTGCGCGATCTCGTAACCGGCCAATTCGCCGCGTTCGGCGAGCGCCCGTTGGACGTCCGACAGATCCACCGGGTCCTCGCGGGAAAGGCCGTCGAAGGCGGAGGCGGAAAACACATTCAGGCCGTAGTCGATGTGACGCATTTCCGGCCGCTTGTGCTGCTTGTCGTACACGCGGATCGCGCCGTTTTCGAACCACACGTTGCTCGCATCGTAGAGCTCGCGGTTTTCGTACACGGTCATGAGTCCCGGCCGGCCGGAGGCCGCAAAGGCCCGGCCGACGGCCCCATAGTCGATCGGCAGGTAGCTGTCCCCGTAGAGAACATAAAACTGGGGACCCAATTTGGGCAGTGCCCGGATGAGCGCGCCCCCGGTGCCGAGGAGGCGCGGACCGTCCGGCGCATAGTCGATCCGGACTCCCCACGCCGCACCGTCGCCGTAGCGCTCGACGATCTGTTCTCCCAGATGCCCGATGCAGAGGACGAGCCGGGTCAGGCCGGCGGTTCGCAGGAGACGCAATTGGTGGGAAAAGAACGGCTCGCCGGCCACCTCGACCAGGAGCTTGGGAATCTTTTCCGTGATGGGCCGCAGGCGCGTGGCCAACCCGCCCGCGAGTATGGCGACCGGCAGGTCCATCAGTTTTGCGCGACGACCTTGGTGCCCTCGAAGTCGAACCGGAAGCGAACTTCCTGCAGGCCCTGTTCGCGCATGGCATGGCGGAGCGTCGCCTTGTTGCCGGCATAGAACATCAGAAATCCGCCGCCTCCGGCGCCAATCAGCTTGCCGCCCAGCGCGCCGTGGTCGCGCGCACAATCGTACCACTGATTGATCCGGTCGTTGCTCATGCCGGTGGACCGCGTCTTTTTGCGCTGCCAGTGCACGTCCATCAGCCGGGCGAATTCATCGAGCTGGCCGCTCTCCAGCGCGGCCAGCGACTTGTAGCCGAGTTCCTTGGTAAAGTGGAGATTGTCGAGCATCTGCCGGTCGGCCTGCTTCGATCGATCGTTTTGGTCCTTGAGGATGGCCGAGGCGCTCCGCGAATAGCCGGTGAAGAAAAGCAGCAGGTTGTCCTCGAGGTCGAACAGGGTTTCTTCGGAAATCTGGCACGGCCGGTATTCGACCCGGCCATCCGGATGGAAGGTGAAGGCCGTGATGCCGCCGACGGCCGCGATATACTGGTCCTGTTTCCCGATCGGTTCGCCGAGCTTGTTGATTTCGATGTCGCAGGCCTGTTCGGCCAATTCGGCCGGAGACACCGGGGTCTTGCGAAAGGTGTGCAGGGCCTTGAGCAGCGCCGTGGTGAAGCTGCCGGACGAGCCCAAGCCCGTGCCGCCCGGAATGTCCGCCATCGACGTCAGCTCCAAATGCGGATCGGTGACCCCGGTCAGCAGCAGGGCTTCGCGCACGATCGGGTGCTCGATCTGCGAGACCTGAGTGGCGCGCTCCATCTTGGAGTATTTGATGATGATCTCCTCCTGGAACGTGCGGTGCTTCGTGATATAGACGTACTTGTCGATGGCCGCGGCCACCAGGAAGCCGCCGTAGTCGCGATAGTACGAAGGCAGGTCGGTGCCGCCGCCGCCCAGGGATACCCGCAAGGGAGAGCGAGTGATGATCATGCGTGTGTGAGGTAGCCGCTCTTCTGGTAGATCGCGGCGACGACGTCCAGCGTTCGAATGGCTTCCGTCAAACCGGGCGAGGGCTCCCGATCTTGACGAATGTCCGCCAGGAATTCCCGAAGCTCGACTGCCCAGGAATCGTCCCCGCGGGGATACTCCCAGAGCGTCGTTTCCGGCGGGCCCATTTCGGGCAGCATGCGGTAAAAGGCGAGCCGCTCGACGCCGTAGCTTCCGCCGAGGCCGTCGATCGCCAATTTCCCGTCGCGGCCGTAAATTTCGAGCGAAAAAAGATTCTTCCACTCGGTGCAGCTGGCGTGCAGCCAGGCCGTCTGGCCGGCGGCGGTTCGAAGACTGACGAACGCGTTGTCGTCCACCGGCATCTTCCAAAAGGAGGTGGTGGCGTGCCCATCGACCTGTGCGAAATCGCCCATAAACCACCCGGCCAGGTCGATCAGGTGAACGCCTTGGTCGATCAGCTCACCGCCGCCCGACAGCTTCGGATCGGCGCGCCATTCGCGGTCATACCCGGTGCGGCCGCCGTGTCCGTAGCGGGCGCGCAGGAACATGAGCGGGCCGACGGCGCCGGCATCCACGAGTTCGCGGGCCTTTTGCAGCGCCGGATGATAACGATGATTATAACTGATCCGCACCTTGGCGCCCGTGCGCTTCGCCGCTTCCTGGACACTACGCAGCTGGCCGGCGTCCAGTGCTCCCGGTTTTTCGACGATTACGTGACGACCGGCGGCCGCAGCCGCGCGGGCGATGGGAGCCAGCGCCGCATTGAGCGTCGAAACGATCACGGCGGAGATCGAGGCATCGGCCAGAACTTCCTCGATCGATCCGGCAACGCGGCAGCCAGGCACGGACGCGGCCAGCGCCTCGGCCCGCGAGCGGTCGGTGTCGCAGGCGCAGGCCAGCGCCGCGTCCGGCGCCAACGTCTTGAGCGCGGCCGCCCGCTTCTTACCGATTAATCCACAACCGATTTGCGCAAAGCGGATTTGGGATGGCGCCGGTGGATTCATTCGCTGTTGTATGACAGGCCAACGCATGCTGCCCTCCAAAGAGACGCAAGTCCGGTTTTTTAAATCTGGGATCGTGGGAGGGGTGGCCTTCGTGGTCCGGCTTGGCCTAGTGCCCGTGTTGGATCGTTCCCTCGCTCCCCAACCGACGTTTTGGGTGTCTTATTTTGTCAGCCTGGCGACTCACTACGGTCTCAACCGCTTTTGGGCCTTGCGAAGCTCCCGGCGCGACTGGCACCAGCAACTGGTTGAATACGGACTCACCGCGGCGTTGGGCGCCGGGCTGCAGTATGGGGTCTTTCTGCTTTGCTTCTATCGGCTCGGCTGGAATCAGTTTTGGTCGAATGCCTTTTCCGTCCCGCCGAGCACGATCGTGGTCATCACGATCCTGAACTACCGCGTGTTCCGGGCGGGGTCACGCGCCTGAGGGTGTAAACGTCGTCGTTGGCGGCGGTCAGGCGGCTCCTCAAGCCGGCTTCCGGCTTGTCCCAAGGGTCCCAGGGCGCGCTGATCAGCTTGCCGGTCACGCCGTCGCTCCGGGCCGAAAGCAGCCATTCGACCAGATCGAGGGCCCGATCCAGCGAGGCGCCGCCCGTCTGCTTCTGTTTGAGGGCGGCTTCGTATTCGGCGCGTCCGGCCAGGATCGGTCCTTGGGCGATGACCTCATCGGTCAGGCGTGTGTTGATCGCGCCGGGCGCGATCGCGTTGATGTCGAGCGGTCCGCTCTCCGGAACCGGCTGGCGCTCCTCCTCGGCGATCGTCTCGACCAGGCGCACGACCGCGGTCTTGGCGGCGCCATAGGCGGAAAAATGCGACCGCGGCTTGGTCGCGCCGCCGCCGGAAAAGCAGACGATCTTGGCCCGGGCCGGCGCGGCCGGCCGGAGCAGGGAATGAAAGGCCCGGATCGCATGATAGGTGCCGAGCAGGTTGACCCCGACGGTCGCCGCCCAGCGGGCCGGATCGGTGGAGATCGTGCGGCCGATCTCGCCCTGTATCCCGGCGCAGGATACGAGCGCGCCGATCGTGCCCCATTCGCCCTTCACCGATTCGGCGGCGGCCGCGACGGACGGCCAATCGGCCACGTCGGCCCGCGAGGAGCGGGAGGCCGCCGGGCTGGGGGAGCGGGCGAGGCCCCAGACCAGGTGGCCGCGGCTCACGAGCCGCGCCGCCAGGGCCGCGCCGATGCCGGTGCTGCTGCCGGTGAGGACGATTTTCATTTCCTGATGTGGCCGGGGGCGCTGACCCCGGCGGTTCCGCGTTTGACGTCGCCGGCGCCGGGGTCACCGCCCCCGGCTACCGGGCCCCGCGCTTTAATGCCGGGCGTCATAGACCCAGCGATTCTCCTGCAGCCACCGCAAGGTCTTCACAATCCCCTGCTCGATGGTGAGCGCCGGCTTCCACCCGGTGCCCGCGATCTTCTTTGTATCCAGAAATATAAACGGATTGTCGCCGATCCAGCCGCGGTCGCCGCCCGTGAACTGCAGCGCCGGCTGCAGGCCCAGGGTGGCGCCGATGATGCGCACGCTGTCCTTGACCTGCACATATTCCGGGGTGCCCAGGTTGTAGATCTGCACGTGGTGCCGGGCGGCGCGGGCGGTGCCGGTCCGCATCACGTGGAGGATCGCGTTCACGCAGTCCTGCACGTACAGGTAGCTCTTGCGCTGCAATCCATCCCCCAGCACGCGCAGGTGGCCGGGATGCTCCAGGAGCTGCTGGTAGAAATCGAAAATATGCCCGTGGGTGTAACGCTCTCCCAGGATGGAAACGAAGCGGAAGATGTAGGCTTCCAGGCCGAAGCCTTCGCCATAGGCGGCGATCATGCCTTCACCGGCCACCTTGGACGCCCCGTAAAGGGAGGTCTGGATCGGGAACGGCGCATCTTCGGGCGTCGGAATCAACGGCGCTTCGCCGTACACCGAGCCGGTCGAGGAAAACGCGAATTTTTTGATGCCGCTCGCTCGCGCGGCTTCGAGCACGTTGAACGTGGCGACGGTGTTCTGCTCCAGATCCTTGCGCGGATGGTCGGTGCCAAAGCGGACATCCGCGTTCGCCGCCAGGTGGAAGACCACGTCGCAGCCGCGCATCGCGGCGGTCAACGCGGGCAGGTCCAAGTTGTCACCGCGGACCAGGGAAAAATTTGGATGCGGACGCGCGCCGTCCAGGAATCGCTCCTGCCCGGTGGAGAAATTGTCCCAGCCGGTGACGTGGACGCCGTCCGCCAGGAGGCGGTCGACCAAATTGGACCCGATGAATCCGGCTGCGCCGGTCACAAAGGCTTTCTGCATGAAGAACCTCAACCCACAGCGGCGAAGAACTCAGCGCAAGCCTTCGCTGCAAGCGCTGCGTGCCGTTGGAGATGATCGCGGGAATGGGGCGGAGGGGGTTCCTGGAAGAGGCGGATGACCTGCGAAGCGATTTCGGAGGCATGGCGGCCGGCGTTCATTTCCACGAGCGGAAAGCGCGTTTCGGAAGCCGCCCCGCGAAGCTTTTCGTTGGTGGCGAGAACGACGGTCTTCGAGCCGGCCCAAGCGGCGACGAGGGTCGCGTGATAGCGGCTCGATATCTGCCATTCGCCCGTCGGCCACGCGGAAAGCGAATCCGCAACGGACCCGCGCTCAATGGGCTGCAGGCGCCAAAGCGCCTGTTCGGGGGCCGATAGCCGCGCATGCAGCCAACGCTCGGCTCCGGGAAGTTCGCGTGACTCCTGGGCGGCCCAGACGCGCTCGCCGGCGTTCAAGGCGTCGAAACCCTTTAGAAACGCTGGAAGGCCGGGCCAATCGGCAAAATCGAAATTCAAGACCGCGGTCAGCCGGCCGGACCGGGCGGCCGGAGGCGGAACCGCGGCCAGATGAACATGCGCGAGGTCGGCGGCGACTTTGGCCGAGCCGCCGATTTTGGCCACTCGATCGGCCGTGGCCTGATCGCGCGTCCAAACGGTGCGCGCCTGCCGACAGATGCTTTGAATTTCCGGCACCTCGAACGCCGCCGGGTCCTGTCCGCCCACGCCCAGAAAATACATGGGCTTGCCCGCCTGCTCGCAGAGCCGGGCTTCCTGCGCCAAGTGATCGACAAACCACCGCGAGACGGCACTTTGAAACGGGGATCCGCCCAAGCCCAGCCACACCTGGCAGGAGCGAATCGCCCGATTTCGCGAGCCGTCGTCGTAGGGCAGCCACTCGACTTCCGGAAACCGAAGGGCCAGCGCCGATCGATCAAACGGCACGCAGCAGGTCAGCTTTCCGCGATACGTCTCCGGAACGGTCCGCAGAAAACCGGCCAGCATCAGATCGTCGCCGACGTTGCCGGCGCCGAAAAAATGATGACCGATGTGGATGCTCAATAGGAGATGGTCGCTTGGATGTGGCCGCGGCGTCGAGGATTTGGCTGGGCCAGGAAGCCGCGGCCCGTGCTCTCGGTTTGGAAGCCGTAGTCGGCGGAAAGGCTGAAGTTCGAAGCCCAATTGCACCGCAGGCCGACCCCCGTGCCTGCCAACCGGTTCAAGGGCTGGTCGGTATCATTCGAATTGGGATGATCGTGCATGACGTCGGCCATATCGTAAAAAGCCAGGAAGCGGTATTGGAGCGGCTGGTAGGTTTTGGGTGCGAACGGCAGATGAAGGCTTCCGGCCGGCGAATGGAGTTCGATGGTTCCCTGCCACCCGTCGTCTCCGGATTCGATGCGTTCATCGTAGCCGCGCACCGTGGCGGAACCGCCGATGGACATTTGCTCGGCGCTCAGCAGGCGCGAACTCGAAAGCTGACCTTGGCCCCGGAGCAGCAGCTGAAAATCGGCGGGCAGCAGGAAAAGCCGTTGAAGCGTGGCCGTGCCGTAGATGTACCGCGCCTCCGCGTTGGGGCCACCGACTGGAGTTTCGCTGGTCAGCAGATGCTCGCCCGTCGTGGGATCGAAACCGATCTTTCCTTGAAATCGGGAATTGGTATTTCGGTCGTTGAAATTGCCGGGGCTCCCGTTGAGCGTGAACCCAGCCACCCAGCTGCCGGTCTGGTCGTGCTGAACGTAAGTCGCGCTGGCGGTATACTGGGCGATCGAGTCCACCAGTTGGAACGTGTCGACGTTCTGGGTGCCGAAATGGAGGTCGGAATTGATCTCCTTGTAATCGAATCCCCCGGCGAGCTCAAGCGACCAGGTGTCGCCGAAAATCGGATGCACATAACGCCCGTCCAGGACGACATCGTCGCCTTTGGAGTCGAACTTTCCGTCGATCAACACCGCATTGTAGTCGGTGTACGATGCAGCTACGGTGATGTAATCGTGCCACGGCAGGTTGGCGCGGTAGTTGGCGTAGTTTGATTCATATTCGCGATTGTTGTCCGTCGTCGTGTACTGGTAGACAAATTGGTGGTCCAATCCCCATAGGTCGCCCACCGTCACCGCACCGGTGTAGTGGTTGTTGCCGATGGTATCGTTTCCGGTGTCGTCGTAGCTGGCGGAGAACCGGATCGGCCGCACTTCGTTTTCCTGGACGGCGATCGGAACCTCGCCATCTTGCGCCGAACTCGTGGTAGTGCCGTTCAAAAGCACGTCGACGTGGCGGAACGCACTCTGATTGGTTCGGTTGACCGCCCCCTCCAATTCCGAGACGCGGATTTCGTCTCCTTGATGAAATCCAAGCGAGTTGAGAAGGGTCCTGTCGCTGAACCATTTGTTTCCCCGGAACGACACCTGGCCGTAACGCGCGATGACGACCGAAAGGCGAAGTTCGCCCTTGGACAGGTCGACCTCAGGGTCGGGCACCGAAACGGCCAGCCGATCATGGGCCTTCACGTAGTCGACGATGGACTGCCGCAGTTTGACGATGGCTTGGCGGCTGATCGGGGTTCCCACGTAGCCGGCGACCAGCTTTTTGAATTCGCGGGTGTCGAAGAGCGGAAAGCTGGGAGCCAGGGCGACGCCCGAATTCGGACCCACGACCACGCCTTGAGCGGCTCTCGGAGTTTCGGCCACGATGACGCGACGGATCGGATAACGGCCCACCGTGACGCCGATTCGCAGCATGCCCGTCGAAACGTACTGCCTCGGCAAGCTCCAATGCGCCAGGATTTCGCCGCGCGCTTGCAAATATTTGTCGATATCGTCGACCATCTTGTTGACTGACTCATCGGTGATCGGCTGTCCAAAGTAGGGTGTCATTGCTTTGAGGAACGCGTTCGAAGCGAGCGACGGCTCGTCGTCGACGATGATTGTTCCGTCGTTAGGACGTGGCACCAAGCTGCCCGCCTTCGCCTCGGTATTCGCTACTATGAGGCGCTTTAGGTTATAGCGACCCAATACCACAACTAGGTGAACGTCGCCGTCGGCTACATTTTGTGGCGGGACAGACACATTGACCAGGGGTTGGCCATGGTGGTGGGCGTAATCCGTGATGCCCTGAATCAATCGACTGAGTGAATCGCGGGTGATTTCCTGCCCGAGATACGTGCGGATATAGCTGCTGAACTCTTCCGTCGAGAGCAGGGGGAGGTTATCGACACCGACTTGCGGCCCTTTGGGTGGAAGGTGCAACAGGAACACCCGAGTGGCGCTGTCGCTAAGAAATATCCTTTTAAAGTAAAAAGGGGGCTTCGGACTGCTATTTGGGTGCTCGGCCCTAACCAAAGAAGTCGCGACAATTAGGACCGCAACAAGTGCGGAAACACGGCGTGCAAAAAGTAGGATCATTTAACGTGCGGCGGGTTCACGCTGGTAGCGTGTGACTTGCGTATTGACCGTGAGTTGCATACGATGTCGGCTAGAATGGCAATGCTGGATATTACGTGTTCCTAGGCTCAATCTGGAGCTTTTCTGTGAAAAATATTCTCTTGCCAACCTTTGGGTGCCAGAGCTTTCTATCGGGCTGGTATTGGCGTAAAAATATCTAGACCAAAATTCATATCAATCTATGACGACGACGAAGAATCAACGGAGCATTGGCCAGCCGTGGAAGAAAGCTCTTCTACTGGCATCGGTCGCATGCTCACTCACGATCCCGGCCTGGGGCAATACCCCGGTCACCACCTCCAACAATCTGTTGATGGTAAATGGTACCGCTACGACGACCGGTGGCGGCACCAATAATCTCACCATCACCACCACGACCAACAATGTGGTGCTGAGCTGGTCAAACTTTTGGGACGGCACCGCCAATGGCGGGACCTCTACCGCGAACGACCAGATCACCTATACCCTTCCGTCGGCGACTTCGTCGATCCTGAACCAGGTGACGGGCTCGGGCCTGACCACGATCAACGGCAAGATCAGCTCGAACGGCAACGTCTACCTGATCAATCCGAACGGCGTCACGGTCGGCAGCACCGGCGTGATCAATGCGGCCGGCTTCTACGTCAGCACCTGGCTGGAGCCGCTCAGCAATTTCGAGACCAACGGCACGCTGGCGATCTTCGGATCGGGCTGGCAGTCGTTGACGACCAATCTCTCCGGCACGATCACCGTCGCTCCGAATGCGTCGATTCAGACGATTGGCGGCTCGGGCACCATCGGACTGGCGGCCAATGACGTCGAAATCTCCAGCAATCTTCTCGGAAATGCGCTGCTCGTTTCGGGCGGCACGGTGAACCCGACGATCAATATCGGGTCCGACGGTCCCGCCACGATCGCGGGCAATCTCGTCGTCTGGGGCGGCGGCGGCGAAGCGAACATCGGGGCAGGCGGAAGCGGCGCCGTTCAGGTCCAGGGGTCGACTCTCATTGTCGCTGGCACTGCGACGAACGTTGACATCGGCGACAATGCGGGCGCCGTGTTTGAGGGCGCCGTTTCGGTCAATTCCGGCGGCGGCTGGGTCGATTTTGGCGACGCTGGCAACGTCTTGGCTCAGGGTAATGTCACGGTCGATTCCGGAACCAACGCCATTTCGATGTCGGGTGAAGGCACCACGACCGTTCAAGGCAGCCTGACGCTCACTAGCGCGGCCACCTCGGGTACGGGCATTTGGCTAACCGATGGCAATACGGTGACGGTCGACGGCAGCACCACAGTCAATTCGGGCGCCTCCAATGTCGTTCAGGATGGCGGCATGTTCACGGCCAACCTCCTGGGCACCACGGCGACGTTCACGACGACCACGGGCAACGTCAACCTGACGAACGCCGACATCGCATCGGTGAGCGCCAATTCAACGTCCGGCAACTTCAGCCTGACCGATCCGACTTCGGATCCCGTGAATCTGGCGACCAGCAACCTCGGCACCGGCAATTTTGGGGTCTCGGCTTCGTTCATCACCAGCTCCGGCACCGTGACGGCGGGCAATTTTTCCGCCACGCAGTCGACCGGAAACCTCGTTGCACCGGCGGCGACGGTCACTGGAGCTTATAATCTGAATGCGACCAACGGCGGAATTTCGGGTGGCAGCAATGTCACGGGCGCCACTTATGCGCTCTCGGGCAATACTTCCTCGGGTTCGGTGAATTTTTCGACCACCGGCAACGCGACCTATACGGCCCTGATGGGCAGTTCGGTGAACGTTTCGGCTTCGGGCAACGTCACCCTTGCGCCCTCATCGGCCACGGCGTTGAACGCCCCCTCGCTGACCATTACCAGCACGGGCGGCAATATCACTGACGCGGGCTCGACAAGCGCGCTTACACTGAACCACACCGACGCGTTCAGCGCGTCCGGTTCGATCAGCCTGGGTACGACGGCGCAGGCGGACGATATCGCTTCCGCGGCGGTGACGGCAGGCAGCGGCGGCTTCACGCTGCTGAACGGCTCGAATGGATTCGCCCTGGGCGCTTCGAACATTTCTGGTCCGGCGGCGATCACTGCGAGCACGCTTGCCTTGGGCGTGACCAGCGGCGACGCGATCAACATTGGCGGCGCGCTGGGCTTCACCGGCACGGGCAATGTTTCGACTGTGGCCAACACGGTGACGGTCGGCGGCAACGTGACGATCACGGATAGCGGAGCCTCTTCGATCGCGCTGGGAACGACCGGCGGCACCGATTCATTTGGGACCATCAGCGTCCCGTCCGGCTCCTCGGCGGTGACAGTGCAAGAGTCGACCGGCGTAAGCCTGGGCGCGATCTCGAGCGGCAGCCTCTCGGTGGGCAGCGGCGGCAACATCACGAACGCCTCGGGCGCAATCGCGACGGGTGGCCTCGCGCTTTACGCGGCGGGCACGGGCACGATCCAATTGGGCACCACGACCACGCCGCTGGTGGCCAGCGGCGAAGTGGCGATCAATAACGGAGCGTCCGCGGCCTTGATCATGGGCGATGCGGCGCAGGTCCAGATCGGCAACGCGCTGGGCAGCCTCTGGGTCTCGACGACCGGAGCAAACGCGACGACCGTGATCTTCGCCGGCACGGGTTCCCTAGGGCAATTTGCCTTCTCGGGCGGCACGGGCAACGTCTCGCTCGCCTCCGACTCCGCGCCGGTGACGGTGTGGAATGCGGTGGATTCGGGCGCGGCGGCGGTGTCGATCACCGACTCGAAGGCGATCACCTTGGGCAGCGGCATCAACCTGGCTGGCACGGGCGGCGCGACGTTCACAAGCACGGGCACCGGCGGGATTTCCGATACGGCGAACTCCCCGGTCGTGGTATTCGGCCCGGTGAGCTTCACCTCGGGCGGATCGATCAACGTGTCGAACAACACGTCCAATTCGCTAGGCGCGGTAAGCTTTGATCTGACCGGCGGGAGCAACGTTGGAAACCTGACGTACGCGGAAGGCCAGACGGCGAACATCGCCGGCGTGACGATCGCGAATGCGGGCTACACCGGCACGGTTTCGATCTCGAGCTGGAACGGCAATGTGATCGAGAGTGGCGGCCTGACGGTGCCCTCGACGACCACCGCGGTGAACTTTGGCGCGCCCCACGGCACGATCACCCTGACGGGTGCGAACGTGATTCCGAGCGCGGTGCCGATCGGCCTGAACGCCTCCGGCGCGATTGCGCTGGATAACGGCGGCTCGACGACGTTGGGCAATGTGAGCGGCGGCTCCACCCTGTGGGTATCGACGACGGCGGCCTCCGCCGGAGCGATCACGCAGGCGACGGGCTCTTCGATCAGCGTGTACGGCAACCCGACGTTTCTGACGGACGGCGGCGCGGTCACCCTGAACAACGCCGGCAACAACTACGGCGCGATCACGGTGGATACGACCAATGGCACGGCGGCGGGCGCGACCGTGATGATCACGGAAGCGGCGACCGACCACTACCACGGGATCAACACCGGCACGGCCGGCAACTTCTGGGCGACGGCGAGCTCCGGTGACATCATCGAAGACGCGGGCGCGGTGGTGACGATCGGCGGCACGACGAACCTGAAGGCGACGAACGGAAACGTGAACTTCAACGGCGACAACAACAACCTCGGCGGGGCGCTGTGGTTCTGGTCGGCAGGCAACACGACGGTGGACGACGTGAACACGACGACCCTGATCGCGGCGACGACGAGTACGCCGGCGACGGTGGGCGGCACCCTGTCGATCACCGACGCGGGCACGGGCAGCCTGATCACGGATGCGGGCACGGGCTCGTTCAACGTGACCGGCACCTCGAGCTTCACGGCGGGCAGCGTCTCCTTGACGAGCGCGCATGGTTCCTACGCCGGCGGGGTCGCGTTCAACACGCCCGGCGCCGTGACGTTCTCGCAGGCGGGCAACATCCTCCTGGACGCCAGCAATGTGAACGGGGCGGCTTCGCTGACCTCGACGGCGGGCACGTTCAACACGACCGGCACCTCGAACTTCGGCAGCACGCTCAGCATCACGACGCTGGGCAGCCTGAGCTTCGGCTCGCCGGTGAATGTGGCCGGCCAATTGACGGTGCACTCGACGAACGGTCCGATCAACCTGTCGGCCGACTCGCTCACCGGCAACCTGAACAACATCACGCCGGACAACACGTCCAGTAACACGGTCAGCTACACGGCGCCCTCGCCGTAATGGTAAGTTGATTTAAATTTACGCTAACGAAGGGGCGGCCAATAAAATGGTCGCCCCTTTTTGCATCCATGCCTGCCATTGAAGTCAGCCATCTTTCCAAGAGCTACGAGCGCGATGTGCCGCTATGGCGGTGGTTTGGGCGGGGGTTGGGCTGGATTGGAAATGAGGCGAGCAGCAGCAAGGGAGCGGTGCATGCGCTGCAGGACGTTTCGTTTTCCGTCAATCGGGGCGAAGCCTTTGGCATCATTGGGCGCAACGGAGCGGGAAAGAGCACGCTGCTTCAGATCGTCGCCGGAACGCTCAAGGAGTCCTCGGGCCGATGCAGCCTGAACGGGCGGGTGACGGCGCTGCTTGAGCTGGGCTCTGGCTTCAATCCTGACTTCACCGGCCGGGAAAATGTCTATCTCGCCGGCTCCATCCTGGGGATCAGCCGGGCCGACATGGACGGGCGTTTCCCGGAAATCGAAGCCTTTGCGGAGATCGGAGGCTTCATCGAACAACCGGTGCGGACCTATTCCACCGGTATGTTGATGCGGGTGGCGTTCGCGGTAGCGGTCGCGGTGCAGCCGGATATTCTAATTGTCGACGAGGCGTTGAGCGTCGGGGACATTCTCTTTCAGCAAAAATGCAACCGGCGCATGCGCGAGATGATGGATCGGGGCGTGACTATGCTGGTTGTGACGCACGACACGGGGTTCGTTCTAAATTTGTGCCAACGCGCTCTTTGGTTGCATCAGGGCAAGCCGCGGTTCCAGGGCGACGCTTCCGCCTGCGTGCGTGAATATCTGGCCGCGATGTCGGCCGAAGCCGGAAACTCGGTTGCGGCCACCAGCAATTCTTCCGATCTGAAGCCCCTGGCATTGCCAACGGCGACGCCATTGGATCTGTCCGCGGTCAAGCGTCTCGGCGACGGTAAAGTTCGCATTGCCCAAGCTTGGACGTTGAGTGAAGCGGGTGGGGCGTCCTCCGTGTATCGATTGGGAGAATGGTGCCGCGTCGTTCTGGTATTGGAGAGCCAGCGTGGCGTCGATTATGCGAGCGCGGGGTGTGAGCTGCGTGACCGCCACGGGCAGGTGGTATTCGCAACGGGCTTGCGAGTTGTAAACCGGCTCATCGATCGTGTCGGTCCTGGCGAACAGCGGGCCGTATCACTCCGGTTCAAAATGGAGCTGAGTCCGGGCCAATATACCCTGGATATCGGCTGCGGCGCTGGGGCAGGTGAGGAGGTGGCGTGGGAGCGATTGCCGGTGGCGGCGGTTTTTGAGGTATGTTCGTCGGCCGGCGATGAGGTGGTCCACGGGATCGTGCGCCTGCCGCACGAGGTGGCTGCGTTCCGCATCAAATAAAGTTCCGGGCGCGAGCTACAGTGTTCTTGCCATTTGCAGGATACTACTCTCTCCTGCCGATTTGGCATTGGCGTAATTATATCTAGTACAAATTCCTATCAACTAATGACGACGAAAGCGTTCCTCATCGCACTGGCGGCCGGCTCTCTGACGGTTCCCGCTTGGGCGAGCACACCCACCACCGGACCGAGCAACCTGATTGTGGTTAACGGCTCCGTGACGACAACCGGCGGCGGTGCGTCGAGCAACAGCCTCACGGTCACCTCGACCACGGAAAATTCCGTGCTGAGCTGGACCAATTTCTGGGACGGCACCGCCAACGGCGGCACGTCCACGGCCAGCGATCAGATCACGTTCACGCTGCCGTCGGCCGCGTCGTCGATTCTGAATCAGGTGACAGGTGGTGGAATGACCACGATCAACGGCAAGATTTCGTCGAACGGCAGTGTCTATCTGATCAATCCGAATGGCGTCGCCATCGGCAACACCGGCGTGATCAACGCGGCGGGCTTCTATGTTTCCACCTGGCTCGAGCCGCTAAGCTATTTCGAAACCAATGGATCGCTGGCGATCTTCGGTTCCGGTTGGCAGTCACTGACGACCAATCTGACGAGCGGTTCGGTTACGGTGGCACCCAATGCCACCCTCCAAACGGTGGGCGGAACCGGCACGATCGGGTTTGCCGCCAATTCGGTGGCATTGTCTTCGACCGTGTTCGGCAAGGCTTTGCTCGTGGACGGCGGCACGAACCCGAGTATCAATGTCGGTCAATCGGGGCCTTCCACGGTTGAAGGCAACTTGGTGGTGTGGGCCGGTGGCGGCAACGTTACTTTGGGCAGTAATAACAGTGTCGACGTGCAAGGAACGACGTTCGTCGTCGCTGACACCGCCTCCAATGTTACTGTCGCCAACGGCGGTGGCGTCGTGTTCCAGGGTGCGACGAGCATCAACAGCGCCGGCGGCCTGGTCACCATCGCCAACGGAAGCAATGTGCTGGAACAGGGCAGCCTCACGATCAATTCCGGCACGGGAGACGTGGTGCTTTCGAACACAGGCACCACCACAATCCAGGGCAATCTGACGATCACTTCC